>NZ_JBBKZT010000027.1:0-84799 GCF_037889975.1 Variovorax rhizosphaerae | reverse complement strand
AGCGCGTTCGCGCGGCGCCACGGTGGTGCAGCTGGTGCCGGGCAAGGCCTATGACCGCAGCATCCGCAAGATCGCGCCGCACATCGTGTTCAACGCACCGGAAGACTGCGAACTGATGCAGCGCGAGATCTTCGGGCCGATCCTGCCGATCCGCACCTTCGCGCGGCTGGACACGGTCATCGACACCATCAATGCCGGGCCACGCCCGTTGGCGGTGTATCCGTTCAGCTACGACAAGCGCGTGATCCAGACGGTGCTGGACCGGGTGATGTCGGGTGGCGTGTCGGTCAACGATGCGCTGTTCCACGTCGGCCAGCACGACCTGCCTTTTGGCGGTGTCGGCGAGTCCGGCATGGGCCACTACCATGGCCATGAAGGCTTCGAGACCTTCTCGAAGATGCGCCCGGTTTTCTATCAAGCGCGCTTCACTTCGATGAAGTTCATGATGCCCCCGTACGGCAAGTTCGCCGATCGGGTGTTCAAGTTCCTGATCAAGTAAACACCGTTCGAGGCGAGTCCGGGTAGTCGGTTGCCGACTGCCGTCCTGCCGTCGCCGGCAAGGCGTCCATTGGCGTCATCGCGCGCGCATGCTGCCCTTTATGATGGCATGCGAGCCGCCGCCTTGGCCTGCCGTCTGCAGGGTCGGGCCTTTCGACGGGACGTCGCCCAACAATACCAATTACCCCACTCTGGAGACCTCCAAATGAACCAACGTGCCACATTCACCCGCATGGAAGACAGTACCTTTGCCGAATGGCAGGTCATCCGTAGCGATTTCGCCGATTTTTCCAAGACGCTGCCTGATCGCGTGATCAAGCATCTGCGCCTGCTCGAGAACGACTACGGCGGCTTCCCGGTCGATCGCTACACGCACTGCCTGCAGACCGCCACCCTGGCCGCACGCGATGGCCGCGATGAGGAGTACATCGTGTGCGCCCTGCTGCATGACATCGGCGACACGCTCGGCACCTTCAACCATCCGGACATCGCCGCCGCCATCCTGAAGCCATTCATCTCTGAAGAGAACCACTGGATGGTGCAGAACCATGCCGTGTTCCAAGGCTACAACTTCTTCCACCACCTGGGCATGGACCGCGACATGCGCGACCGTTTCAAGGACAACCCGAACTACACGCGCACCGCCGAGTTCATCGAGCTCTACGACAACCCGGCGTTCGACTGCAACGCCAAGTTCATGCCGATGGAAGAGTTCGAACCCATGGTGCGCCGCGTGATGGCGCAACCGCGCAACTCGCTCTACAAGGCTGCCCTCGAACAGAAGGAAAAGGTCAGCGCCTGAGCGTCGCAAGAGGCGCCGTCAGTACCGTCACGTTCGGCGCGTACTGACGAATGTCAGGCGCGCGCTCCGGGAATCCAGCGCGACCCGGGGCGTGACGCCTGCAGGTCGTTCCACGGCTGGAAGCGCCCGATCCCCCACACGCAACCCCGAGGCGATTCGGGTTGCATCAGAGCGCAACCCTCACGATGCCGGGCCTCGCCCGGCATCGTTCATTGCAGGCTCACTGCTGCCCCTTCTTGACAGCGTCCTCGATGATCTTCGACACATCGAAAGTGTTCGAGCCTTGCGCCGGGGGGAATTCCTGCAGGCTCTTGATGTGCGCGCCGAGGCGCTCGTTGATGGGTGCGAACTGCCACGAGACCTTCTGCAACAGATGCCCGTAGGAGTCGATGGAGTCATAGCTCTCCATCGGGTCCATGCGGACGTTGAACACCAACGGCATCGCGCGCTTGACGATGTTGCCGTAATAGTTTTCCTTGGTGCTGAAGTGCCACTTCCACGGGCCGTAGCGCACCGCGGTGACTTGGGACTCGATGTAGAAGATCTCGAAGTCACGTGCCGATTCGGTGGATTTTCCGGTCCAGTAGTCGAGGTTGTTGAGGCCGTCGACAAACCATTTGTTCGACTGCTTCAAGCGGTCGGCCACGTCTGGCGCGCCCGCTGCGGCGGCAAGCGACACGTACAGGTCGGTGTGATCCTGGATGCCGTTGAGCATTTGACCGGGCGGGATCTTGCCGGGCCAGCGCACCATGGCCGGAACGCGGACGCCGCCTTCATACGTGGTCATCTTCTCGCCACGAAACGGTGTCGTCGCACCATAGGGCCATGAGGAATGCTCGGGGCCGTTGTCGGTGGTGTAGACGACGATGGTGTTCTGCGCCAGGCCTTGCTCGTCCAGCCACTTGAGCACCAGGCCGATGTCACGGTCATGCTGCATCATGCCGCTGCCGTGGATGTCGGCTTCGCTGGTGAACTTCTCGGCCAGGTAGCGGTCCCTGTCCGACAGGTGCGTGTAGAGATGCATCCGGCTCGTGTTCAGCCAGACGAAGAACGGCTGGTTGGCGGACTTGGCATCGCCCATGAACTTCTCGGCGCGCGGTATCACTTCCGTGGCATCGAAGTCCTCCATGCGCTTGCGCGTGAGCGGGCCGGTGTCGGTGCACCTCTGCTTGCCCACCTTGCCGAAGCGGGGATCGACCGTCGCGTCGTCGGCGGCGGTGGCCACGCAGTCGAGCACGCCTCGGGTGCCGAACTTCTTTTCGAAGGCTTCCAGGCCGCCCGGGTAGTTCTTGGCAATGGCCTGGTAGTCGCGTTGCTCGGACTCTTCCTGCGTGTTGAGGTGGTAGAGGTTGCCATAGAACTGGTCGAAGTCATGCACGGTAGGCAGGTGTTCGTTGTTGTCGCCCAAGTGGTTCTTGCCGAACTGCCCGGTGCGGTAGCCCTGGGTCTTCATGACATCGGCCAGGGTCGGGGTGCTCTTTTTCAAGCCAAGCTTGTCACCGGGCAGGCCCACGGTGGTCATGCCGCTGCGGATGGGCAGTGCACCTGTGATGAAGGCGGCGCGGCCCGCCGTGCAGCTCGGTTGCGCATAGTGGTCGGTGAACTGCGCACCTTCCCTGGCGATGCGGTCGATGTTCGGCGTCTTGTAGCCCATCGTGGACAGGCCGTAGGCGCTGACGTTCTGCCAGCCGATGTCGTCGCCAAAGATGACCAGGATGTTGGGGCGTTGCGCCGGGGTGGCCTGCTGGGCGCTGGCAACGAAAGGGCTCACGGCCAGCGCGGCACTCAACGAGAGTCGCCCCACCAGGCGGGCCAGGCCGTTCGACGGCCGTTCAGCAATTCGAGAATTCATGAAAACTCCAATATGTGAATCGAGAGCCATGCTCGGCGTGGACCCGCACGAAGAAGCCAGGTGCGGCCGACTTGGCAGTGAGCGACTGAAACGCGAAGCGATCCTACTCGCGAGCGAAGCAACAATCACTACGCCTGCCGGCGGACTTTGTTGCCCGCGTCGACCCTTCGACGATGGCTGCAGCTGCGCTGCCGCTGCCGCTGGGGTTCCAGCCGACAGCGGCTCCCCCGCGAGCACGTTGTCCCAACCGAATGAGGCAAAAAGGATTCGTTTGGAGCGCCTGCCGTCCGTTCGGATCGGTCACCTCGATCCGCAGTTGTGCAATCCGGATCGGGGCCTCCTGCTCGAGCTTGCCGGGCAGCGCGGCCACGGCACCGCGACGGCCCGAGGCCAGTTCCGCATCGGGCTTGTGGTTGATCAGCCCCCGCCCGCCGCGGCCTCCGACATCTTCGCCAGCGCATCGTCGATCGTGAAGGTGTTGGGCTTCTGTATCGGCGGGAAGTCCTTGAAGGTTGCAGCGAACTTGTCGGCGATGGCATAGGCGCCGTACAGGATGTACGCGTGGTACAGGAACCACTGGTAGTAGCTGTTGGAGGTGATGTCGGCGCGCTCGAAGGGGTCGGTTCGCAGGTTGAAGAGCTTGGGCAGTCGCAGGGCGATGAAGGGCTCGGCCCAGATGCCCATGGTGCCTTGCAGGCGCTGCTCCATGAACACCACCTTCCAGTTGTCGTAGCGGATGCCGAGGATGTCGCCGTCGTCGCTGATGTAGACGAAGAGCTTGCGCGGACTCTCCTTTTCCTTGCCGGTGATGTGGCCCAGAAGGCTGACACCGTCGATGTGGTTCTTGTAGGTTCGCCCGATCGCGTCATAGCCCTTCTTGCACTTCTCGACGATGTCCGGATCACCTGCCATCTCGAGGAAGGTGGGCAGCCAGTCGTGGTGCTGCACGATGCCGTTGGAGATGCTGCCGGCCGGAATCTTGCCGGGCCAGCGCACGATCATCGGGATGCGGAAGGCACCTTCCCAGTTGCTGTTCTTCTCGCTGCGGAACGGGGTCATCGCGCCGTCGGGCCAGCTGTTCATATGCGGGCCGTTGTCGGTCGAGTACATGACGAAGGTGTCTTCGGTAATGCCGAGTTCGTCGAGGTAGTCCAGCATCTGGCCGACGTTCTTGTCGTGGTCGATCATGGTGTCGTGGTAGGGCGACTGCCAGCGGCCGGCCTGGCCCATGCTCTCGGGCTTGGTGTGCGTCACGAAGTGCATGTGCGTGGTGTTGAGCCACACGAAGAAGGGCTTGCCGTCCTGGTGCTGGCGGCCGATGAAGTCCTTGGCGGCATCGACGAACTCGTCGTCGCAGGTTTCCATGCGCTTGACGTTCAGCGGGCCGGTGTCCTCGATCTTCTGCTTGCCGACGCGGCCCCAGCGCGGTTCCTCGGTGGCGTCGTCCTTGTCGGTGGCCCAGGAGTGGATCACGCCGCGCGGGCCGATCTGCTTCTTGAAGTCGGGGAAGTCCTTCTCCGGGTAGTAGTCGTACATCTCCGGTTCCTCCTCGGCATTGAGGTGGTAGAGGTTGCCGAAGAACTCGTCGAAGCCGTGGTTGGTGGGCAGGTGTTCGTTGCGGTCGCCGAGGTGGTTCTTGCCGAACTGGCCGGTGGCATAGCCCCTGGTCTTGAGCAGCGCGGCGATGGTGACGATCTTGGTGTTCATGCCCACGGGCGCGCCGGGGATGCCGACCTTGGAAAGTCCTGTGCGGTAGACGCTCTGGCCGGTGATGAAGGACGAGCGCCCGGCGGTGCAGGACTGCTCGCCATAGGAGTCGGTGAACTTCATGCCCTCTGCGGCCAGCCTGTCGATGTTGGGGGTCTGGTAGCCCATCAGGCCGTGGGTGTAGCAGCTGAGATTGGCAATGCCGATGTCGTCGCCCCAGATCACTAGGATGTTCGGTTGCTTCGTTGTTGCAGCCGCACTTTTCGCCTTGGCCATGCGTACTCCTTTCGGGTAGGGATGAAGAGCGCCCGCAGCCGCATGAGCCTGTGGGCACTGAGTTGGGCATCATCCGGCAGGGCGCTGGGGCACGCAATGTGCCTGCGTGCAGGCGCGATTGCCCTTTGGTGCGCTTGGCGCTTGCAGGCCCGCCGCGCGTGGGTCGGCAACGGGCCTCAGACTGCTGTGAATCCGCGTCCACGGCTTGGGCAATCCCGGTCACGAAGGACGCGTCGCCGGAGCACAGCCACAGCACTGCCGCGGCGACTTCCTCCGCCTCGCCGATCCGTCCGAGGGGATGCGGCGCCGCGATGCGTGCTGGCGATTCCGGATCCAGTTCGGCCCAGCGTGCGGCCATGGGGGTTCGGATGACCCCCGGTACACGGCGTTGATGCGGATGCTTTTCCGGGCGAATTCGGCCATCGACGCCTCCGGGTTGGCGCAGGAATTGGTTGGCGGCGATGGCGATGCTTCCCATGTGGCCCAGCCGTTGGGATCCGGCTCCGCTTGCGTGGAAGCAGGACGAGAGGGCAAACCGTGCGCGACCCGACGCGTCGTCCGAATCGAGCATCGGGGCATGCCACTTGTTTAATACAGTAGTAATGTCATAATAAACTGTATGAAACAAGATCCAGCCCCACCCAGCCACGCCTTGGCCGACCTGTGCGCGCTCGTGGACCTGCCGCCGCGCACGGTCCGCTACTACGTGCAGATCGGCCTGGTCGACCGGCCCGAGGGCGAGACGCGGGCCGCGCGCTACGGTGCGCGCCAGGTCGAGCAACTGTTGCTTGTCAAGAAGTGGACGGCGGCGGGTGTGTCGCTGGATCGGATCAGGGAATTGCTCCAGGGCGCGGAGGCACCCGTGCCGCCACGACCGCGCGCCGCGGGCGCCATCGAGGTCTGCAGCCATCTCACGGTGGCCGACGGCATCGAGCTGGTGATCGAGCCCGGGCGGGCCGGTCTGTCGCCGGAGCAGGTGCGTCGCCTCGCCAGGGGCGTCATGGCGCTGTTTGCGCAAATCACGCAGGCCGATGCCGGCCCGCAACAACAAGAAGGATGAAAGCAATGCGATCACTGCAAGAAGCTGCCTGCCTGAAGAGTCGCACCGGCGCGCCGGTCCTGCTGGAGGGCGTCCGTGCCGAGGGAGACGTGCGCGGTGCGTTGTTCGAGATGTCGGTGGAGCAACGGTTCAGCAACCCGACGGACACGCACATCGAGGTGGTCTACACCTTTCCGCTGCCGTGGGGCGCGGTGCTGCTCGGGGTCGAGGTGACGCTGGGCGACAGGAAGCTGTCGGGCACCGTGGTCGAGAAGAAGGAAGCCGAGGCCACGTATGAAAAGACGCTGGCCGCCGGCGATGCGGCCATCATGCTGGAGAAGAACCGCGACCAGAGCTACAGCCTGAACCTGGGCAACCTTGCTGCAGGGGAGTCGTGCACGGTGCGCCTGCGCCATGTGCAGTTGCTGAAGTTCGAACAGCGCGGCCTGCGTCTGCTGGTGCCGACGGTCATTGCGCCGCGCTACGGCAACGCGGTGGCAGACGGCGGGCTGCAGCCGCACCAGGTGCCGGTGCACGACGTGCTGGCCGAATATCCGTTCGATATTTCACTGCGCGTGCATGGCGACTTGGCGCGGGCGCGGGTGGCCTCGCCGAGCCATCCGACTTCGGTGTCGACGCGGGATGGCGTGCTCACCGTCGCGCTGGCGCGGCGCGGGGCGCTCGACAGGGACTTCGTGCTGGTGGTCGATGAATTGGCGCAGGACGCCGTCGGCGTGCAGGGGATCGATGCGGTCGTGCCGGGGCAGGTGGCGGCGCTGGCGAGTTTTTGCCCGCGCATCGCGGGGAATGGGCCTCGCCATGTGGCCGTGAAGATGCTGGTGGATTGCTCGGGCTCGATGGCGGGGGACAGCATCGATGCGGCGCGGCGGGCGCTGCAGGCCATCGTGCATCAACTGCAGCCGGAGGACCGGTTCTCGTTGTCGCGCTTTGGCAGCACGGTGCAGCATCGCTCGCGCGGATTGTGGGCGGTGACCGAGGTGACGCGGCTTGCGGCGCAACGCTGGGTGGGCGATCTGCAGGCGGATCTGGGCGGGACGGAGATGGAAGCGGCGTTGGCCTCCACTTTCGCGCTCGCGTCCGGCGAGGGTGGCGATGTGTTGCTGGTGACCGATGGCGAGATTCATGGCATCGACGCGACCATCGCGGCGGCACGGAAGTCGGGGCATCGCGTCTTTGCGGTGGGTGTTGGCAGCAGCCCGGCGGAGTCGCACTTGCGCCGGTTGGCGGAGTCGACTGGCGGTGCCTGTGATTTCGTTGCCGCGGGCGAGGTGGTGGAACCGGCGGTGCTGCGGATGTTTGCGCGGCTGCGCTCGCCACGCGTGACTGGCATGGCCATCGAGTGGCCTGGCGAGGTGCGGCCGGGCTGGGTCTCGGCGCTGGACACGGCTGTGTTCGATGCGGACACCGTCAGCGTGTTCGCGCTGTTGCCCGCGGCGCTGGCGGGCACGGTGCGCCTGACGGGTGTGCGCGCTGACGGGGTTCGGGAGGTGATCGGTGAAGTGCTGTTCGCGCCAATGCCGGAGGCCACGGACGTGCTGGCAAGGCTGGCTGCATCAGTGCGCGTCGACGCAATGCAGGGCAGCGACGAGACGAAGGCCGCAGCCGCCCTGGCTGTGGACTACCAACTCGTGACCGCAGGCACCAACTTCCTGCTTGTGCATGCCCGGGCGGATGGCGAAAAGGCCATGGACATGCCGGAACTGCACCAGGTCGCACCGATGGTGCCGGCGGGGTGGGGCGGTGCCGGGGCCGTGGCCGCATCGCATCGCGCCGCGCCGACGCGTTCCATGAGCCCGCGCATGCGCAACTACGCGGCCAGGGTGAACGTCATGGCAGGTCCGACCGGCGACATCGAACTGCCCGCATTCCTGAGGAGGGCCACTGACGACGACCGCAATCTTTCCATGGAGCGCGTCATGCCCTACAGCGCAGGCGGCGACAACATGAGGTACGCCATGCTCGACAAGGCAGGCGGCGACGGACTGACGCCCTTTGAGTTGCAGAAGGCCCTCCGCCTGCTCGAGGCCGAGGCCTTGCCAAGGAACTATGCGGATCTGCTCGGGCTGGGTGTGGGCCGCGCCCTCGTCGAATGGCTCCAGCTGACCGTCGGGCCCACAGCCGACGAGCGCGCGGTGGTGGACGCCTTCGTTCGCATCATGGCGGACGTCGAGTTCCCCTCGGAGCTGTTCGGCGACTGCGGATTGACCGTGGAGCTCGACGAGGTGGGGCAGAAGCTGGCGGCGTCCCTGTTGCCGGACATGAGCGAGTCCCTGTGGCCCGACGCCGTGTATTGATGGGTATCGCCTGAAAGCGCTCGCCAAAGCCTTTGTCATTTCCAGGTTCCGTGCTTACAGTGCGGGATCATGGACACGACACCTCACACCCTGCAGACCCTGTTCGCGCAACTCGGCTTGCCCGGCGCCAACGAGGCGGACATCGAGCGATTCGTCGCCGGGCATCGCCCGCTTGCGCCAGACGTGACACTGGCCGATGCGCCGTTCTGGACGCCGGGGCAGGCGCAGTTCCTGCGCGAGGAGATCAACGAGGACGCCGAGTGGGCGGAAGTGGTCGACCAGTTGAACGCGATGCTTCGTGCTTAGCAGTCCGGGCGCTGCACCTGCCGCACAGACTCGCGGCCCGGCGCGGCGCTTCCTTCGCATTGCCGGCATCCTGCTGGCCGTCCTCGGCCTGCTCGTCGTCGGGGCACTGGTCGCCTCGCGGCAGGCTTTCCCGCCGGCACGCCTTGCCGCCTTGCTCGCCGAGCATGCCAGCACGGCCACCGGGCGCGCGCTGCGTATCGACGGCGAGCTGAAGTTCCGCCTCTGGCCGACCCTTGCCGTCGAGGCCCGCGACATCTCCCTGGCCAATGCGGATTGGGCATCGGCGCCGCAGATGGTGCATGCCGACCAGGTCGCCTTCGAGTTGTCGCTGCAGGACTTGCTGCATCGCGAGTTGCGCATCCTGAGCATCGAGGTCAAGGGCCTGGACCTCGACCTCGAATCCGACGGCAAGGGCCGCTTCAACTGGCAATTGCCGCACCAGCAAGCGGCGGCGTCGCCCAAGGGCGGCTCGTCCCTGCAGGCACTCGACCATGTCACCGTGACCGATGCGCGGGTGCGCTACCCCGCTGGGAAGGGTGGCAAGGGCGGCACGGGCGGTGACATGCGCCAGCTCGACATCGACTCCTTCAGCCTGGCCGTGCAGAGCGACGGCAACGCGCTGAATGCCACGGTCACGCTCGGCAAGCAGCCTTGGAAGATCGAAGGCCGCACCGGGCCGCTCGCAAAACTGCTTGGCGGCGCGGACGAATGGCCGCTCGCGTTGAATTTCAGCACCGAGGGCGCATCGCTTTCCGCGCAGGGCGCGCTGGGCGATGGCGCGAGTGCGAACACGTTCAACGGCAAGGTCGCGTTGCGTGTCACCTCCGGCGCGGTGCTGCCGTATTTCGCGTCGGCCGCAGCGGCATTGCCGATGCCGTTGGAAGTGGATGCGACCATGAGCCTCACGCCGAAGGTTGTGCATGCCGAGTCGATGACCTTGTCCATGGCCGGACAGCAGTTCACCGGGGGCGTCGACGTGCAGACCGAGCCCTTGCGGGTGCAGGCGGACCTTGCCGCAACGACCCTCGACCTGGCCCGGCTGTATGCCCATGCCGCACCGGCCTCCGCCCCTTCGACATCCGCGAAGACACCCAAGCCCTTGTTCGGCGACGCACCCTTGCGCTTCGAAGACCTGCCGTCCATCGATGCGGAAATCGCCCTCAAGATCGACCGGTTGGACGTGCCCGGCCTGCCACCCATTGCCGCCCTCAACGCGCGGCTGACCAACACGAACGGCCTGCTCGACGTGGGCCGGCTGGATTTCACTTTCGCGGACGGGCCGGTTCGCACCCGACTCAAGGTCGCGCAACGTGCCGGCGCCGCGCCGCGGGTGGAGGCGCAGGTCGAGGCCCGGTCGCTTTCCGTCGACGTGCTCGATGCCATGGGGCCTGGCAA
Source organism: Variovorax rhizosphaerae (assembly GCF_037889975.1). NCBI lineage: Bacteria > Pseudomonadati > Pseudomonadota > Betaproteobacteria > Burkholderiales > Comamonadaceae > Variovorax > Variovorax rhizosphaerae. The sequence goes on along the minus strand of NZ_JBBKZT010000027.1, from coordinate 74,609 downwards.
CGTCAAGCATTTCGTCGGCGGACGCGCGAACCTGGACCTCCAACTCGTGATGGTCGGCCAGACGCCGGCGAAGCTCGCGGCCTCCGCAACCGGCAACGCACTGTTCACGGTGAGCGGCGTCGCACTGGCCGGCAAGTCGAGCGCGCTCGACCAGAACATCGTCGCGCGTGTCCTTGAAGCGCTGCTGCCAAAGTCGGTGTCGCATCGGGATCTGACGATCCAGTGCATCGTGGCGCGCCTGCCCCTGCGCAACGGCGTGGCGGCGATCGACCATTCGATCGCCATGGAGACTTCGCAAATCGCTGTGTCGGCCAATGGCGAGGTCAATCTGGTGCGGCAGACCATCGGCCTCGCATTCCAGCCCCGGGCCAAGAAGGGCCTGGACCTGAAGGCGGCCAACCTCGTCCAACTGCTGCTGCTCGCCGGCCCGTTGCAGGCGCCGGAACTCAGCATCAATCCGCTGGGTGCGGCCAAGCAGGCGGCCGACCTGGGCATTGCCGCGGCGACCGGTGGCTGGTCCCTGCTGGCGCCGGCGATTCGCGCACGGCGGGGCGAGTCGGTGTGCGATTTTGCGGCGTCGGGTAGCACTTCTGGCAAAGGCGACGCGGCATCGGGCAAGGATCAGCGGCAGCCGTTTCGTCCCATCCGGAACCTGCTGGGGCGCTGAGTTGGCTGGCACGTTGCTCACGGCGCGTTCGGGCGGCTGGCCAACCGTTTCTTCCAGCTTGAACTTGCAAGCAGGTTCGTCCGATCCGACGATGCCGCCACGCCGCCCCAGCCGGCACACTCGCGGCTTCTGCCCGATGAGAGACAAGACGACATGGCCTGGAAACTCAGCCCTGCGGAGACCGCCTTCAGGGACGAGGTGCGCGACTTCCTCGCGCGTGAACTGACGCCGGAGCTTCGCGTGGCCGGCCGGCGCTGCTCCGGCATCTTCAACGACTACGAGGACGGGATCGCGTGGCACCGCATCCTTGCGAAGCGCGGCTGGAGCACGCCAAAGTGGCCGGTCGAGCATGGCGGCACCGGGTGGTCGCCGATGCAGCACTACATCTTCGCGAGCGAGGTCTCCACGGCCAATGCGCCGCGCGTGGCGCCGATGGGCACCGGCATGGTGGCGCCGGTGATCATCGCCTTCGGCACCGAGGCGCAGAAGCGCGCCTGGCTACCCGGTATCCGCTCCGGCGACGACTACTGGTGCCAGGGCTATTCGGAGCCGCAGTCGGGCTCCGACCTGGCGTCGTTGCAATGCAAGGCGGTGCGCGACGGCGACCACTACGTGATCAACGGCACCAAGATCTGGACCACGCACGCGCAGTACGCCAACAAGATGTTCTGCCTGGTGCGCACCCGTTCCGGCGGCAAGGCACAGCAGGGCATCAGCTTCCTGTGCTTCGACTTCAAGACGCCGGGCATCACGGTGCGACCGATCATCAGCATCTCCGGCGACCACGAACTGAACCAGGTGTTCTTCGATGACGTGCGCGTGCCGCTCGACAGCCTGCTCGGCGAGGAGGACCAGGGCTGGTCGGTGGCCAAATACCTGCTGCAACACGAGCGCGGCGGCGCCTGGACGCCGATGCTGCGCGAGCGCCTGCGCCGTTTACACACCGCTGCCGATACGGCCTTCGCGCATCGCGATGCTGGCGACATGGCCGCGGCCGACATGGCGTTGCGATTGGCCGAGATCGAATGTGCGATCGACGCGGTCGAGGCGACGGAACTGCAGCAACTGCGGGCGCAGGCGCGCGGCGAGCCGCCGGGCATCCGGCCGTCGATGGGCAAGGTGCTGGGTTCCGAATTGCGCCAGCGCATCACGGAACTGGCGGTCGAGATCGCGGGCCCGCAGGCCGCCATCGATATGCCGATGGCCGACTGCGAACTGGACGACATGACCGTGCCCGAAGAGGCCGTGTTCGCCATGTCGGCCTACCTCAACGACCGCGCGGCATCGATCTACGCAGGCACCAACGAAGTGCAGCGAAACATCATTGCCGCGCAGATCCTGAAATGAAGATCACACCCCAATGGGCCTGCGGACGCGCGTGGACCGAAGCGCGGGGGAGCCACTGAAATGAGCACAAGCACCGACCAGGAAGACACGCTCGCGATGCTGTGCGACAGCCTTGCGCGCTATCTCGACGACCAGCACAGCCTGCCGCAACGGCTGCATGCGTTGGCGCAGGCCGATAGCGCGCCGCCGCCGTTCTGGCAAGGACTTGCGAACGAGCTGGGCCTGCTCGGCGTGGCTTTGGCGGAGGCGCAGGGCGGCCTCGGCGGCGGAATGGCCGCGCACGCCGCGATGATGGAAACGCTGGGCGGCGCATTGGCCGCCGAGCCTTATCTCTCGACCATCGTGATCGGTGCCGGCCTGCTGCAACGCAACCCCGGCGCGCAGGCCGATGTGCTGCTGGCACGGGCCGTTGCGGGCCAGGCGGTGATCGCCTTCGCGCACACGGAGACGCAAGGGTGGCATGACCGCGCCGAAGTGCAGGCCACGCTGGTACCGGATGGCGATGGCTTTCGCCTGGATGGCCGCAAGTCGGTCGTGCAGTCGGCGCCCTGGGCCAGTCACTTCATCGTCAGTGCGCGCAGCAGCGGCAGCGCACGCGAACAGGGCGGGCTTTCGCTGGTGCTGGTGCCACGCGACACGCCGGGTGTGCGCATGCGCCCCTATGCCACGCGCGACGGGGTCCGCGCCGCCGAGATCGCATTCGACGGCGTGCGCCTGCCAATGGACGCGCTGCTTGGCAACGAAGGCGGCGCACTGCCGCACATCGAGCAAGCTCTCGACGAGGGCACGCTGGCCGTCTGCGCCGAAGCCACGGGCGTCATGCGCCGCCTGATGCGCGACACGCTCGACTACGTGCGCCAACGCAAGCAGTTCGGCGTGCCCATCGCGAGCTTCCAGGTGCTGCAGCACCGGCTGGCCGACATGCACATGGCCTTGGAGCAGGCGGCGGCGCTCACCAGCAGCGTCGCGGAGTTGTTGGACGACGCAGAGCTTGGTGCCGAGCAGCGTGCACGCGCCGTGTCGTCGGCCAAGGTCGCTGTCGCCAAGGCCTGCAAGGCGGTCGGGCAGGGTGCGGTGCAACTGCACGGCGGCATGGGCATGACGGAGGAACTGGCCGTGGGCCATTACGTGCGCCGGGCCACGCTCATCGAAGGCCTGTTTGGCCCCGCTTCGTGGCACTTGCGCCGCGTGGCCCGGCTGCAGGCATCGGCAAGTTGACAACCAGGGGAGATTGAAATGGCAGGACCACTGCAAGGGCTACGGGTGATCGAGATGGCGGGCATCGGCCCCGCGCCGTTCTGCGCGATGCTGCTCGCCGACATGGGCGCGGAGGTGATTCGCGTCGAACGACCGGGCACGCCGGCCAGCAAGCACGACATCCTCTCGCGCGGCCGCAGCACGCTGCAGCTCGACTTGCGCGCGGCCGGTGCGACGCAGACGATGCTCGATGCCATCGCGTCCGCCGACGTGCTCATCGAAGGGTTCAGGCCCGGTGTGATGGAGCGCCTCGGCCTCGGCCCCGACACCTGCCATGCGCGCAACCCGCGACTGGTCTACGGCCGCATGACCGGCTGGGGCCAGCATGGGCCGCTGGCGCAGGCGGCCGGGCATGACATCAACTACATCGCGATCAGCGGCGCGCTGCATGCCATCGGCCGCAATGGCGAGGCGCCGGTGCCGCCGCTCAACTATGTCGGCGACTTCGGTGGCGGCGCGATGTTGCTGGCCGTGGGCGTGCTCGGCGCGCTTCACGAATCGAAGCGCTCGGGCAAGGGCCAGGTGGTGGATGCCGCGATGACCGATGGCGCCGCGCTGCTGTCGGCCATGATGTACGGCTTCAAGTCCGCCGGCCGCTGGAACAACAACCGCGGCGAGAACTTCCTCGACGGCGGCGCCCACTTCTACGACACCTATGCCTGCGCCGACGGCAAGCACGTGGCCATCGGTTCCATCGAGCCGCAGTTCTATGCGCTGCTGCGCGACCGCTGCGGCCTGGCCGACGATCCGGCCTTCGATGCCCAGATGGACAGCGCGCGCTGGCCGCTGCTCAAGCTGCGGCTGGCCGATGTGTTCCGCACCCGCACGCGCGACGAATGGTGTGCGCTGCTGGAAGGCTCGGATGCCTGCTTCGCGCCCGTGCTCGATTGGGACGAGGCGCCCGCACATCCGCACAACGTGGCGCGTGGCACTTTCGTGAACGTCGATGGCGTGGTGCAGCCCGCGCCCGCGCCGCGCTTCAGCCGGACCGCGCCCGACCAGCCTGATGGCCTGCCGCGCGAGGATGCTGCCGCCGTGCTGCGCCGCTGGGGCATGGCTGCGACTTCGTAGCGTCCAGGCCGAATCAAGAACACAAGGAGACGACCCGCATGTACATGAGCCTCACCTTGCCCCTGCACAAGGGCCGTCGCGAGAAGCCGGGCGCGACCGCGGTGGTCTGCGGCGACCGCCACCTGGACTTTGGCGAATTCACCGAGCGCGTCGCACGCCTGGGCGCTGTGCTGCAGTCGCTCGGCATGGGCAGCGGCGACCGCGTCGGCATGATGAGCCTCAACTCGCATCGCTTCGTCGAATACTTCTTCGGTACCTGGTGGGGCGGCGGCGTCATCAACCCGGTCAACATCCGCTGGAATCCGAAGGAGGTCGCCTATTCGCTGGACGATTGCGACACGCGCATCCTGCTGGTCGACGACCTGTTCGCGCCGATGGCGGCGGAGCTGCGCAAGCTCTCCACCTCGCTGCGCACCGTGATCCATTGCGGCGACGGCCCCGTACCCGAAGGGATGCTGGGCTACGAGGCGCTGCTGGCCGCGGCCACGCCCATCGACGATGCGCCGCACGATGCCGAGGAACTCGCGGCCGTCATGTACACCGGCGGCACCACGGGTCGGCCCAAGGGCGTGATGCTCACGCACGGCAATATCTACACCAACGGGCTGAGTTCCATCGCCGCTGTGCCGCGTGATGCGCGCGGCGCCGCCACGGTGATCGGCGTGCCGATGTTCCATGTGGCCGGCTGCGGGTTGTCGGTGCAGAGCATGCTTCGGCTGGTGCCGCAGCATGTGCTGCCGATGTTCGACGAGGTCGCGATCCTGCAGGCCATCCAGACGGCGCGAGCGACCGAGCTGTTCCTGGTGCCGACGATGATCAAGCGCGTGATCGAGCATCCGCGCTTTGCCGAGTTCGACCTGTCGAGTTTGAAGATGCTGTTCTACGGCGCGGCGCCCATCGATGTCGCGCTGCTCGAACAGGCCATGCGCGCGCTGCCGCAGAGTTCCTTCGCGCAGGCCTATGGCATGACCGAGCTGGCTCCCACCGTGGCCATCCTGATGCCGTACAGCCACCTGCCCGGGCCGGACCGCAATCGCCTGCTTCGCTCGGCCGGCACGCCCGTGCCTGCTGCCGAAATCCGCATCGTCGACGCGAGCGACAACGAAGTGCCCGTTGGCCAGGTCGGCGAGATCTGCGCGCGCGGACCGACCGTGATGAAGGGCTACTGGAACAAGCCGCAGGAGACGGAAGCGGCGTTGCGCGGTGGGTGGATGCACACCGGCGACGGCGGGTACATGGACGAGCACGGCTTCCTGTTTGTCGTCGACCGCATGAAGGACATGATCGTGAGCGGCGGCGAGAACGTGTATTCCGCCGAGGTCGAGAACGCCATCGCGCAGATGCCGCAGGTGCTGATGTCCGCGGTGATCGGCGTGCCCGACGACAAGTGGGGCGAGCGCGTGCATGCGGTGATCGTCAAGCGCGAGGGCGCCGAGATCAACGCCGACGCCATCATTGCGCACTGCCGCGACCAGATCGCCAGCTACAAATGCCCGCGCAGCGTGGAGTTCCGCGATGCGTTGCCGCTGTCGGCGGCGGGCAAGCTGCAGAAGTTCCAGTTGCGCGAACCTTATTGGGCCGGACGCGAAAGACGCGTCGGCTGAAGAGCATTCACAGGAGACATTCAATGCCCATCGACTTCCGTCGCTCCTGGAGCGATGAAGACCTGGAGCTGTACCGCGACAACGTGGTGCGCTTCATCGAGACCGAGATGGTCCCGCACGACGAAGAGGCGCGCAAGGCGGGCCATGTGGGCCATGCCATCTGGCGCAAGGCCGGCGCGATCGGCCTGATCTGTGCCGACATCCCCGAGGAATACGGCGGCGGTGGCGGCGACTTCCGCCACGAAGCCGTGTTCTACGAGGAAGCGGCGCGCCGCGGCCTCAGCGGCATGGCCACCTCGGTGCATGCCATCGTCGCGCACTACTTCCTCAACCATGGCACCGAGGCGCAGAAGCGCGAGTACCTGCCGCGCATGGCACGCGGCGAACTGGTCGGCGCCATCGCCATGACCGAGCCCGGCGCCGGCTCCGACCTGCAGGGCGTGCGCACGCGTGCCGAGCGCGATGGCGACGACTACGTCATCAACGGCTCGAAGACCTTCATCACCAACGGCTTCCTCGCCGGCGTGGTGCTGGTGGTCGCCAAGACCGACCCCAAGCAGGGCGCCAAGGGGACGTCGATCCTGATCGTCGAGACCGAAGGCTGCAAGGGCTTCCGCGTCGGCCGCGTGCTCGACAAGATCGGCATGAAGGCGCAGGACACCTCGGAGCTGTTCTTCGACGATGTGCGCGTGCCGGCGGCCAACCTGCTGGGCGGCCAAGAGGGGCAGGGCTTCTTCCAATTGATGTCAGACCTGCCGTACGAGCGCACCATCATCGGCGTGGCGGCGCTCGCCACGATGGAAGGCGCGTATGAGGCCACGCTCGACTACGTGCGTGACCGCAAGGCCTTCGGCCAACCGGTGGCCAACTTCCAGAACACCAAGTTCAAGCTGGCCGAGATCGCCACGCAGATCAAGGTGGGCCGCGCCTTCATCGACCGCTGCGTGGAAGACCTGGTGGCCGGCAAGCTCGACACCGCGACCGCCTCGATGGCCAAGCTGTGGGGCTCGGAGACGCAGGGGCGCGTGGTCGATGAATGCCTGCAACTGTTCGGCGGCTACGGCTTCATGAGCGAGTACATGGTGGCGCGCATGTATGCCGACGCGCGCGTGCAGCGCATCTATGGCGGGACGAACGAGATCATGAAAGAGGTGATCTCGCGGGCGTTGTAGCCATGAGCGCCGCCCGGCCGCCCGAAGGCGCTCGCACCGCAGCGCGTAGCGCGAAGGTTACTCAATGAGCGCCGCCCGGCCGCCCGAAGGCGCTCGCACCGCAGCGCGTAGCGCGAAGGTTACTCAATGACCCCCATCGCCGTCGTCACGACCGTCGGCAGCCGGGCCGAGGCGCAGGCGATGGCGCGCGCACTGGTCGAGCGCAAGCTGGCCGCGTGCGCACAGATCTCGGAGATCGAGAGTTTCTACACCTGGGAGGGCGCGGTGCAGAACGAGCCGGAGTTCCGCGTCCTCTTCAAGACCACGCGCGAGCGCTACGCCGCCGTCGAATCCGCGATCCGCGAGCTGCACAGCTACGACCTCCCGGCGATCCACGCCATCGCGTTCGAGCACATCCATGCACCCTACGCACAGTGGGTTGAGGACAACTCGACAGGCGCGTAGCATCGCGCCCCTTCATCGAGGAGAGTCCCATGGCGAAATACAAGCTCGTGAACACGCTCACTTTCGGCGAGATGTTCGTGCAGGCGCTGATCTGGACCGTGCTGATCGTCGTGACCTTCGGCCTCGCCGCGCCGTTCTTCGCGTACTACTTCCTCAAGCTCATCATCAACAAGACGGAGATACACGAGTTCTGAGCGAGGGCCTCCTCCTCCCTGGGGATGCCTCCCCGGTCACTGCGTCCGGACAATGGGCGCCGACACAACGACCGGGGGCGAGAAGATGCGATCAAGAGCCAACATGATGATCGTCCGCACCGGGGCCAGGCCGATCTCCGTGCGCAATGTGTCGTTCGTGGCACTGGCGTTTGCCGTCGCGACGGCCGCAGCCGCGCCGCCGGCATCCTGTCCTGGCCCGACGACGATTGGCGGATTGCCGGGGGCACGATTCGCGGATGGCAGCTTTGGCGTCAAGGGCCCCTTGGCAGTCAATCCGGATGGCGCGAAGGCTTCATACACCGTCGGCGACCACGGGTTCACCTACATCTCCAACGGCATGGATCGATGGAACCCGAAGGTCAGTTGCCTGGCCAGTGGATCGAATTGCTCATCCTTGTTCCTGCAGGCCGAGAAGGGCGCTTTCGCCCCGGGGACGCCCGAATTCTGCGTGTACGCGATCGAGGTGGAAGCCCTTGCTCCGGGAGGCCAGACCGTTGCATGCGGAGGCGGCAAGAAGGTCATCGGAAATGGCAAGGGCCGCCCGCGTGTGGGCCAGGACCAACTCGACACGATCGAGGGTGGCAAGACACGCTACTACGCGTCGATGACGCATCTGAACCAGCTGGTCGACGGAATGGTTCGCTCGATCGATTCCGCGACAGTGCCTGCGATCGTGGTCCCGACCAGCTCCCCGGATCTCCTCGGGCGCGTCGTGTACGTCACCTTTGAGGGGCGGAGTACCGTGGCTGTCGCAGGGGACACGGGACCGCGATTCGGCGAGGGTTCCATTGCGCTCCATGAGCTGCTTCGCTACGGCAGCTTGCAGACACCACAGAAGATCGGGCCGATCAGCATCGCCAACCGTTGCGGCGATGCCGAGAAGTCACTCAAGGCGCCCTACGAGTCGCGGCCCGACAAGGGAAAGGGCGATCTGTGCAACAGGCCGGGCGCGCGACTGGGGCCGGCGGACGTCCGTGCCTACACCGGCATCGACGCGGGCGTCACCATGGTCCTCCTGGGCAAGGCGCGCCTTCCGATGAAGAGCATCGTGTCTCAAGTCCCCGTTACGGTCGACGCGCTGCGCAAGGCGGCGACGGATGCCGGCTACACCGATGAATCGATGCAGCGCACGGCAGCGTGCCTGTCGGGCAGTTGACGACGTATCGCTGCCCTTGCGCGACGGATCCGCGCCGCCCCTTCCGGTGAAGGTGGCTCCTTGTTCAGCGCGGCGACGAGCTCGACCTCGTCGTGGTAGTTCTTCGTCGGCGGCGGGTAGGTGCGGTCGATGGTCGCGCCCATGGGGCACGAGTTGTACCGCGTCGGTCGGCTTCTGGAAGAAGAAGAGCGGCTCGCGGTCCGCGTCGGAGCCGCGCTCGATCGCATGCGCGACGTAATTGCGCCCGATTCAGTACACGCGCCGCACCGGGAAGACTGGGTCGCTGCCGACCACCGGAATGGTCGCACCGGCCATTGCGAACAGGGGCTTGCCGCTGGCGCTGGCGCCGGAGCCAGTGGCGAAGGCTGACAGCGCACCAGCCGCCAGCGCGGAGCCGAGCTGGAGCATCGATCTGCGATTCTGGGTCGTCATCAAGGAGTTCCTTTTCGATAGTGTTGGTGCGCCCATCCGCGGCGCGCCGTATCGGCCGCGGCAAGACTTCACGGCGCGGGGAGAAACCCGGCATGCGCAGGCGTCTTCGCCAATGCCGAAATGCAAGAGCCTTTGATAGCATCCACGCCTTCTCAATCCACCGCGCGGAGGTATCCCATGGCACACGCACATCACCCCCACCTCCGCACTCATCCGGTGGATTCGCGAGCGTTGACATAGCCACTGCGTCATCACGCCTGGCCTGACGCTCCCCAACCGCCTGAGTCGCCCTCCAAGTCGTCGCGGCATTCGTTGCCCGCGACGTTGTCGGCATTCAAAACTCAAGGCACTCATGTCTTCTTTTCATGGCCGTTCGGCCAAGTTGGAACTTCGTCCTTTCGAACCCCTGCAGGCCAGCCCGTCGCAGTGGCAAGCGCTCCATGCATTCCGTCGCCTGCGCAGCCAGGAGGACTTCCCCGGCGAGCCGGTGATGTCCGATGCGGATTTCGAATCCGAGCTTCGTGTGGTGCGCCCTCTTGTTGAAGCGCGACGGGTGCTCGCCCTGCACGACGACGTGATCGCGGGAATCATGGTCCTGAACTTTCGTCGCCATGGCTCGCCCGACAGCGAAGACTACGCCGGCCATGTGGATGTCGCCGGCGGCGTCGCGCGCGGACTGCGCAAGCATGGCGTGGGCCGCGCGCTGCTCGCTGGCCTGGCGCATTTCATGGAAAGCCAAGGCAAGCACACCGCGACCGCCAAGGCCCACTTGCCCGACGGCCACGCGTGGCTGGACAGCATCGGCGCGACCTGCAAGCTGCGCATGTTCGAGAACCGCTCACCCTTCGATCAACTGGACTGGCAGATGCTCGCGCGCTGGGCCCGGCCGGCCGGACTTGACGCCCATGGCCTGCGTTGGGAAGTGCACTGCGGTCGCGTGCCGATGGAAACGCTGGCCCCCCTGATGACCCCCTTCACCGAGCTGATCAACGACCAGCCGCTGGATGGCCTGGACATCCCCCGCATCCGTTACGAGCTGAAGGACTATGAAAGCTGGTACGCGGACTTGGACCGCCGCGGCGGCGACCACTTCCTCGTGTTGCTGCGCGATGGCGAGCAAGTCGCCGCGATGTGCGACGCGACCTGGGACGCGCGTTTTCCGGATCGCATGTACCAGCAGCTCACCGCCGTCGCGCGGCCGTGGCGCGGCCAGGGACTCGCGAAGGCCGTCAAGGCGCGCATGCTGGAACGCGTGCGTCAGTGTCGTCCGGAAGTGGGGACGGTGCTCACGAACAACGCCGTCGTCAACGCGGCCATGCTGTCGATCAACAACCGGCTGGGATTCGGCGTGCACAAGGAGGACAGGTCGTACCAGATCGACCTGGCAACGCTGCGGGCGTACCTGGCGCAATCGCAGGTGCAGGCTGGAAGCGCGCGCGACACGCGGCAATCCAGCCAAGCCTGAGCATTCACGGGTCGAGCGCGACGGCACGCCGAGTGGATTTGACGGGCTCGATACCGAGGCGTACTGTCCCGCCAACGTGGCTTCGGCACACAGGAAGGCGACCCGTGAAACGACGCACTGCCTGCAACGCGATGCTGCTCGTCATGGCGGCGTTGTCGTCGCGCATGCCCCGGGCGCAGGTCGTGGGCCGACCGGCCCGCCTCGCGTTCCTGGTGGAGCCGGCATTGGAGGCGCCGCTGCAGCAAGCCATCGTCAAGGCCCTCCTGGAAGGGTTGCGTGCGCTGGGCTACGTCGAGGGCCGCAACTTCAGCATCGAGTTTCGCTCGGCAGATGGCAATTTCTCGCGCCTGCCGACGATGGCCGAGGAGCTGTTGCGGCAGCGGCCCGACGTGCTCGTCACCGCCTGGCCCGCGTCAGCGATGGCAGCGAAGGAAGCGACCCGCACGGTGCCCGTGGTGGCTGTGAGCGTCGACAACCCGGTCGCGATGGGGCTCGCGCAAAGCTTCTCACGGCCCGGCGGAAACATCACCGGCATCGGCTCCTGGGCACTGGAAATCGTTGCCAAGCGATTGCAGGTCTTGCGAGAGTTCGTGCCGACGGCAAGGCGCGTCGGCATCCTGTTCAATCCCGATGCGGTCGGGCCCGGCGGGCTTGAACCTGCGCTCACCAATTGGCAAAAGGGATTGGGTCTCGCGATCCACCCATACCCCGCACGCGGACCCACGGACTTCGACGGCGCATTCGCCGCCATGGTGCGAGACGGCATCGGCGGCCTGCTGGTGTTCGCTGATTCCAACACCTACACGCATCGCGTCCTGCTCAACCAGATGTGCCTGCAGCGGCGCATGCCGTCGGTCTGGGGCGGGCGTGACTTCATGACGGGCGGCGCGCTGGCCTCGTACCAGTCCGACTTCCCCGACATGTTCCGGCGGTCCGCCGCGTTGATCGGCAAGATCCTCAAGGGTGCCAAGCCGGGGGAAGTCCCGTTCGAGCAATCGAGCAAGCTGGAACTGGTGATCGACGCGAAGGCGGCCCGGGCGCTGGGGGTCGTGGTGCCGCCAGCGCTTCTCCTGTCGGCGGACCACGTCATCGAATAGCGACGGCGCGCCCGCTCACGGGCATGCGGGCTACCGGATCACCCCCACCTTGCGCGCAATCGCCACCGCCTGCGTGCGGCTCTTCGCGTCCAGCTTCAGGTTGATGCTGCGCAGGTGCGTGCGCACGGTGCTTTCGGAGACGAAGAGCTTCTCGGCCATCGCGCTGTTCGAATAGCCTTCGGCCAGCAGTTGCAGCACGTGGATTTCCTTGCGCGTGAGCGGCTCGGCGAGCTGGCTGCCCGGCGCGGGCGTGTCGATGTCGGGCGGCGCCAGCGGGCCCATGGCCTGGAGCAGGCGTTGCAGGTAGTCGGCAAGGATCGGGTCGCCGCGCGCGGACTGCGTGCGCGTCGAGACCGCAATGCCCTGGATCAGCGGGCCGACAGCCGGGCCCTCGTCCAGGATCAGGCGCATGAAGCCTTCCTGGCTCGCGGCCTGCAGCGCGGCGCCCATCGCGTCGAGAGCCGCCATTGCATCGCCCGCGCGGTGCAGGGCCAGCGCCCGCAGTACGCGCAGCTTGAGCGCGCGACGATGGCGCGCGCCTTCGATGGCCGAGCGGATCTCCGCATCGAGCATGGCGATGGCGGCATGCGCATCGCCGAACGCGATCTGCCAGCGCGCCTGCGCCAGCGCAAGGTAGTCGAGGTCATGCGCGGGCAGGCGCTGAACGCGCTCACGTGCCCACAACGCAGGATCATCCGCGCGCGTCAGTTCATCGCGTGAGGCCGGACCGTTGCCCTGCAGCAGCAACATGCGCGAGCGCTCCAGCTTGGCGCCCGCCACCACGCGCGGCAACTGGCGCGCATGGCCGAGGTATTCGAGCTCGGTCAGCGCGAGGAAGGCCGCGTCGATGTCGCCCGCATGGAACGCGATGCGCGAGCGCATGACGTGGCTCAGGATCATGTGGTCGGGCAGGCCCACGTCGCGCGCGAGCGGCAAGTAGGCGTTCAGAAGGTGGTCGGCCTGCGTCAGCTGGTTGACCTCGTACACCACCCCCGCATACAGCACGCCGGCCCAGGCATTGCCGTGGCTGTGGTTGTACGTGACCGCATGCGTGGAATCGACCGCCATGCGGAAGCGCGCCGTGGCTTGGCGCAGGCGACCGCCCTGCAGGTCGAGCATGCCTTCGAGCGACTCGGAATACATGCGGTTGAAGTTGCCGTGGCCCTGCCGGCTGCGCGCCGCGTCGAGCAGGCGCTGCGACTCGTGCTGGTCGCCCATCACCGCCAGCACATTGGCCATGGCGTTGAGCAGCGCGCTGTCGGCAAAGGCGATGCCGGTCGGCAAGCGGGCCAGCGCATCGCGGCCGGCGGCGTAGGCCTCGTCGTAGCGGTCCTGCATCGCGAGCAGCAGCGGGTAGAGCGTATGGGCGCCGGCGCGGACCTCGGGGATGTCGCTGTCGGTGCAGCCCGATTGCTGGAGATGAAGCATCGCCTCCCACGGACCGCGCGTGAAGCATTCGGCCCACAGCGCGATCAGCTGCAGCATCGGCTGCGCGCGAAGCTGGTGCGCCGGGATGGCCGCAAACCAGCGCGACAGCATGCGCATGCGGCCTTGTTCCAGGAACTGCCCGGCCCAGGTGTGGAGCAGCGTCAGCGCATGCGGATGGTCGCCGCCCTCGATCGCGTGGTCGATGGCCGGCACCGGGCGGCCTTGCGATTCGTACCAGGCCGATGCCGACAGGTGCAGCCGTGCCAGTTCGTCGGGCATCTCGCGCGCCAGCTGCGCACGCAGGAAGTCGCCGAACAGGCTGTGATAGCGCCAGGCGCGGCCCTCGCCGGTGACCGGCGTGAGGAACAGGTTGGATGCGGCCAGTTGCTCCAGGATGGCGGCGCTGTCGGCACGCGGGTTCAGCGCCTGGCACACCGATGCATCGAGCTGGCGCAGGATGCTGGTGCGCAGCAGGAAGTCGCGGATCTCGCGCGGCTGGTGCGCCAGCACGTCCTCGGCCAGGTAGTCGGCGATGGCGCGGTCGGAGCCGGAGAAGCGTTCGACGAAGCCCGTGGCCACGCCGTGGCGCTCCAGCGCCATCGAAGCCAGCCAGATCGCCGCCACCCAGCCTTCCGTCTTGCGATGCAACTGCGACAGCACGTCGGGTGGCAGGGCGGCAGCGGAGGCGCGCAGGTCGAAGAAGGCGCTGGTTTCCTCCAGCGTGAATCGCAGGCGGTCGGTGTCGATCTCCAGCAACTGGCCGCGTGCGCGCAGCCGCCCCAGGCCCAGGTCCGGCAGGCCACGCGAGCCGATCACGATCTGGCCGCGGCGCGGCAACTGCTCGATGATCTCGCGCACCAAGCCGAGCACGGCGGGCTCCTGCACCACCTCGAAGTCGTCGAGGAAGAGGGCGAAGGGCGCATCCAGCATGGCCAGCGCGGCGACCGCGTCGAAAGCCGCGCCGGCGCCGACCGGCTCCACGCCCAGCCGCAACGCCGCCTCGGCCAGGCCATCGAGAAAGCGCGAGACGTCGTTGTCGGCCCGGTCCAGCGTGAGCCATGCGGTATTCGTGCCTCGTTCCTCCATGCGCGCCCGGCTCTGCGCCATGGCCGTGGTCTTGCCGAAGCCGGCGGGCGCGCGCACCAGCACCATGCGGGCGGTGGCCGCCGCAATCTCGTCGCCGATGGCGCGGCGCGGCACCTGCGTGGCGACGAAGGCCGGCGGGTTGAGCTTGGTCTCGAGAATCCGGAGGGAAGAAGGCGGGGAGGGCTGCATCGCCGGCGAAGAAGTTGGACCGCCGATCATGCCGCGCCGTGGCTCGGGGCGGCGTCCCGCGTTTGCCAGTGCCGCTGCCGCGGTCATTTCGTCGATTCGGACGATGCCGGTTCGCACGGTGTCTCACTAGACTGGCGGGTCATGCCGGCGCAGACCCGGCCACGCTGAGACAACCGCAAGGACACCTGATGCAACTCGACTCCTCCATTGCCGCCATCGTCACCGGCGGCGCTTCCGGCCTCGGCGCCGCCACCGCGCGCCGCCTGGCCAGCCGCGGCGTGAAGGTCGCGCTGTTCGACTTCAACGAAGCACAAGGCGCGGCCGTTGCGGCCGAGATCGGCGGCGTGTTCTGCAAGGTCGACGTGACCTCCGAGGAGCAGGTCGACGCGGCTTTCGTCAAGGCGCGCGAGGCCCATGGCCAGGAGCGCGTGCTGGTCAACTGCGCCGGTACCGGCAATGCAGTCAAGACCGCCAGCCGCGACAAGACTACGGGTGAGATCAAGCACTTTCCGCTCGCGAATTTCGACCGCATCATCCAGATCAACCTGGTCGGCACCTTCCGCTGCATCGCCAAGTCGGCCGCCGGCATGCTCACGCTCGACATGCTGGAAGACGGCGAGCGCGGGGCCATCGTCAACACGGCGTCAGTGGCGGCGCAGGACGGGCAGATGGGGCAGGCCGCCTACACCGCCTCGAAGGCTGGCATCGTCGGCATGACGCTGCCCATCGCGCGTGACCTGATGGGCGAGGGCATCCGCGTCAACACCATCCTGCCGGGCATCTTCAACACGCCGCTGCTGCAGGGTGCGCCTGACAACGTCAAGGCGGCGCTGGCCGCGTCGGTGCCATTCCCTAAGCGCTTGGGCAAGCCGGAGGAGTACGCAGCGCTGGCCGAGTTCATGATCACCACGGGGTACATGAATGGCGAGAGCGTGCGTCTCGACGGCGCCATCCGCATGGCCCCCCGTTGAAAGGGCGAATCTTTCTACTGCGGCCACCGATCTCGGGCCTGCGGTGTTGGCTCCGGCATGACAAGCGCTTCGCACAATTGTCAGCCTCGCCGCAACTGCGTTGTCACCGCACGAGAGTGCGGTTCCGCTCCTCGACCCGACCTCGGCGCCCTCGCTACGAAATCTTCACCCTTTCAATCCATCACTTTTGAAACGGAGAAAAAATAATGCCTGAAGCCTTTATCGTCGAAGCCGTCCGCACCGCAGGCGGGCGTCGCAATGGCCGCCTGTCGGGATGGCACCCGGTCGACCTGGCGGCGCAAGTGCTCGACGCACTGGTCGCACGCACCGGCGCCGACCCCGCGCTGATCGACGACGTCATCATGGGTTGCGTGATGCAGGGCGGCGAGCAGGCGCTGAACGTCGCGCGCAACGCCGTGCTGGCCTCGCGGTTGCCGGAATCGGTGCCGGGCACCTCGGTCGACCGCCAGTGCGGCTCGTCGCAGCAGGCGCTGCAATTCGCGGCGCAGGCCGTGATGTCGGGCACCCAGGACGTGGTGATTGCTGCCGGTGTGGAAAGCATGACGCGCGTGCCCATGGGCATGACCGTCGCGCTGGCTGCGAAGGCCGGCCTGGGCAACTACATGAGCCCGGCCATGAAGGCGCGCTATGGCAACGTCGAGTTCAGCCAGTTCACCGGCGCCGAGATGATCGCCAGGAACTACGGCCTCGAAAAGGATGCGCTCGACCGCTATGCGCTGCAGAGCCACGAACGCGCCATCGCCGCGACCCGCGCGGGCGCGTTCGAACGCGAGATCGTGCCCGTGGCCGTTCGCATGGCCGACGGCACCGAGCCCGGCGAGATGCACACGGCCGACGAAGGCATCCGCTACGAGGCTACGTTGGAAAGCATTGCCTCGGTCAAGCTCATCGCCGAAGGCGGGCGCTGTACGGCCGCCACGGCGAGCCAGATCTGCGACGGCGCGAGTGGCGTGATGGTGGTCAACGAGCGCGGCCTGAAGGCGCTGGGCGTGAAGCCGCTGGCACGCATCCACCACCTGAGCGTGATGGGCCACGACCCGGTCATCATGCTGGAGGCGCCGATTCCTGCCACGCAACGCGCGCTGCAGAAGGCCGGCATGAAGATCGACGACATCGACCTGTTCGAAGTCAACGAAGCCTTTGCGCCCGTGCCGCTGGCGTGGCTGCAGGTGACGGGTGCGGACCCGGAGCGGCTCAATGTGAATGGTGGGGCGATTGCGCTGGGGCATCCGTTGGGTGCTTCGGGGACCAAGCTGATGACGACGCTGGTGCATGCGCTCGGCCAGCGCGGCAAGCGCTACGGCCTGCAGACCATGTGCGAGGGTGGAGGAATGGCCAACGTCACCATCATCGAACGCCTCTGAAATCTGTCGAGAATCGACGCGATGCGGCGTTGCAAATGCTCGCCGTACTGCCTGTACGGCTGTGCTTTGCGCCTTGCCTCGCGTCGATTTCGACAGATTTGACTTGCGCCAGAACCAAGAGGGGAGACGTTCGTGAGCGATGAGTCGAAGGTGATCGCCGACGCGCTGCATGCGCTTGCGGGCACGCTGGTGCCTGGGGGCACAGCGCTTCAGGGCGTGCGCCGTTTGTCCGGCGGCGCAAGCCAGCAGACTTGGGCCTTCGAGGTGGATGCTGGTCCGCAGGTTGTCCCTCTCATACTGCGCCGCGCAGCCGACGCAACGGGGGAACGCGGCATGGGCTCGGCGGGACTCGCAGCCGAAGCACAGCTCATCGATGTTGCACGCATAGGCGGCGTACCGGTTCCCGGCGTGCGCCACGTCCTGCGCGCATCCGACGGCCTGGGCGATGGCTTCATCATGGACCGCATCGAAGGCGAGACCCTGGGCCGCCGCATCGTGCGCGAGGCCCGCCTTGCCGATGCACGCCGCGTGCTGGCACACCAATGCGGCACCGCATTGGCGCGCATTCACCGACTGTCGACCAAGTGCCTCCCACCGCTGCGGCGCGCCGACGCGCTCGCCGAACTGGACTACCAGATCGAGATCCACCGCAGCCATGGCACCATGCGCCCGGTGTTCGAGATCGCTTTCCAATGGCTGCGCGCGCATGCGCCGGCGGACATGGACGCGCCGGTGCTCGTGCACGGCGACTTTCGCAACGGCAACCTCATCGTCGACGAGGAGGGCCTGCGCGCCGTGCTCGATTGGGAGCTTGCGCATCTGGGCGACCCGATGGAAGACCTGGGCTGGATGTGCGTGCGTTCCTGGCGTTTCGGCAACGGCCATCTGCCGGTGGGCGGCTTCGGCACCCGCGAGCAACTGTTCGAGGGCTATGCCAGCGCAGGCGGCATCGTCGATGTCGAACGCGTGCATTGGTGGGAGTTGATGGGCTCGCTGAAGTGGGGTGTCATCTGCGAAACGATGCTGCAGGCCTGGCTCAGCGGACGCGAGCGCGATGTCGAGAAGGCGGTGATCGGCCGCCGCGCCTCGGAGGCCGAATCGGACCTGCTGGCCCTGCTGGCGCCGGGAGGAAGCAACTGATGCAAGACCGGCCCAGCACCGCCGAATTGATCGAAGCCGTCGCGACCTTCCTGCGCGAGCAAGTCGTGACGACGACGGGCGGCGCCGCGGTGCCCTTCCATGCGCGCGTCGCAGCCAACGCGCTCGACATCGTGCAGCGTGAACTGCGCTTGGCGCCCGAGGCCAACCAGGGCGAGCTGCTTCGCCTGCGCGCCCTGCTCGGCGCGGACATGCCGGCGGACCTGGCGGAGGCCAATCGCCTTCTCTGCGCACGCATCGCATCCGGTGCGATGACCCTGGCCACCCCCGGCCTCGCCGAACACCTGCGCCAGACCACGCGCGACAAGCTGGCCATCGACCAGCCCGGCTACGACAACAACGACAAGCGCTGAAAGAAGACGAACATGGACTTCGACCTGCCCTCCGACCTCGTCGCCTACCTCGCCGAACTCGACGACTTCATCGACCGCGAGATCGCGCCGCTGCAGGCGCAGGACGACAACGAGCGCTTCTTCGACCATCGGCGCGAATGGGCCCGCACCGACTTCGACAACGGCGGACTGCCGCGCCCCGAGTGGGAGTCGCTGCTGGCCGAGGCCCGACGACGTGCCGACAAGGCCGGCCACCTGCGCTTCGGCCTGCCAGCGGAGTTCGGCGGGCGTAACGGCAGCAACCTCTGGATGGCCGTGATCCGCGAGCACTTTGCCGCGCGCGGCCTGGGCCTGCACAACGACCTGCAGAACGAGCATTCCATCGTCGCCAACAACCCCTTCGTGCTGGTCATCCGCGATCTCTGCACGCCGGCGCATCGCGACGAACTGATCCCGGGCATGCTCGATGAGCGCGTGCGCCTGACCTTCGGCCTGACCGAACCGCAGCATGGCTCCGATGCCACGCACATGGAGACCCGTGCCGTGCCCGAATCGCGCAACGGCCAGCCGGGTTTTCGCATCGACGGCGAGAAGATGTGGACCACCGGCATGCACACCGCGACGCATTGCGTGCTGTTCGCGCGCACCAGCGGCCGCGACGGCGAGGCCCGCGGCATCAGCGCCTTCCTGGTGCCGGCGCATGCCGAGGGCGTGAAGATCGAGGAATACCTCTGGACCTTCAACATGCCGACCGACCATCCGCGCGTGAGCTTCAACAACGTTTGGGTGCCGGGCTCCGCGGTGCTCGGCAAGCTCGACGGCGGCCTGGCGCTGGCCCAGCATTTCGTGCACGAGAACCGCATCCGTCAGGCCGCATCGAGCCTCGGCGCCGCCGATTACTGCGTGCGCGAAAGCGTCAAGTACGCGCGCGAGCGCAAGCCTTTCGGCGAGGAGCTCGCGCGCAGCCAGGGCATCCAGTTCCCGCTGGTCGAACTCGCCACGCAGGTCGAGATGCTGCGCCTCCTGATCCGCAAGACCGCCTGGCAGATGGACCAGATGCCCAAGCCCGAAGTCGAGAAGCGCCTGTCCGACAAGGTCTCGATGTGCAACTACCAGGCCAACCGCCTGTGCTGCGAAGCGGCCGACCGGGCGATGCAGGTGCACGGCGGGCTGGGCTATTCACGCCACAAGCCCTTCGAGCACATCTACCGGCATCACCGCCGCTACCGGATCACCGAAGGGTCCGAGGAGATCCAGATGCGCAAGGTGGCCGGCCACCTGTTCGGGTATATGGGCGCCGGCAAATATTGATCCCGCGCCGCGCACCCGCGACGGCTTCTCTTCTAGCGTCTTCCGCGACGCATGAACAAGCGCTAGCAAAGCCATGCCTGTTCGTGGGCACCCGCGGTACCGGCTTCGCCGGGCCGCTGGGTTGCGCCCCCTTGAGGGGCTGAGGGCCGCGGCTCCAAGCCTGCCAGTGCAGGCTTGGACGGAACCGCAAGAGCAGCCGCCTCTGGCGGCCGCCCCGGTGCCGCAGGCGCTTGGGGGTGGGCTTCAATCAGGACTTGAAGAACGCCAGCAAGTCCGGATTGATGATCTCCGGATGCGTCGCGCACATCCCGTGCGGCAGGCCGGGGTAGATCTTCAACGTCGCGTTCTTCAGCAGCTTGGCCGACAGCAGCGCGGCATCTTGGTACGGCACGATCTGGTCGTCGTCGCCGTGCATGACCAGCATCGGCACATCGATCTTCTTCAGGTCCTCGGTGAAGTCGGTCTCCGAGAAGGCCTTGACGCATTCGTAGTGGGCCAGGATCGAACCCATCATTCCCTGCAGCCACCAGTGGTCGCGAATGCCTTGCGAGATCTTCGCGCCGGGCCGGTTGTAGCCGTAGAAGGGCAGCGTGAAGTCCCGGTAGATCTCGGCGCGATTGGCCGCCACGCCAGCGCGAATTCCGTCGAACACCTCGATCGGCAGCCCGCCCGGGTTGGCCTCGGTCTTGAGCATGAGCGGCGGCACTGCGCCGATCAGCACGCCCTTGGCCACGCGCTTGGTGCCGTGCCGGCCCATGTAGCGGGCTACCTCGCCGCCACCGGTCGAATGGCCGACGTGGATCGCGTCCTTCAGGTTCAGCGCCTCGGTCAGCGCGGCCAGGTCGTCGGCATAGGTGTCCATCTCGTTGCCGCCCGATGTCTGGCTGGACCGCCCGTGCCCGCGCCGGTCGTGCGCGATGACGCGATAGCCCTGCTGGAGGAAGTACAGCATCTGGCCATCCCAGTCGTCGCCCGAAAGTGGCCAGCCGTGCGAGAAGACGATGGGCTGTCCGGTGCCCCAGTCCTTGTAGAAAATCTCGGTGCCGTCCTCGGTCTTGATCGTGCTCATCAATGCGTCCTTGGGTAATGGTTGAGTGAGGGAGGATGTGCCTGTGCGGCACGGTGAGTGCCCGATTTCATTTGCTCGTATTCATGAAACGGGGTACGCAGCTTGAAGCAAAACGCGTTCCCGTGCAGGGGCATGCATTTCGCGCCACGGCATATGCGCCACGCGACAAGCGCCTTGCAACGCGCGACACGCGCAGTCGCCATCGTGTCGCTTGCCATAGGGCCTGCCGCGTAGCATTGCCGCTCGCCGCTGGCGCCCATGCGATGGCGCGGCGGATGCGCAGGACACAACCCCATGGACAAGCAAAAATTCCCCACCGGCCTGATGCACGCCATCGGCTTTACCGAACTCCTTCGCAGCGACGCCGAAGCCGGCGCTGCCCGCGTCCGCTTCACCGCGCGCCCCGAATTCGCCCACACCCACGGCACGGTGGTGCAGGGCGGCATCATCACCGCCTGGCTCGACTGCTCGATGGCCTTCGCCGTGATGGCACGCGAGCCGGAATCGGGGCTGGCCAGCCTGGAACTCAAGGTGACCTTCCTCGAGCGCGTCGACGTATCGACCTTCGAAGTCGAAGCCCGCGTCCTGCGCTGGGGCCGCAGCGTGGTGTTCCTCGAGGCCGACCTGTTTGCGCAGGACGGCCGGCTGTGTGCCCGGGCCTCGTCGACGGGGAAGCTGGTGCGGGCGAAGGGTTGACGCTTGAGTCGTCGAACCGCCATCCGATGGAGCGTCGCAGTCGCCTTGCTGGCAGGCGGCGCGGCGGTGGCCCTGCTCGCGCGCTCCGTCCTGGATCGCGATGCGATGCAATTGCAGATCTGCATGGAGGTGGAACGTCCGTTCCTCGCCTGGCCTTGCCGCCAGGCGCTCTATCGGCTTCACCCGACGGCCGCCGAGATTCGCGATATGAACCGTTCGGCCGGCGCCCAGTTCGTGGTGTTCATGGAAGACCGGGCCGAGGCACGACGCCTCCTGAGTCACTACTTGAACGCCGGGCTCGACATCAACGCGCAAGACCATCGCGACGCCCTTGCCAGTGGTGAAAGCCGAGGCAACCCGCATTGGACCGCCTTGCACCTTGCCGCCACCGCGCTGGATGAGAATGCCGTTCCCCTGCTGCTCGACAACAAGGCGAACCCCGCCGTCAAGGATGACACTGGCCGGACGCCCCTCGATCTTGCCAAGGCGGCTGCAGCGAAGCAGTCGCCGGACCAGCGAAACACAGCGGTCATCGAACTGCTGGAGTCGGCCGGGTCGAAACGCTGAGAAGAGGGGCTACCCCGCCTCCTCCGACTGCCGCGCCAACTGCGCCCGCACATAGTCCACATGCTGCCGCAGCGTGTACACCTTGTCCGAGAACTCCAGCGGAAATTTCGATTGCACGATTTCCTTCTCGATGTGGTCCAGCTGCGCACGCGCGTTGCGCCGCTCCTGGTCATTCAACTGGCGTGAAGCCAGGTCCCGCTCCAGGAACTTCAATTCGCCATAGCGGCGGTAGATCTTGCTCTGGCGCCGCCACGAGACCAGCGCTGGTAGCACGCGCGCCAACGGCACCAGGATGGCCGCCAACGGGACGAGCAGCAACAACAGGCGCTGCACCCAGTTCGCCGCCCAGAAGGGCAGGTAGCTCTGCAGGAAGGGTCGGCCGTTCTTGAAGTAGCGCTCGGCCTCGGTCGACAGCGGAAAGTCCGTGCCCTTGGGGCTGGGGAATTCATCGGGCCGGTTGATCAGGCTCGGCTGCTTGTGCACCTGCTGCGCGGCCTCCAGCAGCAGGTAGCTGAGGGCGGGATGCAACTCGTCGCGAACGACCAGGTTGGCCGTCGTCGCCAGCAGTTCGATGTCGTTCGGGGGCATGTCGCGTTGCGGGTCGACCGAACCGCGCTTCAGCACTACCGGGCGAAAGTAAGGGAAGCGGCGCGCCAATCCTTCCACATGCTCCAGTGCCGCCAAGTGCATCGAACCGTCGGACAGCAGTCGCTGTATCGCGGGCGCTTGCGGTGCCGAGATGATGATGGCCGCGTCGATCTCGCGGCGCGCGAGCATGTCGACCACGGCCAGGCCGCCGTCATGGATGAAGGTGGTGCCATCCGCCGCGGGCTGGTTGCCGTCGGTCACCACGCCATAGACGGCCAGCAGTTGCAGCGCCACCTTGTTGTTGCCGCTGCCGGGCACGCCGATGGCCGTGCGCTTGCCGGCCAGCGCGCCGAGCCCCTTCGACAGGTCCAGCGTGTGCGTGAAGATCCACACCGGCTCGTAGGCGACGGTGGCCAATGAGCGCAACGGCGTCGCGCTGGGCAACGCGTCATAGTCGAGCGTCAGCAACCCGGTGCCGCCCTGCGCGAAAGCGACCTGCACGCTGCCATCGTTGAGCCGCTGCAGGTTCTCGACGCCGCCGCTCGACGCGCGCAACTGCAGGTCGATGCCGTTGGCCTGCAGGATGTCCTTGTAATGCTGGCCGAAGCGGTGATACGCGCCGTCGGTCACGCCCGTGCTCATGATGAGCGAGCGCGGCGGCGCGGGGCTCACGAAGCGCACCACCGCCCAGATCAGGGCTGTCAGGACCGCGATGGCCACGCCCCACAAGAGCAGGTGGCGGCGAATCGACATGGAGCGCATCCGGATCTCCTTCGGCGCGTAGTCTCCGCGAAGGCGAACGCAGTGTCGAGGCCGGCGGGCGGCCGCCCTGTTTCTTGCGGATCAGCGCACCTTGTTGTCCAGGAAGGGCAGCGGATTCACCGCCACGCTTTGCTTGCGGATCTCGAAGTGCAGCTTCACGCGATCCGTGCCGCTCTTGCCCATCTCGGCGATCTGCTGGCCCTGGCGCACCACCTGGTTCTCCTTCACCAGCGCCTTGTCGAGGTGCGCGTAGGCGGAGATGTAGGTCTCGTTGTGCTTGATGATGATCATCGTGCCGTAGCCGCGCAACGCGTTGCTGACGACCACGACGCGGCCATCGGCCGTGGCCAGCACCGGGTCGCCGAGTGCGCCGGCAATATCGATGCCCTTGTTCTCTTTGCCGTTGAATCGGGCGACGATTTCGCCTGCGGCCGGTCGGATGAACGCCGGTTTTACCGTGGGCGCGGGTGGTGGCGGCGATGGCGACGGCGCGGCCGGCACGCCCGCGGTGGGCGCGCGCTTGGCAGGCGGCGGTGGGGTGCTGGAGCAGGCGGCGAGGGCGGTGACCGTGAGGGCGAGGAGGGCGCGTCGGAGCGAGGGGGATGTTGCGAAGGCAGATAGAGGCATGAGTTGTTGGTATGTTGTCGTCGCGCTGTGTTCCCTGGAAAGCAGCGTCTGCGCTGCAGGGCAGCAAAATATAGTGGCTCGCATCTGCCGGCCTGTGGCCGCTACCACTTATTACCTGTTCGATCCGTGCCGCAATTGGGGCTGGCGCTGCAGCACTTCGGCGCGCGGACCGGCATCGGCGATGCGGCCAGCCTCCATCAGCACCACCGTGTCGAAGTGGTCCAGCACGCTGAGCCGGTGGATCGACGCGATCAGGCAGGCGTCGGGGAAAGCGGTGCCGATGCGCTCCAGTACGCGGGCCTCGGTGGCGGCGTCGAGCGCACTGGTGGGCTCGTCGAGCAAGAGCAAGGAACTCCCTTGCGCTGCAAGCACGCCGCGCGCCAGGCACAGGCGCTGCCGCTGGCCGCCGGAGAGGTTGAAGCCACGCTCGGTCAGCGGCGTGTCGAGCGAGCCCTTCATGGCGTCCAGCACTTCGTCGAAGGCGCTGGCATGCAAGGCGGCCTGCAACGCGGCCTCCTCATGCGGCTCGCCGAAGGTCAGGTTCTCGCGCACGCTGGCCTCGAACACCTCGATCTCCTGCGGGATCAGCGTGGCGAGCCGGCGAAGCGCGGTCCAGTCCTGCGCATGGCCGTCGAGGCGCAGGCTGCCCTGCTGCGGCACGTAGAGCCCCGCCAGCACGCGCAGCAAGGTGCTCTTGCCACCACCGCTCGGGCCCACCAGCGCGATGCGCTCGCCGCGGTGCAAGGCCAGCGCCATGTCGCGCAGGCCACCGCCGCGTGCCGCATCGGCATAGCCCCATGCCAGGTGGTTGATGGCGATGCGCTGCCACGCGGCGCCGCGTTCGATCGGTGTGTCGCTGCGGCCATCCGACGGGTCGCCCGGCGCGGCCCAGATCGGGTCGGCGCTCAGGTAGTCGGTGTGCATGCGCGCGAAGTTCTGGAAGTTGGCCGCCATCGAGCCGACCACGGCCGCCGCCTGCTGCGCGTACTGGTAGATCATGAACACGTTGCCTAGCTGCACGGCCTCGCCGGGTCCGCGTTCATGCCACACGTAGATGAGCACCAGCGCCCAGGTCAGCCCGAGCCCGAGCAGTTCCACCGCGGCCCACTTGCCTTCGTTCAACATCGCCGCGCGCTTGAGCGGCACCGACACCGCCGCCATGCGACGACGCAGCAGCACGCGCGAGGCCGCCTGCAGCCGCAGGCCGATCACCGTCGATGCGTTCCCGATGAAGTCCAGTAACGCTGCGACATAGCGCCGGTCGGCATCGTTCTCGGTGCGGGCCAGCTTCATCAGCGCGCGGTCGAAGCGCAGGATCACCAGGCCGATCAGCACATAGCCCACCAGCGCCAGCACGCCGCTGGCGCGCGACAGCAGCATCAACGCCACCAGCGGCCCGACGAAGGTCACCGCACTCGCGAGGTAGACGAACTGGTTCTGCGCGAAGTCCGACAGCGCACGGCCGGCCTGGTGCACGCGGTGCTGCAACTCGCCGGAGTGATGCGCGTCGTGCCAGGTCAGCGGCGCGGCGGCGATGCGGGCATAGAGCGTGTCGGCCAGCGTCTCGCGCACGCGCACGGCCACGTCACGCTCGAGCACGCGGCCGGGCCCGTGCAAGCCCCAGGAGACGAGGTAGACGAACACCAGCAGCAGGATCCACTGCGTGGCGGTGCCGATCTCGCCTTGCTGCAACGCGTTGATAGCCTTGCCAGCCAGCCACGGCATGCCCAGCCGGATCAGCTGCGACCCGCCCAGAAGCGACAGCGCACCGACCAGTCGCCCACGCACCCCGGCGGCAAAGCGCCACAGGGCGCCATAGAGGACGCGAAGGGGGTGCTGGCCGGGCGCAGGCATGGGTACTGCGCCGGGCGGTTAGTGCGCTGTCCCGCAGGTCACTGCGCAGAATGAAATCGATGCATTTCGTGTCAGGGCAAGGCGCAAACCACAGCGATACCGGAAGGTATCGCGAGGATTTGCAACGCCGCCATGGCGCAAAAGGCGCGATTTCATGCGCAGTTACTTGCGGGGCAGCGCACCTACTTCACCGGGATCACCGTGCCGCGATCCACGGCCACGGCGGTGATGGCGTTCTTCGGCGAACCATCGACCAGCAGGTCGGAGTAGGTGAGGTACACCAGCGCATTGCGCCTGGCATCGACCATGCGCACCACGCGCAATCGCTTGAACATGATCGACAGCCGCTCGCTGTAGACCTCCTCTCGCTTGGGCAGAGGCTCCTTGAAGCTGATCGGGCCGACCTGGCGGCAGGCGATCGAGGCTTCGGACTTGTCTTCGGCCAGGCCCAGCGCGCCGGAGACACCGCCGGTCTTGGCGCGCGAGACATAGCAGGTGACGCCGTTGACCTTTGGGTCGTCATAGGCCTCGACCACGATCTTGTGGTCCGGCCCGATCAGCTTGAAGGCCGTGTCGACGTCGCCCACGGTCTCGGCGTGCGCGCCCAGGCCCAGCAGCGAGGCGAGCAACAGCGGAATCAGGGAAGGGGATTTCATGTGTGTGACAGGCTTCGGACTCAAGACTCAGACGATATCGACGGTGTGCACCCGGTCGAAGTTGCCCTTGCGGCGATCCTCGAAGAAGTGCTGCAGCGCCTCGCGCACGGTGCGAAAGGCGATCTCGTCCCAGGGGATTTCTTCTTCGGTGAACAGCTTGGCCTCGATGGTCTCGTGGCCCGGATTGAACTTGTCGCTCAGCAGCCTGGCACGGTAGAACAGATGCACTTGGCCCACGCGCACCACGCTCATCACGGCAAAAAGGCCCTGCAACTCGTACTCGGCGCCGGCTTCCTCGTCCGTCTCGCGCGCCGCGCCCTGGGCTGTGGTCTCGTCGAGTTCCATGAACCCGGCGGGCAAGGTCCACTTGCCCCAACGCGGCTCGATGTTGCGCTTGCACAGCAGCACCTTGTCCCCCAGGACCGGGATCGTGCCCACCACGTTCAGCGGGTTCTCATAGTGGACGGTGTTGCAGGCGGGGCACACCGCGCGCGGCTTGGTGTCGCCGTCATCCGGCAAGCGATAGACGACGGCGGTGCCGCAGTTCTTGCAGTGTTTGATGGGGATGCGCGGGAACATGTATCGGCGGGGTCGGTCTTCAGGAGATCTTCACGGTGAGGGATGGCAGGCCGGCGACGGACCCCACCAGCGTGTCGCCGCTCACCACTGCAGCCACGCCTTCCGGCGTGCCCGAGAAGATCAGGTCGCCCGGCGCCAGTTCCCATGCGGCCGAAAGCTGTTCGATGGTCTCGGCAATGTTCCAGATCAGCTTGCTCACGTTGCTGCGCTGGCGGTCCGTGCCATTCACCTGCAACGAGATCTCCGCGTTCTGCACGTCGCCCGCATCGGCCACCGGCACGATCGGGCCGATCGGCGCGCTCTGCTCGAAGGCCTTGCCGATCTCCCACGGGCGGCCCTGCTTCTTCATCTCGCCTTGCAGGTCGCGCCGCGTCATGTCCAGGCCCACGGCATAGCCGTAGATGTGTTTCATCGCGTCGGCGGCCGCGATGTTCTTGCCGCCGGTGCCGATCGCCACCACCAGCTCGATCTCATGGTGCAGGCTCTTGGTCAGGCTCGGGTAGGCGGCGCTGCCGGTCTGGCCGCCATCCACCACGACGATCGCATCGGCCGGCTTCATGAAGAAGAATGGCGGCTCGCGTCCGCTGAAGCCCATTTCCTTCGCGTGCTCTTCGTAGTTGCGGCCCACGCAGTAGATGCGGTGCACCGGAAAACGCGCACCCGTGCCCACGACGGGGATCGACACGACGGGTGCGGGAGGGAATACGTACTCGGAAGCCATGGGAAGTTCGTCCTTCTACGGAGCAGGTTCAACAGGAAGCGGCAGTGTGCCAGAGGGCGCGGCGGCTCGCCTGCCTGCGACCTTGGACATCCCGCCAATGCTGGGCATGTCGCCCCGACACGCGAGCGCCTTGGACAGTGTTGTCCTATGCTCGCCCCATGATGAAGCTCCACAACTACTTTCGTTCGTCGGCGTCGTACCGGGTGCGCATTGCGCTCAACCTGAAGGGCCTGGACTACGACTACATCCCCGTCCACATCGCGCGCGGCGACCACCTCGCCGGCCCCTTCGCCGCCATCTCGGCCGACATGCTGGTGCCGGTGCTGGAAGACGACGGCGAGCACTTCTCGCAGTCGATGGCGATCATGGAATACCTCGACGAGACCCAGCCCGAGCCACCGCTGCTGCCGCGCGACCCGGTCGGCCGCGCGCGCGTGCGGGCGTTGTCGGAATCGATCGCCTGCGAGATCCACCCGGTCAACAACCTGCGCGTGCTCAAGTACCTGGTGCGCGAGCTCAAGCTGGACGACGTGGCCAAGAACGCCTGGTACCGTCATTGGGTCCGCGTTGGTCTCGAGGCCTTCGAGCGCCAGCTGGCCCAGTTGCCTGCCGGCAGCAGCTACTGCTACGGCGACACCCCGACCATGGCCGACTGCTGCCTGGTGCCCCAGATCTTCAATGCGCAGCGTTTCGATTGCGACCTGAACGGCCTGCCGCGCACCATGGCGGCCTTCGAGACCTGCATGCAGCTCGACGCCTTCCGTCGCGCCCAGCCTTCGAACTGTCCCGATGCCGAATCTTGACCTGCTGGTGCCGCAATGGCCGGCGCCTGCGGGTGTGCGGGCGGTTTGCACGACGCGAGCCGGTGGTGTTTCGCAGGGCTGTTTCGAGAGCCTGAACCTGGGCGATCACGTGAGTGACGATGCAGTGGCGGTCGCGGAAAACCGGCGCCGCCTGCAGGCCGAGATCGGTGTTCGCCCGGTGTTCTTGCGGCAGGTGCATGGCGTGGAATTGCTGCGTCTCGATGCAGCCAGCGCCGACGGGGCGACCGCCGATGCTTGCGCCAGCACCGAGGCCGAGCTGGCGTGCACGGTCATGGTGGCCGACTGCCTGCCCGTGCTGTTCACAGACAGCGCAGGCCGCCAGGTGGCTGCCGCGCATGCCGGCTGGCGCGGGCTCGCCGCGGGCGTGCTGGAGCAGACGCTGGCGACTTACGACGACGGCGAGACGGTCATGGCATGGCTCGGCCCATGCATCGGCCCGACGGCCTTCGAAGTCGGCGCCGAAGTCAAGGCTGTTTTCGAGGCGCACGACCCGGCCAGCGCCGCATGCTTCAAGCCGGCGCACGCCGAAGGCAAGTGGTTCGCCCACCTGTCCGGCCTCGCGCGCCAGCGCTTGCTGGCCGCGGGCGTGGCATCCATTCATGGCAACGACGGCACGGCCGTGTGGTGCACCGTCGGCAACCCTTCACGTTTCTTTTCGCACCGGCGCGACGGGAGCAGCGGACGATTCGCCGCCTGCATCTGGCGCACCTGAACCTGCGCGCTCGCCGCCGGCGGGCGTTCGCCGCCCCTCGACGGCGCCGTCGGTTTCCATTGCCGCGGCAGCTTTGCGCGCGGCCTCCTGCTCCGCAATCTCACGCGCCCGGATGGCCTTGCGTCGGCCCGGCGCACCCATCAGGTACACCACCAGCGCGACCGGGGCCAATCCGTACATCAGAAAAGTAACGATAGCGCCCAGCACCGTGCCATTGGTGTTGGTCGCCTCGGCCACGGCCATCATCACGACGACGTAGAGCCAGCCGATGACGATCAGGTGCACGAACATGTACGGTCGGTGAGTAATGAAAATGGAGACAGTATTCGGCGAACACATGTAGGATGGCCGCCCTAAAACCCCGCGTAGTTCTGCGGCATCGAACCGGTCGAACCAAGGCTCGCCAGCGATTGCAGGATACTCAAAAACTGTCTGGGCCATCGCGCAGATCAAGGAGACTTCATGAAACTAGAGGCCGCGACGGCCGACGCATTCGCGTCGATGCAGCAGGCGCTGACACAGGGATGGAACAAGGCGCTGGAGTCCTTTCAAGCGACTGGCAACAACGGGGGCATGTCGATGCCCGGCATGCCGGACCTGCCCAGGTTCAATCTCTCGCCGGCCAAGCTTCAGGAATTGCAACAGCAGTATGTGAAGGAGGCTTCGGAACTCTGGAACAAAGGCCTCACCACGCCGCCGGCCGGTGACCGCCGCTTTGCCGGAGAGGCCTGGGGCAGCAACCCGCTGTCAGGCTTTGCCGCTGCCGTGTACCTGCTCAACGCACGCACGCTGATGGGCATGGCCGAGGCCGTCGAGGCCGATGCCAAGACCCGTGCGCGCCTGCGCTTCGCGGTCGAGCAGTGGGCCGCCGCGTGCGCGCCGAGCAACTACATCGCGCTCAACGCCGAAGCCATCAAGCGGGCCATCGACACCAGGGGCGAGAGCATCGGCAAGGGATTGCAGAACCTGCTGGGCGACATCAAGCGCGGGCATCTCAGCATGACTGACGAAAGCGCCTTCGAGGTCGGCCGCAACGTGGCGACCACCGAGGGCGCGGTGGTGTTCGAGAACGAGATGTTCCAGCTGCTTGAATACAAGCCGCTCAATGCCAAGGTCTACGAGAAGCCGTTCCTGCTGGTCCCGCCGTGCATCAACAAGTTCTACATCCTTGACCTGCAGCCCGAGAACTCGCTGATCCGCTATGCGAACGAGCAAGGCCACCGCGTGTTCCTGGTGAGTTGGCGCAACCCCGACGAGTCGCTGCGCACCGCCACCTGGGACAAGTACATCGAGGACGCCGCCATCAAGGCGATCCACGTCGCGCAGGAGATCAGTGGAAGCGAGCAGATCAACACGCTCGGCTTCTGCGTCGGCGGCACCATCCTCACGACGGCACTGGCCGTGCTGGCGGCGCGCGGCGAGCAGCCGGCCGCCTCGGTCACGCTGCTGACCACGCTGCTCGACTTCAGCGACACCGGCATCCTCGACATCTTCATCGACGAGCCGATGGTGAAGTACCGCGAGATGCAGATGGGCAGCGGCGGCCTGCTGCCCGGCGGCGACCTGGCCTCCACCTTCAGCTTCCTGCGGCCCAACGACCTGGTCTGGAACTACGTCGTCGGCAACTACCTGAAGGGCGAGACGCCGCCGCCGTTCGACCTGCTCTACTGGAACAGCGACGCGACCAACCTGCCGGGCCCGTTCTACGCCTGGTACCTGCGCAACACCTACCTCGAAAACAAGCTCATGGTGCCTGGCGCGCTCACCGTGTGCGGCGAGAAGATCGACCTGGGCGCCATCGAGGCACCGGTCTACATCTACGGCTCGCGCGAAGACCACATCGTGCCGATCGGGGGCGCCTATGCGTCGACGCAGATCCTCAAGGGCAAGAAGCGTTTCGTGATGGGGGCATCGGGCCACATCGCCGGCGTGATCAACCCACCGGCCAAGAAGAAGCGCAGCCACTGGATCCGCGAAGACGGCAAGCTGCCCAAGACGCAGCCCGAATGGCTGGAAGGCGCCACCGAGCATCCCGGCAGTTGGTGGACCGACTGGTCGGCCTGGCTCAAGGGCCACGCAGGCAAGCAGATTCCCGCGCCCAAGACCTACGGCAAGGGCAACACCTACAAGGCCACCGAACCGGCCCCCGGCCGCTACGTCAAGGCCAAGGCCTGATGGCTCTCCCCCAGGTCGCTGCGCACTGCGTGCGCGACTCCCACCCCCTCACCGGGGGCAACACCGACGGCCCGGCGAAGCCGGTTCCGTGGTGTTCCCCGAACTGAAGCGTCCCGCGTCAAGCCCCTCGTTCAATCGTCCAGTCAGTCATCATCATCGGAGTACATAGCATGGAAGACATCGTCATCGTTTCAGCCGCTCGCACCGCCGTCGGCAAGTTCGGGGGCTCGCTCGCGGGCATCGCGGCTACTGAGCTGGGCGCCATCGTCATCAAGGAAGTGCTGGCGCGCGCCAACCTCACGGCGGACCAGGTCGGTGAAGCCATCATGGGCCAGGTGCTCGCGGCCGGCGCCGGCCAGAATCCGGCACGCCAGGCCTGGCTGAAGAGCGGCGGCGCCAAGGAAACGCCCGCGCTCACGATCAACGCCGTATGCGGCTCCGGCCTCAAGGCCGTGATGCTGGCCGCGCAAGCCATCGGCGCGGGCGACAGCGAGATCGTCATCGCCGGCGGCCAGGAAAACATGAGCCTGGCGCCGCACGTGCTGCCGAACTCGCGCAACGGCCAGCGCATGGGCGACTGGAAGCTGGTCGACACCATGATCGTGGACGGCCTGTGGGACGTCTACAACCAGTACCACATGGGCATCACCGCCGAGAACGTGGCCAAGAAGTACGGCATCGACCGCGCTTCGCAGGATGAACTCGCGCTGGGCAGCCAGACCAAGGCCGCCGCCGCGCAGGACGCCGGCAAGTTCAAGGACGAAATCGTCGGCGTGAACATTCCGCAGAAGAAGGGCGACCCGGTCGTCTTCGACAAGGACGAGTTCATCAACCGCAAGACCAATGCCGACGGCCTGGCCGGCCTGCGCCCCGCCTTCGACAAGGCCGGCGGCGTAACCGCCGGCAACGCGTCCGGCCTGAACGACGGCGCTGCCGCCGTGATGGTGATGACCGCCAAGAAGGCGGCCTCGCTCGGCCTGACGCCGCTGGGCCGCATCGCCAGCTACGCCACCGCTGGCCTCGACCCGGCCATCATGGGCATGGGCCCGGTGCCGGCCTCGACCAAGGCGCTGCAACGCGCTGGCTGGAAGGCCGCCGACCTCGACGTGCTGGAAATCAACGAAGCCTTTGCGGCCCAAGCCTGTGCCGTCAACCGCGAAATGGGCTGGGACGTGAGCAAGGTCAACGTGAACGGCGGCGCCATTGCCATCGGCCACCCGATCGGTGCGTCCGGCTGCCGCATCCTGGTCACGCTGCTGCATGAGATGAAGCGCCAGAACGCCAAGAAGGGCATTGCCTCGCTGTGCATCGGCGGCGGCATGGGCGTGGCGCTGACCATCGAGCGATAAAGGCCCACCCCCGCAGCGCCTGCGGCGCACCCCCTCAAGGGGGCGCACCCAGCGGCCCGGCAAAGCCGGTTCCGCGGGTGCCCACGAACAGGCATGGCGTTTCGTGGGTCGCGAGGCAAGCGCGCCGGCGGAAATGGCGGCGGGGTTTGCAGACGTTTCCGGAGGCCGGCTCAGCCCGGCCTGACTGCGACAAGACCTCTGGGTCGGGACAATCCGACATCCATCCAGAAAGGTTCTTGAATGCCTACGTACGAACGCGCCCTGACCGCCGGGGAGCAACGCGAGTTCAACCAATATGCCGTGATCGGCAACCAGATGATCGGTGGCGAGCGTGACGCGTCGCCCATGCGCATCGTCACCACCCTCCAGGCATTCGTCGAAAAGCACCAGCGCCAGCAGGAAAGCCAGTGGTCGCTGCGCCGCGAAGGCGTCGAAAGGCCGAGCCATACCGGGGCCGCGCGCGCGTTGGCCACCGTGTGGGGCGACCAACTCGTCCGTGTCTTCGGTTGGGAATGGATCTGCCTCATGTTCGAAGGCGAGGAGCACTTCGTCGTCGTGCAGCCGGACCGCTCCCTCGCCGTCTTCGCGGCGGAATACGTGGAAGCCTGCCTCAACCTCGAGATGGGTTGCGCGATCAGGCCTGCCTTCGACCAGTTGCGGGCCAATGCCTTTCCTGCGCAAGCCCCATTGAGTTATGTGAGCGTCATGCAATGGGTCAGCTCGCCCTGCAATGAGCTTGCGCCGTCGCAGGCTGTTCCGCCCAAGCGCTGGGCTGCCGACCGCCTGAAAGCCATCATCCGGAACCTGGGCGCATCGGGCCCGTCGAGCGAAGCGGCGTGCGAAGCGACGGAACAAGGATTCGGCACGCCGACCCTGGCGACTTGAACTTCGGAATTTTCAGGGGCCTCTGTCAGCCGCAGCCTGCTGAGTAGAAACCCTTAGTTTTGGACAATCTAGGTTCCAACCAACAAGGGTTTCAAATGCCTACCTCCGAACGCTCACTCACTGTCCAGGAACATGCACTGTTCAAGGACTACGCTGCCACCGGGTTCAACATGATCTCGGATGTCCCATGCAGCCGGATGTCCGTCATCGTGACCGGGATCGACGACTTCATCCAGGCGGCGCAGGGTCCGCTGCTGTTTGCACCGACGAAGAGCTTCGAAGTTGACGACGCCGTTGCAGCCCGAGCACTGGGCACGGTGTGGGGCAACCAGATGGTGCGCGAATTCGGCTGGGAATGGATCTGCGTGACCCTGGGCGAGGAAGAGCATTTCGTCGTCGCAGCGCCGGACCGCGCATTGGTCGTCTTTGCGCACGACTACGTATGGAAGTGCCTGGAGTCGAACGACATGGAATGCAACGTCGCGCTGTCGTTCGACCTGTTGCGGGCCGGTGCCATCAAGGCTCCGCCGGCATTGACCTACACCAGCATGATGCCGATGGTGAAGCGCTCGAAACCGCGGCAGCGCAGTCACCGCTTCGGGTTCATGAAGAGAGTCGATTCACGGGCGCCGCGGAACCCGTGGAACGAGGCTTGCCGCGATTGCGCGCACGTTTGACGTGCCTGGTGCGTGAGGATTCAAGGCGTCGCCAGAGCGGCCGAGTGCATCCGCCGCACGCGCAGCAACAGCGTCACCGCGATCGACATGTTCAGCAGGTTCCACGCGATGCCGTTGATGAACGCCGCGTGATAGCTCCCGGTCAGGTCGAACACCTTGCCTGACATCCATCCGCCCAGCGCCATGCCGAGCAGCGTGCACATGATGACCGTGCCCACGCGCGCGCCGGCCTCGGCCGGTGGAAAGTATTCGCGCACGATGATTGCGTAGGAAGGCACGATGCCGCCCTGGAACAGGCCGAACAGGGCCGACACCACGAACAGCGGCACCAATCCGTCGAAGGGCAGGAACAGGACCAGCGCCACGCACTGCAGCACCGAGCCGAGCAGCAAGGTGCGCAGGCCGCCGATGCGGTCGCAGATGTAGCCCGACACCAGCCGGCTGACGATGCCGAAGGCCAGCATCACCGACAGCATCTGCGCACCGCGTGCCGCGCCGTAGCCGAGGTCGCTGCAGTAGGCCACGATGTGCACCTGCGGCATCGCCATCGCCACGCAGCAGGCGGTGCCGGCGACGCACAGCAGCCCTTGCGCCATGCCGAGGCTGAGGCCGAAGGGCTGCATCGAAGGGCCGATGGTGACGCGGCCGGGCGTGGCGGCTGGTGTGGCCACCGGGACTTCCAGCGGCGGCCGCTCCCGCATGAACAGCGCCAGCCCGGCCATGGCCAGCCCGCAGAACACGCCCATGCCGAAGTAGGTGGTGCGCCAGCCCACCGTCTCGATGAAGTGCTGCACGATGGGCGGCCAGATCGCGCCCGCGATGTAGTTGCCGCTGGCACACACAGCCACCGCGATGCCGCGCCGCTTCACGAACCAGAGCGAGGTGTCGGCCACCAGCGGCGCGAAGACTGCGGCGCTGCCGAGCAGGCCCACCAGCAAGGCCTGCACGATGGCAAAGGACACGATGCCGCCCGCGAAGCTGCAGGCGATATAGCCCAGACCGAGCGCCACGGCCCCGAGCAGCAAGGGCCACATCACGCCGAAGCGGTCGGCCAGCTTGCCCATCACCACGCCGCCGACGCCGAAGCCGATCATCAGCAGCGTGTAGGGCAGCGACGCGTCGGCACGCGCGACGCCGAAATCCGCTTGCACGGCCGGCAGCACCACCGACACCACGTACATGCCGCTGCTGCCCACGGTCATGAGCAGCATGGTCACGATCAGGCGCATCACCGCATAGCGTGAATCGGGCAGGTGTCGGGTAGCGTGCATCGGGTACTTATAGCGCGATGAGCACCGGCTGGTGGTCGGAGGCACGCGACTGCAGGTCGACCTCGACGCGTTGAACGCGCGGTGCAAGGCTGTCGCTCACGAAGACGAAGTCGGCCGTCACCGGGTCAGGGCCGTAGGTGCGGTCGAACAGGCGGAAGGTCGGCGCATGGGGCGTGTCGCCATGCGCCAGCGGCCAGGCATCCTGCAGGCGGCCGTGGGCATGGGCGCGATGAATGGCCTGGTACTCGGGCGCGGAGACGAGGGCCTCGGGCCGGGACACCGTCAGGTTGAAGTCACCGCACACGATCGCGTGCGGCGTGTGCAACTTGGGCTGGAACGGCGAGGGTTCGGTCTCCGCCTTGGGCGGTGCGGCGGCTTGCGCGCAGGCCTCGGCGTTCAACTCGCGCAACGCATGCACCTGCGCCAGGCGCTGCGTCTGGCTGTAGTACTCGAGGTGCGTGGTCATGATGCGCACCGGGCCCAGCACCGGATCGCGCACGGTCACGACCGTGCACATGCGCGGCATGCTGAAGACGCTGGGGTCGGACGGCCACGGCAGGGGATGGTGCTGCAGGCGCGCCACGGGCAGCCGCGTGGCGATGAGGTTGCCGAAGCGCTGGCGCTTGCCTTGCGCATCGAACTCGTCGACCGCCGCGCCGAAGAAGACCTGGAAGCCGGGCAGCAGCGCCGCCAGCTCCGCAGGCTGGTCGCCGGGCGCGCCGGGCATGTTGTCGAAGCCTTGCGCGATCTCCTGCAGGCAGAGGACGTCGAAGTCGGCCATCGCGCGTGCACCGTCGACGATGCGCTGCGCGCTCACGACGCCGTCGAGGCCGCGGCACCATTGGGTGTTCCAGGTGATGAGTTGCATCATTTGATCCCGGCCCGCATGAAGCTCTGGACGAACTGCCTTTGAAAAAGGAGGAAGGCGATGAGCAGCGGCGCCGAGGTCATGAGCGTAGCAGCCGTGATGACGGACCAGTCCACGCCTTGGTCCACCGATGAGAACACCTGCAGCCCCACCGTCAGCGGCCGTGCGTTTACGCTGTTGGTGATGATCAGCGGCCAGAGGAAGTTGTTCCAGTGGAAGCTCGCCGAGACCAGCGCGAAAGCGGTGTAGACCGGTTTGGCCAGCGGCACGTAGACGCGCCACAGCGTCTGCATGGCGCTCGCGCCTTCCACGCGCGCGGCTTCGTCGAGTTCCTTGGGGATGCCCATGAAAGTCTGGCGCAGCAGGAAGATCGCGAAGGCCGAAGCAAAGTAGGGCAGGCCGATGGCCACCAGCGTGTCGACCAGGCCGAGCCGGGCCATGGACTTGTAGTTCTCGACCAGCAGGATGTCCGGCATGATCATCAGCTGAACCAGCACCAGGGCGAACGCGATGTTCTTGCCGCGGAACTCGTAGCGCGCAAACGCGAAGGCAGCGAGCGTGGCCAGCACCAGTTGCACCGCGAGGATCATGCCGACCAGCAGCGTGGTGTTGAGGAAGTAGCGCGCGAAGGGGGCAGCCGCCCAGGCGCGCGCGAAGTTGTCGAGTGTGAGCGGTGCGGCGAGGGCGAAGCGCGTCGAATACTCGGCCGGGTGGAACGCGGTCCACACCGCGTAGGCCAGCGGCAGGATCCACAGCAGCGCCAGCACCCAGGCTGCGAGCGTGTCGAGCCAGCCGGGTTCGTTGTACGTGAGGCGAGCAGCCTTCATTGGTAGTGCGTCTTCTTGTCCAGCACGAAGAACTGGAACAGCGCGATGCCGGCCAGCACCACGATCAGCACCACGGTGATCGCCGATGCATAGGCCGTGTCCCAGAAGCTGAAGCCGACTTCGTAGAGGTGGTAGAGCAGCAGCGTCGAGGCGTTGTCCGGCCCGCCGCGTGTCAGCACGAAGAGATGGTCGACCATGCGGAAGGCGTTGATGAAGGCATTGACCAGCACGAACAGCGTGGTCGGCATCAGCAGCGGCCATTGCACGCGCCGGAAGAAGTACCAGCGCGACGCGCCCTCGATGGCAGCGGCCTCGCGCAGGCTCGGGTTCATGGTCTGCAGCGCGGCCAGGTAGAAGATCATGAAGAAGCCGGCCTCCTTCCAGATCGCCACCACCGTGACGGCGCCGAGCGCGGTGCTCGGACTGCCCAGCCAGTTGTGCGAGGGCAGGCCGAGCGCGCCGGTGATCTGTTCCAGCAAGCCGTATTGCGGCGTGTAGAAGAACAGCCAGATGTTGGCCACCGCGATCATCGGCAGCACGGTCGGCGTGAAGTACGCCATGCGCAGGAAGGCGCGGCCCGCGATGCGCTCGTTGACCCACAGCGCCATCGCCAGCGCCAGGCCGATGGAAAACGGGATGGTGGCGGCGGCGAACGCGAGGTTGTTGCGCACCGCCTTCCAGAACACCGGGTCGCCGGCCATGACCTCGTAGTTCTCCAGGCCCACCCACACGCCGGGCCGCGCGCCCTTCGGCGTGGAGAAGAAGCTGTCGAACAAGGTCGAGACCGCAGGCCAGTGCGTGAAGCTGACCAGCAGCACCAGCGCGGGCAGCAGCATCAGCCAGGCGTGGACGGCCTGGCGTGAGGAATGGCTGCCGCTGGTCATGCTTGCCGACTTACTTGTAGCTACGCAGGATGCGGTCGGCTTCCTGCTGCGCATCCTTCATCGCTTGTGCCGGCGTCTTGGTGCCGGTGAGCGCCGCCTGCAAGCCGTCGTTCAGCGCCTTGGTCACGCGCTGGTTGTCATGCGTCGAGAACTCGGCCACCGACACCGGCAACTGGTCGCGCGCCACCAGTGCGGGCGGGAAGTCCGCGCCGTACTTCTTCAGCGTCGGCGTGTCGTAGGCGGCCTGCGACACGGCGACATAGCCGGTGTCCATGCTCCACTGCGCTGCGCGCTCGGGCTGCGTCACCCACTTGGCGAACTTGAAGGCCGCTTCCTGCTGCGCCGGCGTGGACTTCTTGAAGATGTAGAAGTTGCCGCCGCCCGTGGGCGAGCCCTTGCGCTTGTTGCCCGGGATCATGCCCACGCCGAAGTCGAACTTCGCATTCGCCTTGATGTTGGTCAGGTTGCCGGTGGTCGTGTAGATGATCGCGGCCTTGCGTTCGAAGAAGTCCTTCGGCGTGGTGCCCCACTCGACCACGCCCGGCGGGTGGATGCCGGCCTTGCCCAGGTCGACCCAGGTCTGCAGCGCCTCGATGACCTTCGGGTCGTCGAACTTGACCTGCGTGCCGGCATCGTTGGCGAGGATCGCGTCGTTGGGCGTGGTCAGCGTCTGGAACAGCCAGTAGGGGAAGCCGCTCGAGGGGATCTGCACGCCCCATTGCGTGACCTTGCCGCTGGCGTCCTTCTTCGTCAGCTTGGTCGCGGCGTCCTTCAGTTCGGCCCAGTTCGTCGGCGGCTTGTTGGGGTCGAGGCCGGCCTCCTTGAAGGCTTCCTTGTTCCAGTACATGACGACCGTCGAACGCTGGAACGGAATGCCCCAGGTCTTGCCGCCGGTCTGGCTGTTCATCATGAAGGCCTTGTAGAAACCGCCCAGCCAGGCCTTGTCATCGTCGGTCTTGACGAAGTTGTCGAAGGGCACCACGGCGTCTTCGTCGATCAGCGTGAACATGTCGGTGGACAGCAGCACCGAGGTGACCGGCGGCGTGCCCGACTTGTGCGCGGTGAGCGCCTTGACGATGGTCTCCTGGTAGGTGCCGGCGTAGATCGGCGTGACCTTGATGCCGGGGTTCTCCTTCATGAAGCCCTCGGCGAATCCATCGATGGTCTTGGCGATCGGACCGCCCACCGCGACGGGGTAGTAGAACTGCACCTCGACGGGCGCCTGGGCCCATGCGGCCGAGGTTCCGCCGAGCAATGCGCCGCCCGCGACGACCTGGCAGGCGAGGGCTTTGAGGAAGGTATTGCGTTGCATGTCTTTCCAGCTCCGTTGAAAAAAATCGGTGTTCGAATCAGTTTTTCACCACGCTATCGCATGACCCGCGACGTGTGAAAACCCGGGCGAGCAATGCCTGTTCGTGGGCACCCGCGGATCCGGCTTTGCCGGGCCGCTGGGTGCGCCCCCTTGAGGGGGTGCGCCGCAGGCGCTGCGGGGGTGGGCTTCCATTTCAGGCGATGCGGAGGCCGTCGCCGTCGAAGGCGTGGGCATCCGTGTCAGCCCAGCGCAGGGCGACGCGCTCGCCGGCCTCGCAATGGCGTTGGCCGTCCGCGCGCACCAGCAGGGATTCGCTGCCGATGGCGCAGCGCAGGACCATGTCCGCGCCGAGGTACTCGACGTCCTGCACCACGGCGGGAATGCCATCCGCGCCGATGGCAATAGCCTCCGGCCGCACGCCCAGCGTCGCGCCGCCCACGCCGACGGCCACGTCGCTGCCGGCGATGCGACCGCTGTCGAGCGCGACCAAATTCATCGGTGGCGTACCAATGAAGCGCGCCGCAAAGGTGCTGGCCGGCCGCGCGTACAACTCGCGTGGCGTGCCGGTCTGTTCGACGCGGCCCTTGTTGAGCAGCACCACCTGGTCGGCCATGCTCATCGCCTCGGTCTGGTCGTGCGTGACGTAGACGACCGTGAGGCCCAACTGACGCTGCAGGTCGCGCAACTCGCGCCGCATCTCCTGGCGCAACTGGGCATCGAGGTTGGACAGCGGCTCGTCCATCAGGCACACCTTGGCCTGGGCCACCAGCGCGCGACCCAGCGCAACACGTTGCTGCTGTCCACCGGAGAGTTGCGAGGGCTTGCGCGCCAGCAGTGCGCCGAGGCCCAGCAGTTCGGCCGTCTGGCCTAGCCGCGTGGCCTGTTCAGCGGCGGGCATGCCCCGGACAGACAGCCCGAAGGTGATGTTGTCGGCCACGCTCAAGTGCGGAAACAGCGCGTAGTTCTGGAACACCATCGCGATGCCGCGCCTGGCGGGCGGCAATCCGGTGACGTCCTGGCCATCGATGATGACCTTGCCACTGCTCGGAATTTCAAGCCCCGCGATGATGCGCAGCGTCGTCGACTTGCCGCAGCCCGAGGGCCCGAGCAGCACGCAGAAGGAACCGGATGCGATGCGCAGGTCTACCGCGTGCAACGCGGCCGCGTCGCCCCAGTGTTTGGCAACGCCGGCCAGTTCGATCGATGACATTGGATCAGTATAGGAAGCCGATGTGACAGATGGTTTCACTCTCGCGTCGGTGTTTTCCTGACTGGTTTAACCCCTAAGTTCGTTAAAGTCCGGGGTCCGCAAATAGCCATCAACCAAGGAAGATTCATGAGCAAGAAAGTCGCATATGTCACTGGAGGAATGGGTGGCATCGGAACCGCAATCTGCCAGCGGCTCCACAAGGATGGATTCACTGTCATCGCCGGATGCGGCCCCACGCGCGACCACGCCAAGTGGCTGGGAGAGCAGAAGGCAGAAGGCTACGATTTCTACGCGTCGGTAGGCAATGTCGGCGACTGGCAGTCCACCGTTGACGCATTCGCCAACGCCAAGTCCGAACACGGCAGCATCGACGTGCTGGTCAACAACGCCGGCATCACGCGCGACCGCATGTTCGTGAAGATGTCGCCCGAGGACTGGAGCGCCGTCATCGAAACCAACCTCAACAGCATGTTCAACGTCACCAAGCAGGTGGTCGGCGACATGGTCGAAAAGGGCTGGGGCCGCATCATCAACATCAGCTCGGTCAACGGCGCCAAGGGCCAGGCCGGGCAGACCAACTACTCGGCCGCCAAGGCCGGCATGCACGGCTTCTCGATGGCGCTGGCGCAGGAACTGGCCGGCAAGGGCGTGACGGTCAACACCGTGAGCCCGGGCTACATCGGCACCGACATGGTCAACGCCATCCGCCAGGAAGTGCTCGACAAGATCATCTCGACGATCCCGGTCAAGCGCCTGGGCAAGCCGAGCGAAATCGCCTCGATCATCGCGTGGCTGGCCACCGACGAAGGCGGCTACTCCACTGGCGCCGACTTCTCGATCAACGGCGGCCTGCACATGCACTGAGCGGCGGTCTGCGCCCCCGTCAGCAAGACCCGCTTCGGCGGGTTTTTCTGTTGGTGCGCCGGATGTGCTGCCGGGCGCGACATGGCGCCAAGGTGGCCGGTGCATCGATCGACCTCTGCATGCCGGCCTCGACAAGGCAGGACGCCAGGAACGAAAAGATCGCCATCTGGAAAGGTTATGCACCGATCTTGCAGAATGGGTCGATGCCCCACAGCGTTTCCCTGATCAACACCATCGCGGCAGGCCTCGGCCTGGCGCTGATTCTCGGTTTCATCGCGGTGCGCGTGCGCCTGCCGGCACTGGTGGGTTATCTGCTCGCCGGGGTCATCATCGGCCCGTTCACGCCAGGCTTCGTGGCCGATGCGGGGATTGCCGCGCAGCTGGCCGAGATCGGCGTGATGCTGCTGATGTTCGGTGTCGGGCTGCACTTCTCGCTCGACGACCTGCTGACGGTGCGCAAGATTGCGGTGCCGGGTGCGCTGGTGCAGATCGCGGTGGCCACGCTGCTGGGTGGGGGCTTGGCCGTCTGGTGGGGCTGGTCGCTGGGGGCGGCGCTGGTGTTCGGCCTGGCGCTGTCGGTGGCGAGCACCGTGGTGCTGCTTCGCGCGCTCGAGACGCTCGGCATCCTTGACACCTTTACCGGTCGCATCGCGGTCGGCTGGCTGGTGGTGGAGGACTTGGCGATGGTGCTTGTGCTGGTGCTGCTGCCGCCGCTGGCGGGTGCGCTGGGCGGCAGCGGGGCGGTGGAGACGTCCGAGCCGGTCTGGCAGACGCTGGGCTTGACGCTGCTGCAGGTGGGCGGCTTCGTCGCGCTGATGCTGGTGGTCGGGCGGCGGGTGTTCCCCTGGGTGCTGTGGCAGGTGACGCGGACGGGCTCTCGTGAGCTGTTCACGCTTTGCGTGGTGGCGGCTGCGGTCAGCATTGCATTTGCATCGGCGGCGCTGTTCGGCGTCTCCTTCGCGCTCGGTGCGTTCTTCGCGGGCATGGTGATGCGCGAGTCCGAGTTTGCCCATCGGGCGGCGCAGGAGTCCCTGCCGCTGCGCGATGCGTTCGCCGTGCTGTTCTTCGTGTCGGTCGGCATGCTGTTCGATCCGATGGTGATGATCGAGCGGCCGCTGCAGGTGCTGGCGGTGGTGGGCGTGATCGTGGTCGGCAAGTCGATGGCGGCTTGCCTGCTGGTGCTGCTGCTGCGCTATCCGCTGCACACGGCGCTGACGGTGAGCGCGAGCTTGGCGCAGATTGGCGAGTTCTCCTTCATCCTGGCCGGGCTGGGCATGTCGC
This sequence comes from Variovorax rhizosphaerae, assembly GCF_037889975.1. Taxonomy (NCBI): domain Bacteria; kingdom Pseudomonadati; phylum Pseudomonadota; class Betaproteobacteria; order Burkholderiales; family Comamonadaceae; genus Variovorax; species Variovorax rhizosphaerae. The sequence continues at coordinate 31,564 of NZ_JBBKZT010000027.1, read as the reverse complement.
TGGGCCTGCTGTCGGCCGAGGGGCAGAGCCTGATCCTGGCCGGGGCGTTGATTTCCATCGCGACGAATCCGCTGTGGTTCAGCGCGATTGCGCCGATGCAGAAGTGGCTGCGCGCACGCTCTTCGCTGGCACGCGACCTCGACGCGCGTTCGGACCCCCTCGCCGAACTGCCCATGTCGACCGATGCCCGCTATCTGTCCAGGCAGGTCGTGCTGGTGGGCTATGGACGCGTCGGCCGTCGCATCGCCGCGGCCTTGACGGCGCACGACCTGCCCTTCGTCGTGGCCGAGCAGAACCGCGAGCTGGTCGAGAAGCTGCGGGAAAGCGGCATGGCAGCGGTGTGGGGCGACGCGGCGGATCCGTCGGTGCTGATCCAGGCGCACGTGGCGCGCGCGCGGGTGCTGGTCATCGCGACGGCCGACACCCTGCATGTACGCCAGATGATCGAGACGGCACGAACACTCAACCCCGGCATCCAGACCGTGGTGCGCAGCCGCAACGAGGAAGAAGCCGCGCTGCTTTCCCGCGAGGACAGCGCCATCGTGTTCTTCCTCGGCGAGCAGGAACTCGCGCAGGCCATGACGCGCGAAGTCGTTCGGCGCGCAGCGCCGGCTTGATTGAAATGAAGGCCCACCCCCGATGCGCCTGCGGCGCCTCCCCCTCAAGGGGGCGCACCCAACGGCCCGGCAAAGCCGGTTCCGTGGGTGCCCACGAACGGGGCCCCCGCGGGGGGATTGTGTCGAGATGGCGAAGCCACATCGACTCCAGAGGCTGGAGGGCCGCGACTGCAAGCCTCCCCCAGCCAAGCTTGGACTGTCCGCAAGCGCAGCCGCCTCTGGGAGCCGTCCTGACCGCCACAGGCGCTTCAGGTGGCTACAAGTCCTCGATCACCAGCGTGCGATAGCGCTGCGCCATCGAGTACGGCACCGTTCGCACGATCTCCATCATGCGTTCGGCGGCCTTGGCGTCGGGCGTCCTGACCAGCAGGCCGGTGTGGCCGTCGAGCGCAAGCTTGGTGAAGGCGCGCACGGTGGCGCCGTCGGTGCCGGCGGAGGGGAGGGGGTTGTCGCCATCGTGCACCGTCGGTGTGATCTGCGAGAGGATTTCCTCCGGTGGCACCAGGTACACGTCGTCGCCGCTCACGTCGCTGTCGATCAGCCGCTTGCCGACCTGCCGGGCGGTTTCACCGTCCGGAAACATGAGCATGGAATATCCGGTGGGATAGAACGCGCCGCCCAGGGCCGAACGCATGTGGGAATCGACGACGAGGTGTTTCATGGTTGGCTCCTTGTTCAGACGGTGACCAGCGTAGGCTTTCAACCACGAAAAAGTTGTAGGAAAAGAAACAAAAGGCACTCATTTCTCGCGGGGATGTGGCCAATCGTGTGTAATAACGATGTTTATTTACTTACTGTTTGTCACATTTTGAAGTTACCGTGACTTTGTGGTTAGGCGTAGGAGGGTGGTCCTGACTACGATGACCGGGCGTTATTAACCCACGACACTGTAATTTTGTCCTTCTGATGTCCCAACTCCGAAACATTGCGTTGACTGTGCACGAACTGGAAGACGGTGAGTTCTATTGGGTCTTGATGGAAGGCGCCGATAGCGCGGAAGACGCTGCCGCGGACTCGCTGTCCTACTTGCCGCTGGAAGCGTCCGCGGATGCCCATGTCAGTTATTCCAACGCGTTGGTGGCTGGCGTGGCGGCGATCCGCCGGATGTTCGGCCGGGAAGGTCCGCGCGGTGCGTGAAGCGGATGCGAGGGTCGTGCTCGATGCGCGGGCGCGAGGGGTGTCTTTCCGCAGGCCGCGCTGGCAGGGTGTCCAGGCAGGGATCATCGAAATGACTTGTTGCCTTGTCCGGAAGGTCTAGAGATGCAAAGAATGTGGTTGCCGGCCGTACTTGCGCTTGCATTCAGTCTCCTGGCTGCGGCCTGGGCATTCCGGCCCGAGTCGGCGGGCGAATGGGCCGCGTGGGTCCAGGTCTTCGGGGTGCTGCTGGCCATGGGCTGGAGCGTGCGGCTGCAAAAGCTGGCAGGCAGCCAGGGCGAACGGCAGGCGGCGCAGGTGGCGGCGGCCTTTGCGTCGAACATGCACTGGGTCTTTCGCGAACTCAGCGACGCCTGTGCCAAGCGCAGTTGGGCTGACTACAAGGTGCACCGCCGTATCCTGGAGGAGATCCTCGCGCAGGGCCGCGAGGTGACCTTGCAACTGCTGGACGGCCGCTCGCTGGCCATGGTGACCAGCCTGCGTTCGATGGGCGTCGAGGCGCTCGAGGTCACCGAGCCGCATGATGCCGATGGCCTCTGGCCGCCCCTCCAGTGCTACTTCGAAAAGCGACTGCCGAGCATCGCGGCTTGGCTTTCGGCGACCGGCAATCCCTCGGAGAGCAACGGGCCGACCGACTACGCCGGCTTGCGCACCTCGTTGAACAACCTCTAGGCTTCCAGGCGATCTCGACGCTGGCGCGCGGCCCGTGATGGCCCGGGCCAGACCAGCTCGCGTCTTCCGCCAGCCGACACATGGCGTCAGGGCAAGCCACTGCGGCGCTGGTCGCCAAGGCCCGGTTCCTGGAGGAGCCATTGCCCCGCGGGTGGCAGTGCACATGCCGAATGCCAGCACGAAGGTTCCCAGCGCACTGAAGCGGCCGGAGGCAAGGCACTTGCGGGCGGTCCGGAGTCATGGCCAAAATGTGAACTAGTGTTTCATGAACCTGGACGTTGCTCATGCTGGTTTCCGTTCTTGTGCCCACGTCACTGCGCCCCGATCTTCTGGCGGACGCCCTGGCAAGCCTCGCACGACAGGACAGGCGCCACATCGGCGAGATCATCGTGGGCGACAGCAATGCAGCGCCGCTTCGAGCCCGGGCCCGGGCGGTGATCGCCGCCAGCGGGGTCGCAGCGCTGGTCCGCCATGTCGTCAACGACCCGCTCCGTGGCGACCATCCGGATCAATGCGCTCTGGGACGCGTCGCGCGCTTCGACCACATCCTGATCCTGCACGAGCAGGACCAACTCTGTCCTGGCGGCCTCGCCATGCTCGCCGAGGCCTGCGCCAAGGAGACGGACGGCAGCGTGAAGATCTGGTTCGGCCGCAGCCAGATCATGGACGCGGACGCTCACGTCGATCGCGCGCTCACGGCCGCCGACAACAAGGCATTCGGGAAGGACGGCCCCGGTGCCGTACGCTCGGTGCGCGAGTGGTGTCTCAAGCGCGCCATCCCGCGGAACGGCTTCCTGATTTGCCGCGCCAGCTACCTCGCGGAGATCTCCGGCGCTCGCGACGGCAACGTCGGTGATTGGGGCTTGACGGTACGTCTCGCGAACAGCGGCGCCTCTGGCCGATTCATTGCCGAGGATGTGGGGCGCCATCGGGTCCAGGCCGGGTCGGCGACACAGCCAGGACATGGCGTGGACGTGCACCTGATGTTCGAGATCGCTCGGCAGCTGGAGGTCTCCACGCCAGCCCACATCGACGCCAGGAAGAGGCTGCTGCGACAACTCGTGGAAGTCGCGACCACAGGCTACCTCCGCCATGGCGAGCGCGCGCGGGCTTGGATGTGCTTTCTTTCGCCCTATTGGAAGTGGAAGCGGCGCCTGTCCCCGAGCGGTGTCGCAGCGCTGTGCATGTTGCTGACGCCCGCCTTCTGTTGGGATTGGGCGATTGGCGCTTCGGATCCCGGCAGTCCGCTGGCTCCAACCGGGCTGGCTCGTCCCGTGCTGGCTGTGCAAAACCCTTTGTTCGGTGCGGCCGGATTTTCCGGTCGCGATGACGTGGACGAGCGGGCGCCAAGGTCCTGAGACGCGACTGCGCGTGCAGCATCGAACGGTGCAGATGCGCCGGGCGGGTTGATGGCGTTTTCATCCAACGGGTGAGGGGCCGGCGCCAGCTTTACATTGCAGCACGCGCGCCGCACCAGCGCGACACACACGCGGCCGACACTGAACTCGTCATCCAAACAAGGAGTTCAGCATGACCTTCCGTTCCAACAAGACCATCGCCGTGATCGCCGCTACGCTCGCACTGTCCAGCCTGGGCAGCGCATTTGCGCAAGACCGCGGCCAAGGGCCGGACCGCGATGGGCGCGACGGCCGGTATGAACAACGTGGTCCGCGCCACGACGGCCGCCATGACAACGGCCGCCATGACAACGGGCGCTGGAACGACGATCGCGGCGACCATCGCGATGGCCGCCAAGTCGACCGCCGCGGCTACCCGCAGCCGCATGCCGAATGGAGGCGAGGTGGCCGCGTGCCCAACGAATACCGTGGCCGCAACTACGTCGTGAACGACTACCGCGCCTATCGCCTGAATCCGCCGCAGCGTGGCTACCAGTGGGTGGGTGTGGGCGGAGACTACGTTCTGGCTGCGATTGCGACCGGGATCATTGCGCAGATCATTGTTGGGCAGTGAGGTTGCGGAAGGAGGGCACGCTTGCGCGCCTCGCGCCCTGGGACCATGATGCCTGCTGAATCCGGGCCCACCGTTCGCCAGGACGCAGGAGGTTTTCGATGCGCCGAAATCATTCCTTCGATCGCTCACGCCGGAGCATTCTCGGCGCAGCCGGTGCGTGGGGCGTCGTGGCCGCGCTGAGTTCAAGCCACGCACTTGCCCAAGCAATCGCTCGGCCCATACCCATCGGCATCATCGGCTCAGGCCGCATCGGCGGAACCATCGGCGGCCTCTGGGTCAAGGCCGGCCACCCGGTCCTCTTCTCCTCCCGCCATCCCGAGGAGCTCAAGGACCTCGTCGCCGGCCTCGGCCCGCTTGCCAAGGCGGGCACCGTCGCAGAGGCCATCGCCTTCGGCGAAGCCCTCTTCATCGCCGTCCCCTATGGCGCGCTGCCGCAGATCGGCAAGGACTATGGCAGCATGCTCAACCGCAAGGTCATGCTCGATGCCTGCAATGCGGTGGCCTCGCGTGACGGGTCATCCGTGGCCGACGAGGTGGAGCAGGAGGGCATCGGCGTCGTCTCGCAGAAATACCTGTCCGGTGCGCGGCTGGTGCGGGCGTTCAACACCATGTCGTACACGATCTTCGCGCGCGAGGCCAACCGGCCCGATCCGAAGCTGGCGATCCCGATCGCCGGTGACGATCCGGATGCCGTGAAGGTGGCGGCGCAACTGGTGCGCGATGCCGGCTTCGATCCAGTGGTGGTCGGCAAGCTGGCCGATGCCAAGCGCTTCCAGCGTGGCGGGCCGGGCTATGGGCAGTCGGTGACTGCGGCGGAACTGAAGCAGAAGCTGTCTCTGGCGCCATGACGGCGGCGGTCCAGGGCGGGCTGCCGGGCGTCTTGCAACGCTGGATGCGCAAGGCCGTCCCTGCAACGCCGCAGGAACTGGCAGCGGCCCTCTGGTCCTTCGGGTACTTCTTCGCGCTGCTGGCGGGCTACTACGTGCTGCGACCGCTGCGCGACCAGATGGGCATCGCTGGCGGAACGCGTGCATTGCCGTGGCTCTTCACCGCGACCTTCGTGACGCTGCTGGCGGCGCAGCCGGTGTATGGCGCGCTGGTCGCGCGGCTGCCGCGGGCGCGCTTCATCCCCATCGTCTACCACTTCTTCGTGCTCAACCTGGCGATCTTCTGGCTGCTGCTGGCGCTGGACGTCGCGCCGGTGATCGTGGCGCGCGTGTTCTTCGTGTGGGTGAGCGTGTTCAACCTGTTCGCGGTGGCGGTGTTCTGGTCCTTCATGGCGGACCTGTACACGAGCGAGCAGGGCAAGCGGCTGTTCGGTTTCATCGGTGCGGGCGGCACGGCGGGTGCGTTGCTGGGGCCGGTGATCACCATCGCGCTGGCAGTGCCGCTGGGGCCGCACAACCTGCTGATCGCGGCGATCGTGTTCCTGGAGATCGCGGTGTTCTGCGCGTCGCGGTTGGAGCGCAGCGCGGGTGTATCGCAGGGGGCGGGGCAGGGGCGCGACGCGGCGCAGCGCGTGGGCGGCAGTGTGTTCGCGGGGCTGTCGGGGCTGGTGCGCTCGCCGTACCTGCTCGGCGTCGCCGCGTGGGTGAGCCTGCTGTCCTTCGGCGCGACCATGCTCTACCTGATGCAGGCGAACCTGGTGTCCGCCAACGTGCAGGGCGCCGGTGCGCAGACGCGCATCTTCGCGAGCGTCGACCTGATCGTGGGGCTGCTGACGCTGGCCACGCAGGTGTTCGCGACGGGGCACTTCCTCAAGCGCTTCGGCACCGGCATCGCGGCGGCTGCGCTGCCTGCGGTGTATGTGGTCGGCTTCGTGGTGCTGTGGTGGAGCCCGGGGCTGATGGTGGTGCTGGTGTTCCAGGTGGTGCAGCGGTGGATGAACTTCGCCATCGCCAATCCGGCGCGGCAGGTGTTCTTCACGGTGGTCGGGCGCGAGGAGAAATACAAGGCCAAGAACATGATCGACGTGGTGGTGTATCGCGGTTCCGATGCGCTCTATGGCTGGGTGTTCAGCAGCATGCAGGCGATGGGGCTGAAGATCGGCGCCATCGCCTTGTGTGCGCTGCCGGTGGCGCTGCTGTGGACGCTGCTGTCGACTGCGTTGGGGCGTCATCAGGAGCGGCGTGCGGCTGCGCGCGTCGAGCAAAGGCAGCAGACGACGGGGGAAGCGCACCCCAGCGCTGTCGATACCTGACGCGGAAGTCGCAAGGTCCGCGCATCGACGGCCCTTGCGCCAAGCAGCCAGCCCCTATCGCTCCCAGCGCCGATGCCTCGCAGCCGAGGCCAGGTCGCGGTGGACCGCTGCCGCGCCGGCGCTCTTGCACTGCATGCAGTTGCGGCCATGGCCACCGGCGCCATTCTTCAGCGCCAGGTCGAAGAAGGCCTCGCGCTCCTTGATCTGCCCGCACTTCCTGCATTGCTGCATTTCCTTCTGTAACAACCCTGCGGCCTGTTCCTGCATCTGGTGAACGGCTTCCGACTCGACCTCGCCCAGGGCGACTTCCACCAGCGCGAGCAGCCTGCCGTTGATCGTGGCAACGGGGTCCCGTCCGAGGTTGAAGCGGTTCAGGCGCAGGAAGCGGTAGCCGTAGCTTTCCAGCGTGAGCTGGCGCTCGAGGTCACCGGGCTCCAGATAGCGCTCGTAGTTGCCGACGTGCACCTTCTTGCCCTTCTGGAAATGGAATTCGAAGCCGTCGTACTCGATCACGATCTGCAGCGCGCCCTTGTCCGATCGAAAGGTCAGCAGGAAGTCGGTTCGCCACGCCGGATGCTGGTAGGTCGGGTTCAGCTGCTTGAGGTAGGTGCCGATGGGGAATTGCGGAAGGATCTCGATGTGCTGCGCATTCGCCTGGAAGAAGGGCGTCTGCTGGATCCACTTCAGGACCCTCGCTTCCATCGGGCTCTCGGTCAAGGCTTCCGCGCCGGGCGCGACCGGCTCGTGTTGCTCGAGGATGCCCGCGTAGTGCGACAGGGCCTTGGCAATGGCGCCGCGATAGTTCTCCAGCGGCATGGAATGCACGAACCAGATCATTTCCTGCGCACGGCTGAAGCCGACGTTCAGCCGCTGCACCTTCAGCTTGTCCTCGACGCTTTGCTCCGCGTCCTGCAAGGTCACCGGGAAGATGTAGTTCAGCGCGTCGTTGCCGGCGCTGGCGACCATCGAATAGAAGATGATGTTGCGCTCATTGCCCTGGCAGGTGTCGAAGGTGAACACGCGAAGGCGCAGCACGTCTTCGAAGGCCTGGCCCTTCGCATGGTTGAACAGCAGCTTCGACAGCCAGGTCTGCTGTTCCCGGAACGGCGTGATGACGCCGACCGACGGCGGCTCTTCCTCTTCCAGAAGTTCCAGCAGGCGCGCCAGGATGAACTCGCCTTCCGCCTCGTTGATGCCGCGCGTGGCCTTGTGTCCCGGTCCGACTTCGACCTTGGCGAAGCGGATCACATCGTCGATCGGCAGCGCCCTGATCTTCAGTGCCTGGAGCTGGCCGTTGTAGAAGGTCTTGGACGAGTAGCCGATCAGTTCCGGGTAGGAGCGGAAGTGCTTCGTGAGCATCGTCGAGTACGAGCAGGCCGCGGTGCAGAACTCCAGGATCGAACGCTTGACGTCGAACATGGCCAGGCGCTGCAGCACGTCGGTGGCTGTGCTGACGTGTTGCTGGAAGTACTTGTCGAGCTCAGCGCGGTACTTCGTGTTCTGCGCAATGCTCGCGTTCGCGGACTTCACGTTGGAGAACTGCTTGGTGTCGCCCAGCACCACGATCTTCCTGGCGCGCAGCAGGGCGGGCAGGGCCTGCGCCACCGACACCTGCGAGGCCTCGTCGATGACGACGACGTCGAAGATCTCCGGGCTGAGCGGCATGAATTCGCCGAACTCGCGAACGCTGGCCAGGATCACCGGGAACGAGTCCCGAAGCTGGGCGAAGCGCTCTTCCGGAAACTTCTGTCTTGCTGAGATCACGGCGGCGAGCGCCTTGGCATCCGCGCGGTTGTCGTCCATGAACTTCATGAGACGACCGTCGACATGAGCGTTCATGACCGAGGTGTTCATGCGTTCCAGCTTGGTCTTGGTGCCGACGTAGTCGTAGAACGGCGCCGCGCCGAATGCGCCGGCCACCGAAGTCCAGCGTTCGAGCAACTGGATCGTTGGGGGCCACATCTCCAGCTTTCCCGCGCCGAGCATGGCCTCCGGCAATGCCGGGTTGACCCGGTGGAGGACGTCGAGGAGCCTGGCCGTGTCGCGCGCTGCGGGATGCGGCCGCTGGCCTGAAGCGAGACGGCGAAAGGCGTCGTCGAAGTGCTGCCCGAGCGACGCCGCTTCAAGTTTCAGCTGCAGGCTGTTGCCGCCTTCGACGATGGCGCCCAATGCGGCCTTGTCGGCTTTCAATGCAACAGGCCGCGTCGCGCCGAGCTCGTTGACCTTCAGCTCGAGGGCGCGCACCGCACCGCCGCGGAACAGGTAGCCGAACAAGGGCATGCGGAGTTGCTCGTAGGCCAGGAGATCGGCCTGCAGCGCCCTGATCTGTGCGCCTTTCATGCGGGGCAGCAGCTTCCAGTGGTCTGCGTTGTGTGCGCTGAGGAAGTCGAGAAGGCAGACTTCCAGCCGGGTGCTTTCGATCAGGCCTTCGGCCGTGGTGGCCGGACCTGCATCCTTGGCCAGGTACGCCAGGACTGCGTCGAGATTCGTCGAAGCGGCACGGAGCTCGACGCGCAAGGCTTCGGTGATGCCGTCGTGGCAGATGGAATGCAGCGTGTCGAGCAAGGCCGGTGCGCCATCGGCCAGCTGGTTCTCGCAATCGTGCAGGGCCTTGACCGCGCTCAACTCGATCGCACCCAGCACATCCACGGTCTTGTGGACCGCCTCCTTGAGATCGGCGTGCGTCTCGGCGCGCTCGGCTTGCAACTTTTGCGTGGCGCCCTGCGTCGCCTTCGAGTACGCCTGCAACTGGGTCAGGGTCGCGGTCGATGTCAGTTTCTTGAAGTTGGCGTCTTGCCGCCCGAGGCGCAGGATCGGGTTCGGAAAGTTCCGGTCATGACGCACCTTGTTCATCGCGTCGTTGAGCTTTTCCTCGACGACGTCGAGAGCCTCCGCCTTGTCCGAAAGAACGAGGCAGGAGCGGCCCGCAAAGGCGCAGTCGGCAGCGATCGCCGTGATCGTGTGGCTCTTGCCGGTGCCGGGCGGGCCTTCCACGACCAGGATCTTTCCTTCGTCCCTGCGCGTCGCCAGCACGACCTTGCGCTGCTCCTCGTTGAGTGGAATCGGCGAGTCGTCCAGCACCCGGTCGACCAGCGGGAAGTCGTCCCATTCCTTGTTGATGGCGGTGCGGATGGATTCACTGTTGCCCTGCAGCACCTGGCTGACCAGGCCCTGGAACAGATCGACGATCGCCGAGCCGCCGCGCTTGGCCTGGTCGATGATTTCCTCGTAGTCATTGACCAGTGCTTCGTCGGCCTTCTCGAAGGCTGCGAAGTGCAGCGCCGCGGACATGCCCACCTTCGAGGTGCGCGCATCTTTGGCGACCTGGGAGAGTTCGATCTGGCCGCCCAGGTCGGTGGAATTGGCGACGAGCCGGAACAGCCCGCCGGCCACCTCGTAGATGCTCTGCTGCGGCGTGAGGTAGGTGATCCGGTCCCGCACCGGGCTGCTCCATTCGCGCTGGGCCGCTTGGGCGAGTGCGGCGAGCACGTAATCGATCGCCTTGCGATTGGCGAACAGGTGGTTCGACAGGCTGAGCCTGTAGCCGCCGCCTTCCATCGATCCGATGTCGATGGGAACGAACAGCAGCGGGTAGCTGGCATTCTCGTAGCGGAGCGAACCGATGTAGAGGTAGAGCTGCATCCCGTCGCCATTGGCGACGTAGGTCTCCAGGTCACGGAATTCGAGGAAGCCGTCGGCGGCAACGAAGTTGTCGAAGAAGACGAGCAAGGCGTTGTGCGTGTGCTCGCGGGTGATGAAGTCCTGGAGGGCTTCATCCAGAGGCTGCAGATTGCCGGTGGCCAGGAACTTGGCGAGCGTGTCGGGCAGCACTTCGGCCAGATCCGCGCCGACGCGCTGGATCAGGTCGCCTTCGGCCGCGATCAGTGAATCCATCACCGCATAAGCCTGCTGCTTCAGCGGCCCCTCGAGCTGCGTCACGAGCGGGCGGACGATCGACTTGCTGATGAGTGCGCGCAACGCGGCTTGCGTCGCTTCGATCCAGGCCTCTGCGTCCGCGGAGGGAGCAGGGCGCGACGCAATCACTTCCGCGCGCAGACCCGTTCGCACGGCAACGATCTGCTCCTCTGCAATCGCCAGCACCTGCTCGCGAACGATCTTCTGGAGCACGGCACTGATGGGCCGGTTGTACTTGCGCGGCACCATGTCGAGCGAGCGGTCTTCGCCGCTCGGGCGGCTCAACAGGTTCCAGACTTCGCGATCCAGTGCGGGATAGGGCGCGAGCCGCATCCCCGAGCGGAACCCTTCCGGCGTGGTCAGCGTGATGCGGCGGCGTGGCGCCTGGCCGCTCTTGAAGTCGGTGTCGAGGAAGTCGCAGAAATAGCGACTGACTTTCTCCGCGATCTGGTTGATCCTTGCTGCATCCAGTGACATGTCGATCCACTTCGCCTTGAAGAGCCCCCGGGGCCGGGCTGCGCCCAGCCCGCCCCCCGAGGGGAATTGAGTCGGGATGGCAAAGCCACCGAGTCAAGAGCCCCCAGGGCCGGGCTGCGCCCAGCCCGTCCCCCGAGGGGATTTGAGTCGGGATGGCAAAGCCACACCGACTCAAGAGTTGGGGAGTCTAGCTAGCAGGCTGTTGAATCCAGCGGCCGCGACGCGCATCGCGTACTTGAACTGCACAGCACGTTCCATGGCGCAGGTTCTGGCGACCTGCGCGCAGTAACTCAGCTAAGCGGACGCGGGGTCTTGTGGCGGACCCAAGTGCCGTATCAGTCCTACGGCAACGAGTTGCAATTGATCAACACGCATGGCCAATTGTAACTTAATGTTACATATACTGCGCCATGCTGATCTCCATCCTCGTACCCACCTTTCGGCGACCTCATCACTTGGCCGAGGCGCTCGACAGCCTGGCACAGCAAGACCGCTCCCTGATCGGCGAGATCATCGTGGGGGATGACAGCCCCGCGCAGTTTCATTCCGACAACCGTGCCGCGATCGCCGCCAGCGGGGTTGCAGCGCTGGTGCGCCATGTCATCAACGACCCTCCGCTCAGCAACTATCCGAACCAGTGCGCGCTGGGGCGGGCGGCGAGGTTCGACCACATCCTCATCCTGCATGACGACGACCAGCTCTGCCCGGGCGGCCTGGCCAAGTTGGCCGAGGCGTGCGCCGACGAGACGGACGACAGTGTGAGGATCTGGTTCGGCCGCAGTGAAATCATGGACGAGCACTCCCGCGTCGATCCCGTGCGCACTGCCGCCGTCAACAAGGAGTTCGGGAAGGACGGGCCGGGCGAGGTGCGCTCCGTGCGCGAGTGGTCGCTCGAGCATGCGATCCCGCCGGACGGTTTCCTGATCGCCCGGTCCACGTACCTCGCGCACATGCTCGGTGCCCGTGATGGCAACGTCGGTGACTGGGGCTTGTCCGTGAGGCTCGCGAACAGCGGCGCCCACGGTCGGTTCATTGCGGAGGACGTGGCCCGCTACCGGGTGCATACCGAGTCGTTGACCAACTTGGGGCGGGGCGTGGATGCACACATCATGTTCGAGCTGACGCAGCAGCTGAAGGTCTCCGCGCCCGAGCACATCGAGGGCAGGGATCGGCTGTTGCGTGAGTTCGTGGAGGTTGCGACCACGCGCTATCTCCGCGATGGCGAGCGCAGCACGGCATGGCAATGCTTCTTGTCGCCTTATTGGCATTGGAAGCGACGCTTTTCGCCGCGCGGGATCGCGACGCTCGGCATGCTGTTGACACCCGCCTTCTGCTGGAACTGGGCGCTAGGCAACCGAGGTGGCCGGATTTTCCGCTCGTGATGAAGTAGACGAGAGCGCGCCCAGGTCCTGACCCAGCAGAGGGCACGCTGCTCGCCATCTTTACCTTGCAGCACGGGCGCCGCACGTCCGGGACACATGCGCGCGCGCTGCCCATGCATGAAAACGCGAGCGTTGCGGCGATCACGGCGATGGTCTTGGATCGAGGGGCAGTGACCAGCCTCAATCCGCCTTGATGCTCCCGTCCTTGATCACCTTGGCCCACAGCGCCGTTTCCTGGTCCACGAACTTGCCGAGCGTCGGCGGGTCCATGTAGACCGCGAAGGCGCCCTGGTCCTCCACCTTCTTCCTGAAGGCTTCGCTTTCGACGATGGTCTTGACTTGGGCGCTCAGGCGCGCGACGACCTCGGGCGGGGTCTTCGCCGGCGCGAACAGGGCGAACCACGATTCGACCTCATACCCGGGCAGGCCGGCCTCGGCCGCGGTGGGCACCGTCGGCATCGAGGGATGCCGCTTTGCGCCGGCATAGGCGAGCGCCTTGATCTTGCCGGCCTGCACCTGCCCGATGACGGAGGGCGGCGTGGTGATGAACATGTCGACCTGGCCGCTGATGAGGTCGGTGATGACCGGCCCGGAACCCTTGTACGGGACGTGCGTGGCCTGCACCTTGGCCTGGCGCGCGAACATCTCGCCGGCGATGTGCTGGATCGAGCCATTGCCCGACGACGCGTAGAACAAGCCCTTGCCGTTCTTCTGTCCGTAGGTGACGAAGTCCTTCAGGTTGGTGGCCGGCAGCGCACCGCTCACGGCAATCACGTGCGGCGCCCGCATGACCAGCGCGATCGGCGCGAAGTCGCTCGTCTTCCAGCGGATCTGCGGGAACAAGGCCGGGTTGCCGACGTGGTAGCCGGAGTACTGCATGAGCAGCGTGTAGCCGTCCGGCGCGGCGCGCGCCACGGCCTCTGTGCCGATGTTGCCGCTGGCGCCGGGCTTGTTGTCGACCACGACCGGCTGGCCCAGCGCCTTGGCCAGTTGCTCGCCCACCATGCGGGCCATGATGTCGGTCGACCCGGCCGCGGCGGTCGGCACGACCATCGTGATGGGCTTGGAGGGATAGGTGTCGGCGTGTGCGGGAAGGGCGCAGAGGGACGCGGCAATGGCAGCCAGGGAAGCGAGGCGGGTTTTCATGGGCTTGTCTCCGGTGATGTCGGGTTCAGGAAAGCTGGGCCGGCTGGGCAACCAGCGCTTGCAGGGAGTTGGCGAGCCTGGCTTGTGCGCGGTCGCTGGCCCAGGCGACGTGAGGCGTCAGCAGGAGATTGGGAACGCTGTCGTCGAGCAGCGGGTGCGCCGGTGTTGGCGGCTCCGTCTCCAGCACATCTATGGCTGCGCCCGCGATGGTGCCGCTGCGCAGAGCGCTGGCCAGTGCGATGGGTCGACCAGTGCGCCGCGGCCCGTGTTGATGAGGATCGCGTCGGATTTCATCCGGGCCAGCGAATCGGCGTTGATCAGGCCCCGGGTGTCCGGCGTCAGCGGCAGGTGGAGCGTGATCGCATCGGACTGGGACAGGATGTCGTCGAGCGGGAGTTCGTCCTCCTTGCAGTCACTGCCGGGTGTCTGTGCAAAGTGAACCGTCATGCCGACACCCCGTGCAAGCCGCGCTGCCGCCTCGCCGATGCGCCCGCGGCCGACGATGCCCAGGCGCGAGCCGCCAAGGTCGCGAATGCGGGGCCCGGTCCAGCAGAAATGGCTGGATGCCGACCAACGGCCATCGCGGGCCGCGGCGGCATAGGTCGCGATCTCGCGGCGCAAGGCAAACAAGGTGGCAATCGCGTGCTCGGCCACGGAGTCGCTGCCATAGTCGGGCACGTTCTGCACGCGGATGCCCAGCGCCTCGGCCGCCGCGACATCGATGTTGTCCGTGCCGGCGGCCGCCACGGCGATGAGTCGCAGGGCCGGTGCTGCACGGAGTTGCCCGGCGTCGAGGCGCACCTTGTTCGTGATCACCACCGTGGCGCCGGCGATGCGTTGTGCAAGCTGCGCGGGCGAGGTGCTGGGCCAGGGTGTGTAGTCGATGCCGAGGGCGGCGTCGAAGGCCAGCGCCTGCGGCAGCGTGGCTGCATCCAGGAAGACCACCTTCATGACGCCACCTCGGAGATCTCGATGAGGTTCAGGTCCGGGTCACGCAAGTACACGGAGCGGATGCGCGAGGTGGCGCCGGTGCGCATCACCGGCCCTTCGATGATCACCATGCCTTTGTGCTGGAGTGCAGCGATCACTTCATCCAGCGGCACGCTGGCGATGAAGCACAGGTCCAGCGCGCCCGGCACCGGCAGGTGCGCCTTGGGCTCGAACTCCTTGCCCTTGACGTGCAGGTTGATCTTCTGGTGGCCGAAGCGGAAGGCCTTGCGGCCCTCGCCGAAGGATTCGAGCGACATGCCCAGTCCATCGACATAGAAGGCAATGCAGGCCTGCTCGTCGGTGGTGGTGAGCACTAGGTGGTCGAGATGATCGATCACGACAGGGTCTCCCTCGCGCTGGTTCTTGCGCCTTGCTTGGCGGCAGCACGGGCGACGATCTCGGGGAAGTCGGCAGGCGGCTGATGCTTCGTCAGGCGGTGGCCGGCCCTGGGCAACTGGCTCGGCAATTCATGCTGCACGAGGTGGGCCACCTGCGCCGCGGCACTGATCAGGCCATCGAGGTCCATGCCGGTGTCATAGCCCATGCATTGCAGCATGTGGACCACGTCCTCGGTCGCGACGTTGCCGGTGGCGCCCGGCGCATAGGGGCAGCCGCCGATGCCGCCCAGCGACATGTCGAAGCGCCGGATGCCGGCCTCCACGGCGGCCACGCTGTTGACCAGTCCCATCGCGCGGGTGTTGTGGAAGTGCGCCGTGAAGTCCAGTCGAGGATGGCGCGCCATCGCGGCGCTGCAGATCGACTGGACCTGCGTGGGGTAGGCCATGCCGGTGGTGTCGCACAGGGTGATGCCCTTGACGCCCAGCGCGGCGAAGCGGTCGATCCAGCCGAGCACCGTCTGCTGCGGCACTTCGCCTTCCATCGGGCAGCCGAACACGCAGGACAGCGACACGTTGACCGGCACATTCGCACCGCGCGCCAGGCCGATCACTTCAGCCAACTGCGCGAAGGACTGTTCGCGCGTCATCCGCAGGTTGCTGAGGTTGTGCGTCTCGCTGGTCGACATGACGATGTTGAACTCGTCGATGTTGACGTCGAGCGCACGCTCCGCGCCGCGCAGGTTGGGCACCAGGGCGGTGTACACCACACCGGGCTTGCGCTTGATGCGCGCCATGACCTCCTCGCCGTCGCGCAGTGCCGGAATGGCCTTGGGCGAGGTGAAGGAGGTCACTTCGATCTTCGCGTAGCCCAGCGTGCTGAGCTGGTCGATGAGCGCGATCTTGTCGTCGGTCGGGATGAAGTGGCTCTCCATCTGGAAGCCGTCGCGCGTGGCGACTTCGTTGATGTAGAGGCGTTGGTTGTTGCCGTGGTTCATGGTGCTTGCTCCGTGGGTTCAGGCTGTGCGCGCGGGCCAGCCGCCGTTGCGTTGCAGGTCTTCGGTGTGCTGCCCCAGGCGGGGCGCTGCGTGGGCGATGGCGCCCGGTGTTGCGCTGAGCTTGGGCACGACGCCCGGCACCTTCAGCGTGCGCCCATCGGAGGTCGGCGATTCGAGGATCATGTCGCGGGCCAGGTACTGCGGGTCGCTGGCAATGTCGGCGACCGAGTAGATGCGGCCGACCGGCACGCCCGCGCCATCCAGCACGGCCAGCACGTCGTCGCGGCTGCGCGTCTTCGTCCATGCCTCGATGGCGGCATCGATTTCCTCGACGCGGCGCACGCGGCCGTCGTTGTGGGTCAGCTCCGGATCGGTCTCCAGGTCCTCGCGGTCGATGGCGCGCATCAGCCTGCGGAAGATGCTGTCGCCGTTGCCTGCTACGAGCACGTACTGGCCGTCGTTGCAGCGGTAGGCGTTGGTCGGCGCGATGCCCGGCAAGGCGCTGCCGGCGCGTTCACGCACAGCGCCGAAGGCATCGTGCTCGGGCACCAGGCTCTCCATGACGTTGAACACGGATTCATAGAGTGCCACGTCGATGAACTGGCCTTCGCCACCGTGCGCGGTGCGGTGGTGCAGGGCGGTCAGCACGCCGATCACGCCATGCAGCGCCGCCAGCGTGTCGCCGATGGAAACCCCCACCCGCACCGGCACCCGGCCCGGCTCGCCGGTCAGGTGGCGCAGGCCGCCCATCGCCTCGCCGAGCACGCCGAAGCCGGGCTTGTCGCGGTAGGGGCCGGTCTGGCCGTAGCCGGAGATGCGCAGCATGATCAGCCGCGGGTTGAGCGCATGAAGCTGCTCCCAGCCCAGGCCCCAGCCTTCCAGCGTGCCGGGCTTGAAGTTCTCGATGAGCACGTCGGCCTCCAGTGCCAGCGTACGCACGGCGTCCTGGCCTTCAGGGCTTCGCAGGTCGAGGCACACCGAGCGCTTGTTGCGCGACTGCACCTCCCACCAGACGGAGGTGCCGTCGCGCAGCAGCCGCCACTTGCGCAGCGGATCGCCGACGCCGTGCGGCTCGACCTTGATGACGTCGGCGCCGAACTCGGCCAGTGTCTTGCCGGCGAAGGGCCCGGCGATGAGTTGCCCCAGTTCAAGAACCTTGAGGCCTTCCAGTGCTTTCATGTCTCTTTGCTTTCGTGTGCTGCGAAGACTTGAATCTAGGCTTGAAGGGCGTCGAGGAGGAATTGCCATGTCGGCATGTATCCTTCGCGTTTTGCGGAGGCCCCCATGGCGAAGAACCTGATCAACCCGGCGCGGGTCGACTTCGTGACGCTGCGATTGTTCTGCGCCGTGGTGCAGACCGGCAGCATCACCAAGGGCGCGGCGCAGTGCCACCTGGCGCTGTCGGCCGCGAGCCGGCGCTTGAGCGACTTCGAGGCCGCGACCGGCGCGCAGTTGCTGGAGCGAAGCGTGCAGGGCGTGAGCGTGACGGCAGCGGGGCATGCGGCCGCGCAACATGCGATGCGACTGTTCCAGGGCTTCGAGCTGTTCAGCAGTGAGCTGGCGGACTACTCAGTGGGCTACCGTGGCCATGTGCGGCTCTGGGCCAACATGTCCGCGCTGACGGAATTCCTGCCACAAGCGCTGGCGGACTTCATGGCGCAGCAGCCGGGGATACGGGTCGACATCGAGGAGCAGTTGAGCGCGGACATCGTTCGTGCGCTGCTCGATGGCTTGGCCGACATCGGCGTGTTCGCCGAAGGCACGCCGGCAGAAGGCCTGACGCTGGCGCCGTTTCGCAGCGACGAGCTGGTGCTGCTGTGCCCGCGCGCCCATCCGCTGGCCAATGCGCGGAAGCTGGCTTTCGCGGATTGCCTGGACCACGATTTCGTCGGGCTGAACCGGGGCAGTTCGTTGCTGGAGCTCACCTCCCGCGCCGCCGCCGACGCCGGGCGCACGCTGCGCATGCGCGTGCAGGTGCGCAGCTTCGATGCGATGTGCCAGATGATTGCCGCCAAGCTCGGCGTGGGCGTGCTGCCGTTGGCGGCGTGCAAGGAAACGGCGGGGCCGCGCGGGCTCAAGGCGGTGCGGCTGACCGATGCATGGGCACAGCGCCAGTTGATGCTCGGCTACAGCGCGAACAGGCCGTTGTCGGCTGCGGCGCAGGTCATGGTGGATCAACTGCTGCTGCCTGGCGGCAGTGGCACGCGGCGTTGAACGCTCGCTTCAGAAGATCAGCGTCGCCGTCGCCATCACGGTCTTTCGGCTGTCGATGCGGTTCTTGCTGCTGATGGTCGGAACCCAGCGCAAGCTCATCGACAGGGGGGCCTTGCCGCCGATCTTTGTGTCGTAACTCACCACCGGGCCGAATGCCCAGTCGTGTCCCTTGAAGCCGTTGAGCCTGTCGGCGGTGGGACCGCTGTCGCTGCCGAGCTGCTGCACGGTGCCCAGGATCAGGCCGGCGCCCACGCCGTTGCTGAACTTCTTCACGCCCATCACATCGAGCGTGAACAGCGGTGCGTTCTCGTAGTCCGTGTCCTTGTTGCGTGTGTAGAACTGCAGCCCTGCCACGGCATCGAGTTGCCATCCACCTTCCGGAAAGATCCGCGTGTAGGCGATCTGCGGTATGAAGGTCCAGTTGTTGAGGCTGGGGTTGGCGAGATTGTCGGCGTTGTACTTGCCTGTGGGCGCCCAGAAATTGAAGCTGAGCGACATGTGCTCGGTCTCCGAGAAATGGTAGCCCGCGATGATCGGCGACACGTAGATGTCGAACATGTTGGACGCCACGTCCTGCGCGTTGCCCTGGCGAGTGCCGGCCGTGAGGTTGGCATTGATCTTTTCATAGAGGTACGGCAACGTGATGCTCGAGGCGAAGTTCCACTTGCCCGGGCCCGTGTCCCACACCTTCAAGACGGTCGCGAGCGTGAACGAGATCTTCGCGTCGATGCCGATCGATGTCTGGCGCAGCACCGGCACCTGGCGGTCGCCACCGATCGAGCCATTGAGGTAGATTTCACTGAAGTTGACAGCCCAGATGGGCGCGGGCGGGACGATCCCGCCGTTGGCTTGGACGGTCGTGCCGGAGACCGGCCGGCCCAATCCACCCTCGGTGGCATGGGCGGCGATGCCGCACAGCCCGATGGCCAGACCTGAAATCACCTGCAACGGAAAATCCCGGCAACGAGCATTCATGCGAGTCTCCTGGCAACACATTGCCAGTTTGCCCCCACGTGCTTTCGTCCGGCAAGCACGCCTGCGTGGGTTGTGCACTTCGGCCCCAAGGTGCAATTGACTTGGCCTGTGCATTGGTTTGCGGGGTTGGTTCATGCCGGGAGCCGGCGAAGCGGAACAGCAACCTTATTGGCCGATCCACCGCTCGATGTGCGCCCGCATGCGTTGCAGGTGGTCATCACGGCTCGCGTCGCTTGACCTCCTTGTCGCCAGCGCGCAGGGAAGCGATCTCGCGCTCCTCGATCGGGACATCCTTCGGCGGGAGTGCACGGCAGGCCGCGCGGCCTTCATCACCGGGCAGTACACGATCCGCTCGGGCATGACCACGGCGCATGGAGGACTTCGACGGCGGCGAGGTCATCCCCAAGGCGATGGACTTCATGCGCAATTCGAAGAAGGAGGGCAAGCCCTTCTTCGTCTGGCTCAACACCAGCCGCATGCACCTGTACACGCGCCTCGGCGAGAAGTGGGACCACGCCGCTGCCAAGTACACGCATGAGGACGACAGCCACGGCAGCGGCATGCTGCAGCACGACCACGACATCGGCCAGGTGCTCGACTTCCTCAAGAAGTACGGCATGGAAGACAACACCGTCGTCTGGTATTCCACCGACAACGGCCCCGAGCATTCGTCATGGCCGGACGGCGCAACGACGCCTTTCCGCGGCGAGAAGATGACCGCCCACGAAGGCGGCGCGCGCGTCATCTCGATGCTGCGCTGGCCCGGCGTGATCAAGCCCGCGCAGATCAGGAACGGCATCCAGTCGCACCAGGACATGTTCACCAGCTTCGCGGCCGCGGCCGGCGTACCCGACGTCGTGGAGCAGATGAAGACGCAGAAGAAGCAGTACATCGACGGCGTCAACAACCTCGACTACTGGACCGGCAAGTCACCCGAGAGCGCGCGCCTGCTCTATCGAAGGCAAGCTCACTGCGGTGCGCATGGGGCCATGGAAGCTGCACTTCTCGACCAAGGAGGACTACTACGCGCAGGTGGTGCCGCGCTTCGCCCCGCTGATGTTCAACCTGCGCAGCGATCCGTTCGAGAGCTATGACAGCAAGGATTCGTATGGGCACCTGATCCAGCAGAACTCGTGGATCTCGGGGCCGATGGGCGAGCTGATCGGCGCGCACCTGAAGACGCTGGCGGAGTACCCGCCGGTGCGGGCGGCGAAGTCCTCTGATCGGTCGAATCTGGTGCAGGATTTCCTGCAGCGACAGAAGCGGCAGCCTTGAAAAGGGGCAGGCGCCTGTCGACTGCAAAGGGCGTCTACTGAGGCTGGGAACGGGCTGCTTTCGAGAAGTGCGCCTTGCCAATTGAGCATCGCAGCCCTTGGAATGCCCGAGAATCCGTTCAGACCCAAGCGCCTTGTGGCCGCGCGATGCGCATGTGGGATGCGCCGGCGGCAAGCACGATGGGATTGGCGATGGCACATCAGGCAAGCGCAATAGCAATCGTCGGCGGCGGAATCGGCGGACTCACGGCGGCCCTATCGCTGCTGCACGCGGGGTTCGATGTGCACGTGTATGAGCAGATGAAGGATCTGCGTGAAGTGGGTGCCGGAATTCAGATCAGTCCCAATGCGTCGCGCATCCTGCATCGGCTCGGCTTGGCGGGGAAGCTGGCAGCAATGGGCGTGCGGCCGTTGGCCTGGCATCAGCGACGTTGGGACGACGGTCGCACATTGCTGCACACGCCGCTCGGCGAAACAGTCGAGGCGGTGTTTGGTTTCCCGCACGTTCAGGTGCACCGGGCCGACCTGCTGAATGCGCTCAGGGATTCCTTCCCCGCCGAACGTCTGCATCTTGGACATCGGTTTGCGGGATGTACCGACCGCGGCGACCACGTCGAGCTGAGCTTCGAGAATGGCGCGCGCATCACCAGCGATGCGTTCGTCGGTGCGGATGGCATTCACTCCGCCGTGCGCCGAGCCTTGTTCGGCGACGCGAGCCCCCGCTTCACAGGGTGTGTCGCCTACCGCGGCCTGGTGCCCGCCGCCCGCCTGGCGCACCTGCGGCTCCCGGTGGAATCCCAGGTCTGGATGGGGCCGGGCAAGCACTTCGTGCACTACTACGTTCAGAACCAGGCCTTGGTCAACTTCGTTGCCATCGTTGACCAGGATGACTGGGCGCGCGAATCCTGGATCGAGCCGGCCGACGTCGCCCAGGCATTGGCCGCGTTCGAGGGGTGGCATCCCCAGGTCCGGGCGATCCTCGGGGCGGTCGACGAGACCTTCGTCTGGGGCCTCTTCGATCGCTCGCCCATGGCGCAATGGTCCGTCGGACGCAGCACGCTGCTGGGCGATTCCTGCCACGCGATGCTGCCCTTCATGGCGCAGGGGGCGGCGCAGGCGATCGAGGACGGCGCAACACTCGCGGCGTGTCTTGCGAAAGGCAGCCCGCAAGACATTCCCGGCGCACTGCGGCGCTACGAATCCTTGCGATTGCCGCGCGCGTCGCGCGTCCAAACCGCTTCGAGGGAAAACAAGACGCGCTTCCATCTGCCAGACGGGCCACAACAGCAAGAGCGCGATGCGCAGATGGCGAGTGGCTCGACCGACTGGTCGTTCAAGGCCGTTCAGTGGCTCCACGGGCACGACGCGGGAATCGTCGAAGAAGGCGCGTGAGCGCGAAGGACTGATGAAACTTGTCGGCGCCGTGCACGAGAACTGGCAGCCCGAACGTTGATCAGCGTACCTCGCAGTCGTCTTCTCTACCCGACCGTCAAGGTGGGACGGCCATCCGCTTACGCAACAACACCTTCCAGGCATCCGAGCTGCGGCTGGTGGCAGTTGATGGCGTCGAACAACCTGAGCCCGGCGGTACCGTCAGGCGCCTGACGGATAGCCAGCGAGATGTCCTGCTGCTGCGTCTTCTCGAACGCGCGTGAACCTCGTCGAGACCTCGGGGCGATTCAATTCAGCTTGATGTCGTAGGTCTTCACGATGCCTGCGTTGCGCTCGTACTCCTCGCGCACCGCCGGGCCCAGCTTGTCGACGGGCTGGTCCTCGATGGGGTCGAAGCCGTTGGCCAGCAGGCGCTGCTTCACGCTTGGCAGGTTGCCAACATGGGCCAGGGCGGAGTGGATTTTCTGGACCAGTTCAGGCGCCATCTTGCTGCTGGCGATCACCCCCATCCAGTTGCCGAACACCAGATCCGGGTAGCCCAGTTCCGTCATCGTCGGCACATTGGGCAACTGCGGCGAGCGCGCCTTGGACGCGACGGCGAATACCTTGAGCTTGCCGCTATCGATCATCGACCTGGAGGTGGTGAGCCCGTCGAACATGATTGGAATGCGCCCCGCGATCACGTCCACCAGCGCCGGGGGCGAGCCAGGGTAAGGCACGTGCTGCAAGTCCAGCCCCGCCTCCTTGCTGAACATCAGCCCCGCGTACTGCGAGCTGGTGCCGGCGCTGTACGAGGCAAAGGCGAACTGGCCCGGCTTGCCCTTGAGGTAGGTCACCAGTCCCTTCACGTCTGATGCGGGCAGCGTCGGCGAGCCCACGAGCACGGACGTGCCCTTGGCCAGCGCGGCGATGGGCTTCACGTCCTTCAGCGGGTCGAAGCCGCCCTTGAGCACCAGGGGCACTTCGGTGAGGACGTTGCTTGCGCACACCACCATCGTGAGGCCGTCAGCTGGCTGCGACAACATGTACTTGATGGCGATCGCGCCGCCCGCGCCGGGCTTGTTCTCAACCACCACGGTCTGGCCGGTTTCCGTCGCCAAGGCTTCGCCTATCAGCCGAGCGAACACGTCCGCCGAGCCGCCTGCAGGCCCGGTGACGACCAGGCGGATCGGCTTGTCCGTCCAGGAGGCGGCGTTGACGGCAAAGGCGCTGGGCGTGGCCAGCAATGTGCAGGCGGCAGCGGCCAGGGCACGGCGGCGGCTGATGAAATGGGGCATGGTCGTCTCCAGTGGTGATGCTTTGAAGGCCTGAATCTTCGCGCCGCTGGCCGGACGTCGCGTTGCATTTCATGCCATTCGTTTCGCTTTTCACGCCAGCGATCGCTCAGGACGCGAGCACATCATCGAAGCGGTGGAGGCCAGCGTCGGCATCCAATACCTCGAAGGCTGGGTGCTGCAGAAGCTCATCGACGGCACGCAGCTGGAAGTGCGCTGCTTCGGATCGCGCGCGCTGCACATCGTGGCCGGCAACGCCCCGGCGCTGTCGCTGTGGACCATCCATGCGCAACATGGTCCTGCGCAGCGACGCGATCATCAAGGCGCCTTCCAACGACCCGTTCACCGCGCTGGCGATCGCCCGCACCATGATCGAGATGGCACCGGTCCATCCGCTGACGAAGCATGTGAGCGTGGCCTACTGGAAGGGCGGCGACACCGCGTTCGAAGAGCGCCTGTACCAGCCGCAGAACATCGAGAAGATCGTCGCGTGGGGCGGCTTTGCCTCGCTCAAGCACGTCACGCGCTACGTGCAACCTGGGCTGGAACTCATCTCGCTGGACCCCAAGCGCAGCGCCAGCATCATCGGCGCCGAGACCTTCGAGACCGAGGAGACGATGCGCGAAGCCGCCGTGCGCCTGGCCACCGACGTCGGTGTGCTGAACCAGAAGAGCTGCATCTGCGCACGCGTGGTCTATGCGCAGAGCGGCACCGATGAAGACGGCGTGCGGAAGCTCGCCGACTTCGGTCGCATGGTCCATGAGGCAATGCTGAAATTGCCCAACAGCGTCAGCACCGCCGCAAAGCGCTACGACGCGGGCCTGAAGGCCGAAGTCGACGCGCTGCGCCTCGATGACGAGTGGTACGAAGGTGATCGGCGGCGAGCAAGCGGAGGGCGCCGTCATCGTGTCGAAGATCCCGGAGGCGGTGTTCTTCTACACGAAGCTCGACGACCGCACCGTCTACCCCTGCGTGCCGGGTCATGAGATCGTCGGACACGTGACGGCCGTCGGGCCCGAAGTCACCAAGTACAAGGCAGGCGATCGCGTCGCGGTCGGCTGCTTCGTCGACAGCTGCGGGCTGTGCGAGCCCTGCCAACTGGGGCAGGAGCAGCACTGCACCGGCGGCGTCACCGCCACCTGCAACGGCAAGGACCGCGTGACCGGCGAGACCACCCTGGGCGGCTACGCCGACAAGATCGTGGTGCGCGAGAAGTTCGTGCTCCGCGTGCCCGATGCGCTCGATTTCGAGTACGCCCCGCCGCTGCTGTGCGCCGGCATCACCGTTCGGACGCCGATGCGCGAGCATGGCGTGGTCATGGGAACCCGGGTCGCGGTCGTGGGCCTGGGCGGTCTCGGCCACATGGGCGTGAAGCTCGCCGTCGCACTGGGTGCGCGGGTCACGGTCATCACCACCTCGCCCTCCAAGGCCGAGGATGCACTCGCGCTGGGCGCACACAAGGTGCTGCTGTCCACCGACCAGAAGGCCATGATGGCTTCGCTCAACGCCTTCGATTTCATCCTCGACACGATCCCCAAGCGCCACGACGGCATTGCCGCCAGGTAGCTGGGAGAATGGAGGCATGCGTGTGCACCCCGTGTGCACCTGTCTTCGCACATCCTCGATCCCGCGACCGCCAATGCCTGAAAAAAGCCAATCCAATCAACAGCTTGATTCGATGAGGGTCAGTGTCGCCCCGATGATGGATTGGACCGACCGTCATTGCCGCTTCTTCCACCGCCTGCTGAGCCGCCGCACCTTGCTCTACACCGAGATGGTGACCACCGGCGCCCTGGTGCACGGCGACGTGCCGCGCCACCTGCGCTTCAACACCGAGGAGCACCCGGTCGCCCTGCAACTGGGCGGCAGCGAACTCGCCGACCTGGCCCATTGCGCGAAGCTCGGCGAGGAATGGGGCTACGACGAGATCAACCTCAACTGCGGCTGCCCCAGCGAGCGCGTGCAGCGCGGCGCTTTCGGTGCCTGCCTGATGCAGGAGCCGCAACTGGTGGCCGATTGCGTGAAGGCCATGGTCGATGTGGTCGACGTGCCGGTCACCGTCAAGCACCGCATCGGCATCGACAAGACCGAGAGCTACGCGTTCGTGCGCGACTTCGTCGGCACGGTGCGCGAGGCCGGCTGCAACACCTTCATCGTGCATGCACGCAATGCCTGGCTCAAGGGCTTGTCGCCCAAGCAGAACCGCGAGGTGCCGCCCTTGCGCTATGCCCTGGTGCACCGCCTCAAGCACGACTTCCCGGACCTGCGCATCTCCATCAACGGCGGCATCGCCGACAACGCCGAAGTCCATTCGCAACTGCGTCTGCTGGACGGTGTGATGATCGGTCGTGAGGCCTATCACAACCCCTGGTGGCTGGCCGAATGGGATGCCGGTTTCTTCGGTGAAACGACACGCGAACTCACGCGCGAAGACATCGAATCCCAAATGTGCGACTACATGGCCCGAGAGTCCGCCGAACACGGCACCCCCTGGTCCAACATCGCCCGCCACATGCTCGGCCTGCGCAACGGGCTCCCTGGCGCCCGTCGCTGGCGTCAGGTCTGGAGCGACCACAAGCTCAAGGGTTCATCGCCGCACGAGGTCATGGCACTCGCACACGCCACGGGGGCTGCGCGCGAACCGGTGATCTGAATTCGCACGAACGCAGGAGGAAGACGCAGGCACGCGTCCCGATATCGCGAAGCCCCCGTCAGGCAGCTGCTTCCAATCCGCTCTCGAAGTGCTCGCGCATGCGGGCCATGGCGGCCTCGGCGTCGCGAGCCACCAGCGCCGCCATGATCGCGCGGTGTTCGCTCAGTGATTCGCCAATCCGGCCCGCCTTCAGGAGCGAGTTGTGGCGATTGAGCTTCATCACCTTGCGCAGGTCGGCCACCATCTGGTCGCGCCAGCGGTTGTCGGCCATGGCCAGCAGCCGCATGTGAAAGCGCTCGTTGACCGCGAAGAAGCGCTCACGGTCGATATGTCCCGGTCGGGCCGCGGCTTCGAGCTCGGCATGCAGCGCCTTCAGTTCGTCCACTTGGGCCGTGGTCGCATTCACCGCCACCACGCCGGCCGCGTCGCTCTCCAGCAGGCTCAGCAAGTGGTAGACGTCCGAGAGATCCTTCTCCGACAGCTCGGTCACGTAGGCGCCACGGCGCATCTTCATCGTCACCAGCCCTTCCGCGGCCAGTACCTTCAGCGCTTCCCGCAACGGCGTGCGGCTGATGCCGTACTCCTCCGCCAGCTTGAGTTCGTCGATCCAGGTGCCAGGCTCCAGCTCGCGATTGAAGATGCGCTGGCGCAGCAATTCGGCCACTTCTTCATACAGGGCGCGGGGTGTGAGGGTGACAACGGACATGCGCGAAATGTACCGCAATAATGGGTTATGAATTAATAATTACAGCGCGGGTATACTCGCGACCACATCTTGATTCCCAGCCAGGCGGCGCACATGAGCACACCTTCCGAACCCACCTTCAAGTCTTCCACCCTCGACGCCTGGACCAAGGCCGCGGCCAAGTCCGCGCCCGGCGGCGACCTGAACGCGCTCAACTGGCTCACGCCCGACGGCATCACCGTCAAGCCGCTCTACACCGCGGCCGACCTGCAGGGCCTGAAGTACACCGATACGCTGCCTGGCTTCGAGCCCTACCTGCGCGGCCCCCAGGCCACGATGTACGCCGTGCGCCCCTGGACCATCCGCCAGTACGCCGGCTTCTCCACCGCCGAGGAGTCCAACGCCTTTTATCGCAAGGCTTTGGCAGCAGGCGGGCAGGGCGTCAGCGTGGCCTTCGACCTGGCCACTCACCGCGGCTACGACAGCGACCATCCGCGCGTGACCGGTGACGTCGGCAAGGCTGGCGTCGCGATCGACAGCGTGGAGGACATGAAGATCCTGTTCGACCAGATCCCGCTGGACAAGGTGAGTGTGTCCATGACCATGAACGGCGCGGTGCTGCCGGTGCTGGCGGGCTACGTCGTCGCGGCCGAAGAGCAGGGCGTGTCCGAGGATCAACTCAGCGGAACCATCCAGAACGACATCCTCAAGGAGTTCATGGTCCGCAACACGTATATCTTCCCGCCCGCGCCGAGCATGCGGATCATCGGCGACATCATCGAGTACACGGCGCAGAAGATGCCCAAGTTCAACTCGATCTCCATCAGCGGCTACCACATGCAGGAAGCCGGCGCGAACCAGGCGCTGGAACTGGCCTTCACGCTGGCCGACGGCAAGGAGTACGTGAAGACGGCGCTGGCCAAGGGCCTGGATGTGGACGTGTTCGCCGGGCGCCTGAGCTTCTTCTGGGCCATCGGCATGAACTTCTACCTGGAAGTGGCCAAGATGCGCGCCGCGCGCCTGCTCTGGTGCCGAATCATGAAGGAGTTCGAGCCGAAGAACCCCAAGAGCCTGATGCTGCGCACGCACTGCCAGACCTCGGGCTGGTCGCTGACCGAGCAGGACCCGTACAACAACGTCGTGCGTACCACCATCGAGGCCATGGCCGCGGTGTTCGGCGGCACGCAGAGCCTGCACACCAACGCGCTCGACGAAGCGATCGCGCTGCCCACCGAGTTCAGCTCGCGCATCGCACGCAACACGCAGCTCATCATCCAGGAAGAGACCCATATCACCAGCGTGATCGACCCCTGGGCCGGCAGCTACATGATGGAGAAGCTCACGCAGGACATGGCCGATGCGGCGTGGAAGATCATCGAGGAAGTCGAGGCCATGGGCGGCATGACCAAGGCCGTGGACAGCGGCTGGGCCAAGCTCAAGATCGAGGCGGCTGCGGCGGACAAGCAGGCGCGCATCGACTCGGGCAAGGATGTGATCGTTGGCGTGAACAAGTACAAGCTCAAGTCCGAGGACACGCACGACATCCTGCAGATCGACAACGTGAAGGTGCGGGATGGGCAGATCGCAAAGCTCAACGCCATTCGCGCCAAGCGCGACACCGCGGCCACTCAGGCGGCGCTCGATGCGCTGACCGCAGCGGCTGAAAGCGGTGAAGGCAACTTGCTGGACCTGAGCATCCAGGCCGTGCGCCTGCGCGCGACTGTGGGCGAAATCAGCGATGCACTGGAAAAAGTCTACGGTCGCCACCGCGCTGACACGCAAAAGGTGACGGGCGTCTATGCGGCAGCCTACGACTCGGCTGAAGGCTGGGAGGCACTGCAGCACGAGATCGCCGCCTTCGCCGAAGAGCAGGGCCGCCGCCCGCGCGTGATGATCTCCAAGCTCGGCCAGGATGGCCACGACCGCGGTGCCAAGGTCGTCGCCACCGCATTCGCCGATCTGGGCTTCGACGTCGACATGGGCCCGCTGTTCCAGACACCGGAAGAATGCGCCCGCCAGGCCATCGAGAACGACGTGCATGCGGTGGGCGTCTCCACGCTCGCCGCCGGCCATAAGACGCTGGTGCCCGCGATCATTGCGGAACTGAGGAAGCAGGGCGCCGACGACATCATCGTGTTCGTCGGCGGCGTGATCCCGCGGCAGGACTACGACTTCCTCTACGAGGCTGGCGTCAAGGGCATCTACGGCCCGGGCACGCCGATCCCGGCGAGCGCGAAGGACGTGCTGGAGCAGATCCGCGCGGCGGTCGCGGCCTGAGGATCAACGTGGCAGACATCCTGTCCCGGTTGTCCTTGCAGCCGGTGGATTCCAGCGACTTCGAGGCCATGCTTGCCTTGCGCATCGACGCGATGCGCCCGAGCCTGGAGCGCGTCGGCCGCTTCGATCTCGATCGTTCTCGTGAGCGACTGCAAGCGGGCTTCGTCGTGCCATACATGCATCACATCGCACTCGACGGCGATCAACGCATCGGCTTCGTCACGCTCAAGCCCGAAGGCAGCGATGCGCTGCGCCTGGACCATCTCTACCTGCGCACCGGTTTCCAGGGCCTGGGCATTGGTGAATGGGTGCTGGAGTGAGCCAAGTCGCAGGCGCGCGAGCAAGGGCGCGACATCAAGCTCACCTCGCTGGTGAAGAGCGACGCCAACCGCTTCTACCTGCGGCACGGCTTCGTGCTCGAAGGCGGAGAGGGTGTGGACTTGCACTACCGCTGGCGATTCGCGCCACCGGCGGTTTGACTGGCTGAGTCATGGTATATACCATTGGTATATCTTTCTATTCAAGCTGGAGGTGCAGCCATGTCTGACCTGGCCATCGCCAAGATCTTCATGAACGGTCGCAGCCAAGCCGTCCGGTTGCCCAAGGAGTTCCGTTTCGACACCGATGAAGTGACGGTCGAACGATCGGGCAACGCAGTGATTCTTCGCCCACGCTACAAGGACCACGCGGCCTGGTGGGCGGAAGTCGAAGCGGCACTCAATGCATTCGAAGGGATGCCCGAGAGCATCGAACGCGAACAGACGCCGTTGCGCGATCTGCCGGATTTCGGATGAGCCGGGCCGACTCGTGACACGCTACTTTCTCGACACCAACATCTGCGTCTATGCATTGCATCGCCGCATGCCGCAGGTGCTCCGCCGCCTGGAGCGCGCTTCTCAGGACGAACTCGTGATTTCGACGTTGGTCGCCGCCGAACTGGCCGGCGGCGTGATGCTCAGCACGCGCGTGGAAGCAAACCGGCGCGCGCTCGAAGCCTTCCTTCGCACCATGACCGTCGAGGGCTGGGGCTCGGAAGCCGTGTGGCACTACGCCGAGCAAGCGGCCCGACTGCGACGCGCCGGCACCCCTGTCGGGACCATCGATCTGCTGCTGGGCTGCCAGGCACTCGCGGACAGCGATGCAGTGCTGGTGACACACAACGTGCGCGAGTTCCAGCGCATCGAAGGACTGCGTGTCGAGGATTGGGCCGCCGCGTGAGCTTTGCAAATGTCATTCTCGATCGCGAGGCGCCGACCGTCGCCCAGCGCCGCGCCATTGCCAAGGCCATCACGCTGCTGGAGTCGACTCGCGACGACCATCGCAAGCAGGCCGACGAACTGCTCACGGCGCTGCTCCCGCATACCGGCAAGTCCTTTCGCCTCGGAATCTCCGGCGTCCCTGGCGTCGGCAAGTCGACTTTCATCGAAACGCTGGGCCTGTTCCTCATCGACAAGGGCCATCGCGTCGCGGTGCTCACCATCGATCCGTCATCGACCGTCTCCGGCGGCTCCATCCTCGGCGACAAGACGCGCATGGAAAAGCTCTCCGTCCACGAGCGCGCCTACATCCGTCCAAGCCCGTCGTCGGGCACGCTCGGCGGCGTGGCCGAGAAGACGCGCGAGGCCATGCTGGTCTGCGAGGCGGCCGGCTACGACATCGTCATCGTCGAAACCGTGGGCGTGGGCCAGAGCGAGACTGCCGTGGCCGGCATGACCGACATGTTCGTGCTGCTGCAACTGCCCAATGCCGGCGACGACCTGCAGGCGATCAAGAAGGGCGTGATGGAACTGGCCGACCTGGTCGTCATCAACAAGGCCGACATCGACAAGGATGCCGCCACGCGCGCGCAGGCCCAGATCACTTCCGCGCTGCGCCTGTTCGGCCATCACGGCAACCCCGCACATGCGCAGGCGATGCAAGCCGCGCATGCCGTTCCAGGCTCACCCGAAGCAGAGATCCGCTTCTGGCAACCGCGCGTGATGCAACTGAGCGCACTGCTCGGCACCGGCGTCGATGCCTTCTGGACCGCGGTCACCGAATTCAAGTCGCTCCAGAGCGCCAACGGCAGGCTCACAATGCGCCGGGAGAAGCAGGCGCTCGCATGGATGTGGGAACGCATCGACGCCGGCCTCAAGCATGCCTTCCGACACCATCCCCACGTGCGCGAACTGCTGCCGCAAACCATTGCCGCCGTGACAGGCGGCACGCTCCCCGCATCCACGGCCGCACGCAACCTGCTGGCCGCGCAAGACCACCACACCCCCATCTGAAACTTCCACGGGACGTCATGAAAGAAATCCTCGAACTCCTCGAACAACGGCGTGCGCAGGCCCGCCTGGGCGGCGGCCAGAAGCGCATCGACGCGCAGCATGCCAAGGGCAAGCTGACCGCACGCGAGCGCATCGAACTGCTGCTGGACGACAACACCTTCGAAGAATGGGACATGTTCGTCGAGCACCGCTGCACCGACTTCGGCATGGAGGACAACAAGATCCCCGGCGACGGCGTAGTCACCGGCTACGGCATGATCAACGGCC
The DNA here is from genome assembly GCF_037889975.1 of Variovorax rhizosphaerae. NCBI lineage: Bacteria > Pseudomonadati > Pseudomonadota > Betaproteobacteria > Burkholderiales > Comamonadaceae > Variovorax > Variovorax rhizosphaerae. The sequence continues at coordinate 425 of NZ_JBBKZT010000027.1, read as the reverse complement.
GCCTGGTGTTCGTCTTCAGCCAGGACTTCACCGTCTTCGGCGGCGCGCTCAGCGAGGCGCATGCCGAGAAGATCTGCAAGGTGATGGACCAGGCCATGAAGGTCGGCGCTCCGGTCATCGGCCTGAACGACTCCGGTGGCGCCCGCATCCAGGAGGGGGTCGCTTCCCTTGGCGGCTATGCCGAGGTGTTCCAGCGCAACGTGATGGCCTCGGGCGTGGTGCCGCAGATCAGCATGATCATGGGCCCCTGCGCAGGCGGTGCGGTGTACTCGCCCGCCATGACCGACTTCATCTTCATGGTCAAGGATTCGAGTTACATGTTCGTCACCGGCCCCGAAGTCGTGAAGACCGTGACGCACGAGGACGTGACCGCCGAGGAACTGGGCGGCGCCTCCACCCACACCACCAAGAGCGGCGTCGCCGAC
>NZ_JBBKZT010000026.1:0-86157 GCF_037889975.1 Variovorax rhizosphaerae | reverse complement strand
CCTCAAATCAGCAAAAAACGGCTTCAGAACTCACCGATCAATGCACGATGTGAAACGGTACTCTCGCCGCAGAGCATGGCTCAAGTTGACGCGGAGTATTTCAGCAGCCTGTTAGCGCCGGTAAGAGCTTCCTCGTGAGCGCAAAGGAAGCCGTGCGCATGTTTGCCTACAAATCCGGGATGAAATTAGTTGCGGCTAGCTCGGATATCGACATTACCGCGCTGAAAGACAGCATCAATGTTCTGGCCAAACTCAACATTACCCACACTGCCAACAAAATCACAATTACCGCAAAGGATGAGGTAGTGATCAATGGGGGAAGCAGCTACTCGAAATGGAACGCTTCGGGCATCGAGCATGGTACTAATGGTGTCTGGCGGGAACATGCCTCCGTCCACAGCTTAGTGGGGCCAATGAATATCGAAAAGCGGTCTCGTATGGAGGAGGCGAGCCAGAACGACAAATATAGCGTTCGGTTTGCGGCTCTGGGTAGCGACGACTTGTTCAATCACGTTGGAATGGCGGGACTTCCATACAAAATTCTTGGCGAGAACAAGATGGTTATAGCAGAAGGATCCATTCCAAAGGACGGCCGCTTGCCCCGCGTCACCTTCGACATGCCGGATGAAGCGATACTCATCCTTGGTGAAGATGGGTGGGAACTCAAACCATTACCTGGGATGACACCATCGCTATCAAACGATACGCTGATGACGCAAGACGACATCCCACCCGAAACCGGAGATGCCGACGCCGAGCAGCTTCGTTATCTCGAGACATCCAAATACGTCCGAGAAACACAATCTTCATCAAAAGGGCTATTTCTTTCGGAAGCTGCTATTTTGTCTTTTCTTGAGGATCATTGGAGCGGGGAGTAGCGCATGTCAAAATTTATCGCAGCAACCTATCATAAAAACATCGAAGTAGCAGAATTTGTGTGCGACGACGGTCGACGATGTCTTCGATTGGGCGGCAGATTGCCCTGGCGAATATTCAACCCAGGCGACATAAAGGCGAGAATGATAGACGGGAAGCCTGCACCCAAGAAGGCCAAGGGATTTATTGGGTTTGCAGAAAATAGGTCTGGCAATACTTTTCTGATATTTCCGGACGAGGCAACTGGTCGAACGGAATTGAAGGCAAACCTAAATAGAATGCATGGCGACAAAAATATACCCGAACTGATCCCAGTATACGCCCCGCCAAATGAAAACGACACAGACAAGTATGTCAATGATCTGCTCGCATTAAGCGGGATCGCGGCCAACAAGAAAATCAAAGACTGTTCTGACGCGGAGCTGGAAAAAATAATCGACAGCATCGCCGCAATTGAGGGTTACAACAGCAAGCCTGAAACAAGGCGAGAGATTTGGGTAACTGTTTTCAACATTTCCGCAACCAACGGCAGCCAACCGATGGCTGACGAAGAAATAATTCTGAATATCAACGAGAAGAAGCAAGTTTTGAAATCCGACCCGGAAGGGCGCTTCCCTCCGGTTATCCTCTCGCCCGGCAACTCACAAGCGAAAATCGAGGCAAGGAATGAAAAAACAAACAACTCGATTCAGATCGGAATAATCAGTGGAAATAAGAGTCAAGATTATAGCCTCTTAGCGAAGCATCAGAAATGGCGAGGGGTTGCTGGATCAGAGAAACCTGCTCTTGATTCGAAGCCAAAAGAGTCCACGCAGGTCCGATACGTGGTTCAGCCAGGCGATTCTTTAGGGAAAATTGCAAGCTTGTATCGCACAACGGTTGAAGCCATCAAAAATGCCAACAATCTCAAATCGGACATGATCTTTCCCGCAGAGGTTTTGCTGATTGGCGGGGGTGAGATGCCCCCAGTGAAGCGACTGCCAGCGCGCCCTCCAGCAACTACTGCCAAATCACCGGCGCCGGCACCGTCCCCTTCCCCGGGAGTTCCCCAAGGTGCAAGTACAGAGCGTCCCGTTTCCGTAGAAGCCCCGAACGATGCAAGGGATGACGAGCCTATCGAGAAAAGGCCAGGAAGCGACGCACACGTTGTATTTCCCGAAACCCCAAGCGCCACACGTTCAACCGATTCGGTCCGTTCAAAAGAAGGCGGCGGAAAGTTGCTCGCATTGCTCAACCCCTATCCAAAGCGCGCGCCGTGGATGCCAATAGCATTGGAAGAGTTGCGCACTTACGCAAGCGTTCCTGAGTCTGAATTGGAGAAAGTCAGAAACTACCACACAAAAATCGGGGACGGAATCAAAGGCATGGTAGGAACAAATAACGCGTGGTGCGCGGCATTTGCAAATTGGGTGTTGAAGGAGGCTGGGTACCCCATCGAGAATATTGGCTTTCTAGATCGCAGAGTTGCGATAGCCCGCGCGCATGGATTCTACGAATTACACGGCCCAAAATCGGACTCGAAAGACAAAGTCGCATCCCTCGTGCGCAACCCCCTTTACGCTGAAATTGACTCACCTATATTTGGCGCAATATCCATTGTTTTCAAAGGATCGCATGGACATCATGTCGGCTTCGCATATGCAAGATCTGGAGAACGCCTAATCTTACTGGGCGGAAATCAGGCGGGGGCGTATATCACATTCTCACCATTCAACATGAAGGCTACGCCGTCTCGCAAGAAGAAAAATAGCGCAGGCGCTGAAGTTTTCGTGAAGGGAAACCCAAGCCATTTGCGGTATTTTGTACCAACATCCTATTATGAGCAGGCAAAAAAAGAGCTATCCGACCCAAAACTCGAAGAAATGTCAAGCGACATTTTGAACAAAACGTTTGGAGTAAGATTCGATGAAAAAAATGAAGCCGATACAAGATAGACAGATATCCCTTACGAAGCTTTATACATTTCTGTTTTTTGTCTCTTTTGGATCTCTGGCTCTTTCGCCAACGGCATCAGCCGGAGCTCCTGCAGGACCGTACATAGTTTGGTTCAATCTCGATGAGCCGAATGACAAATTTGGCATCGATAATGGCGTGCGGGCCTTCTTAAAAGAGGATGAATTTCACTGTGATGGCCGCTGGTACCGACACAGTTCAATTTTATTTATGAAAAAAAACCCGCCTTGATCACTCACAGTCTTGTCCGCTCGGCTTTCATTAAGCACGATCCATCATCCACAACCAAACTAAATGGAATTCTAAAAAGTCATAGAGACTTGGAAAACGGAGTCGACGAGGGGATGGACGGAATCATTGTGTATGGAAGTGAAGGCGGCGCGAAAATGATGAGCCTAACCACGGGCAAACCAAATGTCTCTTCATTTGATCTACCCGCCAATAAAGGACACCCTCCAAGCAATTCAGATATTGAACTGGCGTTTTGCCATCTGCTTCCACCCATAACCCGACAGCCCTGATTGCCCGCGCAGTTTTTTGGCATTTTCATATTTACTCTGCATGCTCGCGAGTCCATCGAACGGACTTGGCAAGAAAATTCTCTACGCGCACGGTTCACGGTCAATAGTAGACATCTAGATGTCCTCCCAAATAATCATTCACAAACACGATCTCTGGCGCAAAGGCATCGGAGGGGCGCCGGCAGGTCTTATTGGACAAAGCGACAGCAACCACTACGCTGGCCTAGACCTCAACCTCGCGCAGTTCGCCAGCACAACCTTCACGGGCAGCAGTTTCACCGCCACCACCTTCAAGCAGGCCGGCTGGACCGCTTGCCGGTTCACCGGGTGCACCTTCACCGGCTGTGACTTTGAGGGCATTTCCATTTCGGACTGCACCTTCGACAACTGCACGTTCGCGCAGTCGCAGTTCAAGGGCACCCGGTTCACTGCCAGTAAGTTCAACAACTGCCAGTGGAACGGGCTGAATTTCGACGGCGGCTATTGGTCGCAGGTCGATGTGCTTGGCTGCACCGGCACCACAGTGCAGGCCGACAGCCTGCGCGGTGAGCACGTGGACTTCACCGGCAGCTACTTTGAAAATCTCGAGTTCAGGAACGCCAGCATCAACAACTGATCTGCCACAGCCGATCGCCTCGCGTTTCAAGGATCAGGCCGGCTCCGTCGCGGCACCTGTCGCGCAGCAAACATCACTGCGCCCGCAGCCACTCCCCCACCGCCTGCGGCATCGTCTGCACATGCCCCGGCGGCAACCCGCCCGGAAAGCCGACATGCCCACCATGCGCCGGTTGCCAGAGCGTGACCTTGTCACCCACTTCGCCCGGGCGCGGCAGGCTGTCGGCAGGCACGAAGGGATCATTGGCGGCGTTGACCACCAGCGCCGGGATGCGGATGGTCGACAGGTGCGGCTTGGCAGAGCCGCGTCGCCAGTAGTCCTCGGTGTCCTTGAAACCGTGCAGCGGCGCGGTGAAGACGTTGTCGAAGGTGTAGAGGTCGCGGGCCGCCATCAGCGCTTCGCGGTCGAACAGGCCGGGGTGCTGTTCGAGCTTGGCCAGCGCCTTGGGCTTCATGGTCGAGAGGAACATGCGCGTGTAGACCAGCTTGTTGAAGCCTCGGCCAATGGCGCGTCCGCCCGCGGCCAGGTCGAGCGGCGAAGACACCGCCGCCACGGCCCGTACGATTCGGCTGGCGGTGTGGCCCGCCTCCTCCGCCCAGCGCAGCAGCGCATTGCCGCCGAGCGAGACACCTGCCGCATACAGGTCACCACCGCCCGCGGCATCGTGCATCGCGCGAAGGCGACCGAGGATCCATCCGATCTCCTCGAAATCACCCGAGTGATAAGCACGCGGCCCCAGGTTCAGCTCCCCGCTGCAACCGCGGAAGTGCGGCACCGCGAAGGCCATGCCGCGCGCGGCAGCGAACGCGGCAAACGCCTCCGCGTAATGGCTGCGCGACGAGCCTTCGAGCCCGTGGAACAGCACCAGCATCGGCTGACCCTTCACCGCCCGACCCTGGTCCAGGAAGTCCACATCGACAAAGTCGCCGTCGGGCGTCAACCAGCGCTCGCGCCGATACACCGGCGCGGGGCCTTCGGAGCGACGGCCATACAAGGCGGGCCAGATGGTCTGCAGGTTGCCGCCGGGCAACCAGCGCGGGGCTGCGTAGGTCTGCATCAATGAAGCGTCTGGGGGACTTCGCTCGCGTCCTCGGGCTCGCGGGCGGAACCGGGGCTGGCATGGTGCGCGACCATGCGCCAGCCTTCGGCGGTCTTGTGATAAACGTTGGTGGCCAGAACGTAGGCATGGCGCGGGCCGTCGGGCGTGAGCACCTCGATGCGCTCCAGCACGTTGTGAACCGCGCTGGCCAGCGATTCGACCTTGCGCACATGCGCGGGCGTGGCATGGATGGCGCCGTTGCCGAACATCTGGTCGAAAGCGGCACGGATGGCAACGGGTCCGACCAGGCGCGGACCGCCGGGATGAACGCAGAACACCTCGTCCTCATCGGACCAGCAGGCCATCAGCGCCTCGACATCGCCACGCTGCAGCGATTCGTAGAAAGCGGCCTCGACGTCGTCGGCGGTTCCACTCAGGGCGGCGGCTCGGTGAGGGGTCTTGGGCATGCCTCGATTTTGCCTTGCTCCCCACGACCCGGCCCGTCGGACAGATGGACTTTCCGGGCGTTGATTCACGTTTGATTCACAAAAATCAATGTCCTGCAAAAAATGTCAAGTCTTGCCAGCCCGGCACCTCGGTCCGATCTTGCCGGCCCCCCCAGGGGATCGCATGTTCACCAGGCATCCTCACCCGGACCACCCTTGCCGGGCCAGCCGACTTGGCTGGAGAGCGCAGCAGTGCCCGTGACGATTTGCTTTCTCGATCGACCTGCTGCCGGGGTCGCTTTTCGAAGGGCTGTGATTCAACCTGCCGCGCTGCCCTGCAGCCAGATCCTCACCACGTCGTCGAGGCCGCCCTGCGACGCGCGCCACACCACATCGGAAGACGCCACGTGCACGCCTGGCGGCGCCGTCTGCAAGGCGCGCTCGACAAACGCGGCGACCTTGCTGGCGCGCACCGGCTGTTCGCTGCTGGGCACCATGTAGCGAAAGATCGACAGCATCCAGGCGGCCAGTCGCTCGCCCGGATTCGCGAAGCGCTCCGCCGCCGGCTTCTGCGCCGAACGCACGAGCAGCACGCGCTCGAAGCCCAACCCGACGACGGCATGCTCGTCGAGGCCAGCCAGTCCGCGCTTGAGGGCATCGGGCATGCGGCCTTGGGCATGCGGTTGCACGACGGCGATGGTCTTCACGCCGCAAGCCTTGAGCCAGCGCGCCAGCGCGGGCAGGTCGGCAGGCGCGGGCGTCCACAGCGCGCGTTCGCGATCGTGAAAGAGCCTTGGCGGGTCGAAGGACACCAGCGCCACATCGGCCTCGCACAAGGGCCATTGCGCGATCGGCAACGCGGGCACTTGCAGGGCATCGACGCCACGCAATCCGTCGGTGATCGGCTCCTTCGCAAGCAACAGCAGGCGCGCATGACTTTGCGACCCGGCAAGGCGGTTGAGCAGCTCGTTGCCCAGCGCGCCGGTGGCGCCGGCCAGCAGCAAGGTCGACGATGCAGCGCGCACCGGCGGAGGCACATGGCGCCCCGCGGCTTGTATCGCTTGAAAAGTATCGACCGCCATGGCTTCTATGCTACCGTCGCCGCCTTGTCTTGCAGGAAGGATCGGACGATGAAACGCTGGCTCTTGATGATCACGGTGGCCCTGTCGTTGACGGGCTGCGGCTACAACGATTTCCAGACGCTCGACGAGAGCAGCAAGTCGGCCTGGAGCGAGGTGCTGAACCAGTACCAGCGGCGTGCGGACCTGGTGCCCAACATCGTGGCCAGCGTGAAGGGCGAGGCCAACTTCGAGCAGGACACGCTGACCAAGGTGGTCGAGGCACGGGCCAAGGCCACGTCGATCCAGGTCACGCCCGAGACGCTGAACAACCCCGAGGCCTTCAACAAGTTCCAGCAGGCGCAGGGCGAGTTGTCCGGCGCGTTGTCGCGGCTCATGGTGGTGGCGGAGAAGTATCCGCAGTTGCAGGCCAACCAGGCCTTCCGCGACCTTCGCGTGACGCTGGAGGGCACCGAGAACCGCATCACGGTGGCCCGCAACAATTACATCAAGACGGTGCAGCAGTACAACGTGCTCGCGCGCAGCTTCCCGACCAACATCACGGCGAAGATCTTTGGCTATCCGCCAAAACCGAGCTTCTCGGTCGAGAACGAGGCCGAGATCTCCAAGCCGCCGAAGGTGGACTTCGAGAAGAAATAGGCGCACTCCCCGACCGCGCGCAGAACATGTGACTTCCCTCCAGGCTCCGCGCACCGCGTGCGCTTCCTCCCCTTGCCGGGATCGACACCAGCGGCCCGGCACAGCCGATGCCGCGGTGCGTCCGGAAGGCGCCGTGCCATGGGCCGCGGCGTTGCCGGTGCGCGTGCTGGCGGTCTTCCTGTTGCTGGTGCTGTGGCTCGGCACGGCCTTCGCGCAGAACGTGCTGCCGGTGCCCACGCTCACAGCGCGCGTGATCGACCAAACGGGCACGCTCGATGCCACGCAACGCCAGGTGCTCGAGGCCAAGCTCGCCGATTTCGAGACGAAGAAGGGGTCGCAGATCGTCGTGCTGATGGTGGCGACCACGGCCCCCGAGGACATCGCGAGCTATGCATACCGCGTGGCCAGCACCTGGAAGATCGGCCGCAAGGACGTGGGCGACGGCGTGCTGGTGATCGTCGCCAAGGACGACCGCAAGATGCGCATCGAGGTGGCCAAGGCGCTCGAAGGCGCGGTGCCCGATCTTGCCGCGGCACGCATCATCGACAACGAGATGAAGCCGCGCTTTCGCAACAACGACTTCGCGGGCGGGCTCAGCGCGGCGACCGACCAGCTCATCGCGCGCATCAACGGCGAGGCCTTGCCGGAGCCGACAGTTGCCGGCAGCGGCCAGGGTGACGGCGGCTTTCACGTCGGCGACATGGACTGGGGCGAGCTCGGCATCTTCCTGTTCTTCGGCGTGCTGGTGGTCGGGCGCGTGGCGCGATCGATCCTCGGCAGCAAGCTCGGGCCGCTCGCCACCGGCGTGGGTGCGGGCGTGGTCGCGATGGTGATCACGTCGAGCATCGTGCTGGCGGTGATCGCGGGCATCGTGGCATTGGTGTTCACGCTGATATCGGGTGCGATCGGCTTGCCCGCGCTGGGCGGTGGACGGCGCGGCAGCTTTGGCGGTGGCCTCGGCGGGGGATTCGGCGGTGGGTTCGGAGGCGGCGGCGGGGGATTTGGGGGCGGCTCTTCGGGCGGCGGCTTCAGCTCCGGCGGTGGCGGTGATTTCGGCGGCGGCGGCGCCTCGGGGAACTGGTAGGCATGGCGGATTTCTTCTCCAGGCTCGGGCGCATCTGGCGCCATCGCTGGCTCGACGAGGCACAGGTGCGCCGCGTGCTGCCGGAGGACATGCTGGAGCGGCTGACGCGCCGCGTCGCGGCCAGTGAGCATCGGCACACCGGCGAGATCCGCATCTGCGTCGAGGCCGGCCTGCCGATGTCCTATCTGTGGCGCGATGCGCCGGCACGACAACGCGCGATCATGCTGTTCGGCAAGCTGCGCGTGTGGGACACCGAGCAGAACAACGGCGTGCTGGTCTACCTGCTGCTGGCCGAGCATGCGATCGAGATCGTGGCCGACCGCGGCATCGATGCGCATGTCGACGATGCCGAATGGGCCGCGATGACAGAACGGATGGGCGCGGCCTTTCGCGAACGCCGCTTCGAGGACGGGCTGACGCAGGCGCTGGAGGAAGTTTCGGCCTTGCTGGTCGAACACTTCCCGGCTGCGGCGGACACGCCCTCGCGCAACGAACTGCCCGACGCGCCCGTGATCCTGTGAACGTGCCGGCGCAGCAAGCGGCACGCTTCATCGAGGACGTGCTGCACAACGATCACAACCGCGTCATCCTGGAGCGGATGCCAGCGCTCGCGTTGCTCGATGCGTGGCTGGTGGCAGGCTGCCTGTTCCAGACCGTGTGGAACCTTCGCGCCGGCCGCGCGCCGACGGATGGCATCCGCGACTACGACCTGTTCTATTTCGATGGCAGCGATCTGTCGGAGGAGGCGGAGCAAGCCGTGGGTGAACGTGTGCAACGCCTGTTCGAAGATCGCGGCATCGTGGTCGAGGCGAAGAACCAGGCGCGCGTCCACACCTGGTACGCCGACTGGTTCGGGCATGACTATCCGGCGCTGGGTTGTGCCCGCGACGGCATCGACCGCTTCCTGGTTGCCGGCACCTGCGTGGCGCTGCAACCGGGCCCACGCGGACCGACGCTGTATGCGCCGCACGGACTCGACGCGATCTACGCCGGCGTGCTGGCGCCCAATGCGCTGTGCGACCACCGCACGCTGTACCTGCGCAAGGCAGCGGACTACGCGGCGCGTTGGCCGGGCTTGCGGCTGGCTTGAACCCTGCCCTCGCGAATGCGCGAGAAGTCGACGTCTCCGGGCGCATTCGCGGCACAGCGACATCGACTTGAAGCTGGAAATACGGGAATCGGACTTGACCGTACGCAGAGGGCGCGAAGAAACGCGAAGGACGCAAGAGCCAAGAGCCAAGAGCCAAGAGCCAAGAGCCAAGAGCCAAGAGCCAAGAGCAAAGAGCAAAGAGCAAAGAGCAAAGAGCAAAGAGCAAAGAGCAAAGAGCAAAGAGCAAAGCAGCAAAGCAGCAAAGCAGCAAATCCTTGTATTCCTTTCGCGTCCTCCGCGAAACCTTCTCGTCCTTCGCGTACGGTCAATTCCGCACTCCACCGTCCTTTGAGCACCTGCAGACTCCCACCATGGAAGGCACGGGGCCTGCTCACTGGTTGTTCCCCGGTCCTCTCGTGAGTGTCGTAGCGGCCGCCACGCGCTCCCTTGAACTGGAAGCGTTGGCGCTTGCCGACTTCGCGCCGCCCCTGCCAGAGCGCTGCGCCAACTGCGCGGTGCATTTCGACACGGGTCGCTTGAACTTGCTGTGCTTGGCACTCTGGGGCGGCTGGCAGGTCTGCGCGAAGGCTGGGGCGGTCAAGGCGAACAGCGTACACATGAGCGAGATCGCCAAGGCGATGGCGACGGGAATCCAGCGTCGCTTGAAGACAGGTCTGATCGTTGAATACATGGCCATCGAGGGAATCGTGAAATCGAGGGGCGCCGGGTCGCCGCCTTCCGCGTGCGGAGGTCCGGGTGCGAATGCACCGATGCGTTCTTTGCGTGCGGGGTTGAATCGAACTGCGCGCTGCTGGCACCGGCCGAAAACGCGATCCGGCGCAGCGGAACGGGAAGTGTCCTTTCGTCCGACCCTCCCGACAATGACCAGACCGCGCTTTCGGAAGCGCCCGTCAAAACTTTGGGAAAGCTCGCACACAAGGGGGTGCGGAGGCGTGCAGGCGGCATCGCATGGCGGTCGCGCGCCGGCCGCAGGCGCGGCGCGCGGACGCGCCATGCGGGCTCAAGCGCCGTTGGTGTTGCGCGTCAAGACCCAATGCGTTGCAAGCTCCGAGGCGGCACGTTCAGTGCAGCCATAGCCCAGCGCGCGCAGATCGAGGCCGTGAAAGAGGTGTTCCCCTTGGCCGAGCAGCACCGACGCCACTGCCAGGTGCATCTCGTCGATGAGACCCTCTTGCAGGTACGCGCGGATCACGCTCACCCCGCCACCGACCCGGACGTCGTTGCTTCCGGCCGCCCCCCGGGCACGCGCCAGCGCCTCATGAATGCCCCCCGTGACGAAGTGGAAAGTCGTGCCGCCTTCCATCTCCAGCGGAGGACGCGCATGGTGCGTCAGCACGAACACCGGCACGTGGTACGGCGGCTTGGCGCCCCACCAGCCCTTCCATTCGAGATCGGGCCAAGGTCCCCGGATGGGCCCGAACATGTTCCTGCCAAGGATCCAGGCGCCGAGATTGGCAAAGCCCCTCGCGGCAAAGTCATCATCGACGCCCGTGCTTCCGTCATCGCGTCCGAAGAGCTGGCGCTGGAACGTGCGCGTGGGAAACACCCAGGCGTGCAGTTCGCCGCCGTTGCGGCCCAGCGGGTTGTCCAGGGACTGGTCCGTCCCCGCGCCGTAGCCATCCAGCGAAACGGAAAAACTGGCGACCCTGAGTTTCGACATGTATTGTTTCCTGAGACGCGCCACATAGCGCAAGACGCATCTTGCCCCTTCGTGAAACACCGCGGAACCGGCTTCGCCGGGCCGCTGGTGTTGCCCCCGGGCAGGGGGTGAGAGCCGCAAAGCGGCGACCTGGGGGCGAGCCTAGCTCAACCAGCCCTTGCGCCCGAAATACCACATCGGCACCAGCGCACTCGCCGCCATCATGATCACCACGTACGGATACGACAGCTGCCCCAGGAACTGCAGTTCCGGAAACTGCATGTTCATGCCGTAGATGCTGGCCACCAGCGTCGGCGGCAGCAGCGCCACGCTGGCGACCGAGAAGATCTTGATGATCTTGTTCTGGTTGATGTTGATGAAACCGACGGTTGCATCCATCAGGAAGTTGATCTTGTCAAAGAGGAAGGCCGTGTGGTTGTCCAGCGACTCGATGTCGCGCAGGATCTGCCGCGCCTCCTCGAACTGTTCTGCGCTCAGCATCTTGCTGCGCATCATGAAGCTCACCGCGCGGCGCGTGTCCATCACGTTGCGGCGGATGCGGCTGTTCAGGTCTTCGTGGCGCGCGATCTCGCCGAGCACCTCGCTGGCCAATGCATCGGTCATGTTGCCGCGCAGCACCTTCTCGCTGACCTTCTTCAGGTCGTCGTAAATGTTCTCCAGCGTATCGGCGGAGTATTCGGCGTCGGCGTCGAACAGCTTCAGCAAGACTTCCTTCGCGTCCTCGATCAGTCCCGGCGCGCGCCGCGCGCGCATGCGCACCAGGCGGAACACCGGCACATCCTCGTCATGGATCGAGAACAGCACGCCACGGCTGCGCAACTCGGCGTTGTGCTGGTTCAGGATGAAGGCGACACGCACCGAGCGCGGGTCCTCGCTGTCATCGATCAGGAAGTCGCTGCGAATGTGCAGCTCGCCATTGTCTTCCTCGTAGAAACGGGCCGATTCCTCGATGTCCTCGTCCATCGCGTCCTCGGGAATCGACAGCCCGTAGTACTGCTTTACCCAACGCTTTTCCTCGACCGATGGCGACTCCAGGTCGACCCAGATCGGCTGGAACCGGGACAGCTCTTCCAGCGACTCGATTTCTTCCTGGACGAGTCGCCCGTTGGCGAGCGTGAAGATATTCAGCATGCCGTGGATTATCAGTTGCGCGTCTTGGGTCCAAGTGGCTTTGCCATCTCGACTCAATCCCCCGCGGGGGCGGGCTGGGCGCAGCCCGGCCTGGGGGCTCTTGGGTCTCACGCCACAACATGCGGCGCGGGAGCCTCGCCAGGTCCGATGCAGGAGGCGTGGCAAGTCCTGCTTGCAGGACGGGGCCAGCGCCCAGCGCGAATGCTCGGCGACAGACGAGATCCTGGCCGCGCCCCCGCCTCTTTTGTTGGCTGGATGGATGTACAGTCTCATTCCATGTCGCCGACCGCCGAAGCCCCATCCCTGGCCGCCGAAACGCCTGCACAACGCTTGGCTTCGGTGCTGGCCGTGCTCAATGGCGAGCAACGCGCCGCCGTCACGCATGCCGGCCCCGAGCCGCTGCTGGTCATCGCGGGGGCCGGATCGGGCAAGACCAGCACGCTGGCCCATCGCGTCGCTCACCTGATTGCCAAGGGTGCGGACCCGCAACGCATCCTGCTGCTGACCTTCTCGCGCCGCGCCGCCCAGGAGATGGAGAAACGTGCCGGACAGGTGGTGGCACGCGTGCTGGGCCTGCGCTCCGAGGCCCCGCCGGCCTTGCCCTGGGCCGGCACCTTCCACGGCATCGGCGCGCGCCTGCTGCGCGAACATGCGGCACAGATCGGGCTGGACGAGAACTTCACCATCCACGACCGCGGCGATGCCGAAGACCTCATGGGCCTGGTGCGGCACGAGATCGGCCTGTCCGCCAGCACGCGACGCTTCCCGCGCAAGGGCACCTGCCTCGCCATCTATTCGCGCTGCGTCAACACGCGCGAGCCGCTGGAAGACGTGCTCAAGCACACCTTCCCCTGGTGCGCAGAATGGGCGGCGGAATTCAAGCGCCTGTTCGGCTGCTACGTCGAGGCCAAGCAGCAGCAGAACCTGCTCGACTACGACGACCTGTTGCTGTGCTGGGCCGAGATGATGAGCGAGCCGTCGCTGGCCGAACTCGTCGGCTCGCGCTTCGACCATGTGCTGGTCGACGAATACCAGGACACCAACCGCCTGCAGGCCGCGATCCTGATCGCGCTCAAACCCGATGGCCGCGGCCTCACCGTGGTGGGCGACGACGCGCAGTCCATCTATTCCTTCCGCGGCGCGACGGTGCGCAACATCCTCGACTTCCCGGGCCAGTTCTCGCAGCCGGCGCGCATTGTCACGCTGGAGCGCAACTACCGCTCGACCCAGCCGATCCTCGACGTGTCGAACGCCGTCATCGCGCATGCCGCCGAGCGCCATGCCAAGACCCTTTGGACCGACAAGCCATCCGCCGGGCAGCCGCAGCTGGTGCTGGTGCCTGACGAGGCGCAGCAGGCCAGTTGGGTGTGCGATCGCATCCTCGCGCACCGGGAGGGCGGCCTGGCGCTGAAGTCGCAAGCCGTGCTGTTCCGCACCTCCAGCCACAGCGCCGCGTTGGAACTCGAACTGGCGCGCCGCAACATCCCTTTCGTGAAGTACGGCGGGCTCAAATTCCTGGAAGCAGCCCACGTCAAGGACCTGCTGGCCGTGCTGCGCTTCGTGCAGAACCCGCGCGGCCGAATGGCGGGCTTTCGGGTGACTCAGCTCATTCCGGGCATTGGCCCCGCCACCTCGTCCCGCCTGCTCGACGCCATGGGCGAGGCGGCAGAACCCGCGGCAGTCGTGCGAGATTTTCAGCCGCCTCCGAGCGCTCGCGCGGAATGGCAGCGTTTTGCCGACATTTACGCGGCGTTGCGAGCCCCCGTATTGCCCTGGCCCGCGGATATGGAACTGGCGCTGCGCTGGTACCTGCCTCACCTCGAGCGCTTGCACGACGATGCCGGCGTGCGCCGTGGCGATCTCGAACAATTGGCCCGCTTGGCGTCAGGCTATGCATCGCGTGAAAGTTTCCTTACGGAACTTACGCTCGACCCGCCCGCGGCCACCAGCGACCGTCCCGGCCCGCCCCTGCTCGACGAAGACTATCTGATTCTTTCGACCATCCATTCGGCAAAAGGCCAGGAATGGCGATCGGTGCATGTGCTCAATGTGGTGGATGGCTGCATGCCGGCCGACGTGGCTCAAGGCGCGGCCGAACTGGAGGAGGAACGCCGGTTGCTCTACGTCGCAATGACCCGTGCGCGCGACCATTTGCACCTGGTCGTGCCACACCGGTTCTACGTGACCCAGCAGGCCGCAAGGGCTGACCGCCATGTGTACGCCGGACGTACGCGTTTCATCGATACGGCCGACGCCGCGCGCTTCGATCACGTCACCTGGCCGCCGCCGCCCGAGCGTCCGGTCTTCGTGCCGCCGACAGCCGCTGCCATCGACCTTCGAAACCGCCTTCGCAACGCCTGGCGCTAGCGCCGCTGCGTGGTGGTGGCGCGAAGTGAATAAAAACGCACTACCTCGTTTTGAAACTGTTGGTAACTACCTGCAGCGCGTGCAATCCATCACTGAAATCGGGACATTCCGGGGATTGCAATTCGATGACGCGGGGGGCATAGTGAACCGGACCCCTCGCGGGTTTCTTCAACCACCGCTCTATTCCCATCCCTTCCACACCTCTTTTTCCGCTTCTTTCCCGTCCCTTCCCATCCCCATCCCATGTTGTTCCCGTGGCCCCGTTCTCAGCCGAGGCGAGGTCCTTTTCACCAACGGTCTATCCCAGGAGGTCATTCATGAATCTGACGATCAGCGGTCATCACCTCGACGTCACTCCAGCATTGCGCAGCTATGTCACTAGCAAGCTTGATCGGATCACCCGCCACTTCGACCAGGTGGTCGATGTCAAGGTGCTGCTAACGGTTGAAAAGCAGAAGGAAAAGGAGCGCAGGCAACGGGCCGAGTGCAACATTCATGTGAAGGGCAATGACATGTTCGCCGAGTCGAGCCACGCTGATCTCTATGCTGCCGTCGATGAACTGGTCGACAAGCTGGACCGACAGGTCGTCCGCCACAAGGATCGACTGCAGGACCACCATCACGCGGCGCCCAAGCGCATCATGTAATACTTACTGTTTCGAGCCACTGAACGTGGCTCAGGGCAAACACTCTTGCGGGCCGCCTTCGGGTGGCCCTTTGCTTTTTGCAGGGTCGGTGCATAATCGCCGTCGCCCTGCCCCAAACATGAATCGCCTCGCGTCCATCCTGCCGCCCGCTCAAGTCCTTGTGAGCGTCGACGCTACCAGCAAGAAACGTGCCTTTGAAGAGGCCGGCTTGCTGTTCGAAAACCTCCATGGCCTCGGCCGCGCCCTGATCACCGACAGCCTGTTCGCGCGCGAACGGCTCGGCTCGACCGGGCTCGGACATGGCGTGGCGATACCGCACGGACGCATCAAGGGCCTCAAGGCGCCGATGGCGGCCGTGTTCCAGCTCGCCGATCCGATCGGCTTCGACGCACCGGACGAGCAACCCGTCGTGCTGCTGATCTTCCTTCTCGTGCCGGAAGCGGCCACGCAAAAGCACCTCGAGATCCTCTCCGAGATCGCCGAACTGCTGAGCGATTCCGGCCTGCGCGAGAAGATCAAGTCCAGCACCGATGCCAGCGCACTGCATGCGTTGATCGCCGGCTGGCAGTCCGCGCAAGTCGCCTGACTTTTCGCTCGCTGGGAGGGCTCCGCGACAAAGCGTGTCGCGCCTCCGCGCGCCACCCGATCCATGCCTGCGGCCCCGGGCGGCCAGTTTCACGGTATTCGCTGTATTCTTGGACCGACTGGCAAGAGCGACCCCAATTTCCAATGAAGCACACAGTCATCAGCGCGGACGCGATGTTCGAGGAATTTCGCGGTTCGCTACGCTGGGAGTGGCTGGCGGGACTGGGCGCATCGGAGCGGCAGTTCGAATCGGATGTGATCAGCCGGGCGCAATCGGCCGCCGACCTGGTCGGCTACCTCAACTACATCCACCCGTACCGCGTGCAGATTCTTGGTATGCGCGAGGTGGCTTACCTCACGCGCGGCACCAAGGAAGACTGCGCCCGGCGGATTGCGCGCATCGTCACGCTGGAGCCGCCCATGCTGGTGCTGGCCGACGGCCAGGCCGCACCGGACGAATTGCTGTCGATCTGCGAGCGCGCGCAACTGCCGCTGTTTGCCACGCGCGAGTCCTCGGCCTTCGTGATCGACCTGCTGCGCGCCTACCTGTCCAAGCACTTCGCCGAACGCACCTCGATGCACGGTGTGTTCATGGACATCCTGGGCATGGGCGTGCTGATCACGGGCGAATCAGGGCTCGGAAAGAGCGAGTTGGGCCTGGAACTCATCTCGCGCGGCAACGGGCTCGTGGCCGACGATGCGGTGGATGTGTTTCGCATCAATCAGAACACCATCGAGGGCCGCTGCCCCGAATTGCTGCAGAACCTGCTGGAAGTGCGTGGCATCGGCCTGCTCGACATCCGCGCGATCTTCGGCGAGACGGCGGTGCGGCGACGGATGCGGCTCAAGCTGATCGTGCACCTGGTGCGGCGCGACAGCTTCGAGCGCGACTACGAACGCATGCCGTCGGCGCCGCTGACGCAGGACGTGCTGGGCGTGCCGGTGCGCAAGGTCATCATCCAGGTGGTGGCCGGGCGCAACATCGCCGTGCTGGTGGAGGCGGCGGTGCGCAATTCGATTCTGCAGTTGCGCGGCATCGACACGTATGCCGATTTCGTCGCGCGTCACCACAAGGCGATGGAAAGCGGCCTGGCGGACTGAGGCCTGTTCACGCTGGCAGCGGTTCGCAGCGTCAGGAAGCTAGCGGTCTGTTCCAGGAACACCGCGGAACCGGCTTCGCCGGGCCGCTGATGTTGCCCCCGGTAGGGGGTTGGAGGAGCGACCCACAGGGGCGCGGATCCTGGGGGCGAGCGACAGTTACCTGCGGGCGGTGCAGTCGGCGCAGAGGCCGTAGAGCGACATGGCATGGTCCTGCAGGATCCAGCCCTTGTCCTTGGCGACCATCTGCTGGCGGCGCTCGATCTCGGGGTCGTAGAACTCCTCGACCTTGCCGCATCCGGTGCAGATCAGGTGGTCGTGGTGCTTGCCTTCGTTCAGCTCGTAGACCGCCTTGCCGCTCTCGAAGTGGCTGCGCTCCAGGATGCCGGCCTGCTCGAACTGCGTCAGCACGCGGTACACGGTGGCCAGGCCGATGTCGGAATGCTCGTTGAGCAGCACGCGGAAAACGTCTTCCGCCGTCATGTGCCGCTGCCCGCCGGACTGGAAGATCTCCAGGATCTTCAGGCGCGGGAGCGTGGCCTTGAGGCCGGTGTTCTTCAGTTCTTCGATGTTGGCCATGGTGGTTTCTGTGATGGCCGTGCGGACCGGGTCCGCCGGGGGCCAGCCGCTACAATGGTTCGATCATATCGCTACCCTTTCTCCCCATGCCCGTCATCCCCCTTTGCCGATCGGGCGCGCTGGCCGCTGCTGTGCTGACGTGCCTGAGCCTGGCCGCTTGCAGCAGCGTTGCGGACAGCACGCGCGGCGCGCTCACGGCGGTCACGCCTTACAAGGTCGAAGTGGTGCAGGGCAATTTCGTGTCCAAGGAACAGGTCGGCGCGCTCCGCCCGGGCATGTCCCGCCAGCAGGTGCGCGACATCCTCGGCACCTCGCTGCTCACGGACGTGTTCCATTCCAACCGCTGGGATTACGTCTTCACGATCCGGCGCCAGGGCGTCGAGCCGCAGCAGCGTCGCCTGACGCTGTTCTTCAACGGTGAACTGCTGCAGCGCTTCGAAGGCGACGACATGCCCAGCGAGGAAGAGTTCGTCGCCACGCTCGACACCCGGCGCAAGAGCGGCAAGGTGCCTGAGCTTGAGGTTCCCGAAGACAAGCTCAAGAAGATTGCGCCGGCCGAGCCGGAAAAGCCCGCTGGCGAGGCCGCCAAGCGTCCGCCGCTGCCGGCCAGCTATCCTCCACTCGAATCGACGGGTCGCTGATGCATCGCATTGCCATTGCCGGCGCGTCCGGCCGCATGGGGCGCATGCTGATCGAGGGCGTTCGCGGCGCCGACGACTGCCAGCTTGCCGGTGCGCTCGACATTGCCGCCAGTCCGGCCATCGGCACCGATGCCGGCGCCTTTCTTGGTTTCAACACCGGCGTCCCGATCGTGGCCGAGCTGCGCGAAGGCTTGAACAACGCGCAAGTGCTGATCGACTTCACGCGACCCGAAGGCACGCTGGCGCATCTCGCGGCCTGCCGCGAAGCCGGCGTCCAGGCAGTGATTGGCACCACCGGTTTCAGCGACGCGCAGAAGGCCGAGATCGCCGAATTCGCGAAGGACATTGCCATCGTGCTGGCGCCCAATTTCAGCGTGGGCGTCAACGTCACCTTCAAGCTGCTGGAAATGGCGGCGAAGGCGCTCGCGACGGGCTACGACATCGAGATCATCGAGTCGCACCATCGTCACAAGGTCGATGCGCCTTCGGGGACCGCGCTCAAGATGGGCGAGGTGATTGCCGACGCGCTGGGCCGCGACCTGAAGGACTGCGCCGTGTACGCCCGTGAAGGCATCACCGGCGAGCGCGATCCGTCGACCATCGGCTTTTCCGCGATCCGCGGCGGCGACATCGTCGGCGACCACACCGTGTTGTTTGCCGGCATCGGCGAGCGCATCGAGATCACGCACAAGTCGGCCAGCCGCGCGACCTATGTGCAGGGCAGCCTGCGCGCCGTCCGCTTCCTGGCCGACAAGAAGGCCGGGCTGTTCGACATGTCCGACGTTCTCGGCCTGAAGTGACGCACTTCGGGCCCGCTGTCACCGGATGACCGTCCTCGAGCAGCTGACCCAGGGCGACGGTGTCAGCCGCGGCGTGGCGGCGCTGCTGCTGGCGATGTCCATCGGCAGTTGGGTCGTGATCCTCTGGAAGACCTGGTTCCTGCGCGGCGGCACGCGCGACCTGCTGCGCAGCGTGGCGGCCTTCTGGCAGGCGCACACGCTCGCCGAGGCTTTGAGTCACGTCAAGTCCTTCGACCGCAGCACGCTGGTGTTGCCTTCGGTGTTGGCGTTGCAGGCCATGGCCAGCGCGCCCGCCGCGAAGGGCAGCCTGGGCGCGACTGGCGGGCGCGACGCGCACCTGACGCGGGTGCTGCGGGTGGCATTGCACGGGACGATGCGCCGCGTGTCGGCGGGGCAGATCCTGCTGGCGACCGTCGGGGCGACCGCGCCTTTCGTCGGCTTGCTGGGGACGGTCTGGGGCATCTACCACGCGCTGACGGGCATCTCGCAATCGGGCGCCTTCACCATCGACAAGGTGGCCGGGCCGGTCGGCGAGGCGCTGATCATGACGGCCGCGGGCCTGGCCGTGGCGATCCCGGCCGTGCTGGCCTACAACTGGTTCGGCCGCGTGATCGGGCGCATCGAGGCGGAGCTGGAAGGCTTTGCGCATGACCTCCTGGCGGTGTTCGGCGAGCGGCCCGAGGCGGGGTTGCCGGCTGCCGGAACCATGTTGATCTAGCATGAAGCCCACCCCCGAAGCGCCTGCGGCCCCTCCCCCTCAAGGGGGCGCACCCAGCGGCCCGGCAAAGCCGGTTCCGCGGGTGCCCACGAACAGATTTCCCGCGAGCTCGTTGCCGACAGCGGGGGCTGCAGGCCGCCTTGGGAGCGGCCCGGCGTCGGCCTGAGCATGGCCTTCGGTCGCACCGCCCTCGGCAGCAGCAGCGGAAGCGGCGGTCGCGCCACGGGCGCAGGCGGGCAGCGACCGCTGTCGGACATCAACGTGACGCCGCTGGTGGATGTGATGCTGGTGTTGCTGGTGATCTTCATCATCACGGCGCCGCTGCTGGCCAGTTCGATCCGGCTCGACTTGCCGCAGACCGATGCCGGAAAGCCCAATGACGAGCCGCGCTTCGTGAGCCTGGTGGTGGATGCCAAGGGGGTGGTTTATCTCAACGACGTGCCCATGGACGATGCGCAACTGGCGGCGCGGCTGAAGCAGGCGGCGCTCGAAAATCGCGACACCGAGGTGCAACTGCGCGCGGACACGACCGTGCCTTACGGCAAGGTGGTCCAGCTCATGGGGATTGCGAACCAGGCTGGGTTGAGTCGCATCGGGTTCGTGACGGAAGCGCCTGCGCGCTGATCGCGGGCCAACGCGATGATGACGAAGCGTTGAGCACGATCGAGGTGCCAAGGCTGTCGAATGCGGACAGCCCTACGCAGAGGGCGCGAAGGCTACGCGAATGACGCGAAAGAAAACCAAAGAACTTCCTTCATGGTCTTCTGTCTTTTTCGCGTCCTTCGCGGAACCTTTGCGTCCTTCGCGTACGGCCAAGTCCGATTTCTTCAGCCTCAATCCGCCAGCTGCACCGGCTTCGTCTTCCAGATCTCGTACGAATACTCGGCGATGGTGCGGTCGGACGAGAACGCGCCCATCCCGGCCACGTTGAGGATGGCCATGCGAGTCCAGGCATCGCTGTCGCGGTACAGGGCGTCGACCTTTTCCTGCATCTCGATGTAGCTCGCGTAGTCGGCCAGCAGCAGGTAGTTGTCGCCCCAGTTCACCAGGGTGTCGAAGACCTGCTGGTAGCGCGCCGTTTCCCCGTGCGAGAACGCGCCGTCGCGGATGGCGTCGAGCACGCGCTTGAGTTCGATGTCGTTCTCGTAGTAGCTGCGCGGCTGGTAGCCCTTGGCGCGGATGTCGGCGACCTCGGGCGTGGTGTGGCCGAAGATGAAGATGTTCTCGGCGCCGACGTTCTGCTGCATCTCCACGTTGGCGCCGTCGAGCGTGCCGATGGTCAGCGCGCCGTTGAGCGCGAACTTCATGTTGCCGGTGCCCGAGGCTTCCGTGCCGGCGGTGGAAATCTGCTCGCTCAGGTCGGCGGCCGGGATGATGCATTCGGCCAGGCTCACGCTGTAGTTGGGCAGGAACACCACCTTCAGCAGCTTGCCGATGCGCTCGTCGTTGTTGATCACTGCGCCTACGTCGTTGATGAGGCGGATCACCTGCTTGGCCATCGCGTAGGCCGACGCGGCCTTGCCGGCGAACACCACCAGGCGCGGCACGTGGGGCGCATCGGGCTCGTCGAGGATACGGTGGTAGCGCGTGATGACGTGCAGCACGTTGAGCAACTGGCGCTTGTATTCGTGCATGCGCTTGACCTGCACGTCGAACATGGCGTCGGTGTCGACGACGATGCCCATGTGCTGCTCAATGTAGTTGGCCAAGCGCAGCTTGTTCTCGCGCTTGGCATGGCGGAAGGCGCGCACGAAGGGCGCCTGCGCGGCCATGGGCTTGAGCGCCTGCAACTGGTTCAGGTCGCGCCGCCAGCCGCGTCCGATGCGGGCGTCGAGCAGGCTGGCCAGCGGCGGGTTGGCCTGGGCCAGCCAGCGGCGCGGGGTGACACCGTTGGTCTTGTTGTTGAAGCGCTCCGGAAAGACCCGGTTGAAGTCGGCAAAGATCGACTGCTTCATCAGCTCCGAATGCAGGCCCGACACGCCGTTGATCGAATGGCTGGCCAGCACCGCGACATAGGCCATGCGCACGCGGCGCTCGCCCGATTCGTCGACCAGCGACAGGCGGCGCATCAGTTCCGGGTCGGTGCCGTATTTCTGCGCGATGGTGCCGAGAAAGCGTGCGTTCAGGTCATAGATGATCTGCAGGTGACGCGGCAGGATGCGGCCCATCATCTCGACCGGCCAGGTCTCCAGCGCCTCGTGCATCAGCGTGTGGTTGGTGTAGCTGAAGACCTTCTGCACCTGCTCCCAGGCCGCGTCCCAGGGCAGGTTGTGCTCGTCGAGCAGCAGGCGCATCAGCTCCGGCACGGCCAGCACCGGGTGCGTGTCGTTCAGGTGGATGCTGACCTTTTCGCCGAGCTTGTCGAAGTTGGTGTGGGTGCGCAGGTAGCGGCGCACCAGGTCCTGCACGCTGGCGCTGCAGAAGAAATACTCCTGGTGCAGGCGCAGCTCGCGGCCGGAGGGCGTGGAGTCGTCCGGGTAGAGCACGCGCGAGACGTTCTCGGAGTGGTTCTTGCTCTCCACCGCGGCCATGTAGTTGCCGCGGTTGAAGGCGGAGAGGTCGATCTCTTCCGTGGCCCGCGCCGACCACAGGCGCAGCGTGTTGGTGGCCTGCGTGCCGTAGCCGGGGATGATGGTGTCGTAGGCCACGGCCAGCACGTCGTGCGTGTCGACCCAGTGGGCGGCGCCATAGGGCTCGTCGTGGCCGACGCGCTTCTGCACATGGCCGCCGAAGCGCACGCGGTAGTTCACTTCAGGCCGCTGGAATTCCCACGGGTTGCCCCGCGTGAGCCAGTAGTCGGGCGTCTCGACCTGCTGGCCATCGACGATGCGCTGGCGGAACATGCCGTATTCGTAGCGGATGCCGTAGCCCATGCCGGGCACGCCGAGCGTGGCCATGGAATCGAGGAAACAGGCGGCGAGCCGGCCGAGGCCGCCGTTGCCGAGCGCCGCATCGGGCTCGCGCTCGGTGATGGCCTCGATGTCGACGCCGAAGTCGGCCAGCGCCTGTTTCACCGTGGCATGCAGCTCCAGCGCCAGCAGCGCGTTGGTGAAGGTGCGCCCGATGAGGAATTCCATCGAGAGGTAGTAGACGCGCTTCAGGTCCTGCTTGTAGTTGGCGCGGGTGGTCGCCATCCAGCGCTCGACGAGCTGGTCGCGCACGGCCGCGGCGGTGGCATGCAGCCAGTCGTCCTGGCTGGCCGCGACCGGGTCCTTGCCGACGGTGTAGATCAGCTTGTTGGCCACGGCGCGCTTGAAAGCGGCCACGTCGCGGTCGGGGTGGTCGTAGGCAAATTCTTCGATCGTCATGCGGGGTTCCCTAGAGTCGTCTTTTATCCAAAGCAAGAGCGGGGCCGGGTCGGCTTTTATTTCAGCCGAGCGCCCATTTGTAGACTTCGATGTACTTGGCGGCGGCCGTGCCCCAGTCGGCGGGGCGGCGCATGGCGGTGGCGCGGACGCGGCGCCAATCCGCTGGACGGGCATACAGGGCAAAGGCCCGACGCATGGCGCGCTGGTAGCCCTCGCCGCTGAAGTCGTCGAAGGTGAAGCCGGTGGAGATCCCGGCGGCCATGTCTTCCAGCGTGGTGTCGACCACGGTGTCGGCCAGTCCGCCGACGCGATGCACCAAGGGGAGGCTGCCGTAGCGCAGGCCGTACATCTGGGTCAGGCCGCAGGGCTCGAACAGCGAGGGGACCAAGGTCACGTCGCTGCCGCCGAACAACTGGTGCGCGAGTGGCTCGTCGTAGCCGATGGTGACGCTGACCGAATCGGGCGCGTCGGCGGCGCGGCGGCGGAAGGCGTCCTCGAGCCAGCCATCGCCGCTGCCGAGCAGGGCGAACTGGCCGCCCTGGGCCAGCAGGGCATCGAGGCCTTCGAGCAGCAGGGGCAGGCCCTTCTGTTCGGTGAGGCGGCTGACGATGACGAACAGCGGCGCGTCGGGCGCGACGGCCAGGCCGAGCTTCTGTTGCAGGGCGGCCTTGCAGGCGGTCTTGCCGCCGGGGCGGCGCACGTCGTAGGGCGCTGCAAGCAAGGGGTCGGCCGCGGGGTTCCAGACGGCATCGTCGACTGCATTGAGGATGCCGTGCAAGGTGTAGCTGCGGCTGCGCAGCAGGCCGTCGAGGCCGAAACCCTGTTCAGGCGTCTGGATCTCGCCGGCGTAGGTCGGGCTGACCGTGCTGAGGCGGTCGGCGTAGAAGAGGCCGGCCTTCATGAACGAGACCTGGCCGTGGTATTCGAGACCGTTGAGCTGGAAAGCGGTGTGCGGCAGGCCGAGTTCGGTGAAGGTCCAGGGCGGGAACACGCCCTGGTAGGCCAGGTTGTGGATCGTGTAGAGGCTTGGCACGCGCGGCTGGCCGGTCCAGTCGGCGAATGCGAGATAAGCGGGCGCCAGCGCCGCGTGCCAATCGTGGGCATGCACCAGTTCGGGTGCCCATTCCGGGTCGAGCCCTTGCGCGATGCGTGCGGCGGCCCAGCCGAGCAGCGCAAAGCGGCGGTGGTTGTCCGCGTAGGGCTGTCGGTTGGCGTCTTCGTAGGGGTTGCCGGGGCGGTTGTAGAGGCCCGGAGCCTCGATGACGTAGGTGGGCACGTCGGGCGCGCCGGCGGTGGCGATGTGGCCTTTGAGCAGGCGCGCAGGTTCACCCCACGGGGCCTGGAAGTCGGCGACGGGCTCGAGGCCCTTCACGCCGGCCAGGATCGCCGGGAAGCCCGGCAGCAGCACGCGCACCTCCTGGCCGGCAGCGGCCAGCGCCAGCGGCAGGGCACCGGCGATGTCGGCCAGTCCGCCGGTCTTGAGGAGGGGGAATATCTCTGCGCTGACCTGGAGGATTCGCATCGGCAACGCGCTTACGTCAGCCGCGCGAGCATCTCGCGCGTCACGAGGGTCACGCCCGTTTCGGTGCGCTCGAAGCGGGCCGAATCGGCTGCGGCGTCCTCGCCGATGACAGTGTTGTCCGGCAGCACGCAGCCGCGGTCGATCACAACCTTGTTGAGGCGGCAGTGGCGGCCGACCTCGACATCGGGCAGCAGCACGGCTTGCGTGATGGTGCAGAAGGAATGCACGCGCACACCCGAGAACAGCACCGAATCGCTCACCGCCGAGCCCGAGACGATGCAGCCGCCGGAGACGATGGTGTTGTAGGTGATGCCCGGCTTGCCGTCGGCGCCGAACACGAACTTGGCCGGCGGCAACTGGCGCTGGTAGGTCCAGATCGGCCAGTTGGTGTCGTAGATGTCGAGTTCCGGTGTGATCGAGGCGAGGTCGAGGTTGGCGGCCCAGAAGGCGTCGATGGTGCCGACGTCGCGCCAGTAGGCCGGGCTGTCGCCGCCGCGGGTGGCGCGGGTGACGCAGGACATGCCGAAGGGATGGGCCTGCGCGCGGCCCTCGGCGACGGCGCGCGGGATGATGTCCTTGCCGAAGTCGTGGTCCGAGGTGGGGTTGTTGCTGTCGTCCTCCAGCAGCTTGTAGAGGTACTCGGAATCGAAGATGTAGATGCCCATGCTGGCCAGCGCGATGTCGGGCTTGCCGGGCATGGCGGGCGGGTCGGCCGGCTTTTCGAGGAAGGCGGTGACCTTGCGGTCGTCGGTGATGTGCATCACGCCGAAGGCGACCGCCTCCATGCGCGGCACCTCGATGCAGCCGACCGTGCAGCCCAGGCCGCTCTGCACGTGGTCGGCCAGCATGATCGAGTAGTCCATCTTGTAGATGTGGTCGCCGGCCAGCACCACCACGTAGTCATGCGGCGTGGACCGGGTCTGGATGATGTCGAGGTTCTGGAACACCGCGTCGGCGGTGCCGCGGTACCAGTGCTCGTCGCCCACGCGCTGCTGCGCGGGCAGCACGTCGACCATCTCGTTGAGTTCGGCACGCAGGAAGCTCCAGCCGCGCTGCAGGTGGCGCATCAGCGAATGCGACTTGTACTGCGTGACCACCGCCATGCGCCGGATGCCGGAGTTGAGGCAGTTGGAGAGTGCGAAGTCGATGATGCGGAACTTGCCGCCGAAGTAGACCGCCGGCTTGGCGCGCCGGTCGGTCAGTTGCTTCAAGCGGGATCCGCGCCCGCCGGCCAGCACCAGCGCGATGGTGCGGCGAACCAGTTGATGGGCTGGCGGGGTCGGTTGAGTCGTTGAGTCCATGGGTTGTCTCCCGGTTGTTGTTGGCGCGTTGGATGGGCGTTGGAGGTGCGGCCAGCGTAGCACCGGCCGTGCCAATTGGCTGCTACGTTCTTGCGATCCAGATGCTCGAAGGCGGCAGGTTGGCGCCTGCGGCGAGTGGACGTGGCGTGTCTTGCGGGTTGTCGCTGGCGAGTTGCAGGGTCCAGTGGCCTGGGGGAAGGGTGAAGTCGACGGCTTGCGCGCTGGCGTTGACCACGACCAGCCATTGCGGATTGGGCTCCGGCGATTCGAACAGGATGGCCAATGCGAGTGCGTCGGGGCGTTGCCAGTCCTGGGGTGTCAGCTCGCGGCCTTCAGGGGTGCGCCAGCGCAGGGCCGCGCCGCCATCGGCCGGAGCGCCGGGCCACCAGTCGGCATGGCGAAGCGGCTCGGCTTCTCGGCGCAGCGCCAGCACGCGTGTCACGAAGTCGGTGAGGCCGCCGTCGTCTTGCTGCCAGTCGAGCCAGGTCAGCGGGCCGTCCTGGCAATAGGCGTTGTTGTTGCCCTGCTGTGTCTGGGCGAGCTCGCTGCCGGCCAGCATCATGGGCGTGCCTTGCGAGAGCATCAGCGAGGCGAGCAGCGCGCGTTGCAGGCGGCCTCGGGTGGCGAGGATCGCGGGGTCGCTGGTCTCGCCTTCGACGCCGCAGTTGTTGCTGTGGTTCTGGCTGCTGCCGTCGCGGCCCTGCTCGCCATTGGCTTCGTTGTGCCGCTCGTTGTAGCTGACCAGGTCGCGCAGCGTGAAGCCGTCATGTGCGACGACGAAGTTGACGCTGGCGGTGGGGGCGCGGCCGTCGTGGTTGAACTTGTCGCTGGATGCGGTGAAGCGTTGGGCGAACTCGCCGCGGGAGACATCGCCTCGCAGCCAGAAGCTGCGCAGCGTGTCGCGGTAGCGGTCATTCCATTCGAGCCAGCCGGAGGGGAATTCGCCGACACGGTAGCCGCCCATGCCGATGTCCCAGGGTTCGGCGATCCAGAGCGCATCGGCCAGCACGGGGTCTTGCCTTGCCGCGGCGAGGAAGGGGGCGCGGGGATCGAACTCGCCGTTGGCGCCGCGTGCCAGCACGGTGGCCAGGTCGAAGCGGAAGCCGTCGACGCCGAGCTGGGTCACCCAGTGGCGCAGGCTGTCCATGCAGAGTTGCACGACGCGCGGCTGGCTGAAGTCCAGGCAGTTGCCGCAGCCGGTCCAGTTTTCGTAGAGGGCGCAGTTGTCGCGGCGCAGGTGGTAATAGAGCGCGTTGTCGATGCCGCGCATCTGCAGCGTCGGCCCGAGTTCGTCGGTCTCGGCGCTGTGGTTGTAGACGACGTCGATGACCAGTTCCATGCCGCGCGCGTGGATCGCATCGGCCATCGCGCGGAACTCGCTCGCGGGCGTGGTGCCGGCGCGGCCGCTCCAGTAGCGCGCTTCGGGCGCGAACCAGCCGATGGTGCTGTAGCCCCAATAGTTGCTGAGGCCCATGTTCAGCAGGCGCTGTTCGTCGGCGCGGTGCTGGACGGGCATGAGGCTGAGCGTGGTGATGCCCAAGCGCTGGAGGTGGTCGAGCACGGCCGGTTCGGCGAGGCCGGCGTAGGTGCCTTGCAGGTCGGCAGGGACGTCGGGGTGCTGCTTGGTCTGGCCGCGTACGTGCAGTTCGTAGATGACGCGCTGGCTGGCGTCGACGCGGGGGCGTGAGAGCGTGACCGTTGCGAGGGGGGATGCGACGCGGGCCTTGAGTGCGACGGAGCCGTTGTCGCGTGGGTCCGGCTGGTTGGGGTTGGCGGGGTCATGGCCCCAGAAGATGTCGCTGCCGTCGTAGGTGCCGACGATTTCGCGGGCGTAGGGGTCGAGCACCACCTTGGCGGGGTTGTAGCGATGGCCGTCTTGCGGCGCCCAGGGACCGTGCACGCGGTAGCCGTAGACGAGGCCGGGCTGTGCGCTGGGAAGGCGGCCGTGCCAGACGTCGTCGGTGCGGGCGGGGAGGGGCAGGCGCTGTTGTTCGTGCTGGCCGGTGGGGTCGAAGAGGCAGAGTTCGACCTTTGTGGCGTTCGGTGCGACGAGGGCGAAGTTGACGCCGTCTGTGGCTGGGGTTGCGCCTAGGGGGGTGGGCCAGCCTATGCGGAGGGTCATGGTTGCTTGCTCTCTTCGGAGGGAGCGCCCGGCATGCGGTGCGGGCCGTCCGACCCTACTGCAGCGGCCCCTTCGGGGCTCCCTTCCAGTGCTCGCGTTTGGCGGGGTCCACATGAACTCGCTTCGCTCAGACAGCATGTGGCCCTGATCCGCCAAACGCTGCGCGCTTCAGCACCGCAGAAGGGATCGGCCGTCCCGCACCGCATGCCGGGCTTGGGGTGATCGAAAGCATCGTCCACTGGGGATGGCGTGCCCTCACCCCGGCCCTCTCCCAGAGGGAGAGGGAGGAAGACGGGGAAAGAGAGCAGAACGCGGGGAGGGGCGCGAGTGGGGTCGATAACTGGCCTGCCCGCGGCGGTGGGCGGTATGCCCTGGGTCGGCCGTTGAGGCACCGCCGAGCAGCGCAGCGGCAGGCGGAAAAAGGGCCGCGCGCTGTTTGAGCGAAGCGAGTTCGCGGGGACCCCGCCTGTCGCGAGCAGCGCAGGGCAGCCCGAAGGGCCGGTGACGTCGGCTGGCCCAGGGCATACCGCCCACCGCCGACGCGCCGCGCCCGCCAACAACAAGCTCACTCCATCACCCACATCACGGTAGCCAACGGCGGCAAGCTCATCACCAAAGACTGTGCCCGCCCGTGGTGCCCGACAGCCTCGGAAGCCAGAACCCCGTTGCCGACCCCACTCCCCCCATACACCCCGTTGTCGGTATTGATGACCTCACGATAAGACCCCGCCTCCGGCACACCCAACCGATACCCATGCCGAACCACCGGTGTGAAGTTGCACACCGCGATCACGAATGCCCCGTCGCTGGCCTTGCGGATGAACGCGAAGATCGACTGGTCCACGTCGTCGTGCACGATCCAGTCGAAGCCGGCGCCATCGCAGTCCAGTTCGTGCAGCGCCGGGAAGTGGCGGTAGACGTTGTTGAGGTCGCGCACCAGACGATGCACGCCCTGGTTCGGCGCGTTGTCCTGCAACAGGTGCCAATCCAGGCTCTTGTCGGCATTCCACTCGGCGTATTGCGCGAACTCGCAGCCCATGAACAGCAGCTTCTTGCCCGGGTAGGCCCACAGGTAGCCATACAGATTGCGCAGTCCGGCGAACTTCTGCCATTCGTCGCCGGGCATGCGGCCGATCATCGAGCCCTTGCCGTGCACCACCTCGTCGTGCGAGAAGGGCAGCACGAAGTTCTCGCTGTGTGCGTAC
The DNA here is from genome assembly GCF_037889975.1 of Variovorax rhizosphaerae. Classification (NCBI taxonomy): domain Bacteria; kingdom Pseudomonadati; phylum Pseudomonadota; class Betaproteobacteria; order Burkholderiales; family Comamonadaceae; genus Variovorax; species Variovorax rhizosphaerae. The sequence goes on along the minus strand of NZ_JBBKZT010000026.1, from coordinate 57,109 downwards.
ATCAGGCCGAAGGTGACCTTGCGATGGTGGTGCTTGCGGTGCACCGGGTCGATGCCGGCATACGACAGCGTGTCGTTCATCCAGCCCATGTTCCACTTGTAGTGAAAGCCCAGGCCGCCGTCCTCGGGCGGGCGCGTCACGCCGGGGAAGCTGGTCGACTCCTCGGCTACCGTCATCGTGCCGGGGCGCTCCACGCCGACCACGTGGTTCATGCGACGCAGGAAGGCGATGGCCTCCAGGTTCTCGCGGCCGCCATAGGCGTTGGGCACCCACTGTCCCTGCTCGCGGCTGTAGTCGCGGTACAGCATCGAGGCGACGGCATCCACGCGCAGGCCGTCCACGCCGTAGCGCTCCAGCCAGTACAGCGCATTGCCGACCAGGTAATTGCGCACCTCGATGCGCGCGTAGTTGAAGATCAGCGTCTGCCAGTCGTTGTGGAAGCCTTCGCGCGGGTCGGCGTATTCGTACAGCGCGGTGCCGTCGAACTGGCCGAGGCCGTGTGCATCGGTCGGGAAATGCGCGGGCACCCAGTCGAGGATCACGCCGAGGCCCGCCGCATGCGCGGTCTCGACGAAATAGCGGAAGTCGCCCGGCGTGCCGAAGCGCGAGGTCGGCGCGTAGAGACCGATCGGCTGGTAGCCCCAGGAGCCATCGAAGGGATGCTCGGTCACCGGCAGCAGCTCGATGTGCGTGAAACCCATGTCGCGCGCATAGGGCACCAGCGAGTCGGCGAGCTCGCGGTAGTCGAGCCAGTCGACGCCGTTGTTCTTGCGGCGCCAGGAACCGAGGTGCACCTCGTAGATGCTGATCGGCGAACGCCGGTCATTGGCGGTGGCGCGCTGCGGCGGCACCTCGGCCACGCCGGGCAGCGGCTGCACCACGCTGGCGGTGTCGGGGCGCAGCTGCGCGGAGAAGCCGAAGGGATCGGCCTTGCGCAGCAGATCGCCCCTGGACGACAGGATCTCGTATTCGTAGACATCGCCCGGCGCCAGCCCCGGCGCGAAGATCTCCCACACGCCGCATTCGCTGCGCAGCCGCATCATGTGACGGCGACCGTCCCAGTTGTTGAAGTTGCCGACCACCGACACGCGCCGCGCATTGGGCGCCCACACGGTGAAGGCCACGCCCTTGACGCCGTCCATCTCGCGGATGTGCGCGCCCAGCTTCTCGTAGGGCCGCAGGTGCGTGCCCTCGGCCAGCAGCCACACGTCCATTTCGCCGAGCACCTGGCCGAAGCGGTAAGGGTCCTCGATGACGGAGGTGTGATCGGTCCAGGTCACCCGCAGGCTGTAGCTGTCGCGCGCGGGGTCGGCCGGGACGAGCCCGGTGAACAGGTCGCTGCCGGGCACCCGCTCCAGCGTGGCCAGCGGCCAGCCGGAACTCGAATGCATCACGGCCACCGCTTGCGCATCTGGCAATAGCACGCGCACCGCCAGCCCCTCGTCCGTCTCGTGCGGCCCCAGGACGGCGAAGGGATCGCCATGTTCGGCGCGCATCAGCGCGTGGATCTCGGGCTCGGGCAGCATTGGCATGGGCAGGCTCTCGGCAGAAATGATCCGCGGTCGGGAGAAGGGCACAGCATGATGGCACGGACCCTTGCATCCGTCCGCGCAGTCGTGAATTCATTCCACGGGGGTGCAGCGCGATCCCGCAGAATTGCGAGCTTCGAAAACGAGTGGCAGACAGGGAGTGGACGTGATCGTGTATGCAATCAAGGCGGTGACACGTGCGGGTGCCGCGCCCGGCGTCGCACTCGCTTGCCTTGCACTGGGCCCTGTTGCCCACGCCGATGCGATCGAGGACGGCTTCACCGACTTCAGCGTCTGCGATGCGGGCTTCTTTCGCACGCTGAACCGCGACGCCGCCGCCTGGAGCGCCGATGTGCCACTCGAGACCCGCGGCGATCGAAGCTGGCCGAAGTCGCCCCACCGCAAGCCAGCCGGGCTGAACGAGGTGGCCTTCCGCGCGCCGGTGGACATCGGCGGCATGAAGGCGCTCTCGTATTTCGACGAAGCCGCGGACCTCGGCAGCGCGGGGCTGTCCTACCGCTGGGGTTTCATGGTCGAGGGCGACGTCGATGCGGTCTACAACAGGCTCGGCCCGCTGGCCTACCAGGGCGGCCGTTTGCGCCCTTTGGATACGGGCGGCTATGCGCGCACCGAGATCAAGGTGCTGGGCTTTCGATGGCTGCCGGTGGACACGCCGGCGCTCACGCCACCCGGCTTCTCCAGGACCGAGCGGGCCTTGCTGATCGAACGGGACGGAAAGCGCGCCAACCTGACCCGCGTGAGCTGTCGCTTGCAGGGCGGCGTCAATGCCGAACTGCTGCAGGAAGTGCGACCCGATATCGCGCCCGCCGACTATCCCGTGCAACTGACACGCGCGCTGTTCGACGAGGTGAAGGTGCCGCCCGACGTGCGCGCCTCTCTCGACGCCGAACGCGCCGGCAAGGGGCTCTGGACGCCGAAGTTCAAGAGGCTGCGCTACACGGTGGTCGCCAAATCCTCGAAGCACGACAAGGAAACCACCTACACCGTCGAGGTGGAAGCGCTGCAGGACGGCTTGTTGCGCACCCGGGAAACCTACGATCCGTCGTTCAACGTGCAGCGGCTCGGGCTGGCGGGCGTGGTCCCGCTCAAGACGCGGATGAACGGCCTGTCCGACGGCCGCGTGCAACTCGTGAGCGGGCTGGCGATGGCCTTGCCGGCCCGCCTGGTGCCGGGCGAGGCGATCCTGGTCTCGACCGACCAGGCCGACGTGCCCGCGCGCCCAGGCGATGCGCGCCGAAAGACCACGACCACCTGCAACGTCAAGGAAGCGTACGTGGCGAGCGCCATCCTTGCCTCGATCCCCGGTCGCGCCATCGGGCTGTCGTGCCGGTCCGGCGACTACGGCGCCGACACCGAGGAGCGCGTGTTTCTGGAAGACCTGGGCCTGGCCATCAGCCTGGACAGCCGCAGTGCAACCTCGGGCGCCAACACAGCGCGGATCGTGCGATTCGAGGTCGAACAGTAGCGGCACTTATCTCGCGTCCCCAAGGGCCGGAACAGCGTGTCAACCCCTCGCTGGGGTTTGCGCTGGCCCTCAAATGCCCCGAGGCTCCGCCCTGGCGTCCTCCAGCCGCGATAATCCGCCTTCCCCGGCCGCCTGGCGCCGGGCCCCAGCGAATGCCATGAACCCCAGCTACACCCCCAGCGAAGTCGAGTCCGCCGCCCAGGCCGAATGGCGCGACAAGGACGCCTACCGCGTCACCGAAGACACCAACAAGAAGAAGTACTACGCCTGCTCCATGCTGCCGTACCCCAGCGGCCGGCTGCACATGGGGCACGTGCGCAACTACACCATCAACGACATGCTCACGCGCTACCTGCGCATGAGCGGCTACAACGTGCTGATGCCGATGGGCTGGGACGCCTTCGGCCTGCCTGCCGAGAACGCCGCGCTGAAGAACGGCGTGCCGCCCGCCAAGTGGACCTACGAGAACATCGCGTCCATGAAACAGCAGCTCCAGGCGATGGGCCTGGCGATCGACTGGAGCCGCGAGATCGCCACCTGCGACCCGGCCTACTACAAGTGGAACCAGTGGCTGTTCCTGAAGATGCTGGAAAAAGGCATCGCCTACCGCAAGACCCAGGTCGTCAACTGGGACCCGGTCGACCAGACCGTGCTGGCCAACGAGCAGGTCATCGACGGCAAGGGCTGGCGCACCGGCGCCACCGTCGAGCGCCGCGAGATCCCCGGCTACTACCTCAAGATCAGCGACTACGCCGAGGAACTGCTGGAGCACACGCAGAACAAGCTCCCGGGCTGGCCCGAGCGCGTCAAGCTGATGCAGGAGAACTGGATCGGCAAGTCCAGCGGCGTGCGCTTCGCCTTCCCGCACACCATCAAGGATGCCAGCGGCAAGCTGATCCAGGACGGTCGCATGTACGTGTTCACCACGCGTGCCGACACCATCATGGGCGTGACCTTCTGCGCCGTCGCACCCGAGCATCCGCTGGCCCTGCACGCGGCAACGACCAACCCCAAGGTCGCCACCTTCATCGAGGAATGCAAGAGCGGCGGTACCACCGAGGCCGAACTCGCGACGCAGGAAAAGAAGGGCGTCGCCACCGGCCTGTTCGTCCAGCATCCGATCACGGACGAGCCGATCCCGGTGTGGGTCGGCAACTACGTGCTCATCAGCTATGGCGACGGCGCCGTGATGGGCGTGCCCGCGCACGACGAACGCGACTTCGCCTTCGCCAACAAGTACCACCTCGAGATCCTGCAGGTCATCATCGACGACGACGCACCGCACTTCAACTACAAGAAGTGGCAGGACTGGTACGGCGAGAAGACCAATGGCGTCACCATCAACTCGGACGTCTTCAGCGGCATGCGCCACGAAGAGGCGGTCAACGCCGTCGCACACGCGCTGCAACTCAAGGGCCTGGGCGACAAGCAGACCACTTGGCGCCTGCGCGACTGGGGCGTGAGCCGCCAGCGCTACTGGGGCACGCCGATCCCGATCATCCATTGCGAGGAACACGGTGCCTTGCCCGTGCCCGAGAAGGACTTGCCGGTGGTGCTGCCCACCGACTGCGTGCCCGACGGCTCCGGCAACCCGCTGAACAAGCACGAAGGCTTCCATGCCGGCGTGGTCTGCCCCGTCTGCGGCAAGCCCGCGCGGCGCGAGACCGACACCATGGACACCTTCGTCGACTCGTCCTGGTACTTCATGCGCTACTGCGACCCCAGGAGCGACAACGCCATGGTCGACGGCGGCGCGAAGTACTGGATGGCGATGGACCAGTACATCGGCGGCATCGAGCACGCGATCCTGCACTTGCTCTACGCGCGCTTTTGGACCAAGGTCATGCGCGACCTGAAGCTGGTCACGGTCGACGAGCCCTTCAGCAAGCTGCTCACGCAGGGCATGGTGCTCAACCACATCTACTACCGCCGCGGTGACAAGGGCGGCAAGGAATACTTCCCGCCAGCCGACGTCACCCCGGTGCTCGACGAGCAGGGCCGCATCACGGGCGGCAAGCTGGCCGACGGAACCACCGTCGAATACGGCGGCGTCGGCAAGATGGGCAAGACCGAACGCAACGGCGTCGACCCGCAGGACCTGATCGAGAAGTACGGCGCCGACACCGCACGCCTCTACACCATGTTCACCGCGCCGCCCGAGGCCACGCTCGAATGGAACGATGCCGCCGTCGAAGGCAGCTACCGCTTCCTGCGCCGCGTCTGGAACTACGGCGCGAGCCTGAAGGACATGGCCTCCGAAGTCATGGGCGCGAAGGTCGCGTCGAGCTACAGCGCCGAGGCGAAGAAGCTGCGCCGCGAGGTGCACACCGTGCTGCGCCAGATCGACTACGACTACCAGCGCATGCAATACAACACGGTGGTGTCGGGCGCGATGAAGCTGCTCAACGCGCTGGAAGGCTTCAAGCCACAGCCCGGCAACGTGGGCGACACGGCGGCCGTGCGCGAGGGCTTCTGCATCCTGCTGCGTTGCCTCTACCCGGCCACGCCGCACATCGCGCAGCAACTCTGGAAGGAACTGAACTACGAGGACGGCCATGGCGATCTGCTCGACACGGCCTGGCCGAAGGTCGACGCCGGCGCGCTGGAGCAGGACGAGATCGAACTCATGCTGCAAGTCAACGGCAAGCTGCGCGGCGCGGTGCGCGTGCCTTCGGCGGCCTCGAAGCTGGACATCGAGAAGCTGGCCGTGGCCAGCGACGACTTCGTCAAGTTCGCGCCCGGTGCAGCGGTCAAGCGCGTGATCGTGGTGCCAGGCAGGTTGGTCAACGTCGTCGTATGAAGCTCGCCTCCCGCCTCCGCGCGCTTCGTGTCGCGCAACCTGCGTCCTTTGAGGGGTCGATCCCAGCGAGCCCGCAAAGCCGGTTCCGCGGCGCGCCCGGAATATCGCGCCGGGGCTTGCTGACGGGCGCCACGCTGGCGCTTGCCGGCTGCGGCTTCGAATTGCGCAAGGCGCCCAACTTCGCGTTCAAGACCATCGCGGTCATGGGCACTTCCTGGGTGGCCATCCGCCTGCGGCGCAACCTGCAGGCCGCGGGCAATGTCGTCGTCGTGCCCGAGGCCGACGCGCAGACCGCCGACGTGATCTTCGACATCCTCGCCGAACCGCGCGACTCGCTCGTGCTCTCCACCACCGCCGCCGGCCAGGTGCGCGAAATGACGCTGCGCCTGACGGTGCGCTTTCGCCTGCGCACGCCGGCCGGCAAGGAACTCATCAGCGCCGGCGAGATCCGGCAGCAGCGCGACATCACGTACAACGAAACCGTTGCGCTCGCCAAGGAGACCGAGCAGATCCTGCTCTACCGCGACATGCAGAACGACATCGCGCAGCAGATCGTGCGGCAGCTCGGGGCCGTGAAGCAACTTTGATGGCGTCCTTCGACCGCGTCGACCGGCTCCTGATCGAACTGCTCCAGGCCGACGGCCGGCAGAGCATGCAGGCGCTGTCGGAGGCGGTTCACCTGTCGGCCCGGGCCACGCTGAACCGGGTGCGCCGGCTGGAGGCGGAAGGCGTCATCGAGGGCTACCGCGCGCAGATCAACCGGGCTGCGCTGGGGGAGCACGTCGCGGTGTTCGCCGAAGTCACGCTCAAGGACCAGCGCCAGGCCACGGTGCAGCGCTTCGAGCGGCATATCGGCGCCTGCCGCGAGGTGGTGGGTTGCTGGCTGGTCAGCGGCCGCTACGACTACCTGCTGCGCCTAGGCTGCCGCGACCTCACGCACTACCGCAACCTGACCAATGCGTGGCTGGAAGAAGTCGGCCTCGGCATCGACCGGATCGTGACCAACACGGAACTGCAGACGGTCAAGGAATTCACCGGCTTTCCGGTCGTGCAGGCCTGACGCTTCGATTCGGAACACGGGCTCCGGGCTTGCCGCGCCGGCCTTTTCGCGCCAGGCGGCGTTGCAGATCCTCGCAATACCTGCTGGCATCGCTGTGGTTGCGCTTTGCCCCGACACGAAAAGACATCGATTTCATCGAGCGCGCTATGGGTGGGACAGCACACCCGCCACCCCCAAAAGTACGAGTGCGCCACTTTTGGGGGACAGCCGCCTCGTCCGTCCGTAGAATCCGCGGCGGTCCAGGCAACGGTGTCGCGCCAAGAAGGCCGAATCAGGGAGAAACGGCACGCGACACCGGCTCGAGGCCCTTGGGGAGACTTCATGCAAAGCACAACATGTCGCGAAGTACGACATGACGCATCCGGCGCGCCGCCTTGGTCGCGCCGTCCAGCACCCGCGCGGGGGCACCTTCGATCGGCGCCGGCGCTTCGCTCTTCCGGCGCATGCGCGACCGGCACGCCATCGCGTCGCCCGCCCAAAACCACGACATCCAGCGCAGCGGCCCGGCCTTGACGGGCCCGCTGCATTGCCGGGCCCGACTCGACGCCCTCTGCAGGCACACCTCGCGCGGCTGCAAGCTCAGCCGCCCGGCACATCGACCGCTTTCATTTCACTACTACAACGAAGGGGAGACAGCATGGGATTGACGGATCGATTGTTTCAAACAAAGCCAGTTAGCGCCGATGCGGGCGGCGGCGGGCATGGCGGCCTTGCGCCGTCGTTCGGCTTGTTCTCGCTGACGATGCTCGGCGTGGGCGCCACCATCGGCACGGGGATCTTCTTCGTGATGGCCGAGGCGGTGCCCAAGGCCGGGCCGGCGGTGCTGCTGGCCTTCCTGCTGGCGGGCTTCACCGCCGGGATGACGGCGCTTTGCTATGCGGAGCTTTCCGCGTCCATTCCGGCGGAAGGCTCGTCCTACTCGTTCGCCTACACAGCGCTGGGTGAGTTCCCGGCCTTCATCGTGGCGGCTTGCGTGGTGCTGGAGTACGGGTTGGCGGCCAGCGCCACGTCCATCGGATGGTCGGGGTACCTCAACAACTTCCTGATGAACACGACGGGGCTGCAGATTCCGGAGGCCCTGCGAAGTCCCATCTTCTTCTCAGGCCCGAATGGCCTGGAAATCCGAGGCGGGCGCTTCAACCTGCCGCCGGTGATCCTGGTGCTGATGTGCGGCCTGCTGCTGATGCGCGGCGCCAAGGAGTCGACCACCGTGAACTCGATCATGGTGGTCATCAAGCTGTCGGTGCTGGTCTTCTTCGCGGCCATCGCCTTCACTGCTTTCAACGACACCCACTTCACGCCCTTCTACAACGAGTCCGGCATGAAGGGCGTGGCCGCGGCGGCGGGCACCGTGTTCTTCTCCTTCATCGGGCTGGATGCGATTGCCACGGCTGGCGCGGAGGTGCGCAATCCCAAGCGCAACATCCCGCTGGGCATCGTGCTGGCGCTGCTCGTGGTGTGCGGGGGTTATGCGCTGGTTGCCACGGCGGCGCTGGGCGCCCAGTCCGCCGACAAGTTCCTGCACCAGGACGCCGGGCTGGCCGTGATCCTGAAGAACGTGACCGGCCAGGCATGGCCCGCGATCGTGCTCGCTGCCGGCGCGGTGATCTCCGTGTTCAGCGTGACGCTGGTCGCCATCTACGCGCAGACGCGCATGCTGTTCGCGGTCAGCCTTGACGGGCTCATCCCCGGCAAGTTCCGCCAGGTGAATCCGCGCACCCACGCGCCGGTCAACAACATCGGCCTGGTCTGCGGCGTGGTGATGGTCATCGCCGGCACGGTCCACTCGGCCTACCTGTGGGACATGGTCAGCATGGGCACGCTGGTCGCGTTCATGGCGGTGTCCATCAGCGTGCCAGTGCACCGCGCACGCCTCAAGGCCAAGGGCATCCGCCCGACCGGCTTCCGCCTGCCCTTCGGTCCCTACGTGATCCCGGGCGTGAGCCTGGCGGCTTGCCTGTACATCATCAAGGACCTGTCGGCGGCCACCTTCATCATCTTCTTTGCCTGGATGGCGCTCGCACTGGTGGCGTACTTCGGGTACGGCATGCGCCATTCCAAACTGTCACAGGGAGCCTCGAAATGAAGACTTGCATTGTCGGATTCACACAAGATGCGGGCGGGCGCGAAGCCCTTGCGCTCGCGCGCACCATCGCCGGGCGCGGCAACGTGGCGCTGGTGGTCTGCGTGGTGACGCCGGAGTCCTGGGGTCCCACGTCGCTGGGCGCCGACGCGCAGTACAGCCGCTTCCTGGAGGACCATGCGAAGGGTTCGCTCGACGAGGCGCGCGCGCTGATGGGCGACACGCCGAACGTTCGCTACGCGCATGTTGGCGCCTCGTCGGCCAGCGTGGGCCTGACCCAGGCGGCCGAGCGCGAACGCGCGGACCTGATCGTGCTGGGCTACTCGGGCGCCGGCTCCATCGGGCGCGTCTTCCTGGGCAGCGCGACGGACGAACTGCTGCACTCCGCGTCGCGGCCGGTGGCCATCGCGCCGCCAGGTTTTGCGGGTGCGTCCGCGTTGACGCGCGTGACGGTCGGCTTCTCTGGCAGCGAGGCGGCGCACGGCACGGTGCTGCATGCGCTGGGCCTGGCCGGCGCGCTGGGCCTGCCGCTTCGCCTGGCCAGCTTCGAGGTGCGTGAGCGCCTTGGCTACGCGGCGAGGGTAGGCCCGGACGTGGAGCAGTCGATGCTGGACCGGCAGACGGCGCAAACACAGGCCGCGCTCGATGCGGTGAAAAACCAGATCGCGGTGACGGGCTACCCGGTGGAAACCGCCATCGGCGTCGGCGGGAATTGGGACGAAGCGCTCGCTTCGGCGGGTTGGCAGGAAGGCGACCTGCTGTTGCTGGGTTCGAGCCGGCTGGGTGTGTTGCAGCGCGTGTTCATCGGTTCGAACGCGACGAAGATCGTGCGGGCATCACCCGTGCCGGTACTTGTCGTGCCCCGCCAGGGATGAGGTCGCCAGGGCTGGGCTGTGCCCCGGCCTGCCATCGGCACGACTTCCGAATCGGAAGTCCCAAGCCCTCGCAACGGCGACGAGGGGCAGTCACACCGTCCGCAAAGGCGGGAACGGCGAGAGTCCCCTCCCTAGAATTTCGCAGGCCCGACAGAGGCCGACTAGGGAGGAGACTCAATGCAACACACGACGTGTCGCCCCGTGCGACATGAATCTTTGCGCGTGCCCGCTCGGCAGCCAGCGCCCCATTCACCGGCCATGGAGATCCGCGCGAGCGCGGGGCTTTCAAGATGAGGGCGCCGAGCTTGGCATTGGGCGCCGCGGCGGCCCTCTGCGCTGCCATGCCCGCAGCCGCGCAATCCTCGGTGACCGTGTTCGGCGTGGTTGACCTGGCGGTGCAGCACCTGCGTGGCGACGGCCACCTGACCCGACTCGAATCCGGCGCGCTCAACGGCAGCCGGTTCGGCTTCAAGGGCCAGGAAGACCTGGGTGGCGGGCTCGCCGCCAGCTTCCACCTGGAGGCCGGCATCAATGCCGACACCGGACGCGGCCGGCCGAACAGCATCAACAACGTCGTCGAGACCCCGGGCGATTTCATCAGCTTCAACCGCCGCTCGACCGTCGGCCTGATCGGCCGCTTCGGCGAGGTCCGTGCCGGCCGCGACTACACGCCGGTGGCCGACAACCACACCGACTTCGACGTCTTCGGCAATTCCGGCAACGCCGATTCGAGCCTGCTCACGCAGGCGCTGGCGATCGGCCTCGTGGCCGGCCGGGGCGTGCGCACCGACGTGCGTGCCTCCAATGCCGTGGTCTACGTGCTGCCGCCCGACTTGGGTGGCTTCTGGGGCTACGGCATGTACGCCATCGGCGAAAACAACAACGAACCGCTGCCCGGCTTTCGCGGCCGCGACGGCGGCCACCGCGGTGCACGGCTGGGCTGGGAAGGCGCGGGCCTGAACGTGGCGCTGGCCTACGGCAAGAGCATCCTTGCGTCGCAGGACAACCTGGAGAACGTTCATCTCGGCGGCACCTACACCTGGAACGACCTGCAGTTCTTCGGCCAGTTGAGCCGCGAGCGCACCACGATCGACGGTGTGCGCCACACCAACGACGCCGGCGCGCTGGGCCTGCGCTACACGATCGGCGTGCAGGCGATCAAGGCGCAGGTGGTGACCAGCCGCATCAAGCGCGCCGGCATGGAGTCGCTGGGGGCGACGGCCTATGCGCTGGGGTACGAATACAACCTGTCGCTGCGCACCGCGCTATACGGGGCGGTGGTCTACGTGCACAACAATGCGCGTGGAACCTTCGACCTGGGGGTGCCGGTGGCGCCGGGCTCCAGCGCCTCCGGCGTGCAGGCCGGGATGCGCCACTCTTTCTAGGAACAGGGCCCCTCGACGAGGGGCCCTTCGCATTGCAAATGACAACATCAGAACGAGAGACAAAGACATCATGGGAATGATCCAGACATTGCTGCGCACCAAGGGGCTCGAGGGGGACGTGGGCGAACCGGGTGCGCATGGCGGCGCCAGCCTCGCGCCATCCTTCGGGCTGTTTTCACTGACGATGCTGGGGGTGGGTGCCACCATCGGCACCGGCATCTTCTTCGTCATGGCCGAGGCCGTGCCCAAGGCCGGGCCGGCGGTGCTGCTGGCTTTCCTGCTGGCCGGCTTCACGGCGGGGCTGACGGCGCTCTGCTATGCCGAACTGGCTGCGTCGATCCCGGCATCGGGCTCGTCGTATTCCTATGCCTACGTCGGGTTGGGCGAGTTCGCCGCCTTCATCGTCGCCGCCTGCCTGATGCTGGAGTACGCGCTGTCGGCGAGCGCCACGGCGATCGGCTGGTCGGGCTATCTCAACAACTTCCTGGTCAACCTCATCGGCGTGCCGATACCGGAGGCCTTGCGCAGCCCGATGCTGGTGTCGGGCGCGAACGGGCTGGAGATCCATGCCGGGCAGTTCAACCTGCCCCCGGTGATCCTGGTCGCGCTCTGCGGCCTGCTGCTGATGCGCGGCGCCAAGGAGTCGGCCACCGCCAACGCCATCATGGTGATGCTCAAGCTGGCCGTGCTGATCTTCTTCTCGGTCATCGCCTTCACCGCCTTCAAGGCCGACAACTTCACACCCTTCTACAACGAGGCGGGCATGAAGGGCGTGACGGCCGCGGCGGGCACGGTGTTCTTCTCCTTCATCGGGCTGGATGCGATCTCGACCGCCGGCGCCGAAGTGCGCAACCCCAAGCGCAACGTGCCGCTGGGCATCGTGCTGGCGCTGATCATCGTGATGGCCGGCTACGTGGTGGTGGCGATGGCCGCTTTGGGTGCGCAACCGGCCGCGGATTTCGCCCACCAGGAAGCCGGCCTCGCCGTGATCCTGCAGAAGGTCACGGGCCAGAGCTGGCCGTCGGTGGTGCTGTCCGCCGGCGCCGTCATCTCGGTGTTCAGCGTGACGCTGGTCGCGATCTACGGCCAGACGCGGATCCTGTTCGCGATCGCCCGTGACGGCCTGATCCCCAAGACCTTCCAGCAGGTCAACCCGCGCACGCTGGCGCCGGTCAACAACATCGTCTACGTCTGCATCGGCGTGGCGATCGTGGCCGGCACGGTCGACTCCAGCTACCTCTGGGACATGGTCAGCATGGGCACGCTGGTCGCGTTCATGGCGGTGTCGGCGAGCGTGCCGGTGGTGCGGGCGCGGCTCAAGGCGGCATCGACGGTGCAGGGCTTCCGCCTGCCATTCGGCCCCTACCTGATCCCGGGCCTGAGCATCGCGGCCTGCTGCTACATCCTGAAGGACCTGTCGCATGCGACCTACGTGGTGTTCTTCAGCTGGATCGCGGTGGCGCTGGTGGCGTACTTCGGCTATGGCATCCGCAATTCGAACCTGGCCCGCGCGGCTCAAAGAAAGGGACAAGCATGAAGACCGTCATCGTCGGCTACACCAAGGATGCGGGCGGCCAGGACGCACTGGCGCTGGCCCGGTCGATCGCCGCGCGCGGCGACACCACGCTGGTGGTGTGCGTCGTGACGCCGGAGACCTGGGGGCCTTCTTCCCTGGGCGTGGACCAGGACTACAACCGCTTCCTCGACGAGCACGCGACGGCATTGCTCGACAGTGCCCGCGCCATCCTCGGCGAGGCGCCGAACGTGCGCTACGAGCGCATCGCCGCCAAGTCGGTGACGGTGGGCCTGACGCAGGCGGCCGAGCGCGAGCATGCGGACCTCATCGTGCTGGGCTCGGCGCGCGGCAATGCGGTCGGGCGGCTGTTGCTGGGCGGCGTCTCGGATGAAGTGCTGCACGTGTCGTCGCGGCCGGTGGCGGTGGCGCCGCAGGGCTATGCCTCGACCGCGGCGCCGACGCGCGTGACGGTCGGCTTCTCCGGCACCGAAGGCGCGAGCAGCACGGTGCTGCACGCGCTGGGGCTGGCCGGCACGCTGCAGGTGCCGTTGCGCCTGGCCAGCTTCGCGGTGCGTGATCGGCTGGCGTTTCCGTCGCGCTTCGGGCCAGAGCCTGAGCTTGCGATCCTCGAGCGATGGACGGCGCAAGCGGAAGCGGCCCTGGACGCGGTGCGTGCGCAGATCGCGGTGACGGGCTATCCGGTCGAGACGGCGATCGGCGTCGGACCGGACTGGGAAGCGGCGCTCGCGGCCGTCGAATGGCGCGAGGGCGACCTGATGCTGCTCGGCTCCAGCCGGCTCGGTGCGCTGCAGCGCGTGTTCCTGGGCTCGAACGCCGCGAAGATCGTTCGCGCGTCGCGGGTGCCGGTGATCATCGTGCCTCGGCAAGGCTGATGCGGTCTTGCATTCGAACACATGACGGCGTTGGAGCGCCTTGCCGTGCTGAAGCACTGTCTGCGGCGCTCCGCTTTGTCCTGCGCTCGACTGCAAGATCGCATGCAATCGCCGCTTCCGAATCGGAAGTGAAGTGGCCTCAAAACAGCCTGAAAAGGCGTCGACGCAGCGCACAACGTCCTTTGTGGAGAGGGCTCGAAACCTAGACTTCCTTATCGGCCGCGGTGGCCTTCAAGGAAGACAAAAATGACACGCTACGTCGACATCCACGACATGAGGCACCTGATCCGGCAACTCGGGGCCCAACGCATGACCCGCGAGATGGAAGCCTGCATCCACGAGGATTTCCTGCGCTGGGAAGACTTCCAGAAGAGCGCCCGCACCGCCAACCATTCGAAGGGCGGCGTCATTGAGCTGATGCCGGTGTCGGACCAGCAGCTCTACGCCTTCAAGTACGTCAACGGCCATCCCGGCAACCCGAGCGTGCAGATGTCCACCGTGATGGCCTTCGGCGTGCTGGCCGACGTGGCCACCGGCTACCCGATGCTGCTGAGCGAGCTGACCATGACCACCGCGCTGCGCACCGCCGCCACCTCGGTCATGGCCGCCGCCGCGCTGGCCCGGCCCGGCGCGCGCTCGATGGCGTTGATCGGTAATGGCGCGCAATCGGAGTTCCAGGCGCTGGCCTTCATGGACCGGCTCGGCATCCGCGAACTGCGCGTGTTCGACGTCGACCCGATGGCCACCCACAAGCTGCTGGCCAACCTGGCGCCGCAGATCCGCAGCGGCGCGCTGCAGGTGATCCGCGCCGCCAGCGTGCGTGAAGCCGTGCAGGGCGCGGACATCGTGACCACCGTCACCGCCGACAAGGCCTACGCGACGATCCTCACGGCCGACCTGCTGGAACCCGGCATGCATCTGAACGCGGTCGGCGGCGACTGCCCGGGCAAGACCGAGCTGGAAGCCGAAATCCTCAACCGCGCCAAGGTGTTCGTCGAGTACGAGCCGCAGACCCGCATCGAGGGTGAGCTGCAGCAGATGCCGGCCGACTTCGCCGTCACGGCGCTGTGGGAAGTGCTGGCCGGCCGCGTCGCCGGACGGGACAACGCGGAGCAGGTCACGCTGTTCGATTCGGTCGGCTTTGCGCTGGAAGACCTGTCGGCGCTGCGCTACGTGCACAAGCTCGCGCTGGCGCACGACGTGGGCCGTGAGATCGACCTGGTGCCGACCATGGACGACCCGAAGGATCTGTTCGGCTATTCATTGCAAGGCGCCAACACCGCGCTGAAAGCAGCCTGAGGAGCCGTCGATGAAGAAGCACAAACCCCTCGCCCTGATCGGCGCCGAGGTCGGCGAAGGCGCGAGCGACAGCGGCTGCAAGCTGGGCGCGCAGGCGCTGCGTGACCGCGGCCTCGCGAAGCACTTGGCCGAACCGCATCGCGATGCGCGCTGGGTCGACATGGTGCACGCGCGCCATGAGGAGCAACCGCAGGCGCGGCTGGATTCGGTCGAGGAATTCAGCGTCCGGCTGGCCGCTTCCGTGCGCCGGCAGTTGCAGCAGTGCGCGATGCCGGTGGTCGTCGGCGGCGACCATTCGTGCGCGGTCGGCACCTGGAGTGCGGTCGCCGATGCGTGGCGCGAGAAGGGTGACATCGGACTCATCTGGATCGATGCGCACCTCGATGCGCACACGCTCGATTCCTCCGACAGCCTGGCGCCGCACGGCATGCCGGTGGCGGCGCTGCTGGGCCATGGCACGCCGGGACTGACCTCGCTCTACGGCTGGACCGGCAAGATCAAGTCGGGCAACCTGGTCATCATCGGCGCGCGCAGCTACGAGGCAGGCGAGCGTGACTTGCTGGAGTCGCTGGGCGTGCGCGTGATGTACATGCCGGAGGTCGATCGCCGCGGTTTTGGCGCGTGCTTCGCGGAGGCGCTCGCGCTGGTGCGCCAGCGCACCGTGGCCTGGGGCCTAAGCTTCGACCTCGATGCGCTCGATCCTGCCGATGCCCCCGGCACCGGCACGCCGGTCGAGGCCGGCATCGCATTGGTGGACGCCCTGCAGGCCCTGCGCGGCCATGCCGCCGACCCGGCTTGCGTGGCCGTCGAAGTGACCGAGTACAACCCCTTGCACGACGTCGACCACCGCACGGCGGCGTCCGCGTTCGCGCTGCTGTCTGCCTTCGCGCGGGCCGAGTTGCCGGAGCAAGCGCTGGCCGCCTGAAGAAGGTGTGAAGATTTCGTAGCGAGGGCACCGAGGTCGGGTCGAGGAGCGGAACCGCACTCTCGTGCGGTGACAACGAAGTTGCGGCAGAGGCTAACAACTGCGCGATAGCGCTTGTTATGCCGGAGCCAGCACCGCAGCCCCGAGATCGGTGGCCGCAGTAGAAAGATTCACACCTTCTTCGCGGCCGGGGGTGCGTAAACTCGCGGCCCATGGAACTCGCCCTCGGCCGGCTCGCGGCGCACCTCAAAGACGGCCTGCGCCCGCTCTACACCCTTCACGGCGATGAGCCGCTGCTCGCGCAGGAAGCGGCCGACGCCATCCGCACGGCCGCGCGCACACAGGGCTACACCGAGCGCAGTTCGTACACCGTCGCCGGCGCCCACTTCGACTGGAGCGCCGTGCTCGCGGCCGGCGGATCGCTGAGCCTGTTCGCCGACAAGCAGATCGTCGAGATCCGCATCCCCTCCGGCAAGCCCGGCAAGGACGGCAGCGTGGCCCTGCAACAGCTGGCCCAATCGGCCGTCGGCAACGACAGCACGCTCACACTGGTCATGCTGCCCCGCCTCGACAAGGCCACACGCACCGGCGCCTGGTTCGGCGCGCTCGAATCGAATGGCGTGGCGCTGCAGATCGACCCGATCGACCGCGCCGCCCTGCCCCAATGGATCGCCCAGCGCCTGAGCCTGCAAGGCCAGCGCGTGAAGGCTGGCGAAGAGGGCCAGCGCACCTTGCAGTTCTTCGCGGACCGCGTCGAAGGCAACCTGCTGGCCGCGCACCAGGAGATCCAGAAGCTCGCGCTGCTGCATCCGCCCGGCGAGCTGGGCTGGGAGCAGGTCGAGAGCGCGGTGCACAACGTGGCCCGATACGACGTGTTCAAGCTCGGCGAGGCGGTGCTGGCCGGCAATTCGCAGCGCGTGGCGCGCATGCTCGACGGCCTGCAGGCCGAGGGCGAGGCCGAGGTGCTGGTGCATTACACGCTGGCCGAGGACATCCGCGCGCTCAAGCGCGTGAAGGACGCGATGGCCGCCGGTCGCCCGCTGCCGATGGCCCTGCGCGAGAACCGTATCTGGGGCAACAAGGAACGTGCCTTCGAGCGCGTGCTGCCACGCATCGACGAGCGCCGGCTGAACCAGCTGCTGCGCGCGGCCCATGTGGTCGACGGCATCGTCAAGGGCCTGAAGCAGCCCGACTGGCCCGCCAATGGCTGGCAGGCGCTGCACCGGCTGGCGCAAATGACCTGCCGCGCCTGCGCCGGTGCAAGCGGTGGGAAAATGCCGGCATGAACGCGTTCAACGTCAACGAACACATGCAGGCCCTGGGCCTGCAAGCCAAGGCCGCTGCCGCCCAGATGGCGCGCGCCGATGCCGCCATCAAGAACAAGGCCCTGAAGGCACTGGCCCGCCGCCTGCGCGAAGCCGGTCCAGAGCTGGCCGAAGCCAACGCCCGCGACATCGACCGTGCCGTCGCCGCGGGCCTGTCCGCGCCGATGGTCGATCGCCTCAAGCTCACGCCCAAGGTGCTGGCCACCGTCGCCGAAGGCTGCGAACAGCTCGCCGCCATGCCCGACGTGATCGGCGAGATCATCGGCATGAAGCAGATGCCCAGCGGCATCCGCGTCGGCCAGATGCGCGTGCCGCTCGGCGTGTTCGGCATGATCTTCGAGAGCCGGCCCAACGTGACCATCGAGGCCGCCAGCCTGGCCATCAAGAGCGGCAACGCGGCGATCCTGCGCGGCGGCTCGGAGGCCATTGAATCGAACAAGGCGCTGGCGCTGCTGGTGTCGGAATCGCTGGCCGAGGTCGGTTTGCCCGTGGATGCGGTGCAACTGGTGCAGACCACCGACCGTGAAGCCGTCGGCCGCCTCATCGCTATGCCCGAATACGTCGACGTGATCATCCCGCGCGGCGGCAAGGGCCTGATCGAGCGCATCAGCCGCGAGGCCAAGGTGCCGGTGATCAAGCACCTGGACGGTAATTGCCATGTGTTCGTGGACGACACGGCCGACATCGACATGGCACTGAAGATCGTCGACAACGCCAAGACGCAGAAGTACAGCCCCTGCAATGCCGCGGAAGGCCTGCTGGTCACGGAAGCGGTGGCGCCGAAGTTCCTGCCGCGGATCGGCCAGGTCTTTGCGACCAAGGGCGTGGAGATGCGCTGCGACGCTGCCGCCGGCGCCATCGTGCGAGGTGCCGGATTGGCCGCGGTCGACGCGGTCGAATCCGACTGGTCCGAGGAATACCTCGCCGCCGTCATCAGCATCAAGGTGGTGAAGGACGTGGACGAAGCCATCGCCCACATCAACCGCTATTCCAGCCACCACACCGACGCCATCGTCACGCGCGACCACGTCCATGCCCAGCGCTTTCTGCGCGAGGTCGATTCGGCCAGCGTCATGGTCAACACCAGCACGCGCTTCGCCGACGGCTTCGAGTTCGGCCTCGGCGCGGAAATCGGCATCAGCACCGACAAGTTCCATGCGCGCGGCCCGGTCGGCATCGAAGGACTGACCTCGCTGAAGTACGTTGTTCTAGGCCAAGGCGAAGTCCGCAGTTGAAGCTGGCTCCTTCAGGCGTATAAAGCGCCCCGGGGGAGCACAACTTGAAAATCATCATCCTCGGCGCAGGCCGAATCGGCGAGAGCGTCGCGGGCACGTTGGTGTCCGAACGCAATGACATCACGGTCATCGACACGGACGCGCGGCGCCTGCGCGAGCTGGAAGACCGCTTCGAGCTGCGCGGCGTGGTCGGCAGCGGCATCGACCCTGACGTGCTGGCCGAGGCCGGCGCGCGCGACGCCGACATGCTCATCGCCTGCGCCGCGCTGGACGAGACCAACCTGGTGTGCTGCAAGGTGGCGCACCAGGTGTTCGGCATTCCCACCCGCATCGCACGCGTGCGTTCCAGCGCCTTCAAGGACGACAGCCCGCTCGTCGGCAAGGATGGCTTCGCGGTCGACCGCATCATCTGCCCCGAGGAATCGCTCACCCGCTACATCGGCAAGCTGGTCGAATACCCCGAGGCGCTGCAGGTGCGGGAATTCGCCGGCGGCCTGGCCTGCCTGGTGTCGGTGCGGGCAGTGGCCGGGGCGCCGCTGGTACAGCACAGCATCGCGGAGTTGAGCGAGTGCGTGCCGAATGCCGACATGCGCATCGTCGCGATCTACCGGCGGCTGGAAGACAGGCCGGACGTGTTCATCACCTGCGAGGGCATCACCCGCATCGAGCCGGGCGACGAGGTCTTCGTCCTGTCGGCGCGCGAGCACCTCCCAGCGGTGCTGACGGCACTGCACCGGTACGACCAGTCGGCCAAGCGGGAGGTGGAGCGCATCATGATCGCGGGCGGCGGCCGGGTCGGGCTGCGGCTGGCCAAGCAACTGCTGGCGACGGGCCGCAACTACCAGCTCAAGGTGCTGGAGCGCGACCACGACCGCTGCGTGCAATTGGCCTCCGAACTGCCCGGGGTGCTGGTGCTGCACGGCGACGGCACGGACGAGGACATGCTGGAAGACGAGGGCATCGAGACCATCGATCTCTTCCTGGCGCTGACCAGCGACGACGAGGACAACATCATGGCCAGCCTGCTGGCCAAGCGCATGGGCGCGACGCGCGTGCTGGCGCTGATCAACCGGCGCACCTATGCGGAGCTGATGCACGGCACGCAGATCGACATCGCGTTGTCGCCCTCGCAGACCATGCTGGGCGAGTTGCTGGCCTATGTGCGGCAGGGCGACGTGCAGGCGGTGCACAGCCTGCGGCGGGGCGTGGCCGAGGCCCTGGAGATCGTGGCGCGGGGCGACCGCAAGACCTCGCGCGTGGTCGGGCGCAGCATCGACGACCTCAAGCTGCCCAAGGGGGCGCAGGTCGGGCTCATCATGCGCGGCCTGCCCGAGATCGACGTGGACGCGCCGCCGACCACTGAACTGCCGCTGCCGCCCAAGGTGATCATTCCGCACGGCAACACCGTCATCGAGAGCAACGACCACATCGTCATCTTCATTCCACGCAAGCGCCAGATCCGCGAAGTGGAAAAGCTGTTCCGCGTCAGCGCGACCTTCTTCTGACCCCGGGGCCTTCGACATGATCGATTTCTTCCCGGTCCTGCGCGTGCTGGGCGCGCTGCTCACCTTCTTCTCGCTGGGGATGCTGCTGCCCTGCGTCGTGTCCTGGGTCCAGAAGGACGGGCTGGTCCACGTCTGGGGCATTTCGGCGGGGACGGCGTTGGTGAGCGGGGCGCTGCTGTGGGCCGGCCTGCGCAAGTTCAAGCGGGAGCTGCAACCGCGCCACGGCATCTTCCTGGTGTCGCTGACCTGGGTGCTGCTGCCATTCTTCGCGAGCGTGCCGCTGATGTGGGCGCTCGACGACATCGGCCGCCCGATCAACTTCACGCATGCCTATTTCGAGGCCGTTTCGGGGCTCACGACGACGGGCGCCACGGTGCTCACCAAGCTCGACGAACTGCCGCTGTCGATCAACTTCTGGCGCACCTTCCTGCAGTGGCTCGGCGGCATGGGCATCCTGGTGCTGGCGGTGGCGATCCTGCCGTTGCTGGGCGTGGGCGGCAGCCAGCTCTTCAAGGCGGAAATCGCCGGTCCGATCAAGGACAGCAAACTCACGCCGCGCGTGAAGGAAACCGCCAAGGGCCTGTGGGGCATCTACTCGACCTTCTCGATCGTCTGCTTCCTGGCCTACTGGGCGGCGGGCATGACGCTCATGGACGCCCTCATGCACATGTTCAGCACGGTGAGCCTGGGTGGGCTGTCCTCGCATGACGCGAGCTTTGCGCATTTCAATTCGGGATGGCTGGAGGCGATCTCCGTCGTCTTCATGCTGGCGGCGAGCTGCAACTTCGCGCTGTACTTCGTCGCCGTGCGCAAGCGCAGCCTGCGCGGCTTCTGGCGCGACCTGGAGATGCGCGCGACGATCATCGCGCTGCTTGGCGGCGGCCTGGTGGTCTCGGCCGTGCTGTGGGCCAAGGGCATCTACGGCCCGCTCGATTCGCTGCGCCTCGGCATCTTCCACACCGTCTCCGTGGCCAGCACCACCGGCTATGCCACCGTCGACTACCTGAAATGGCCGGCCTTCGCGCCGATGCTGATGCTGTTGCTCTCCGGGCTGGCCACCAGCGCCGGCTCGGCAGGCTGCGGCATCAAGATGGTGCGGGTGCTGATCCTGGTCAAGCAGGCGCTGCGCGAGATGACCCGGCTGGTGCATCCACGCGCGGTGCAGCCGGTGACGCTCGGCAACACAGTGATCGACAACCGGGTCATCTTCTCGGTGCTGGCCTTCATGCTCGTGTACGGCGTGACCATCATTTCGCTGAGCATGCTGCTGGTGCTGACCGACCTAGACCCGATCACCGCGTTCAGCGCCGTGGTGGCCAGCGTCAACTGCACCGGCCCGGGGCTGGGGGACATCGGGCCGTCCTCCCATTTCGGCGTGCTGACGGACTTTCAGGTCTGGGTCTGCACCTTCGCGATGGTGCTGGGGCGGCTGGAACTTCTGAGCTTCATCGCACTGCTCACGCCGTCCTTCTGGCGCAAGTAGTCAGGCGTCGCGCCGACGCCGTTGGGCGGTTGCAAAGCGGGCAGTCAGCCCCAATTCCCTACAATCGCACTCCGGTTTTCCGAAGGTCACCCCGTCCATGGTCCCCCACCTCGTCACCGCCCTGACCGGCCCCATCAACGAGCTCGAGCAGCGCGTGCTCGACTCCATGCCGGCGATCGAGCGCTGGTTCCGGCTGGAGTGGATGGAGCACACGCCGCCGTTCTACACCTCGGTCGACGTGCGCAATGCCGGCTTCAAGCTGGCGCCGGTGGACACCAACATGTTCCCGCGCGGCTGGAACAACCTGACCCGGGAGATGCTGCCGCTGGCCGTGCAGGCCGCCCAGGCCGCCATCGAGAAGATCTGCCCGGAGGCGCGCAACCTGCTCGTCATTCCGGAAAACCACTCGCGCAACACCTTCTACCTGGCCAACGTCGCCCAACTGGTGCACATCTTCCAGATGGCCGGGCTCAACGTCCGTGTCGGCTCGATCGACCCGCAGATCAAGACGCCGAAGAAGATCGCGCTGCCGAACGGCGAGACGGTCTGCCTGGAGCCGGTGGTGCGCACCAAGCGCCGCCTCGGGCTGAAGAACTTCGACCCCTGCACCATCCTGCTGAACAACGACCTGTCGGCCGGCATCCCGGGCATCCTGGAAGACCTGCACGAGCAATACCTGCTGCCGCCGTTGCATGCCGCCTGGCCGTCGCGGCGCATGAGCAACCATTTCCACAGCTACGAGGAGCTGTCCAAGCGCTTCGGCAAGCTGCTGGGCATCGACCCGTGGCTGATCAACCCGATGTATGCGCGGGCGCAGGGCGTCAACTTCGGTTCGAAGACCGGCATGGACGTGCTGGCCAGCCATGTGGACACGGTGCTGACCAAGGTGCGCCGCAAGTACAAGGAATACGGCATCAACGAGAAGCCCTTCGTCATCGTCAAGCCGGACAACGGCGCGGCGGGGGTGGGCGTGCTGACGGTGCGCGACGTCAAGGACCTGGACAACCTCGACCCCAAGACGCGCAGCATGATGAGCCCGACCGCCGAGTTCGAGCCGCTGATCGTGCAGGAAGGCGTGCTGACCAACGAGCGCGTGCACGACGGCGTGGCCGAGCCGGTGGTCTACATGATGGACCGCTACGTGGTCGGCGGCTTCTACCGCGTGCATGCCGGCCGCAGCCCGGATGAAAGCCTGGTCTCGCCAGGTGCGAGCTTCGTGCCGTTGGCTTTTTCGGAGAGTGCGCACTTACCTCAGCCAGGCGCCAAGCCGGGTGCCAGCGCGCCGAATCGCTTCTACATGTACGGCGTGGTGGCCCGGTTGGCGATGGTCGCGGCCAGCTACGAGCTGGAGGCGACCAATCCGGATGCCGAGGTCTACGAGTGAGCTTTCGCGTGCGTGTAGCACATTCGATTGATGCCAACGGGCCACAGCGCCCCTTGCGGCGCTTGGCCGCAGCGTCAAAATAGCAACCCCACAGCAATCGGACAAAAAGAGGGCGGGAGGGTAAGCGAGGCAGCGCAGGCGGCCCGCGGTGCCCGGCAGCTTTCGCCGACCCGCTCTCCAGCGACCTTCGTGTCAGCCCCCAAATCCTCATCCCCCGCGCTGATCATCGCGGCCATCGGCGTCGTCTACGGCGACATCGGCACCAGCGTGCTCTACGCGATGAAGGAAGTGTTCGCGCACGGACACGTCCAGTTCACCATCGAGAACGTCTACGGCATCCTGTCGATGTTCTTCTGGACCCTGACGGTCATCGTCTCGCTCAAGTACGTGGTGCTGGTGCTGCGCGCCGACAACGAGGGTGAAGGCGGCCTGGTCGCCATGCTGGCACTGGCCTCGCAGGCGGTGCACGACAAGCCCAGGTTGCGCCAGGTGCTGCTGATGGTGGGCATCTTCGGCACCTCGCTGTTCTACGGCGACGGCGTCATCACGCCGGCCATCTCGGTGCTGTCGGCGGTCGAGGGCCTGGAGGTGGTGTCGCCGCACTTCACCCGCTACGTGATCCCGATCACCCTGGTGGTGCTGTTCTGCCTGTTCTTCGTGCAGAAGAACGGCACGGCCGGCATCGGCAAGTTCTTCGGGCCGATCACGCTGATATGGTTCGCGGTGATCGCCGTGCTGGGCGTGAACCAGATCCTCACGCACCCCGAAATCCTCAAGGCGCTGAGCCCGCACTACGCGCTGAAGTTCATGTGGGACAACCCGGTCACCAGCTTCATCATCCTGGGCGCGACGGTGCTGTGCGTGACCGGGGCAGAGGCGCTCTATGCCGACCTCGGCCACTTCGGCAAGGGGCCGATCCGCATCGCGTGGTTCTCGGTGGTCATGCCGGCGTTGACGCTCAACTATTTCGGCCAGGGCGCGCTGCTGCTGGGGAGCCCCGAGGCGGTGAAGAACCCCTTCTTCAACATGGCGCCGGACTGGGCGCTGATACCGCTGGTGATCCTGGCGACGGCGGCCACCGTGATCGCGTCGCAAGCGCTCATCACCGGCGCCTTCAGCGTCACGCGCCAAGTCATCCAGCTCGGCTACCTGCCGCGCCTCAACATCGAGCACACCAGCGTGCGCACAGCCGGGCAGATCTACATCCCCTTCGTGAATTGGGGACTGTTCGTGGCCATCGTGCTGGCAGTGGTGATGTTCCGTTCGTCGAGCAGCCTGGCCGCGGCCTACGGCATTGCCGTGACCACCGACATGCTGATCACCACGGTGCTGACCTTCTTCGTGATCCGCTTTGCCTGGAAGCTGCCGCTGGCGTTGTGCATCGCGTCGACGGCCATGTTCTTCATCGTCGACTTCCTGTTCTTCGCGTCGAACTTGCTGAAGCTGTTCGAGGGCGGCTGGTTCCCGCTCCTGATCGGCGGCTGCGTGTTCACGCTGATGATCACCTGGAAGGAAGGCCGCCGCCTGATGGGCGAGGTGCAGCGCGCCGATGCGATCGACCTGCAGAGTTTCCTGGATTCGGTGTTCGTGAGCCCGCCCACGCGGGTCGACGGCACGGCCGTGTTCCTCACCGCCGAGCCCGGCGTGGTGCCGAACGCGCTGCTGCACAACCTCAAGCACAACAAGGTGCTGCACGACCAGAACATGTTCGTCACGGTGCGCAATCACCAGGTGCCTTGGGTGCCGATGGACAAGCGCATCGAGATCGAGGCGCTCGGCCATCACTGCTGGCAGATCACGGTGCACTACGGCTTCAAGAACGACATCGACCTGCCGCGCGCGCTGGAGCATGCCCGCATGCGCGGCTGCCAGCTGGAGCCGATGACGACCAGCTACTTCCTCTCGCGCGATGTTGTCATCCCGACGCTGGGCAGCGGCATGGCACCGTGGCGCGAGAAGCTGTTCGCGCAGATGCACCACAGCGCGAGCGGCGCGGCGGGCTTCCTGGGGCTGCCGAACAACGCGGTGGTGGAGCTGGGGTCGAAGATAGAGATCTAGTCCACTGATCACTGAGATCGGATGGTTGCTGTCCACCCGATCCTGCCCATTCAGCCGACGGGCTGCCACGGCTCAGGGATGTTCCCGCCCTGCCAGCGCAGGAGAGTATCGGTCGAGCACTTTGCGATATGCCCGGCGCCCTCGGCGAGGTCTATCGTCGCCTCCAGGACTGAACCGGAGACACAGCATGGCAAGAGAACTGGAAGGCAAGGTGGCCGTCGTCACCGGCGCCGCGTCGGGCATCGGCCTGGCGAGCACCGAGGCGATGCTCGCCGCCGGCGCACGCGTGGTGATGGTGGACCGCGACGACGCGGCGTTGCAAGTGCATTGCAGCAAGCATGGCGATGCGGTGATCCCGCTGGTCATCGACCTTCTGGACGCCAAGGACTGCGCGACGCTGCTGCCCCGCGTGCTGGAACTGGCCGGCCAACTGGACATCCTGCATGCCAATGCCGGCAGCTATGTCGGCGGCGACCTGGTCGACTCGGACACCACGGCCATCGACCGCATGCTCAACCTCAACGTCAACGTCGTGATGAAGAACGTGCACGACGTGCTGCCGCACATGATCGCGCGAAAGACCGGCGACATCATCGTCACGAGTTCCTTGGCGGCGCACTTCCCGACGCCTTGGGAGCCCGTCTACGCGTCGTCGAAATGGGCGATCAACTGCTTCGTGCAGACGGTGCGGCGCCAGGTGTTCAAGCATGGGATCCGTGTCGGCTCGATCTCGCCGGGGCCGGTGATCAGTGCGCTGCTCGCGGACTGGCCGGCGGAGAAGCTGGCGGAAGCCAAGGCGTCCGGCAGCCTGCTGGAGACGAGCGAGGTGGCCGAGGTGGTGCGGTTCATGCTGACGCGGCCGCGAGGCATGACCATTCGCGACGTGGTCATGCTGCCGACCAACTTCGATCTCTGAACCGAAGTTGCACAGCCACCCCGGCTGCAATGCGCCCGGGACTTCAGTTCAGATCGCGCTGAATTCCTCCGGCCGTTCGGCCGCCAGCGCTTCCATGTGCCGGCAGATCCCGCCGGGTGTGGTGAACCAGATCTCACCTTGGTCGCGCGCCGCGGCAAAGACTTCGAGCACCGTGCGCAGGTGCCGCAGCCGGTACGGTTGGCCGAAGATGTAGGGATGCAGCGCCAGCCCCATCACCAGCGGCTGGCGCGCGGACTGTTGCAGCATCTCGTCGAAGTTGTCGCGCACCATCGCGCAGAAGTCCTTTGCGTCCATCTGGCGCGTCACGATCATCGGGATGTCGTTGAGTTCCTGCGGATAGGGCACGGCCCACAGCGACCGGCCGCTGCGCGTGTGCATGCGCGTGGGCTGGTCGTCGTGGCACCAGTTGAGCGTGTAGCGGTAGCCGGTCTCGGCCAGCAGGTCGGGGGTCAATCTGCTTTCGGAGATCCAGGGCGAAAGCCAGCCCGTTGGCGCTTGTCCGCTTTCGCTGGCCATGCGGGCGCTGCAGCGTTGCAGCAAGGCGCGCTCGCCGGCTTCGTCGAACTCGGCCTGCCGCTCGGCATTGCTGTGGCCGTGGCCGATGAGTTCGTCGCCGCGCGCGACCACGGCTGCGACGAGTTCCGGACAGTGGTCGTAGAGCGCGGTGTTGACCAATGCGCCGGTCGGCAACCCGAGTTGGTCGAACAGTTCCATGCAACGCCAGGCACCGACGCGGTTGCCGTATTCGCGCCAGCCATGGTTCAGCACATCCGGCTCGGCCGAAGGCGGCCCGATGCGCGCGCCCAACCCGTCGCCGAACGCGAAGTGCTCGAGGTTGAAGCCCAGGTAGACCGCCAGCCGCGCGCCGTTGGGCCAGTGCCAGTCGGGGCGGCGCGTGATCGGCGAGTAGTCGAAGCGCCCGTGGTGGGGCAGCAGGTGGGGCCAGCGTTCGGTCATGTGATGCGGTCTAGGCGATTCGAGTGGATGCGCGAGCGGGTGCCGCAAGAAATGCGCCGCGAGGATAGCCAGCGCTGCGGAGGCCCACGGCGGTCGGCCTCGGATCTTTCCATATGTGCATGTCCAAAGTCCGACGACCGGCACGGAAGCCTTGTCCGGGCGACGGCCCCGCCCAGCCGGCACAATCGCCCGATGCGTTTTTTCAAGGACCTCAGCCTGTCGGCGTTCACGGCAGGATTCGTCGCCGTGCTCGTGGGCTTCACGAGTTCGGTGGCCATCGTGTTCCAGGCCGCGCTGGCCTTTGGCGCCTCTCCGGAAGTCATCAGTTCGTGGATGTGGGCGCTGGGCCTGGGCATGGGGCTGGCGTCCGCCCTGCCCTCGCTGTGGTGGCGCATGCCGGTGATGATTGCGTGGAGCACGCCGGGCGCCGCGGTGCTGGCCGTGGCCGGTGCCGGCTATTCGATGAACGAGGCGGTCGGCGCCTTCATCGTCTGCGCGGTGCTCATCACCCTCGCGGGCGCCACCGGCTGGTTCGAGCGCGTGATGAACAAGATCCCGATGGAGATCGCCTCCGCGCTGCTCGCGGGCGTGCTGGCGCGCTTCGGCTTGCAGGCCTTCACCGCCGCGCAGACGGCCCTGCCGCTGGTGCTGCTGATGCTTGCCACCTACCTGCTGGCCAAGCGCTTCGTCGCGCGCTATGCGGTGCCGCTGACATTGCTGGTGGCGATCGTCTTCGCCGCGGCGCGCGGCCAACTCGCTTGGTCTGAAGTCCACTTCCACCTCGCAATGCCGGTGTTCACGATGCCCGTGTTCACCTTGCAGGCAGCCATCAGCCTGGCGCTGCCGCTCTTCGTCGTGACGATGGCCTCGCAGAACCTGCCCGGCGTGGCAGCGATCCGCGCGGCCGGCTACGACATGCCGGTCAGCAAGCTCATCACCATCAGCGGCTTGGTGACGCTCGTGCTCGCGCCCTTCGGCGCCTTCGCGCTGAACCTCAGCGCCATCACCGCCGCCATCTGCATGGGCCGCGAGGCGCATGACGACAAGGCGCGGCGCTACACGGCGGCCGTGAGTTGCGGCGCGATCTACGTGGTCATCGGCCTGTTCGGCGCGGCCGTCACCGGCTTGCTCACCGCCTTCCCGAAAGAACTGGTCGCGGCCATCGCCGGCCTGGCCTTGCTCGGCACCATCGGCGGCGGACTCGCCGCAGCAGTGCGCGACGACGCCCATCGCGAGGCCGCGCTCATCACCTTCCTGGTCACGCTTTCCGGCGTCACGCTGGCCGGCATCGGCTCGGCCTTCTGGGGCGTCGTCGCCGGCGCCGTGGCCCTGGGCATCCAGAGCCTGGGCAGCCGCCGGGCCGCCTCCGTGCC
The DNA here is from genome assembly GCF_037889975.1 of Variovorax rhizosphaerae. Taxonomy (NCBI): domain Bacteria; kingdom Pseudomonadati; phylum Pseudomonadota; class Betaproteobacteria; order Burkholderiales; family Comamonadaceae; genus Variovorax; species Variovorax rhizosphaerae. The sequence continues at coordinate 29,001 of NZ_JBBKZT010000026.1, read as the reverse complement.
CGCTTCCACTTCCACACCCTCGTCCGCCGAAAAGGCTCCCCGATGAACATCCTCTTCGTTGCCGACCCGCTCGAACAATTCAAGATCTACAAGGACACCACCTTCTCGATGATGCGCGAAGCGCAACGCCGCGGGCACAGCGTCTCGGCCTGCGAGCCGCGCGACCTCGGCTGGCAGACCGGCCAGCCGGTGACGGCCACCGTGCGCGACATCACACTCACCGGCCATGCCGACCAGTGGTTCACCGAGACGCCCGCGCGCGCCACCCCGCTGCACACCTTCGACGCAGTGATCATGCGCAAGGACCCGCCCTTCGACGCCGAATACATCTACGCCACGCACCTGCTCGGCCAGGCCGAACGCGAAGGCGCCAAGGTCTTCAACAGCCCCGCCGCCCTGCGCGACCATCCCGAGAAGCTCGCCGTGATGGAGTTCCAGCAGTTCACCAGCCCCACGCTCGTCACGCGCGACCCCGCCGCCGTGCGCGCCTTCCATGCCGAGCACAAGGACATCATCCTCAAGCCGCTCGACGGCATGGGCGGCATGGGCATCTTCCGCGTGCGCGAGGACGCGCTGAACCTCGGCTCGATCACCGAGACGCTCAACAAGAACGGCGCCGAAACCATCATGGTCCAGCGCTTCGTGCCCGAGATCTCGCTGGGCGACAAGCGCATCCTCATCATCGCCGGCGAGCCGGTGCCTTTCGTGCTCGCGCGCATCCCGCAAGGCACCGAGGTGCGCGGGAACCTGGCGGCCGGCGGCAAGGGCGTGGCGCAACCGCTCTCCGACAGCAACCGCAAGATCGCCGAGGCGGTAGGCCGTGCGCTGGCTCCGCGCGGGCTGCTCCTGATCGGCCTCGACGTGATCGGCGAGTACGTCACCGAGATCAACGTCACCAGCCCGACCTGCTTCCAGGAAATCTCGGACCAGACCGGCTTCGACGTGCCCAGGCGCTTCATCGACGCGCTGGAGCAAAGCCTGGCGGCGTGACGCCGTCGAGGCATCAACAGCGGGCGTCTGCCTTGGTGACAAATGCTCAACATTGATGCCTTCAATTCCGTGTAAAGGTTCCAATCTCCACCTGGACTAGAACGATTGGCGGGCTACCGCTTAGCACTTTGTGTTTAGTATTCGTGCCGGGTCCGTTTACTTCGGTGAGTGGGCCCGATTGGTAGGGGGATGCATGAAAAACATCGACGGAGCACTCGTGCGTGCGACCGGCGGATGCAACAAGACAGCTAGGCCACGTGCAAGGCCCTGGGATTTCCCCCAGGACCTGCGGGATTGTGTGCGAGCGGTTGCGTAACTCCCTCTTCCTTTCGCTGTTCCTGGCCTTTCTGCGCAGTCGCACCTACGTGTCGACGGTCGAATAAGCCGGGGTTTGTTTTGTCAGCCAAGGACCGCTCAATATGGCCTCCCCCTACTTTTCTTCTCCGATCGTCATCACCAAGCCGGCGGCGCCCGGCAATGACAGCTACTACGATGTCCTGTTCAATGCGGTGTCGCCGCTTGGTCCCACGGGCACGGTCTTGAATGCCTGGTGCATCCAGCCACAGGTCTACCTCGACTACAACAACGGACTCTCCTACGCCGGCTTCGGCTATGCCGCCTTCGAGGTGTCGGCCGAGAACAATTTCACCTCGGACGGCGCCATCAACTGGCTGCTCAACTACTACCGCAGCGGAACGAGCAGCTTCACCGCCACCGACGTCCAGAACGCGATCTGGTACCTGATTACCCACGATCCTTCGTACGGCAGCACGCTGGCCGATCTTGCGCTGACCCACAACGATTTCGTCCCCGATGCGGGTGAGGTCCTGGCTGTCGTCATCGACCCCGTCAGGTGGGAACAGTTCCACGACCAGAACCTCATCGTCGAGACCCGTGCCGCCAAGCTCGGCGACCGCGTCTGGAGCGACAGCAACGCCAACGGCATCCAGGAAGCAGGCGAAGCCGGCATTGCCGGTGCCAAGGTGGAACTGGTGCGCGACGCCAACGGCGACGGTGCCATCAGCGCCAACGAAGTGCTCGCCAGCACCACCACTGACGCCAATGGCAACTACAGCTTCAAGGGCCTCACGCCGGGCGTGGGCTACCAGGTTCGCTTCACCGATCCGGCCGGCTACGACGCGGCCAGCCCGCGCCAGGTCGACGGCAACGCAGCCTCTGGCACCAACAGTGACGGCAAGCTGTCGAACATCACCTACCTCGCGCCAGGCGAATACAACGCCACCGTCGACTCCGGCTTCTACAAGTACGCGAAGATCGGCGACCGCGTCTGGAACGACACCAACGGCAACGGCGTGCAGGACGCGGGCGAGACCGGCAAGTCCGGCGTCCGGGTCGAGCTCTACACCTGCGGCGTCAACGACCAGCCAGGTGCGCTCGTCGCCACGCAGACCACCGACGCCAATGGCAACTACAGCTTCTCCGGCCTGAAGCCGGGCGACTACATGGTCAAGTTCATCGCCACCGACGGCACCGTGCTGAGCACGGCCAACGTCGGCAACGATGCGCTCGATTCGGACGCCGGCAGCAACGGCTTCACCGGCTGCTACACCCTCACCTCCGGCGAGACCAACAACACTGTCGATGCGGGCTTCAAGCCGAACAACACGGCCAGCCTCGGCGACCGCGTCTGGAACGACACCAACGCCAATGGCATCCAGGATGCCGGCGAAACCGGCAAGGCCGGCGTCATCGTCAACCTGTTCGTGTGCATGGACGGCGTGCCGTCCGGCCTGGTCGGCAGCACCGTGACCGACGCCAACGGCAACTACCACTTCAACAACCTGCCCGCCGGCATGTACATCGTGCAGTTCACGAGTACCGACGGCTCGGTGCTGAGCACGGCCAATGCCGGCGTCAACGACGCCACGGATTCCGATGCGGGCGCGGGCGGCCTCACCGGCTGCTACACGCTGGCAGTGGGCGAAACCAACAACACCGTCGATGCAGGCTTCTACAAGACCGCCACCATCGGCGACCGCGTCTGGGAAGACACCAACGGCAACGGCGTGCAGGATGCGGGCGAAACCGGCAAGTCCGGCGTCCGGGTCGAGCTCTACACCTGCGGCGTCAACGACCAGCCCGGTACGCTGGTTGCCACGCAGACCACTGACGCCAACGGCAACTACAGCTTCACCGGCCTGAAGCCCGGCGACTACATGGTCAAGTTCATCGCCGCGGATGGCTCGGTGCTCAGCACCGCCAACGTCGGCAACGATGCGCTGGACTCCGACGCCGGCAGCAACGGCTTCACCGGCTGCTACACGCTGGGCTCGGGCGAAACCAACAACACGGTGGATGCCGGCTTCTACAAGCCCGCCACCATCGGCGACAAGGTCTGGAACGACACCAACGGCAACGGCGTCCAGGACGCCGGCGAAACCGGCAAGGCCGGCGTCACGGTGCAGCTCTACACCTGCGGCGTCAACGACCAGCCCGGCACGCTCATTGGCACGCAGACCACCGACGCCAACGGCAACTACAGCTTCACCGGCCTGAAGCCCGGCGACTACATGGTCAAATTCATCGCCAACGACGGCTCGGTGCTCAGCACCGCCAACGTCGGCAACGATGCCTTCGACTCCGATGCAGGCGCGAACGGCTTCACCGGCTGCTACACGCTCAAGTCGGGCGAGACCAACACCACCGTCGACGCCGGCTTCTTCAAGCCCGGCAGCATCGGCGACACCGTGTGGCTCGACACCAACCGCAACGGCTATCAGGACGAGACGGGCACGGGCGTGGCCGGCGTCACGGTGCAACTCAAGGGCGCGGGCGCCGACGGCGTGTTCGGCACGGCCGACGACACCACGCTGGCAACCACCACCACGGACGCCAACGGCAAGTACCTGTTCACCAACCTCGCGCCAGGCGACTACCAGGTGCAGTTCGGCAACCTGCCGGCCGGCACCGCCTTCACCACGGCGAACTACGGCAACAACGGCTACGACACGATGGACAGCGATGCCAACCAGTCCACTGGCCGCACCGACACCATCACCCTGACGCCGGGCCAGAACCGCACCGACGTGGATGCGGGTCTGGTCGACAAGCTGGGCAGCCTGGGCGACCGCGTCTGGTTCGACGCCAACCGCAACGGCCTGCAGGATCCGGGTGAAGCCGGCATCGGCGGCGTGCTGGTGCAGTTGTACAAGACCGGCGCAGACGGTCTGGTCGGCACGGCCGATGACGTCTACGTGAACCAGATGTTCACCGCCGCCGATGGCAAGTACCTGTTCGACAGCCTCGAAGCCGGCAACTACTACGTCAAGACCTATGGCTACAACTGGGCCATCGATCCGACGACCACCGTCTTCACCCAGGGCGATGCAGGCACGAACGACGCCATCGACTCGGACGTCACCAAGGTGGCGGCCAACATTGGCTACACCAATGCGGTCACTCTCGGCAAGGGCGAGCAGAACCTGACGGTGGACATCGGCTTCACCTCGAAGCTGGGCAGCATCGGCGACACCGTCTGGGTCGACACCAACCGCAACGGCTTCCAGGACGAAGGCAACACCGGCGTGGCTGGCGTCACGGTGCAACTGAAGGGCACGGGCGCGGACGGCGTCTTCGGCACGGCCGATGACATCACCCTCAAGACCACGACCACGGATGCCAACGGCAAGTACCTGTTCACCGACCTCACGGCCGGCAACTACCAGGTGCAGTTCAGCGGCCTGCTGCCAGGCACCGAGTTCACCACGGCGAACTACGGCAACAACGGCTACGACACGTCCGACAGCGATGCCAACCAGGTCACTGGCCGCACCGACACCATCACGCTGACGGCGGGTCAGGACCGCACCGACGTGGACGCCGGCATTCGCGACAAGCTCTCCAGCCTTGGCGACCGCGTCTGGTTCGACACCAACCGCAACGGCATCCAGGATGCGGGCGAAGCAGGCATCGGCAACGTGCTGGTGCGCCTGTTCAACGTCGGTGCGGACGGCGTGGCCGGCACCGGCGACGACGTGCAACTGGCCGACAAGTACACCGACGCCAACGGCAACTACCTGTTCACGGACCTGAACGCCGGCAGCTATGCCGTCAGGACCTACAACGGCCACGGACTGAACGCTGCCACGCAAGAGGCAACGATTGCCAACGCCGGCACCAACGATGCCGTCGACTCCGACCTCACCAAGCTCGATGCCGACCGCGTGGGCGGCTTCACCGACGTGGTCAAGCTCGGCAAGGGCGAGCAGAACCTGACGGTGGACATCGGCATCACGGCTCGGCTCGGCTCAATCGGCGACACCGTCTGGGTCGACACCAACCGCAACGGCTACCAGGACGAGACGGGTACGGGCGTGTCCGGCATCACGGTCCAATTGAAGGGCGCGGGCGTCGACGGCGTGTTCGGCACGGCCGACGACACCACGCTCAAGACCACGACCACGGACGCCAACGGCAAGTACCTGTTCACCGGCCTCACGGCGGGTGACTACCAGGTGCAGTTCAGCGGTCTGCAGCCGGGTACCGAGTTCACCACGGCGAACTACGGCAACAACGGCTACGACACGGCCGACAGCGACGCCAACCAGACCACCGGCCGCACCGACACCGTCACGCTGACGGCGGGTCAGGACCGCACCGATGTGGACGCCGGCATCCGCGACAAGCTCTCCAGCCTGGGCGACCGCGTCTGGTTCGATACCAACCGCAATGGCATCCAGGATGCGGGCGAAGCCGGCATCAAGGATGTGCTGGTGCAGCTCTACAGGACCGGCGCAGACGGTCTGGTCGGCACCGGCGATGATGTCTACGTGAACCAGATGTTCACGCTGGCCGACGGCAAGTACCTGTTCGACGATCTCTCCGCCGGCAACTACTACGTCAAGACCTACGGCTACAACTGGACCATCGATCCGACGACCACCGTCTTCACCCAGGGCGATGCAGGCACCAACGACGCCATCGACTCGGACGTCACCAAGGTGGCGGCCAACATCGGCTACACCAACGCGGTCACTCTCGGCAAGGGCGAGCAGAACCTGACGGTGGACATCGGCTTCACCTCGAAGCTGGGCAGCATCGGCGACACCGTCTGGGTCGACACCAACCGCGACGGCTACCAGAACGACGGCAATACGGGCGTGGCTGGCGTCACGGTGCAACTGAAGGGCACGGGCGCGGACGGCGTCTTCGGCACGGCCGATGACATCACCCTCAAGACCACGACCACGGATGCCAACGGCAAGTACCTGTTCACCGACCTCACGGCCGGCAACTACCAGGTGCAGTTCAGCGGCCTGCTGCCAGGCACCGAGTTCACCACGGCGAACTACGGCAACAACGGCTACGACACGTCCGACAGCGATGCCAACCAGGTCACTGGCCGCACCGACACCATCACGCTGACGGCGGGTCAGGACCGCACGGACGTGGACGCCGGCATTCGCGACAAGCTCTCCAGCCTGGGCGACCGCGTCTGGTTCGACACCAACCGCAACGGCATCCAGGATGCGGGCGAGGCGGGTATCGGCAACGTGCTGGTGCGCCTTTACAACGTGGGCGCGGACGGCGTCGCTGGCACTGGCGACGACGTGCACGTGGCCGACAAGAACACCGACGCCAACGGCAACTACCTGTTCACCGAACTGAACGCCGGCAGCTATGCCGTCAGGACCTACAACGGCCACGGACTGAACGCTGCCACGCAAGAGGCAACCGTGGCCAACGCCGGCGGCAACGATGCCACCGACTCCGACCTCACCAAGCTCGACGCTGACCGCGTGGGCGGCTACACCGACGTGGTCAAGCTCGGCAAGGGCGAGCAGAACCTGACGGTGGACATCGGCATCACGGCACGGCTCGGCTCGATCGGCGACACCGTATGGATGGACACCAACCGCAACGGCTACCAGGACGACGGCAACACCGGCGTGGCTGGCGTCACGGTGCAGTTGAAGGGCGCTGGCGCCGACGGTGTGTTCGGCACGGCCGACGACACCACGCTGCAGACCACGACCACGGACGCCAACGGCAAGTACCTGTTCACCGGCCTCGTTGCCGGCAACTACCAGGTTCAGTTCAGCAACGTGCCGGCGGGCTATCAGCTCACCACCGCCAACTACGGGAACAATGGCTACGACACGGCTGACTCGGACGCCAATCAGCAAACGGGGCGAACCGACACGATCGCCCTCGCCGTTGGCCAGGACCGCACCGACGTGGATGCGGGCATCAGCACCGGCACGGCGAGCATTGGCGACTTCGTCTGGGCGGATGCCTGCGGCTGCGGCGTGCAGGACGCCGGCGAGAAGGGCTTGGCTGGCGTGAGCGTTTCGCTGCTCGGCGCGGGCGCGGACAAGGTCTTCGGCACCGCCGACGACATCAAGGCCACGACCACCACCGATGCCAGCGGCAAGTACAGCTTCAACAACCTGCTGGGTGGCCAGTACCAACTGACCTTCGGTGCACCCGCGGGCTACGAGGCTGTCAAGGCCAACAACAGCAACGCCACTTCCGCAACCGACAGCGACATCGATGCCAACGGCAAGACCGGGATCATCAATCTCGCCACCGGTGAGGCCAACAAAACCATCGATGCGGGTTTCGCGAAGTTCTCGGCCACGGTGGGCAACCGGGTCTGGAACGACACGAACGGCAATGGTCTGCAGGACGCCGGTGAATCGTCTGTGGCCGGCGTGAAGATCACCCTGATCGGCGCGGGCAAGGACGGCGTGTTCGGCACCGCTGACGACAGCAGCCGCAGTACGACGACCAATGCCAACGGCTGGTATGGCTTCGGCGCGGTGGCTGCGGGCCAGTACAAGATCCACGCCGACGCTCCCACCGGCATGGCTTTCACCACGCAGACGGCTGGTGGACGCAGCGGCATTGACAGCAACGTCGATGCAGCGGGCAACTCGGCGGCCTTCACCATCAAGCATGGTCAGAGCGAAACCGGCATCGATGTGGGCCTGATCAAGGCGGGGCTTGCCTCCGTCGGCGATCGCGTCTGGCTGGACACGAACAAGAACGGGATCCAGGATGCCGGCGAGGCGGGCGTGGCAGGCGTCACCGTGACGCTGCGCGGTACCGGCTCGGGTGGGTTGCTGGGTGATGGCAACGACACCTTCTCCACCACCGTCACCGATGCCAACGGCAATTTCAGGTTCACCAACCTGCAGTCCGACAGCCTGTACGACCTGGGCACGGCGGCACTGCCGGCCTACATGACGGGTTACACCGCCGCGATGAGGGGTACGAATGGCGGCCTGGACTCCGACGTGGGTGCGGATGGACGCACGGGCTGGTTCCGGCTGAACGCCGGCGAGCAGAACTCGATCGTCGATATCGGTCTGGTCTCCAGCTACGGCGAGTTCAATACGTTCAAGCTGGCGGAGGACGTCCAATCCTTCATCGGGTGGGATTCCTTCAGCAGCACGGTGGGCGATGGCAAGGGCGTCATCACCATTTCCAGCTTGCCTGCGAGCGGATGGCTCTGGTACTACACGCCGACTTCCGAATGGAAGATGGTGACGGCAGGTCAGTCGATCTCCCAGGCGGAGATCCAGGCAGGAAAGCTGCTGTACATACCGGGTGTGAATCAGTCGGGTGGACCGGAATACAGCACGGCCGGTGAAGGCAACATGAAGGCGCACTACTCGTCCTTCGACTATGTGGAAACCAGTGGCGGCGCGACGGTCAAGGGTCACATGACGATCGATGTGGCACCGGTGGCCGACGGCGTGGCGACAGTCACTTCGGTCACGATGGGCGGGTACACCGCCCCCGACTGGCAGACCGTCAATGCCCAGGGCAATGCCGTTGCCGTGGGTACGGCCGGCGGCTATGTCGGTGTCTGGCATCAGGTCACCATCGCCGGGACGAACTCTTCGCCCGACACCGATGGCAGCGAGAGCCTGTTCTACAAGGTGACGATCAACCAGGTCGACTACGCTGTGGCCCCGACTTTCCTGAAGCTGGCCGATGGCACGATCGCACAGGCGGACGCCAACGGTGACTACTGGCTCAGCGCCGCGCAGGCTGCGAAGTTCTACGAGTTCCGCCAATGGGGCAGCGGCCCCAACGGCAGTGTGATGAGCCATCAGGACGTGACGGCTCAGGCTTTCGTCGTGGAGACCGATTCGGAAGGCAACATCGTTTCCAAGGCCGGCGGCAATTGCATGACCTCGGCGAACAACACGCCGCTGGTGCTGGACCTGAATGGCGATGGCGTCCATACGGTGGGCAGCGACCATGGCGTGAGCTTCGACTTCGTCGGCAACGGCACCCACACGCAGTCCGGCTGGGTCGATCGTCACGATGGCCTGCTGGCGCTGGACCTCAACGGCGACGGCAAGATCAACAGCGGCAAGGAACTGTTCGGCGATGCGATGGCACTGGTCAAGGGCGGAACAGCTTTCAACGGCTACGAAGCCCTGGCCCAGTACGACGACAACCACGACGGCAAGATCGACGCAAAGGACGGGATCTTCTCCAGCCTGCGCGTCTGGGTGGACGGCAACGGCAATGGCAACACCGATGCCGGCGAGTTGCTGACCCTGGGCCAGGCGGGCGTGGCTGCGATGTCGCTCAATGCCGTCGAAGGCAGCGAGCAGCAGTTCGGCAACACGCTGGGCCTGACCTCCAGCTACACCGCCGCCGACGGCAGCACACATGCCATGGCGGACGTCTGGTTCGCTGGTACGCGTGAAACGCCGGCGCTGTCGGCTCTGGTGAGCGATGACTCCGTGCTGGATGCCGCCGGAATGGGGGCATCGGCCGGAGCAACCCAGGCATCGGTGGCCGAGGCGATGGATGTGTCGCAGGCCGCTGAACTGATCCGCAAGCTGGTGGCTTCCATGCAGCAGGGCGCGGAAGCGCACGCCGCAGCCGCCTGAACGGGCGCGCCTTGAAAGGGTGATCGGGTCGAAGGGCCCGATCACCCTTTTCTTGTTGAGATTTCGGACGGATCGCACCGGCCACCAGACCTTTCCCATGGCACCGGGGGCTTTGCCGCCCGATCATCCATGCAGCCCCAGAGGGAGGTGTCTCGCGCCACAGCCATACGGACCCGAAGCGTCCTGTCCCGGCCATGCGCGCGCGTTGTCCTCCCGTTTCGCATGAACTGTTCATGCAGCCCAGCCTTCCGGGCCTTACATGACCGACAACATTTCAAACCACGCTTCGGCGGAGACAGCAACCGCAAGGCTGCTGCCGCAATCGCCACTGCAAGAGAGCGTCGTCTTCCTGGCGCGCTTCTTCGGCGCACCGATCCAGGTCGAACGCCTGCGCGACAGCCTGGCTGCGCATGAGCAGGACCATCGCATCGTTCCAGAGGGCGAAGCCCTGGCCCAGCTGCTGGCCCATGGCGGCCTGACGGCCACGCCGCTGCCGGCCGGCCAGCGCCGCCGCCATACCGAACTGCCGGCGCTGGTGCTCGGCGAGAACGGCCGTTGCCTCGTCGTGCTCGCGCTCAAGGACGGCCAGATGGAATGCCATCTGCCCGCCATCGAGGGCGTGAGCTGGCTCGATGCCGATGCCATCGCGCGCGAGGTACCCAACGCGCGCTGGCTCGCTGTCCGCCCGCAACTCCATTTCGACCAGCGCAGCCTGCTCTACACCCTGCCCCAGATGGGCCGCTGGTTCTGGGACACCTTCGAGCGCAACCGCTGGATGTTCGTCTGGGCGCTGCTGGGCACGGTGGCGCTGAACATCTTCGGCGCGCTGATTCCCTTCTACAGCATGGCGGTGTATGACCGCGTGATTCCGCACAACGCGCTGGGCAGCCTGGGTGTGCTGACCTCGGCCGTCATCCTGCTCACGGGCTTCGAGTTCGTCATGCGGCTCTTGCGCAGCAACCTGCTCGAGACCGCGGCGCGGCGCATGGACGTGGCCCTGTCGGCCAAGGTGTTCGCGCAGTGCCTGCGCATGCGGGCGGCCGATCGTCCCGCCTCCGGCGGCGTGCTGGCCAACACCGTGCGCGACTTCGAATCGGTGCGCGAATTCTTCGCCACCAGCACGCTGACCGTTCTGGGCGACCTGCCCTTCATGGTGCTGTACCTAGCCGTGATCGCGCTGGTGGGTGGCAAGCTCGCGCTGGTCCCGCTGGTCTGCATCCCGATCCTGCTGGGCATCTCCTTCATGGCCCGCAAGCCGCTGGCGCGCAAGGTCAACGAGTCGATGCAAGAAAGCTCGCAGCGCACCGCGCACCTGTTCGAGACCATGAACGGCCTGGACACCGTCAAGGCGCTGGGCGCCGAGGCCTGGAGCCGTCGCAAGTGGGAGTCGCTGACGCAGGCGATCGCGCACAACAGCCTCGAGACGCGCGAGATCACGACGCGCATGAACTACGCCAACACGGCGGTGCTGGGCCTTGCCGGCGTGGCCGTGGTCGCGGTGGGCGCGATGCTGGCCGCCGATCACTCGCTGAGCATGGGCCAGATCATCGCGGTGAGCATGCTGACGGCGCGCGCCCTGTCGCCCGTGAGCCAGATCGCCGGCCTGGTGCTGCGCTGGGAGCAGACCAAGCTGAGCTTCACCGCGCTCAACAAGATCATGGCGGCGCCGACCGACGAGGCCGCTGCCAGCCTGCAGGCGCCGCCGCTCAGCGGCACCATCGAATTCCGCGACATGAGCTTCGGCTATCCGAAGCAGCCGCCGACCATCGAGCGGCTCAACCTGCGCATTCGCCCAGGCGAACGCGTCGGCATCATCGGCAAGCTGGGCTCGGGCAAGAGCACCTTGCTCAAGCTAATCCTGAACCAGTACGCGCCGGCCACCGGCGCCGTGCTGGTGGATGACATCGTGGCCACGCAGCTGGAGCCGCTGTCGTTGCGTCGCCAGATCGGCTATGTGCCGCAAGACGTCACGCTGTTTCACGGCAGCCTGCGCGAGAACATCGAGATCGGCCGCGTGCAGGGCGACGACGCGGGCCTGCTCGAAGCCATGCGCAATGCCTCCCTGGACGAGGTCGTCGCGCAGTTGCCGCAAGGCGTCGCCACCGAGGTCGGCGAACGCGGCGAGCGGCTTTCCGGCGGCCAGCGACAACTGGTCGCGATCGCGCGCGCCCTGTTGATGAAGCCGCCGCTGCTGCTGCTCGACGAGCCCAGCAGCATGGTCGACCCGGCCACCGAACAGAAGCTCATCGCCCGCCTCCGCGCGCTGCCGCGCACCACCGTCGTGCTGGTCACGCACCGCATGGCCATGCTGGCGCTGATCGATCGCCTGATCGTGATGGACCGCGGCCGCGTCGTGGCCGACGGCCCGCGCGACGAGGTGCTGAAGGCCTTGGCGCAGCGGCCCCCAACCGATGGTGCGCCCCCCCGGCCCCAGGCGCCTTCCCAGGAATTGCGAGTTGCGTCATGAGTGAAGATCTGAAATCCCGGCCGCTGCCTGCGGCCCATCCCGACCCGGACCACGGGCCGCGCCGCACGGTGCTGGCCATGGTGGGGGTGGTCGTCCTCTTCCTCGTCGTGGCACTCACCTGGGCCACGGTCGCCGACCTCGATGTGGCGGTACAGGCCCGCGCCGTGGTCACGGCGCCGAGCAAGATGCAGGAAGTGCAAAGCCTCGAAGGCGGCATCGTGCAGGACCTGCTGGTGAAGGCCGGCGACCACGTCAGGAAAGGCGAGCTGCTGGTCCGCCTGGACACAGCGCAATACACGGCCGGCCGCGGTGAAAGCCGCCAGCGCTATCTCGCCGCACTCGCGGGACGGGCGCGCACCGATGCGCTGCTCAATGGCGGCGCGCCGAAGTTCGACCCGGCCTGGAGCGCCGAGGCGCCCGACCTGATCGACAAGGAAATGCAACTGTGGCGCGACGGCCTGCGCGAGTACAACGCGAGCGTCGAGGCGGCGCGTGAAGGCACGGCCCGCCACAGCAGCGAACTGCGCGAGGCCCAGGCCCGCATCCAGTCCTTGCAGCCGAGCGTGAAGGTGGCCGAGGAAGGCTTCGCGATCGAGGAGCGCCTGTTCAAGGAAGGCGCCGGTGCGCGCGCCGACTACCTGTCCGCGCAACAAAAGCTGTTGGGCCAGAAGGCCGAGCTCGACGCGCTGCGCCAGTCGATCCCGCGCCTCAGGGCCGCCCTGGCGGAAGCCGACGCGCAGGCCACGCAAGCCACCTCGCGCCTGCGCGCCCAGTGGGGCGCCGAGCGTTCGGAATTCGAGACCAAGGTGACCAGCATCGCCTCGACGCTGGAAGGCCACGACGACCGCGTGGCGCGGCGCGAGCTGACCTCGCCGGTGGATGGCGTGGTCAATCGCGTGCTCGTTGCCACCAAGGGCGGCGTGGCGCTGGCGGGCAAGCCGATCCTCGAGATCGTGCCCGACGAGTCGCTGTTGCAGATGACCGCACGCGTGCAGCCCTCGGACATCGGCTTCCTGCGGCCCGGCCAGGATGCGCATGTGCGCGTGCTGGCCTACGACTCCGCGACCTACGGCCAGATGGATGCCAAGGTCGAGCGCGTGGGCGCCGATGCGGTGGTCGACGAGAAGGGCGAGTCGTACTTCGAAGTGCAGTTGACGGCCGCGCGCGACCAGTTGAAGTCGCATGGCAAGCCGCTGGCGATCAGCCCCGGCATGCCGCTGGACGTGAGCATCCTCACCGGCCAGCGCAGCGTCATGCAATACCTCTTGAAACCAGTGCTGCGCGGTGTGCAAGGCGCGCTGCAGGAACGTTGATCATGGGCAAGCCCTCTTTCGCATCCACGCCCCGGCGCCTGTCCGGACCCATCCTCCTGGCGTGCCTGCTGGCCATGGCCTCAAGTGCGCTGGCGCAACGCGCCGTGCCGGCCAGCGACGTGCTACCCGGCGGCCCGCTCGCGGCACGCACCGACCTCCTGGCGCCCAGCGGCGCGCCTGAATCGTTGCAGGCCCTGCTGGCGCGCGCCCTCGAACAAGACCCCCAACTGGAGGTTTCCAGCGCACTGCTCGGCGTGACCGAGGAGCGCCGCGCGCAGGCGCGCTCGCGCCTGGGGCCGGTGTTCAGCGTGCAGGGGTCGCGCGGCAGGTCGCAGGAAGCGAACTTCGGCCGCAACGTCGACGGCAAGACCGACCAGGCCTCCATGGCCTTGCGCTGGAACCTCTTCAACGGCGGCAACGACATCGCCGAGTTCAAGGGCTCGACCCAGGACGTGGCCGCCGCGCAGCAGGACGTGCGTCGCGCGCGCGAGGAGATCGGCGAGCGCATCGGCGACGCCTATGCCGAAATCCTGCGGCACGAGGAGCTGCTGCCGCATTCGATGGAGCGCATGAAGGAGGCGAAGCGCCTGCTGGCCCTGGTGCAGAAGTCGAACGAGTTGGGCAAGCTGGCCGACGTCGATGCGCGCCAGGCGCAGGCCGCGTACCTGGATGCGGAGGTGGCGCACGGCCAGTTGCTGGCCGACCTGCGCGCCGCACGCGACCGCATGATCGTCATCACGGCCAGCGAGCTTCGCCCGACCCTGCCAGTGAAGCTGGCGCCCGGCCTGCTGGCGCCCGACTCGCCCATGGGGTCCGCCGGCATCGTGGCCGCCGCGAAGTTGCGTGCGGACGCTGCCGAGCAACGCGTGCTGCCGTGGCTGTCGAGCTTCTCGCCGCGCGTCGACCTGGAATACAACAAGCTGCTGAGCAACCGGACCGTGCCAGCCACCGACCCGACGGAACTGCATGGTTGGCAAGTGACCGCCCGCTGGGACCTGCCGCTGGGTGGCGAGAACCAGGCCCGCCGTGCCGAGGGACTCAAGCGTGCCCAGGCGGCCAAGGCCGAGGCCGACCGCGTGCTGCGCAACGTGCAGTCCGAACTGGCGACGCTGCCGCCGCGCATGCGGCACAGCGAGGAAGCGATCGCGCAGCTCGACCAGCAGATCGCGCAATATGACGAACTGGTGCGCGTGGGCGACCTGCAGTTCCAGGCCGGCCGCCGCAGCCTCACGCAACTGGTGCAGCTGCTCGACAGCCGTTTCGTCGCACAGCAGCGCCGCGCCGAGGAGCGCCTGAAGCTGCTGACCTCGCGCCTGCGCTACCTGGCGTTGAGGGGCGACTTCCTGGCCGCGATGGGCTTGGCGTCCGACTGAGCCTCGGCGCTCTTCTCACGGTGCGCCTGCAGGCGGCGTGAGCGCCGCTTGCGCTCCCAGATCACGATGCCCGTTACCGACAGCATCGCGACCATCAGGCCCATCAGCGACATCAGGATGCGTCCCGGCATGCCGAGGATGCGGCCGGAGTGGATAGGGAACTGAAGCTGCACGAACACGTCGGCGGCGGTGCCTCTCCACGGCACGTTCTGGCTCAGCACGCGGCCGTCGTGCGCATCGATGTAGAGGTTGGCCAGGCCCATGCCGCCCTGGCCGTGGTCCGCACCCGGCTCGAAGAAGGACACGTTGTAGAAGCCGTAGCGCGCCTCGTAGTAGATGCCGCCCGGAGGCAGGTCGAAGCCGCGCCGCTGCGCCTCGGCCTTGGCCCGCTCGACCACTTCGGCAAAGCCCAGCGTCGGCGTGATGGTCGTGCCCAGCGGCGCCATCGGGCGCGTCTCGTACGGCCCGGGCGTGGTCCTGGACACCAGCGACAGCACCGGATAGAACACCTCGCGGTACAGGTTCAGCGAGAAAGAGGTGAAGGCGATCACGATGATGAAGACCCACACCCACAGGCCGCCCGCACGGTGCAGGTCGAAGTTGAGCTTGTAGCCGCCCGCGCGCCAGCGCACGGCCCAGGCCGGTAGCCAGCGGGCCATCCAACCCTTGGGCGTGCGATGGTCCGGATTCACCGAGGGCCGCAGCCGGCGCGGCGTCGTGAGGTAGAGCGCGACGAAGCTGTCCAGCAGCCACACCAGCGCCACGCTGCCCATGATCCAGTAGCCGATGCGGTCCGTTCCCCACATCGCCGGGATGTGCAGGCTGTAGTGCACCGTGCGCAGGAAGGGCGTCAGGCTCTCGCGCGAGAGCGACACGGCCGTAGAATCGCGCCGTCCCACCACGGAGCCGGTGACCGGGTTCACGAAGACCTGGTTGTAGCCCAGCACGAAGGGCTGCTGCGTCACCGGGTCGATGCGCGGCTCCACGAAGTAGCCCGCGTTGTGGCCCTCCTCGAAGTTGAGCGAGATGTAGCTCACCTTCGCGTGCGGGTCCGCCGCTTCGACCACCGCGGCCAGCGCCATCGGATCGCGGAACGGGCCGCGGCTGTCGTTGTCGTAGAGCGCGCTGTTGAGCCACTCGTCGATCTCGTGGTCCCATGAGGTCACCGCGCCGGTCAGCCCGGCGACGATCAGGAACAGCGCGACAGTGAGTCCCGCCCAGCGATGGATGAGCGTCCAGAAGGAACGCATCGAAGGCCAGTTAGAAGTTGATCGTCCCGGTCAACGAGAAGGTACGTGGCGTGGCCAGCGTCAGGTAGCCCTGGCCGGGATAGCCGCCGGCCGAAGCCCAGTAATTCTTGTTGGTCAGGTTGTCGATGCGGGCACGCAGCGTGAGCAGGCGGTTGTTGCCGATGTCGACCAGGTAGCGCGCGCCGATGTCGAAGCGGGTCCACGACGGCACCTGCTGCTGGTTCGCGCCGTCGGCGTACACCGACGCGGTGTAGAGCACGCGGCCGTTCAGCGACAGGTTGCGCACACCCGGCACGTCCCAGTCGACGCCGATGTTGGCTTGCTGCTTCGGCACGCCGATCACGCGGTTGCCGTCCTGCAGGCCGCCGGGTGTTTTGATCATCTTCGCGTCGAGGAAGGTCGCGCCGCCGAGCAGGCGCAGGCCCTTGGCGGGCTCGCCGTACACCGTCAGCTCGACGCCCTTGTTGCGCTGTTCACCGAACACGCCGTAGACGCCGTTCTGAACATAGGCGCTGGGCTTGTTGGTGGTGAAGTACGACAGCGCGCCGCCGAACTTGCCGCCGTCGTACTTGACGCCGACTTCCTTCTGCTTGGCCACGTACGGTGCGAACACCTGGCCCTGGTTGATGATGTTGACGCCCTGCGCCGTGTCGCCCTTGACCAGGCCTTCGATGTAGTTGCCGTAGACCGAGATCTCCTTGGTCGCCTTGACCACCAGGCCGCCCATCGGGCTCGTCTTCGAAGCCGAATAGGCCGCGCCGAAGGGGCCGAAGGTCTCGTCCTCGATCTTCTGGTCGCGCGCGCCCAGCGTCAGCAGGATGCGGTCATCCCAGAAGGACATCGTGTCGCCGACCGCGAAGCTGGTGTTCTTGATCGATTCGCCGAAACTGCCGGTGAACGGCGTGGTCTGCGGCGGCACCGCGTACGGGTAGTACAGGTTGTTGGCGAAGTTGTTCGACAGCCCGTAGTTCACGTTCGAATCCGAACTGAAGATCGAGCCCGACGCCATCACCGTGTGGCCGACGCTGCCGGTCTTGAACTTGCCGCGGATGCCGACTTCGCCGGTGGCGATGTTGTCCTCGCGCTGGTTCTCGAAGCGATAGGCGGTGGTGGTGCCATCGATGGAGGTCAGCGTCGGCGGTGCAAAGGCAGCGAACTCCCGGCCCTGGCGGCCACCGACGGCGGCCCATGCCGTGACGCTGTCGGTGATGTCGACTTCACCGCGCACGGTGGCGAAGGTGTCGCGTTCGTCCGAGAAGGTCCAGGGCTGTGCGAAGCCGGAGGCGGCGTCCGGCGCCTTCGGCACGGGGATGCCGGGCGCCAGCGTCACGCTGGGCTGGCTGCGCTTGAGTTCGTAGTTCTGGTAGCCGAAGTCGGCCGACAGGCGCACGTTGCGGCTGTGCCAGTCGAGACCGACCGAGACCAGGCCCAGCTTGGCCTTCTCGTCGCCGACGCCGGTGCCGCCATCGCGGCCGGCTGCGTTCAGGCGGATGCCGGTGGACTGGTCGGGGCCGAAGCGGCGCGAGATGTCGGCCGCCACATAGCCCTGTTGGCTGCTCTCGATGCCGGCCGTCACTTCGGTCAGCGGCTCGCTGGCGGCGCGCTTGGGCACCACGTTGATCAGGCCGCCGAGGCCGCCGCCCGAAGTCGCGCCCGAGCCGGCGCCGTTCAGGAAGGCGCTCGCGCCGCGGAACACCTCGACGCGCTCGACCAGTTCCGCGGCCATGTACTGGCGCGGCACCAGGCCGTAGAGGCCGTTGTAGGCCACGTCATCCGAGGCGACCGGGAAGCCGCGCACGAAGTAGGTCTGCTGGAAGTTGCCGAAGCCGCGCGCCACGCGCACGCCGGGGTCGTTCATCAGCACGTCGCCGATGCTCTGCGCCTGCGTGTTGGCGATCAGTTCCTGCGTGAAGCTGTTGATGCTGAACGGCGTGTTCATGTTGTCCTGGTTGCCCAGGATGCCGATGCGGCCACCGCGTGCCACCTGGCCGCCGGCGTAGGGCTTGGTCAGGCCTTCGGCCGAAGCGTCGGCAGAAGCGTCCACGGTGATCGTCGGCAGCACGCCCGGCTGTGGCTGCGCGGCTGGCGCTGCGTTCTGGGCTTGGGCCGTGAGGGCCGAAATGGCGAACAGCGTGGCGGTGACGTGAGGAAGTGGGCGGAAGGCGGGGGCGGGCATGTCAGTTTATCTGGTGCGAATACTAATGAGAACCGTTATTATTACCGTTTGTGCACACTGAATTCGATGGTTTTTCCGCGTAATGCAACACTCGCTGGGCGAACTGCTGCGCGAATTCGCGAATAAGTGCCCAGGGCGGCAGATATTTCCAATCATGACCTTGGTGCGTCGGGCGGGGCGCGTTGGCCAGCCGGGCGCCAACGCTCACGAGCGGATCGCTCCGGAAGTCGCGCGCACTGCATGGCGTCGACCGCGGTCGCTGCGGCGCGCCTCGGGCGAAGCTACCGCCGGAGCGTGCGCTGACACGCGTCTGGACCGGCCTTGATGACGCCCTCGCCTACAGTGGCGGCCGCCGTTGCCCGACCCACAGCTGCACGGAGGGCCGGCGCCATTGCCGCGCCGCCTACGCCTGGAGCCGGTCGGGCACGGGCTCACCGCCGAGGATGAGCCGATTGAGCATCAGTGCGAGGTCCACGTCGGCGATGCACCACTGGCCGAACAGGTGCTCGGCACCATCCTGCAACAGGGCCTGCGCAGCGGTACACAGCTTGGCAGCGGCCTCTTGCGCCACCGAAGAGAGCGGCGGCGGCCTGGCGCCGTAGAACAGGACTTCCGTCGGGCGTTCCTGCCGCAGCGGCATCAGGTCGCTGCGCAGCCATGCCTGGACCTGGCGTGCTCGCGCCTTGCTCCGCGGTTGTGCGGGATACAGCGGCGGGCCTTCGAAGACCTCGTCGATGTATTCCGTGATCGCCGACGATTCCGACAGCGCAAAGCCGTCATGAACCAGCGTGGGCACACGGCGTGTGAGCGACAGGTCCGCGAAACCCGCAGCCCGGTGTTCCCCGGCGCCGAGGTCGACAGTGCTCATGTCGAACGCCAGCCCCTTCTCATGCAGCGCGACGAACACGGACATCGCGTACGGGCTCGCGAACTGCGAATCGACATGCAGGTGGATGGATGTCATCGGGCCAGCGCCTCGATGCGCTCCGCGACCAGGCGAGACATCGCCAGCGAATTGGCGTCGCCGCCCGCGCGGAGTCCTGCCACCGTTCCCACCCTGTCCGCAATCGCTTCGTCCTGGCTGAGTTTCCACTTGCCGGAAATGCTGGCGATGGGAATCTCGATGCCGACGATGGCCCGCGACAGACCTTCGATGTACTCGCGCGGAGCATCGGTGATGCGCCAGGGTTCGATGCGGCCGGACTCGCTCTGGTGCGTCAGGTCCGTGATCGCCTGCATGATCCAGTCGCGATCATGTATGGCCGAGGCCACGCCGCCGGCATGCACGGCGACGTAGTTCCACGTCGGGACCACCTTGCCGTCGACCTGCTTGCCGGGATACCACGAGGGCGTGATGTACGACTGCGGCCCCTGGAAGATCACCAGCGAGGGCACGGCCGCAGGCAACTCGCGCCAGACCGGATTCGCGCGCGCGACGTGGGCGCGCAACGTGCCGAATTCACCGCGGTCCTTGTCCAGCACGAACGGAATGTGATTGGCCACCAGTCCGCCAAGTCCGGGCGTGACCCAGGCGCCCAGCGGGTGCGCCTGCATGAGCGATTGCAATGCGGCCAGATCGCGTTCTTCGTGATGGGGCGCGATGTACATGTCTTTTCGTCCTGGGGATCGCTTCGGCGCGATGGTCGGCGCGGTTGAACTACGCCGGCGTGTGGCAGACCGCCTCGATGTTGTGCCCATCGGGATCGAGCACGAAGGCGCCGTAGTAGTTCGGGTGGTAGTGCGGCCGCAGCCCCGGCGCGCCGTTGTCCTTGCCACCCGCGGCAAGGCCGGCCGCATGGAAGGCGTCGACTTCCGCGCGCGTCTCGACACGGAATGCGATGTGGATCGGCGGGACGTTGGGCGTGCCGCTGGCGATCCAGAAGTCGGGCTTGGGCGCGACGCCGAAGCCGGCCACGTCACTGCGCCCTGTGACGGCGGCGGGGATTTCCATCAGCAGCCCGTAGCCGATGGGCGCCAGCGCCTTGGCGTAGAAGGCCTTGCTCTTGGCGAAGTCGCTGACGGACACGCCTGTGTGATCGATCATGTGTGCCTCGACTGTGGGGTGAAATGATGGGGACCAGGTTCGTGGGCAGCGTGCCGGGCTCATGTTTTCGGCCTGAGTCC
Organism: Variovorax rhizosphaerae; assembly: GCF_037889975.1. Lineage (NCBI taxonomy): Bacteria > Pseudomonadati > Pseudomonadota > Betaproteobacteria > Burkholderiales > Comamonadaceae > Variovorax > Variovorax rhizosphaerae. The sequence goes on along the minus strand of NZ_JBBKZT010000026.1, from coordinate 8,432 downwards.
TCATGGCCTGTGCGCCAGGACTCGCGCTCACCGATGGCCGCAAAGTATGCCCGCGACGAAGCCTTTCGTGCGACTGCGTAGCATGGCCCTGCACCAGACGGATTCGGGCGGTGCTCCGACAATCCGCGTGGCGCCAGAAAAGAACGTCCCATCGGAAGACATGCATGACTGACCAGCAGCTCTCGTTCCTCAACCCCTACACCCACGGCTTCGCACGCGTCGCCGTCGCTGTGCCGCGCAACCGCGTGGCCGACCCGGTGTTCAATGCGGCGGAGGCGATCAAGCTTTACCGCGAGGCGGCCTCGAACGGTGCCGTCGTCGTGGCCTTCCCGGAGCTGGGCCTGTCGGCCTACACCTGCGACGACCTGTTCCACCAGGCTGCGCTGCTCGACGCGTGCGAGGTGGCGTTGCAGCAGGTGGTCGAGGCCTCGGCCGACATCGGCGCGGTGGCCATCGTCGGTCTGCCCCTGCGCGTCGACCATCGGCTGTTCAATTGCGCGGCGGTGGTCGCGAGTGGCCGTTTGCTCGGCGTGCTGCCCAAGACCTACCTGCCCAACTACGGCGAGTTCTACGAAGGTCGCCAGTTCAACGCCGCCGACAGCGCGTTGTCCACCGACTTCGACTGGCATGGCGAGCGCATCCCCTTCGGCGCCGACCTGCTGTTCCAGTGCCGCCAGATTCCCCTGCTCAAGCTGCATGTCGAGATCTGCGAGGACGTCTGGGTGCCGATCCCGCCGTCAAGCTATGCCGCGCTGGCCGGTGCGACGGTGCTGGTGAACCTCTCGGCATCGAACATCACCATCGGCAAGTCGGCGTATCGGCATCAACTGGTGAGCCTGCATTCGGCGCGCTGCCTGGCGGCCTATCTGTACTCGTCGGCGGGCATCGGCGAGTCGACCACCGACCTGGCCTGGGACGGCCAGGGCCTCATCTACGAAAGCGGCGAGATGCTGGCCGAGAGTGAGCGCTTCAGCAACAGCTCGCACATCGTCTCGGCCGACGTGGACCTGGAGCGCGTCTCGCGCGAACGCATGCGGCAGAACTCGTTTGGCGTGTCGGTGCAGAAGCACAAGGCGCAGTTGGCGACATGGCGCACGGTGCATTTCGACGTGGCCGTGCCAGCGCAGGTGCCGCAGGGCCTGCTGCGCAAGGTGGAGCGCTTCCCGTATGTGCCGGCCAACGCGAAGACGCGCGACGAGCGCTGCCATGAGGTCTTCAACATCCAGGTGCAGTCGCTGGTGCAGCGCATGGAGGCGACCGGCATCAGGAAGCTGGTCATCGGCGTTTCCGGCGGCCTCGATTCCACGCATGCGCTGATGGTCTGCGCGCAGGCCATGGACCGCCTGAAGCTTCCGCGCGCCAACATCCTCGCCTACACGATGCCCGGCTTCGCGACCAGCGACCGCACGCTCTCGCAGGCGCACAAGCTGATGACGGCGACCGGCTGTTCGGCGCAGGAAATCGACATCCGCCCGAGCTGCCTGCAGATGCTGAAGGACCTGAAGCATCCGCATTCCGACGACGCGCCCCAGTACGACATCACCTTCGAGAACGTGCAGGCCGGCGAGCGCACCAGTCACCTGTTCAGGCTGGCCAACCTGCACAACGGCATCGTGGTCGGCACCGGCGACCTCAGCGAACTGGCGCTCGGCTGGTGCACCTACGGCGTGGGCGACCACATGTCGCACTACAACGTGAACGCCAGCGTGCCCAAGACCCTCATCAAGCACCTGGTGCGCTGGGTCGCCGACACGGGCCAGATCGGCAACGACGGCAGCGACGTGCTGCGCGCCATCCTCGACACCGAGGTCAGCCCCGAACTGATCCCGTCCACGCCAGGCGCCGACCAGCCGAGCCAGAAGACCGAGGACACCATCGGCCCCTACGAGCTGCAGGACTTCAACCTCTACTACACGCTGCGCTACGGCTTCCGCCCGACCAAGGTGGCCTTCCTCTCGTACACCGCCTGGCACGACCGCACATTGGGCGCGTGGCCCGACGACTCGCACGACCTGGTGCGCAACGAATACGGGCTGGCCGACATCAAGCGCCACCTCGGCACCTTCCTCTGGCGCTTCTTCAAGACCAGCCAGTTCAAGCGCTCCTGCGTGCCGAACGGGCCGAAGGTCGGTTCGGGGGGCTCGCTGTCCCCGCGCGGCGACTGGCGCGCGCCGAGCGATTCGGAAGCCGAGGTCTGGCTGGCCGAATTGAAGGGGGTTCCCGGATAGGACCGGCCGAATACGGCTGCAGCGCTCGTACGGCCCCGCGAGAGGCTTCGCCATACCGATGGCATTCGAGGGCATTCGCCTTTTGCGAAACTCGACGCACATTGCGCCCTATGCCCGTCCTCGCGCCCGAATCGTCCGCCTGCCCACAAGCATGGGCCGGCGAAACGCTGCACCTCCTGCCCGAGCGAGCGCTCTGGTGGCCGGCAGGGCACACGCTGTTCGTTGCCGACCTGCACCTCGGCAAGGCCGCGACCTATCGCACGCTGGGCCAACCGGTGCCGGGCGGGACCACGCGGCAGAACCTGGCGCGGCTTGACCACCTGATCGCACGCCACGCGCCGCGGCGAATCGTGTTCCTCGGCGACTTCCTGCATGCCGCACAGGCGCGTACCGTGCTCGGCGCTGTGGAAGCCTGGCGCGCGGGCCATGCGGCCATCGCGATGACGCTGGTGCGCGGCAACCACGACAGCCGCGCCGGCGACCCGCCCGATGCACTCCACATCGACCGCGTCGATGAGCCCTGGCTGCTCGGCCCTTTCGCCTGCTGCCACCACCCGCAATCGCATCCCACGCACTTCGTTCTGGCCGGACATTTGCACCCGGTTTGCAAGCTGCATGGGCGCGGGCGCGACAGTTTGCGCTTACCTTGTTTCGTGAGTGAGCCGGATCGCGCTATCCTGCCTGCGTTCGGGGAGTTCACTGGCGGCTGGCTGATGGAAGCCCTGCCGCACCGGCGATTTCACGGCGTCGGTGGCAACAGCGTATGGACGTTGCCGGCACTTTAGCGACAGATCCTCGATGCTTTTCGAACACCCCTCCTTCGCCGGACCCGGCCCGCGCGAGCGCGCGGCCCGCTTGCTGATCGCGTCCGCGCCCATGGCCCAACTCACCCTGGCCGACGCGATGATCATCGTGGACTCAATGGAACCTGTCTTCGTCACCATGGGCACGGTGGTGATGGAAGAAGGTGAAACCGAGGACACCGGCTACATGGCGTTGGTGCTTGAAGGCGAACTGCGCGCCGAGAGCGGCAACGGCATCGTGGGCGAGAAGATGGTGATCTCGATGATCGGCCCCGGCGGCCTGCTTGGCGACATGGGCGCCATCGACGGCTCGCCGCGCTCGGCCACCTGCACCGCGCTCACCGATGTCAAGCTGGCGATCCTGTCCAGCGCCATGCTGCTGGCGCTGATCGACGAGCACCCGGCCGTCGCGGCGCGGCTGTTGCTGGCCGTCTGCACCGGCATGTCAGCGCGGCTGCGCGAGAACAACCGCAGGCTGCTGGCGTTGTCGAACGTCAGCCGCGCGGTGCAAAAGGAGCTGGATGCGACCCACGCGGTGAATCGCCGCCTGCTGGGGGCCTGAACGAGAACCTCCGGTGCGAGCAGGGCTCGTTAAGAGCCCGAGGATTCATCTGTCATTCAGTTTTTCACCACGCTATCGCGTGACCCAGGACGAATGAAAACCGAGCGAGCAATGCCTGTTCGTGGGCACCCGCGGAACCGGCTTTGCCGGGCCGTTGGGTGCGCCCCCTTGAGGGGCTGAAGGCCGCGGCTCCGAGCCTGCCTGTGCAGGCTCGGACGGCCTGCAAGAGCAGCCGCATCTGGCGGCCGCCCAGGCGCCGCAGGCGCATTCGGGGGTGGGCTTGATGCTAGCCGTGCATCTGCGCCCAGAGCCGCGTCGGGCTCAACGGCATCTGCAGCTGCGTCGTCCTGGCGCCGAGGCCGTTGCGCGCCAATGCATCCGCCACCGCGTTGACCACCGCCGGCGTCGCGCCGATCGTGCCGAGTTCGCCCACGCCCTTCACGCCCAGCGGGTTGTTCTTGCAGGGCGTGGACTGGTCCATCTCGGTCTTGAAGTCAGGCGAGGTGCGCGCCACGGGCATCGCGTAGTCCATGAAGCTGCCGGTCAGGGGCTGGCCGGTCTCCGGGTCATAGACGATCTGCTCGAGCAGCGCCTGGCCGATGCCCTGCACGGCGCCGCCATCGAGCTGGCCGCGCACGATCATCGGGTTCACGACGTTGCCGACGTCGTTGACGGAGGCATACGCCACCACTTCGACATCCGCCGTCAGCGGGTCGACCTCGACCTCGCTGATGTGGCAACCGTTGGGCCAGGTCGGGCCGGCCACGGTGCTGGTGGAGTCCATGAAGATGCGGTGATCAGGCTGCTTGCCGGCGAGTTCGAACAGGCCGATGCTCAGGTCGGTGCCGGCGACGGTGAAGGCTCCTTCCGCGTACTTCACGTCTTCAGGCGCGGCTTCGAGTTCCTTCGCGGCGAGGCCCTTGGCATGGTCGATGGTGCGCTCGGAGCCGACACGCACGGCCGAGCCGCCGGTGAAGATCGAACGCGAGCCGGCGCTGCCGAAGCCGTCGCCGCGGTCGGTGTCGCCGAGCACCACGCGCACCTTGTCGAGCGGCACGCCGAAGGCGTCGACCACGAGTTGCGCGAGCGAGGTGGCGATGCCCTGGCCCATCGCGTTGACGGCCGAGAACACTTCGATGATGCCGTCGGCCAGCACCGAGACGGTCACGCGTTCCTCGAAGACATTGCCGCCGGTCCATTCCAGGAAGGTGGCGATGCCGAGGCCGCGCAGCTTGCCGCGCTGCTTCGATTCGGCGGCGCGCGCATCGAAACCCTTCCAGTCGGCCAGCGCCAGCCCCTGGTCCATCACGTGCTCGAAGCGGCCGGTGTCGTAGACCTGGCCCATCGGGTTGGTGTAGGGCATCTGGTCCGGATGGATGATGTTGCGGCGGCGCAGCGCGATGCGGTCCATGCCGATCTGGCGCGCGGCCTCGTCCATCAGGCGCTCCATGTTGTGGATGGCTTCCGGCCGGCCGGCGCCGCGGTAGGCGCCGGTCGGCGCGGTGTTGGTCATCACCGCCTTGAAGTGGAAGTCGATGGTCTGGATGTCGTAGATGCTGGTCTGCACCCACGGTCCGATCAGCAGCTGGATCGCCACGCCGACGCCGGTGCCGTAGGCGCCCACGTTGGCCAGCGAATGCACGCGCAGCGCGAGGATCTTGCCGTCGGCGGCCAACGCCAGTTCGGCGTCCACGTGCACGTCCCGGCCGTGCGTGGTGGAGGTGAATTCCTCGCTGCGGTCAGCGATCCACTTGACCGGCGTCTTGAGCGCGCGGGCTGCGAAGACGACGACGGCGTCCTCCGGGTACATGCCGGTCTTCATGCCGAAGCCGCCGCCCACGTCGGGCACGCGCACGCGGATCTGGTCGCGCGGGATCTTGAGCACGGCGTCGCAGAGCGTGTCGCGCACGCCGGAAGGCATCTGCGTGCTCATGTGGATGGTGGTGCGGCCGCTGGCCTTGTCGTAGTCGGCCACGATGGAGCGCGGCTCCAGCGTGACGGCTGCCAGGCGCTGGTTGACGATGTGCAGCTTGACCACGTGCGCGGCCTTGGCGAATGCGGCGTCGGTGGCCTCGGCGCTGCCGTGGCGCATTTCGCAGGAGATGTTGTCGGGCGCCTCGTCGCACAGCACCGGCGCGCCGGGCGCGATGGCCTCCGCGGGGTCGATGACCATCGGCAAGGCTTCGTATTCGATGAACACCGCCTCGGCCGCATCGCGCGCCTGCTGCAGGGTCTGGGCGATCACCGCGACCACGGGTTCGCCGACGAAGCGCACGCGCTCATGCGCCAGCGGGCGGCGTGGCGCGGTGGCGGCGGGGCTGCCGTCGGCCCGCACGAAGCCGGCCGCGCCAGGCAGGGGCTCCACGCCGGCCGCCACGAGGTCCGCGCCGGTGATGACCTGAAGCACGCCCGGCATGCCCGCGGCGGTGGCCGTGTCGATGGAGACGATGCGCGCATGCGGGTACGGCGAGCGCGAGAAGCTGAGCTGCGCCTGGCCATCGAAGGAGATGTCATCGGTGTAGCGGCCAAGGCCTGCGACCAGGGTGTCGTCCTCGACGCGACGGACTTCCTTGCCGCTGCCGAAGCGGCCGGCTGCAGGGACGGGGGTGGAGACGGAAGTGTTCAAGTGTCGACCTCATCAATCAATGGCCCCAGCGGCCAGCGGGTGGACTTTGCCACGAAACGCGATGTCGTGTGAGCGGTCAATCGAGGGGTCGGACGCGTGCGCGACGCGGGTATTTCTGAGGTCGACGGGGCTTGACTTGATCCGCCGCAGGAGGCGGGCCGGCATGGGCCGGCGCTGGATCTATTCGCTGGGGCTGGGGCGCACCCATCGCCAGGTGACTTCCACCGCCTGCACGCCCGCGACCAGCGACTGCGGATCCGGAAAGGCCTCGCCTTCCACGACATAGGCCGTGCGGTTCCAGACGTTGAAGACGCGCGCCTGCGGATGCCTCGCGTCCACGCAGGCGATCCACTCGCCGGTGCCGGGACACACGTCCGTGCCGTTGCAGACACGCTGGTGCCGCTTTTCCGTTTCAGGGGTCTGTGCCTGGATGCCGGCAATCGCCAGGCTGGCCAGCAGGCCGATGCCGGCCCCCACCAGCGTGAAGACGAGCGTGGCCAGCGCGCCGATGAGCGCGCCGACGCCCACGCCGCCACCGCGTTCACTCAGGTAGTAGCCGAGCATCGCGCCGGCGAGGGGGAACAACAGGAGCTTCATGCCTCCTTCGCGGCCCAGGCCAGTCTTCAGGGCGACCCACGCGGTCCGCGCCTTTTCAAGCCAGGACGGCCGCAACGGGCGCACGTTGGTGGGTTTCATTTCAAGTCGGGGCATGCATGACCATCACCGCGTCGCCACAGCGAAGCGGACCGCCCACGAGTATGCGTGCCGTCACGCCGCCGTGCCCGCGCATGGCGTTGTAGCCCCCCGGGCCGAGGGCTTCTTCCATGCGCGAGCAGGGTTCGCAGGGGCCGGTGATCTCGAGCACCACCTCGGCGCCGATGCGCAAATGCAAGGGCTGGTCGCGGAACAGTCCGCGCGCGGCCAGCAGGTTCAGGCCCGAGACGACCAGGTTGCGGCGCAGCCGTTCTGCGCTGATGGCAGCGTGGCCCGACAAGGCGGCGATGACCGGCAGGTGCTCGGCCTGGATCAGCGTGACCTGTCGCTTGCCGCCGCCGGCTGCGGAGGGCGTTCGTGCGGCGATGCGGTCGCCCGCCAGGCCGCGTCCGGCCAGTGCGACGACCTGCGCCACAGGCTGGATCGGCGCGCCGCGTGCCGGTCGCAACAGGATCGCGTCGAGCCGGCCCGCGTGGGCGAAGCGGCTCGTCAGTTCGCGCAGTCCGTTCACGGCGGCAGCGTCGGCAGCAGCGCGGCGATGAGCGCCCGGGCCTGCCGCCCGGCCACCTGCGAGAGGTAGGCGGGAAAGTCCACATGCGCCTGGTCGTCCGCCCGGTCCGAGATGTTGCGCACCGCCGCGAAGGGCACGCCATGGTCATGGCAAACCTGCGCGACAGCCGCGGCTTCCATCTCGACGGCCATCGCATCCGGGAGCGCGGCGCGCAATGCGCAAGCCTCGTCCGCTCGCGAGACGAAGCGGTCGCCGCTGATCAACAGGCCCTGGTGGACGCGCGGCGCATCGATGCCGAAGCGCGCCAGCGTGGCCGCGTCGAAATGCGACCTCGCATCGACGGCCGGATCACGCGCCGCCGCCAGCAGCAGCCCGACGAGTTGCGCGTCCGCTGCAAAGCGGGAACGCCCGTAGAGCGGTACCTCGTAGCGCGGGAACAGCGGCGAGGCATCCATGTCGTGCTGCAGGAATGCCGTGCCGATGACCGTGTCGCCGACTCGCACATCGGGATGCAGCCCACCGGCCACGCCGGTGAACACGATGCGCCGTGCGTTGAAGCGCTCGATCAGCGTCGCCGCCGTCGTGGCCGCGGCCACCTTGCCGATGCGCGAGAGCGCAAACACCACCGGCCGGCCTTGCCATTCGCCGGCATGGAAGTCGCGCCCTGCATGCCGCACGACGCGCAGCCCGTCGAGCTGCGAGGACAGCCCCTCCTGCTCTTCAGGGAGCGCACTGAGAACTGCAGTGGTCATCGAAGAGGATGGTATTCACGCCAGGAACACCGCGGAACCGGCTTGTATGGGGAGGGTGTTGCCCCTGCCAGGGGGTTGGAGGAGCGTCACGAAGTGACGCGTATCCTGGGGGCGAGCAACAATTTATCCTAAATCCGGCGGTTACCCAGTCCCCGGGAGCCTATTCGGAGGCCTGAAGGGGCCGATGGTGGGTGCGATGCGGTGGCTGATGTAGCGCAGCATCGCCGCCCATGGGT
>NZ_JBBKZT010000025.1:0-92499 GCF_037889975.1 Variovorax rhizosphaerae | reverse complement strand
GCTGTTTGAGCGAAGCGAGTTCATGTGGACCCCGCCGAACGCGAGCACTGCAGGGGAGTCGCGAAGCGACCTGCGCAGTAGGGTCGGCCGGCCCGTACCGCATGCCGCCCGTCGACGCGCCCCCGGCCCTTGCACCACACGCGCCCATGGTGACCAACTCAAGCACCATGCGGCGCCTGCACATCAAAGGTCTCATCGCCGATCGCCCCGGCCGTCGCCGCACCGGGCCCGGCACGCGGCGCAACGAGATCCAACGCATGCGTCGCCAACTCGTGCGCATCGAGCAACACATGCCCACCTTCGACTCGACATGCAAACCTCGGCGTGCACCCTTCGTCGGATTGCTTCGCGCAGCCGTCATCCAGCCCGATCGTCCAGTTGTGCAACGGACACGCCACGCTGTTGCCGAACACGATCCCCTGGGACAACGGCCCGCCCTTGTGCGGGCACCGGTCCAGCAAAGCGAACACCTCGTCCTGGCTGTTGCGGAACACCGCCACGGCCACGCCCACCGGGCGCGACACGCGGCGCGAGCCCAGCACCGGGATCTCGTCGACGCGGCAGACGGTTTTCCATTCGGTCATCGGTGCCTCCTGCTTCATGAGATATCGGCGAGGTCCGGCGAGGCGATGCTCGCCTTCGGCATATAGACCAACGGCGCCGTCGCCGCATCGGCCACCGGCACGAATTGCCGCACGTCCACCTGCGCCCGGTTCGCCTCGAACCACGGATCCGGCTCGCCATCGAGCGCGAACTGCAGCCGCTCCCACAACGCCTTGCGCCCGGCCACGTCTTCCAGGATCCTCTTCTTCACATGGTCCAGGCCCACGCGCGAGATGTAGTGCACCGTGCGCTCCAGATACCAGCCTTCCTCGCGGTACAGCTGCAGGAACGCCCCCGTGTACTCCATCACTTCCTCGCTCGTCTTGAGCTTCACGAGGAACTGCGCCACCTCGGTCTTGATGCCGCCGTTGCCGCCGACGTACACCTCCCAGCCCGAGTCCACGCCGATCACGCCCACGTCCTTGATGCCGGCCTCGGCGCAGTTGCGCGGGCATCCCGAGACCGCCAGCTTCACCTTGTGCGGCGAGTACATCGCCCACAGCGCATGCTCCAGGTCCTTGCCCATCTGCGTCGAGTCCTGCGTACCGAAGCGGCACCATTCGCTGCCCACGCAAGTTTTCACCGTGCGAAGCGACTTGCCATACGCAAAGCCGCTGGGCATGCCGATGTCCTTCCACACGTCCTGCAGGTCTTCCTTCTTCACGCCCAACAGGTCGATGCGCTGCCCGCCCGTGATCTTGACCGTCGGAATCTTGTACTTGTCCGCTGCGTCGGCAATTCGGCGCAGTTCGTCCGGCGTCGTATGCCCGCCCCACATGCGCGGGACCACCGAATACGTGCCGTCCTTCTGGATGTTCGCGTGGCTGCGTTCGTTGATGAAGCGGCTCTGCGGATCGTCCTTCGCCTCCTTCGGCCAGGTGCTGATGAGGTAGTAGTTGACCGCGGGTCGGCAGCTTGCGCAGCCGTCGGGTGTGCGCCAGCCCATGCCTTCGTAGACCTCGGCATGCGTCAGGAATTTTTGTGCGCGGATCGCGTCCCGCACGTCCTTGTGGCTCGCGTCGGTGCAGCCGCAGATCGCCTTCTTCTTCGGGGCGGCGGAGTAGTCGCCGCCGGCCGTGAACATCAGGATCTGCTCGACCAGTCCGGTACACGATCCACATGAAGCGCTCGCCTTGGTGTGCTTCTTCACCTCGTCCAGCGTGAACAGGCCCTTGTCCTTGATCGCCTTGCAGATCGTGCCCTTGTTGACGCCGTTGCAGCCGCAGACCTCGGCTTCATCCGGCATCGTCGCTGCGCTGCTGTGGCCTTCGTGCCCGACGTCGCCGATGTTGGATTCGCCGAACATCAGCTTCTCGCGGATGTCGCTCACGCTGCGTCCGTCGCGCAGCAGCTTGAAGTACCAGCTGCCGTCTACCGTATCGCCGTACAGGCAGGCGCCGACCAGCTTGTCGTCCTTGATCACCAGCTTCTTGTAGACCCCGCCGAAGGGGTCGCTCATCACGATCTCTTCGGTCCCTTCGCCGCCCATGAACTGGCCGGCGCTGAACAGATCGATGCCCGTGACCTTGAGCTTGGTCGAGGTCAGCGAGCCCATGTAGCGCCCGATGCCGAACTGCGCCAGGTGATTGGCCGCGACCTTCGCTTGCTCGAACAGCGGTGCCACCAGTCCGTAAGCGATGCCCCGATGCGCCGCGCATTCGCCGACCGAGTAGATGCGCGCATCGGTCACCGTCTGCATCGTGTCGTTGACCACGATGCCGCGGTTGCAATGCAGGCGCATCGATTCGGCCAGCGTGGTGTTGGGCCGGATGCCCACCGCCATCACGACCAGGTCGGCGGGCACCTCGGTGCCGTCCTTGAACTTCACCGCCTTGACCCGGCCTTCGCCGTCGTCGACGAGTTCCTGCGTCTGCGCATTCAGCCGGAAATCGAGCCCTCGTTCTTCCAGCGACTTGCGCAGCAGGCCGCCCGCCACATCGTCGAGCTGGCGCTCCATGAGCCAGGCGTTGACGTGCACCACAGTCACGCTCATGCCGCGCAGCATCAGGCCGTTGGCGGCTTCCAGGCCGAGCAGGCCGCCGCCGATCACGACCGCATGCTTGTGTGTCTTCGCGGTCTCGATCATCGTGTTGGTGTCGGCGATGTCGCGATAGGCGATCACGCCCTTCAGGTGCTTGCCGGGCACCGGCAGGATGAAGGGATTGGAGCCGGTGCACAACAGCAGGCGGTCGTATTCCGCTTCCACCACGCTGCCGTCCGCCGCCTCGGCGCGCACGATGCGCTTCACGCGGTCGACCTCGGTCACCAGCTTGCCAGCATGCAGCGTGATGCCGTTCTCTGCGTACCACTCCCACGAGTTCAGGATGATCTGGTCGACCGTCTGCTCGCCGGCCAGCACCGGCGAAAGCAGGATGCGGTTGTAGTTGGGATGCGGCTCGGCGCCGAACACGGTGATCTCGTAGAGGTCGGGTGCGAGCTTGATCAACTCTTCCACCGCGCGAACACCGGCCATGCCGTTGCCCACCAGGACCAGTTTCATCTTTTTCATCGTGTGCTTCCCGATTGAGAGGTGATCAGAAGTGCAGCGCCATCACCGCGGTGATGCGGCCTTGTGGCGCGACGGGGATGGCGATCATGGGTTCGGCCGTGAACGGAACGCCGCTCGCGAAGGCGCGTGCGATGGCGCCGGCAGCGTCCGGCGCGTTGCCCACCATCGCGATCGCTTCGAAGGCGTCCTCGTTCTTGGCCGCGGCATCCGAGAAGCCGATGCTGCGGCGCAGGTGCGTGCCGCTCGCGTCGGGCTCCCACACTTCGATGCGGCGCGCAATCGGCGTCGCGCGGGCCGACAGGAAGGCCATCACGAAGCTGGAGCCGTCCAGCGTCGAGCACGGGATCGCGAAGCCGCGGTTGATGCCGACCTTCACCGCGCTGTCGGCGCGGATGAATCCCGCGCCCTTGCCGAGGTCCGGCAGGAACACTGGCTTCTGCGCATCCCATGCCATGCCGGGCAGGCCCGTGCCGCGACGGAACGCAGTGGCGCGCGAGATGAACTCGAAGGTGTCGCCGGTCGTGCCGTAGTAGCCGTCGACCAGCGTCATGTCGCTGGACTCTTCCGGGTCGTTGCCCCAGAGTTCGATGGCGCCGGCATGCTCCTCGTCGTCGCCGCAGAAGATCACGGCCACCGAGCTCAGCCGCTCGCCCTTGAAGATCGGCACCGCGATGCCGCAGGTCAGGCCCGCCGTCTTCGCTGCCGCGGCGCGCCGGAAGTAGGAGCCCGACAGCTCCTTGAGAACGATCGGACGGCCCGTTTCCCAGGCCCGGCCCGGCAAGCCTTCGCCACGGCCGAAGCAGAGGTTCTGGCTCACGGCCGCGAAGCGATGCGCAGGGCCGAACAGGCCACCGCCGAATTCAAGCAGGCTGCCATCCTCGCTGGGCACCCAGTATTCGATGACGCGGATGAATGTCTTCACGGCCGTATCTCCTGCTTCAGGCCGCGGCCGTCTTGTCGGCGCCGCGATCATCACGCCCGAGAGCGTGCCGTACGCCGTCTCCCAGGCGCTGCGCACATCGGGCGTGAACTCTGCGCCCAAGCCCTTGTCGAGCGTGTCGATCAGGGCCGCGCCCACCACCGCATAGTGCGCGGGCCGCGCGCCGTAGCCGACATGCCGCTCAGCCAGGCGCTGAGCGACTGGCGCCAGCGTGTCGAGGTTGCCAAGGCCCCGGGTCACGCTGCCCAGCATCGTCATGAGCTTGCGCCCTTGCTCGACCATGTCGCCCTTGAACAGCGAGCGCACATCCGGCGCCAGTTCGAACAGCCGTGCATAGAAGATTTCCGCGGCCTGGTCGGATATCGGTACGACCTTGGCAAAGCTGGATTGCACCAGTTGGATTTGATCGGGGGTCATCGTGAAGCTCCTTGTTGGTTGTTGAACACGAACACTCACGCGGCTTTCTCGACATGGCCCTGACGCGTGTACAGGAAGTCGATCACCGCCTTCCGATAGTGGACGTAGTTGCGGTCTTCCGCCAGTTCCACGCGATTGCGCGGGCGCTCCAGGTTCACCGTGAGCACTTCACCGATCGTGGCCGAGGGGCCATTGGTCATCATCACGATCTTGTCGGACAGCAGCACCGCCTCGTCCACGTCATGCGTGACCATGACGACCGTGCTCTGCGTCTTCTGCACGATGGCGAGCAACTCGTCTTGCAGCCTTGCACGCGTCAGCGCATCGAGTGCACCGAAGGGCTCGTCCATCAGCAGCACCTTGGGTTCCATGGCCAGCGCGCGTGCGATGCCGACGCGCTGCTTCATGCCGCCTGAGATCTCGCCGGGCCGCTTGTTCGTCGCCGGGGTCAGCCCGACCAGTGCCAGCGCCGCATCGGTGCGCGCCTTGAGTTGCGCTTTCTTCTCGGTGGCACCAAAGACGCGCTCCACGCCAAGGTAGATGTTCTCGTAGCAGGTCAGCCAGGGCAGCAGCGAATGGTTCTGGAACACCACCGCACGCTCCGGCCCCGGGCCGCTGATTTCCTTGTTGGCGCACAGCAGTCCGCCATGCGTCGGCCTGGTCAGCCCTGCGATCAGGTTGAGCAGCGTCGACTTGCCGCAGCCCGAGTGCCCGATCAACGCCACGAACTCGCCCTTGGCCACGGTGAGGTTGATGTCGCGCAATGCCTGGAAGCTGCCCTTGGGCGTCTTGAAGGTCTGTTCGACCTCGCTGATGTCGATGAACTTCTTGTCGGCCTTGCTGGCCACGGATGCGACTTCACTCATGACTTCACCTCTTCGAACGTGAACGCGGTGGCGATCTTGATGAGCGCGAACTCCAGCAACAGGCCGACGATGCCGATCACGAAGATCGCGATGATGATGTTCTTGACGTTGAGGTTGTTCCACTCGTCCCACACCCAGAAGCCGATGCCGACGCCGCCGGTCAGCATCTCCGCCGCGACGATCACCAGCCAGGCGGTGCCGACCGCGAGGCGCACGCCGGTCAGCATGTAGGGCAGCACGGCGGGGAAGAGGATCTTGGTGATGATCTTCCACTCGCTCAGATTGAGCACCTTGGCCACGTTCATGTAGTCGCTCGGCACGCGCTGCACGCCGACGGCGGTGTTGATGATCATCGGCCAGATGGAGCAGATGAAGATGGTCCAGATCGCCGCCGGGTTGGCGCCCTTGAACACCAGCAGCCCGATCGGCAACCAGGCCAGTGGCGACACCGGCCGCAGCAGGCTGATCAGCGGATTGAACATGCGCGAGAGGAACTCGAAGCGCCCGATCGCGAAGCCCGCCGGAATGCCCACCGCTGCCGCGAGCCCGAAGCCCAGCGCCACGCGCTGCAGCGAAGAGAGCACGTTCCAGCCGACGCCCTGGTCGTTGGGCCCCTTGCTGTAGAACGGATCGCTGAATACATCGAGCGCCTGCTTCCAGGTCTCCAGCGGCGAGGGGAAGCCATTGGTGCTGCGCAGTGCCACCAGTTCCCAGATCAGCACGAGCAAGCCGAAGCCCGCGAGCGGCGGCAGCACACGCATCCAGAACCAGCGCAGATCAATCGACCTGCGCGCCTTTTCCTCCCTCGCCCCTTTGGGGAGAGGGCTGGGGTGAGGGGCAGCCTCGACGCGGGTCACACCCTCACCCCGACCCTCTCCCGCGCGCGGGAGAGGGAGAGGGAGAGGGAGAGGAATCGAAGCGTCGAGGGGAGAGTGAAAAACAGCACTGACCATGTCCGCCTCCCTCAAGCCTGCACACGGAACGATTCCGCGTACTTCTTCGGATCCTTGCCATCCCACACCACGCCATCGAAGAGCTTGCTGGTGCGCAGCGGATCCTTCGGCACACTGACCTTCATCGCCCCGGCCACGTCCTTGTACAGGTCGATCTGGTTGATCTGCTTCGCCACTCCGAGGTAATCCGGATGCTCCTTCAGGATCCCCCAGCGCTTGTGCTGCGTGAGGAACCACATGCCGTCCGACAGGTACGGAAAGTTGACCTGCCCGTCATCGAAGAACTTCATGTGATTCGGGTCGTCCCAGGTCTTGCCCATGCCGTTCTCGTAGCGGCCCAGGATGCGCTGGTTGATCGCGTCGACGCTGGTGTTGATGTACGACTTCTCGGCCACCGTCTCGGCCATCTTGGCCTTGTTCTGCAGGTTGGCGTCGATCCACTTGCCCGCTTCCATCACGGCCATCATCACGGCGCGGCAGGTGTTGGGATTGGCCTTCACGAACTCGGCGCGCGTGCCGAGCACCTTCTCCGGATGGTCCTTCCAGATGTCCTGCGTGGTGATCGCGGTCACGCCGATCTTGTCGATGATGGCGCGCTGGCCCCAGGGCTCGCCAACGCAGAAGCCATCCATGTTGCCCACGCGCATGTTGGCCACCATTTGCGGCGGCGGCACCACGATGACCTTGGCATCGCTGATCGGGCTGATGCCCGAGGCCGACAGCCAATAGTTGAGCCACATCGTGTGCGTGCTGGTCGGGAAGGTGCCGGCGAAGGTGTACTCGCGCTTCTCCTTGGCCATCAGCTTGGCCAGCGACGGGCCATCGACCGCGCCCTTGTCGGCCAGCGTCTTCGACAGCGTGATCGCCTGGCCGTTGCGGTTCAGGCCCATCAGCACCGCCATGTCCTTCTTCGGGCCACCCGCGCCGACGTGCACGCCATAGATCAGGCCGTAGAGCACATGCGACATGTCGAGCTCACCGTTGACGAGCTTGTCGCGCACGCCGGCCCAGCTGGCTTCCTTGCTCAGCGTGATCTTCACGCCGTACTTCTTGTCGAGGCCGAGCACCGAGGCCATCACCACGCTGGCGCAGTCTGTCAGCGGGATGAAGCCGATCTTCACCTCGGTCTTCTCGGGCTTGTCCGAGCCTTGGGCCCAGACGGCGGCACGCAACGCGGGGGCGATGCCGACCGCACCTGCGGCGGCGGCTTTCAGCGCGGTGCGTCGGCTCAACTTGAATTTCAGCGCATCGGTCATGGGGCGAACTCCGGTCAAAACAACAAAACGAAAAACAAAAAGGCGCCCTTGCCACGCATCTGCTGCTCGAACTTGAATTACGAGTGCATGCGGGCAAGGACGCCTTTGTCCTGTGCGAAGGTGTGAATCTTTCTACTGCGGCCACCGATCTCGGGTCTGCGGCGTTGGCTCCGGCATAACAAGCGCTTCGCGCAATTGTTAGCCTCTGCCGCAACTTCGTTGTCACCGCACGAGAGTGCGGTTCCGCTCCTCAACCCGACCTCGGCGCCCTCGCTACGAAATCTTCACACCTTCTGGGTTGGCGGCAACCTCCGTTGGATGCCACCTGCCTGGAGACCGTCGTTGGTCTATGCCAGGAGTGATTGCAAGCAGCGTGCCAGCGATTCGGGTTTGTCGTTTGCTATCAAATCAGTAGCATCAAACGTCGATGCGATGGGGTTAAGCGGTGTATGAGCCTTCGATCAGGACCCAGGCACCCGATTTGTGCAGCGCACCAATTCAGTTTCCAGAAGGCAGGAAATCCGCCATCGAAAGCACCGACTCGGCCACATCGACCAGCCTCCGGTTCTGGTTCATCGCCGTCTGGCGCAGCATCTTGTGGGCCTCTTCCTCCGTCATGCGCTTGTGGGCCATCAACAGGCCCTTGGCTCGCTCCACCAGCTTGCGTTCGTTGAGGCCGGCGCGCACGGTTTCCAACTCGTCGCTCATGGCCTGCAAGCGTTGCGACTGCTCCTGCAGCATGTCGAGCACCGAGCGTTCGAGTTGGTGTCCATAAGCCTTGACGGTGGGCGGTTGGGGCGCGATGTCATCGAAGAATGCGGTCGCCCCGCTGGCCTCCTGCGCCCCGGCCATCTGGTCCAGCAGTGCTTCGTTGGCATCGGCTTCGGCCCGCGCCTCGGCGATCTTGCGGTCGCACAGTGCGCGCAGATCGCTCGCCAGCCGTTCTTCGATCGCCTTCATGGCGTCGATGCGCAGCGAGCAGCAGTCGAACCAGACCGTGCTGAGTTCGGAGTCGAGCGACTCGCCGGGCGCGGTGGTGATGGCCGCGCGGCGCAGGCGTTCCAGCTCGGCGAGTTCCTCCGCGGGCTGGCTGTCGCGCCAGAGCGTCGCCAGCACCGGCCCGGCAAACTCGGTGAACACGTGGAAACAACGTTCCTGCGCTGCAATCAGCTGCAGCCATTGCTGCTGCCGCGAGCCGTCGTCCTGACCCGCGGCAAAGGCGGCGGCGCCACACGCACGCTCCTGGCCGGCGAACTCCTTGCCTTGCATGAAATTGAACATGGCCGCGAGCAGTCGCGATATCTCCGGGTCCGTCGCGCCATCAGCCGCCTCGAACACCACGGCCAGCAGCCCGGTGATCAGCTTGGCGAAGGCAGCCGTCGCATCGGCCACGCCGATCTCCAGCGCGCCCACGCGCCGCCGCAAGACGGGCAGGGCATCGAGCCCTGGCAGCACCCACGCGATGCGACTGAACAAGCGTGTGCCGCTGCCCAGCCGGCGCGCCTCCGCCTGCAGCCGATCGAAGCCGGTACGCACGTCGTTCTCCAGCCGGAGGCATTCGCCGATCTGTACGCTGCGTTGCGCGGCAAAGCGTTTGCCCTGCGAGGCCAGCAGCACGTTCGACAAGCCGCGCTCGCGCTGCAGCGCATGCACCAGCCGGCCGATCGTTCCCACCAATTCGCTGGTGCGCCCGAGCTGGTCCAGTTCGTCGATTTCGCAGCGTCGTGCTGCAACTAGAAAGCTAAGTCCTGATTTCATCGTGGAAGGTCATGCAGCAACATCCGTGCCCCGAAACCGTGCGGCTTCTAAACTCCCCGGATGCTTGTACTCGGAATCGAATCGTCTTGCGACGAAACCGGCGTTGCCCTCGTGGAGGCGCAAGGCAGCGCGACGCCGCTGTTGCGTGCCCATGCGCTGCACAGCCAGATCGCCATGCACCAGGCCTATGGCGGCGTGGTGCCGGAACTCGCCAGCCGTGACCACATCCGCCGTGTGCTGCCGCTTGCGCAGACCGTGTTTGCCGAGGCCGGGCGACAACTGGGCGATGTGGACGTGGTGGCCTACACGCGCGGGCCGGGCCTGGCCGGCGCGCTGCTCGTGGGCGCCGGCGTGGCATGCGCCCTGGGCGCGGCGCTCGGGAAGCCGGTGCTCGGCGTGCACCATCTTGAAGGCCACCTGCTGTCGCCCTTCCTGAGTGCCGATCCGCCTGAATTTCCCTTCGTCGCGTTGCTGGTCTCGGGTGGCCACACGCAGTTGATGCGGGTCGACGGCGTGGGCCACTACGAAATCCTCGGCGAAACCATCGACGATGCCGCTGGCGAAGCCTTCGACAAGAGTGCCAAGCTCATGGGCCTGCCGTACCCCGGCGGCCCGTGGCTGGCCAGGCTGTCGGAGCAGGGTGATGCAACGGCCTTCAAGCTGCCCCGCCCATTGCTGCACAGCGGCGACCTCGACTTCTCCTTTGCCGGCCTCAAGACCGCAGTGATGACGCAAGCAAGGAAGCTCGGTGACCAGCTCGAAGCGCGCAAGGCCGACCTCGCCGCGTCGACCCAGGCGGCCATCGTCGAAGTGCTTCTGAAGAAAAGCATCGCGGCGCTGGAGGCCACTGGCATGAATCGCCTCGTCGTGGCCGGCGGCGTGGGCGCCAACCAGGATCTGCGCCGGCAACTCGATGCCGCCTGCGCCAAGCGCGGCGTGCGAGTGCACTATCCGGAACTTCATTTGTGTACTGACAACGGCGCCATGATCGCGATGGCTGCGGCCATGCGACTGCAGGCCGGGATGGCGGAGGCCAGCACGCGCTACGCCTTCGACGTCAAGCCCCGATGGCCACTGGATTCGCTGCAGGCTGCGTAGCCTGGCGTTGTTGAATTCCCGGCGCGGGCACCGGACGCAGGGCGGGCAACGGCAACACCTGGACGATGTCGCGCCAAAGTTGCGCCCATTGCGGCCAGTCATGGCCGCCCTCGGTGGTGAACACGTGGCCCTCGGGCAGCACCTCGGCCAGCACCTTGTGATTGCCAGCGAACCGGTCGCTGCGCCCGAAACCCAGGTAAAGCGGCGGCAAGCGGCGGGATGGTGTCGGAAAGGCATATTGCTGCAGCCAGGGCCAAAGCAGCCGGTCGGCCTCCGAATCTGAAGGCGGACCTTCCAACGCTCGCCAGGCGCGCAGTCCGCCCGCCCTCGCGATTTCAGCGCCTAGCGGCCGGCGACCCAGATAGGGCGCGATGGCCACGATGCCGTCCACGCTGCCCGGCGACGCCAACTCATGGATCAGCGCGCCAAAGCCGCCGATCGAAATGCCGATGAGCCAGATCGACTTGTAGCCCTTTTTCCGATTCGGCTGGATCACGCCCGACTGCAGGCGCTCGATGAAGGTTTGGTCGTAGTAGTACGAAACATTCGCATCCACGATCAGCACGTCAGCCTCGACGCGGTGCTGGCGTACCGCGTCCACGAAGCCCTGGCGCTCGAATTCCTCCGGCTTCAGGAACGCGCCGGGCAGGAACACCAGCAAGGTGTCGGCGCGTGAAAACGGTTGGGCAGGGTGCAATTGCGTATCCATTGGTGATTGCCGTAACAAATAACACTGAATGGAGTTCGCCAATTGACCAATTCCTCCAACTCAATGTAAGAAAAAATATTTATTAATCGTCACAATATGTGAGGTCGCTAGTTATTGTGGCTGTAAAGCAAAAAAAGCCAGCAACAAGGAGTTACCGGCTTTGAGCAAGATGAGCGCGAATTACTGAATTGACAAGTCCACCTTATTGGACGTTGGCACCAGTTTTCCGAGCCTGAGCGTCAGCACGCCGTGCTCGAGCTTCGCTTCACTGGTTGCGGTGTCGATTTCCAGCGGCATCTCGTAAGCCGCCTTGACCTGGCGCCGGGCTTCTGCCTTGCTCTCGACGCGAACCACGGCGCCTTCGATGCTGACCGACAGGTCGTCGCGGCTCAGGCCGGGCACGTCGAAGGACAGCGTCCAGCTGGTGTCGTCCTGCTCCACATTCACGTTTTGCCGCGCGATTGCAGCATTGGCAAATGCGCGGTTGACGAAGCGCTCGAAGCTGCGGTCATTGACGCGGGGCGAGCAACTGTAGAGGGTGGGTGCAAAGAACATCTTGAATCTCCTGATATCGAAGGGGTCGTTGAGGACAAAAGGGGCGGACACTGGCAGCCCCTTACACTGCGCGGCCTTTCCATCATGAGTGCCGCATGCCACCTCATCTAGGCCTTTGCGGACGCCTTTCAAGAGCATGAACTCCTCCAATATTTCGCGCCGCCGGGCCTTGAAATCCGGCGCGCTGGCGCTAGGTGGCGCGCTCGCCGCATCGATATCGTTCCCGTCGCACGCGACGGCCCCTGCACCGATTCCCCTTGCCCTCATCGAAAGCCTCAGCGGGCCCTTCGCCAACACCGGCGAGGCCGTGTTTCGCAATCTGCAATGGGCGGTGGAGCGCGTCAATGCGCGCGGCGGCGTCAAGCTCCCCGGCGGCGCCCGGCCGCTCAAGCTCGAGCGCTACGACAGCAAGGGACAAAACGAGGAGGCGCTGTCCGCCCTGCGCGCCGCCATCGACGATGGTTCGCGCATCGTGGTTCAGGGCAACTCGTCGGCGACGGCCGCCGCGCTGGTCGACGCCATTGACAAGAACAACGAGCGCGACCCGTCCCGGCGCGTGATCTTCCTCAACTATTCGGCTGTCGACCCGGCGCTGACCAACGAGCGCTGCAGCTTCTGGCACTTCCGCTTCGATGCCCATGCCGACATGCGCGTGACCGCGCTGATGGATGTGATGAAGGACGACGCCTCCCTGGAGCGCGTCTACCTGATCGGGCAGGACTACAGCTTCGGCCAGTCGGTGCTGCGTGAATCAAAGCGGCAGCTCGGGCTGCTGCGGCCCGATATCCAGATCGTCGGCGAGGACTTGCATCCGATGGGCCGCGTGAAGGACTTCGCCCCCTATGCCAGCAAGATCCTCGCAAGCGGCGCGCAGGCCGTGGTCACGGGCAACTGGGGCAATGACCTCACGCTGCTCGTGAAAGCCGCACGCGAGGCCGGCTACCAAGGCAAGTTCTACACCTTCTATGGCAACGCCCTGGGCGCGCCGGCCGCGATGGGCGACGCCGGCATCGGCCGCGTCATCGCCGTCGCCGACTGGCTGCCGAACGTGCAGACGCCGGCCTCCGAGGCCTTCTACAAGTCGTTCCGCACGCGCTTTCCCAACCCTGCCGATGACTATGTCCACATGCGGATGCAGTTGTTGATCGAGGCACTGGCGCAGGCGCTGGAGCGCGCCCGCAGCACCGAGGCGGTACCGCTGGCCAAGGCGCTGGAGCATGCCGATGTCACCCTGGCCGGCCGGCGCGGCCGCATGCGCGCCAGCGACCACCAGTTCCAACAGCAACTCGTGGTCGGCGTCATGGACCGGCAGGGTGCGCCCGGCGTGAAATTCGACGTCGAGGGCTCGGGCTACGGCTTCCGCGTGATCAAGTCCATCGACGCCACGCGGGCCGAAATGCCCACCACCTGCCGCATGCGCCGGTACGACTGATTCGCCAGGGGGAAGGCGCCAGCCGATCCCTTGTTGACGGACACGCTGCCCTGTCGTTGATGGCGCGGCAGGCAGAATCTCCCGATGCGTCAAACCATCCTCCATCTCGAAGCCTCGAAGATCCGTGAAGTCGCCAATGCCGGGCTTGGCCGCGACGACGTGCTTGCCTTCTGGTTTGGCGAAAGCGACGAAGTCACGCCCGATTTCATCCGCCAGGCCGCCATCGATTCCCTCGCCAGGGGCGAAACTTTCTATGCCCACAACCTCGGCCTGCCCGAGCTCCGCGAGGCCATCGCGGACTATGCGAGCAAGCTGCATCCGCGCATCGATGCCGGCCGCATCGCGGTCACTTCCGGCGGCGTCAATGCGCTGATGCTGGCCGTGCAGGCCCTGGTCGATGCGGGCGACGAGGTCGTTGCGGTCACGCCGGTCTGGCCGAACCTCACGGCGCAGCCGGCGATCCTTGGCGCAACCGTGCGCTGCGTTTCCCTGGTCCCCAGGAACGGCGAATGGACGCTGGACCTCGACGCCTTGCGCGCCGCCGTCACGAGCCGAACCAAGCTGCTGATCATCAACGCCCCGAACAACCCCACCGGCTGGACGCTGACGCGCGACGAACAGCAAGCCATCCTCGACCACTGCCGCGCCACCGGCACCTGGATCCTGGCCGACGAGGTCTACGAGCGCCTCTACTTCGAACCCGCGCCCAACGGGTGTGCGCCGAGCTTCCTCGACATCTCGACGCCGGACGATCGCCTCGTGGTCGCGCACAGCTTCTCCAAGAGCTTCCTCATGACTGGCTGGCGCCTGGGCTGGCTGGTGCTGCCGCCGTCGCTGATGGACGGCATGGGCAAGCTCATCGAATACAACACCTCCTGCGCCAGCGTCTTCACCCAGCGTGCGGGCATCGAGGCATTGCGACGCACCGACGAAGTCACGCCCCGCGTCGTCGCGCACCTGAAGCAGTGCCGCGACACGCTGGTGCCCTTGCTGCAAGGCGTCCCCGGCGTCAAGGTCGCGCCGGCAAGGGGCGGCATGTACGCCTTTTTCCAGCTTGAGGGCTTTTCGGACTCCCTGGAAGTCGCCAAGCGCCTCGTCGCCGAAGCCGGCCTGGGCCTCGCTCCCGGCAACGCCTTCGCTCCCGAGGCCCAGGGCTGGCTGCGCTGGTGCTTCGCCTCCAAGGACCCGCAGCGCCTGGTCCAGGGCGTCGAGCGCCTGCGCGGATGGCTGCTGAACGCAAGGACCTGAGGTCTGTCTCGATGACGTCCAGGCGCTCCGATGGATGAAGTGCGCGTTCGCGGTTCGGCGCTCGCCGGCTTGCAAACCGTCGCGTCGGTGCCTTCGTTCCGACCATCCTGGACTTCCTCCTGTGGTTTGCCGGTGCCTCGCGCTTGAGCGGGGCGGAAGCGGCACTTTTCACCGCGATCCTGCCCGTGTCCGCCCTGGTGCTGGCGGCACTGTGGCTCGGCGACTGCATCAGCGCCGCGCAGATCGCCGGTGCGCTCTGCGTACTTGGCGTGGTCGCCTTGGCATCACGGGGTGAATCCGGCAGCAAGCGGCCGGAAAGACCATCCAGGGCGCTCGGGCTATAATCGACAGGCTTTGCATGCCGCAAGGCGCACGGTGCGTGCAGTTCCAGCGCGCACCGCAAGTCAAATTCCACCCGGAACAAGGAAATTTCAAATGATCGCAGCCTCCATCAAGGCCGAAGTCGTCAAAGACAACGCCCGCGCCGCCAATGACACTGGCAGCCCCGAAGTCCAAGTCGCACTGCTGACCGCCCGCATCAACGAGCTCACCCCTCACTTCAAGACGCACGCCAAGGACCACCACGGTCGCCGCGGCCTGCTGCGCATGGTGAGCCGTCGCCGCAAGCTCCTCGACTACCTCAAGTCCAAGGACGCTGACCGTTACACCGCGCTGATCGCCAAGCTGGGTCTGCGCAAGTAAGCCAACCGCATGCAAGAACGCCTGAGTTAGTCCGCTAGCTCAGGCGTTTTTTACTTCGCGGTTCCATTTTCGGAGTGCCCAACAGAGCGAAGCTGTGTCATTCCAGGGAAGTTCGGTCGAGCTTCGCTGGAATGGCATCGTGTTCTGACGAGCGCTCCAAAAGCCCGCAGGGTCGTGTGACCCTGCTATCAAAACAGGAGCAAACATGAGCCTCTTCAACAAAGTCACCAAGTCCTTCCAGTGGGGCGACAAGACCGTCGTCCTGGAAACGGGCGAAATCGCGCGCCAGGCGTCTGGCGCCGTCAAGGTCGACATCGACGGTACCGTCGTGCTGGCCACGGTCGTTGCTTCCAAGTCCGCCAAGCCGGGCCAGGACTTCTTCCCGCTGACCGTCGACTACATCGAGAAGACCTACGCCGCCGGCAAGATCCCCGGCAGCTTCTTCAAGCGCGAAGCCAAGCCCAGCGAACATGAAACGCTGACCAGCCGCCTGATCGACCGCCCGATCCGCCCGCTGTTCCCCGAAGGCTTCCTGAACGAAGTGCACGTGGTCATCCACACGCTGTCCTTGAACCCTGAAGTCGATGCCGACATCGCCGCCATGGTCGGTGTGAGCGCCGCGCTGTCGATCTCCGGCATCCCGTTCAGCGGCCCGATCGGCGCCGCCCGCGTGGGCTACATCAACGGCCAGTACGTGCTGAATCCGGGCCAGACCGCCCGCAAGGATTCGCAGATGGACCTGGTCGTCGCCGGCACCGAAGCCGCCGTGCTGATGGTCGAATCCGAAGCCCTGCAACTGAGCGAAGAAATCATGCTCGGCGGCGTGGTGTTCGGCCATGAACAAGCCAACATCGCCATCAACGCGATCCACGAACTCGTGCGCGACGCCGGCAAGCCGGTGTGGGATTGGCAAGCGCCGGCCGAAGACGAAAACTTCGTCTCGAAGGTCAAGGGCCTGGCCGAAGAAAAGCTGCGCGCCGTCTACCAGATCCGCAGCAAGCAAGCCCGCACCCAAGCCCTGCGCGAAGCCAATGCTTCCGTGATGGCCTCGCTCAAGGAAAGCGGCGAACCCTTCGACGCCGGCAAGGTCAACGACCTGCTGTTCGGTATCGAAGCCAAGATCGTCCGCAGCCAGATCCTCGAAGGCGAACCCCGCATCGACGGTCGCGACACGCGCACCGTGCGCCCGATCGAGATCCGCAATTCCGTGCTGCCGCGTACCCACGGTTCGGCCCTGTTCACCCGCGGTGAAACGCAGGCGCTGGTCGTGACCACGCTCGGCACCGAGCGCGATGCACAGCGCATCGACGCACTCGCCGGCGAGTACGAAGACCGCTTCCTGTTCCACTACAACATGCCTCCCTTTGCCACCGGCGAAGTGGGCCGCATGGGCTCGACCAAGCGTCGCGAAGTGGGTCACGGCCGCCTGGCCAAGCGCGCGCTCGTCGCCTGCCTGCCGACCAAGGAAGAGTTCCCGTACACCATCCGCGTCGTCTCGGAAATCACCGAGTCGAACGGCTCCTCGTCGATGGCTTCGGTCTGCGGCGGTTGCCTGTCGATGATGGACGCCGGCGTGCCGATGAAGGCGCACGTCGCCGGCATCGCCATGGGCCTGATCAAGGAAGGCAACCGCTTCGCGGTGCTGACCGACATCCTGGGTGACGAGGACCACCTCGGCGACATGGACTTCAAGGTCGCGGGTACCACCAACGGCATCACCGCGCTGCAGATGGACATCAAGATCCAGGGCATCACCAAGGAAATCATGCAGGTCGCCCTGGCGCAAGCCAAGGAAGCGCGCATGCACATCCTCGGCAAGATGCAGGAAGCCATGGGCGAGGCCAAGGCCGAAGTGTCGAACTTCGCACCGCGCCTGTTCACGATGAAGATCAACCCCGAGAAGATCCGCGACGTGATCGGCAAGGGCGGCTCGGTCATCCGCGCACTGACGGAAGAAACCGGCACGCAGATCAACATCGACGAAGACGGCACCATCACCATCGCGTCGACCGATCCTGAAAAGGCGGAAGCCGCGAAGAAGCGCATCGAGCAGATCACGGCTGAAGTCGAAATCGGCAAGGTCTACGAAGGTCCGGTCACCAAGATCCTGGACTTCGGCGCGCTGATCAACCTGCTGCCCGGCAAGGACGGCCTGCTGCACATCAGCCAGATCGCGCACGAGCGCGTCGAGAAGGTCACGGACTACCTGAGCGAAGGCCAGATCGTGAAAGTCAAGGTCCTGGAGACCGACGAGAAGGGTCGCGTCAAGCTGTCGATGAAGGCGCTGACCGAGCGTCCGGCCGGCATGGAATTCCAGGAACGTGCGCCGCGTGAAGACCGTGGTGATCGCGGCGACCGTGGTGGCGAGCGTCGTGAGCGTGGCGATCGTCCGCCGCGTGGCGACCGCGAGCCGCGTGCACCGCGTTTCGAAGGCGAGCGCAATGAAGCGCCGCGCGAACAGCGCAACGATGCACCGCGTGAGCAACGCAACGAGCCGCAGCAACAGCAACCGCGCGAAGCCGCGCCGGCCCTGGCCGAGCCGCAGCAAAGCGTTTACGCCTCGCGCGTCGAGAGCGACAACAGCGGCGATCGTCAGCCCTGAGGCCGGCAGGCAGGGGCCGTCGCAAGGCGGCCCTTGTCCTTTGTTCCACAGCGTTTCGTCCCCGCGACGGAATGCAGTCCGAAGAGACCATGAAAGCCATTGAAATCACTTCGTTCGGCGCCCCTGAGGTGCTGCGCGTCAGCGAGCGTCCGGCGCCCGTGGCGGGTGCGGGTGAGTTGCTGGTTCGTGTCGCGGCCAGCGGCGTGAACCGGCCCGACGTGCTGCAGCGCATGGGTCACTATCCCGTGCCGCCCGGCGCGTCCGATCTGCCCGGTCTGGAACTGGCAGGCGAGATCGTTTCCGGCGATGCCGAGGCGATGGCAGCCGCCGGCCTGAAGGTCGGCGACCACGTCTGCGCGCTCGTCGCGGGCGGTGGATATGCCGAGCTGTGCGTGGCGCCCGTTGCGCAATGCCTGCCGGTGCCCAAGGGCTGGAGCGACGTCGAGGCGGCCACGCTGCCGGAGACCTTCTTCACCGTCTGGAGCAACGTGTTCGAACGCGGTCGCTTGCAGGCCGGTGAAACGCTGCTGATCCAGGGCGGCTCCAGCGGCATCGGCGTGACCGCCATCCAGATGGCGAAGGCGCTCGGCGCCACCGTGATCGTGACGGCCGGCAGCGACGACAAGTGCGAAGCTTGCCTGAAGCTCGGCGCCGACCATGCGATCAACTACAAGACCGCCGATTTCGTCGAGGAAGCGAAGAAGCTCACCGGCGGCAAGGGCGTCGACGTGGTGCTCGACATGGTCGCCGGCAGCTACGTGGCACGCGAGATCGAATGCCTGGCCGAAGACGGCCGGCTCGTGATCATCGCGGTGCAGGGCGGCATCAAGAGCGAGATCAATGCCGGCCTGGTGTTGCGCAAGCGCCTGACGGTCACCGGCTCGACGCTGCGTCCGCGCCCCGTTGCATTCAAGGGCGCGATTGCGAAGGCCTTGCGCGAACAGGTCTGGCCCTTGCTGGAACGCGGCGCGATCAAGCCCGTGATCCACAGCAGGTTTGCGGCGGGAGAGCAGGGCGGTGCGGTGAAGGCGCACGAACTGATGGAGTCGAACCAGCACATCGGCAAGATCGTGCTGACCTGGTAGGACGAGAAAAATGACAACTCACAAGAACAAGCTGATCGCGGGCAACTGGAAGATGAACGGCGGCCTCGCTGCCAACTCGGCGTTGGTCGATGCGCTGAAGCAGGGCGTGGGCGAGCCAGCCTGCGACGTCGCACTGTGCGTGCCGGCGCCGTATCTGGCGCAGGTGCAGTCGCTGGTGGCCGGCTCGCCGCTGGCGCTGGGTGCGCAGGACGTGTCGGCCCATGCGCAAGGCGCGTATACCGGCGAGCAATCCAGCGTGATGCTGAAGGACTTCGGCGTGCGCTATGCGATCGTCGGCCATTCGGAGCGCCGCCAGTACCACGGTGAAACGGATGCGACGGTGGCTGCGAAGACGGCGGCTGCTCTGGCCAACGGCATCACGCCGATCGTCTGCGTCGGCGAAACCCTGGCGGAGCGCGAAGCGGGCCAGACGGAAGAAGTGGTCAAGCGCCAGCTTGCCGCGGTGATCCATCTCAATGGCCATTGCATCAGCGAAATCGTGGTGGCCTACGAGCCCGTGTGGGCCATTGGCACCGGCAAGACGGCCACGCCTGCGCAGGCGCAATCGGTGCACGCCTTGCTGCGTGCGCAACTGCATCATGCCGCAAGCGAACATGCGGCCGGTATCCGAATCCTCTACGGCGGCAGCATGAACGCAGCCAATGCGGCCGAGTTGCTCTTGCAGCCCGACATCAACGGTGGCCTGATCGGCGGCGCGTCGCTCAAGGCCCCTGACTTTTTGCAAATCATTGCGGCGGCGCGCTGATCTTCAGTGCACCGCGATATGAATCGAACTTGGAGTAAGAACGAATGAACGTGTTTCTCAACATACTGACCGGCGTGCAGATGCTCTCGGCGCTGGCGATGATCGGCCTGATCCTGATCCAGCACGGCAAGGGTGCCGACATGGGTGCGGCGTTCGGCAGCGGCAGTGCCGGGAGCCTCTTTGGTGCAAGCGGTAGCGCCAATTTCCTGTCGCGCACCACGGCGGTGTTGGCCGCAGTCTTCTTTGCCTGCACGCTGGGCTTGGCCTACCTCAGTCACGCACGTCCGAGCAGCGGTGGCGGCAGCCTGATCGAGCGCGCCGCGACCACCGCACCGGCGCCCGCACCTGCCGCTCCGGCATCGGGTTCGGCCGCACAAATCCCGGCGACGCCAGCACCGGCAGCAGGCACTGCCGCGCCAGCAGCGGAGCCAGCCGTACCCGCAGGCGGCGCCGCGCAGATTCCATCGAAGTAAATACATCGTTCGATGCACTCGCTGCAAGAAAACGTTTCATTTCAGGGTAAACTCTGACTCTGTCTGGAAAGCCAAATCCTTCATGGTCCTCATGCCATCCAGATAGACAAGAAAAACCGCGGTCGTGGTGAAATTGGTAGACACGCTATCTTGAGGGGGTAGTGGCGAAAGCTGTGCGAGTTCGAGTCTCGCCGACCGCACCAAATCTCACGAGCAGGAATCTCTTCCTGTTCGTGGCAAGCGGTGATAGAACCTTCCCGATGAACCTCGAAACATACCTCCCAGTCCTGTTGTTCATCCTGGTCGGTATCGGGGTAGGCATTGCGCCCCAGATCCTCGGCTACATCCTCGGGCCGAATCGTCCCGACGCAGCAAAGAACTCCCCTTACGAGTGCGGCTTCGAAGCTTTCGAGAATGCCCGCATGAAGTTCGATGTCCGCTACTACCTGGTGGCCATCCTCTTTATCCTTTTCGATCTTGAAATCGCTTTCCTGTTTCCCTGGGCCGTCGCGCTGAAGGAAGTGGGTGCAGCAGGTTTCTGGGCCGTCGTCATCTTTCTCGCCATCCTCGTCGTGGGCTTCGTCTACGAGTGGAAAAAAGGCGCGCTTGACTGGGAATAACAATGGCCATTGAAGGCGTTTTCAAGGAAGGCTTTGTCACCACGTCGTACGACTCCGTGGTGAACTGGGCCAAGACAGGCTCGCTGTGGCCCATGACCTTCGGTCTGGCCTGCTGCGCGGTCGAGATGATGCATGCGGCTGCTGCGCGCTACGACATCGGCCGCTTCGGCGCCGAGGTGTTCCGTGCCAGCCCGCGCCAGTCCGATCTGATGATCGTGGCCGGCACGCTGTGCAACAAGATGGCACCGGCGCTCCGCAAGGTCTACGACCAGATGGCGGAGCCGCGCTGGGTGCTGTCCATGGGTTCCTGTGCGAACGGCGGTGGCTACTACCACTACAGCTATTCGGTCGTGCGCGGCTGCGACCGCATCGTGCCGGTCGACGTCTATGTGCCGGGCTGCCCGCCGACCGCCGAAGCGCTGATCTACGGGATCATCCAGCTTCAGCAGAAGGTTCGCCGAACCAACACCATCGCGCGGGCCTGAGCATTCATGACCACTTTTGCGATTGCTCCCGAAGTTCTCAGGGACACGATTTCCGCCGCGCTCGGCGACAAGCTCGCCAGCATCAAGGTGGCGCTGGGCGAGGTGACCGTCACCGTCAAGGCCGACGCCTACCTCGAAGTCATGGAGACCTTGCGCGATGCGCCGGGCTGCAAGTTCGAGCAGCTCATCGACATCTGCGGCATGGACTATTCGGCCTGGCGCGATACTGAGTGGGATGGCCCGCGCTACTGCGCCGTCTCCCACTTGTTGTCTGTGTCGTTGAACCAGCGCGTGCGCGTCAAGGTGTTCTGCCCGGACGACGACTTCCCGGTCATTCCCTCGGTCATGCACATCTGGAACTCGGCCAACTGGTTCGAGCGCGAGGCTTTCGACCTCTATGGCATCGTGTTCGATGGCCACGTCGACCTGCGCCGCATCCTGACCGACTACGGCTTCATCGGCCATCCGTTCCGCAAGGACTTCCCGCTGTCGGGTCACGTCGAGATGCGTTACGACGAAGAGCTCAAGCGCGTGGTCTACCAGCCCGTGACGATCGAGCCGCGTGAAGTCACGCCGCGCATCATCCGCGAAGAGAACTATGGAGGCCTGCAGTAATCATGGCCGACATCAAGAACTACACCCTGAATTTCGGCCCGCAGCATCCGGCCGCGCACGGCGTGCTCCGTCTCGTGCTCGAGCTGGACGGCGAGGTCGTGCAACGCGCCGACCCGCACATCGGCCTGCTGCATCGCGCCACTGAAAAGCTCGCCGAAGGCAAGACCTTCATCCAGTCGCTGCCGTACATGGACCGTCTCGACTACGTGTCGATGATGTGCAACGAGCACGCCTATTGCCTGGCGATCGAGAAGCTGCTTGGCCTTGAAGTGCCGATCCGCGCGCAGTACATCCGCGTGATGTTCTCGGAAATCACGCGCCTGCTGAACCACCTGATGTGGCTCGGCTCGCATGCCAACGACTGCGGCAGCTCGACCGTGCTGATCTACGCGTTCCGCGAACGCGAAGACCTGTTCGACATGTACGAGGCCGTGTCGGGTGCGCGCATGCATGCGGCCTACTTCCGTCCGGGCGGTGTGTACCGCGACCTGCCGGACACCATGCCGCAGTACACGGTCAGCAAGATCAAGAATGCCAAGGCGCTCGCTCGCATGAACGAGAACCGCCAGGGTTCGATGCTGGACTTCATCGATGACTTCACGAAGCGCTTCGTGAAGCACATGGAGGAGTACCACACGCTCTTGAGCGACAACCGCATCTGGAAGCAGCGCACCGTCAACATCGGCGTGATGACGCAAGAGCGTGCGTTGAGCCTGGGCCTGACCGGCCCGATGCTGCGCGGCTCCGGCATCGCCTGGGACCTGCGCAAGACGCAGCCCTACGACGTCTATGACCGCATGGATTTCGACATCCCAGTGGGCAAGACCGGCGACTGCTACGACCGCTACCTGGTGCGCATGGAAGAGATGGCCCAGTCGAACCGCATCATCAAGCAGTGCGTCGACTGGCTGCGCGTGAACCCGGGTCCGGTGATCACCGACAACCACAAGGTGGCGGCCCCCGCGCGCGAATCCATGAAGTCCAACATGGAAGAGCTGATCCACCACTTCAAGCTCTTCACCGAAGGCTTCCACGTGCCGGAAGGCGAGGCCTATGCGGCCGTCGAGCACCCGAAGGGCGAGTTTGGCATCTACCTGGTCAGCGATGGCGCGAACAAGCCCTATCGCCTGAAGATTCGCGCGCCCGGATTCGCGCACCTTGCCGCGCTCGACGAAATGGCGCGCGGCCACATGATCGCCGACACCGTGGCGGTGATCGGAACGCTGGACATCGTGTTCGGAGAGATCGATCGATGAGCAACCCCCACCACACACCCGCGAGCGCGCAGGTGATCGACGATGCGATGCTCGCGCGCTTTGCGCGTGAAGTCGCCAAGTACCCGGCCGAGCAGGCGCAATCGGCCGTGATGGCCTGCCTGCAAATCGTGCAGAAGGCGCACGGCTGGGTCAGCATCGAAAGCGAGAAGGTCATTGCCGACTACCTCGGCATGCCGCAGATCGCCGTCCATGAAGTGACGACCTTCTACAACATGTACAACCAGCATCCGTTGGGCAAGTTCAAGCTCAACGTGTGCACCAACCTGCCGTGCCAATTGCGTGACGGCGTGGTCGCGCTGGCGCACCTGGAAAAGAAGCTCGGCATCAAGATGGGCGACACCACGGCGGATGGCCTGTTCACGCTGCAACAGAGCGAATGCCTGGGCGCCTGCGCCGATTCGCCGGTGATGCTCGTCAACGACGTGACCATGTGCAGCTTCATGAGCAACGACAAGCTCGACCAGCTCATCGACGGCCTGCGCACGGCCGAAGGGAGTGCCTCGTGATGAACGCCGATCAAGTCCTCGCCCAGTTCCAGGCGACGGGCGTCCAGACCTGCTTCCACAACCGCCACATCGAACCGCAGATCTATGCGGGCCTCGATGGCACCAACTGGCGCCTGGCCGACTACGAAGCGCGTGGCGGCTACACCGCGCTGCGCAAGATCCTGAGCGAAGGCATGACGCCGGACCAGGTGATCGCCGAGGTCAAGAGCTCGGGCCTGCGCGGCCGTGGCGGCGCTGGCTTCCCGACCGGCCTGAAGTGGAGCTTCATGCCCCGCCAGTTCCCGGGCCAGAAGTACCTGGTTTGCAACTCCGACGAAGGCGAGCCGGGTACCTGCAAGGACCGCGACATCCTCCAGTTCAACCCGCACATCGTGATCGAAGGCATGGCCATCGCCGCGTACGCGATGGGCATCAGCGTTGGCTACAACTACATCCACGGCGAGATCTTCCAGACCTACGACCGGTTTGAAGAAGCGCTGGAAGAAGCGCGTGCCGCTGGCTACCTCGGCGACAAGATCATGGGCAGCAACTACAACTTCCAGTTGCACGCGGCCCACGGCTTCGGCGCCTACATCTGCGGCGAGGAAACCGCGCTGCTCGAATCGCTCGAAGGCAAGAAAGGCCAGCCGCGCTTCAAGCCGCCGTTCCCGGCCAGCTTCGGCCTCTACGGCAAGCCGACGACGATCAACAACACCGAGACCTTCGCGGCGGTGCCGTGGATCATCAACAACGGTGGTCCGGCGTACCTCGAATGCGGCAAGCCGAACAACGGCGGCACCAAGATCTATTCGGTCAGCGGTGATGTCGAGTTGCCCGGCAACTACGAAGTGCCGATGGGCACGCCGTTCAGCAAGCTGCTTGAACTCTGCGGCGGTGTTCGCAAGGGGCGCCAGCTGAAGGCGGTGATCCCGGGTGGATCGTCCTCGCCGGTGCTGCCGGCGTCCATCATGATGGAATGCACGTTGGACTACGACTCCATCGCCAAGGCCGGTTCGATGCTGGGCTCGGGCGCGGTGATCGTCATGGACGACAGCCGCTCGATGGTCGAGTCGCTCAAGCGGCTTTCGTACTTCTACATGCACGAATCCTGCGGCCAGTGCACGCCGTGCCGCGAAGGCACGGGCTGGCTGTACCGCGTGGTCGAGCGCATCCACAACGGGCAGGGCAAGGCAACCGACATGGACCTGTTGAACTCGGTGGCCGACAACATCCAGGGCCGCACGATCTGCGCACTCGGCGACGCCGCCGCGATGCCGGTGCGCGCCATGATCAAGCACTTCCGCCACGAGTTCGAGGCGCTCATTCCGGGCTACGTCCCCGCAGCGGCCGCCAAGGCCTGAGGGACGGGAAACACATATGGTTGAACTGGAAATCGACGGCAAGAAGGTGGAGATCACCGAAGGCAGCATGGTCATGCATGCGGCCGACAAGGCGGGAACCTACATCCCCCACTTCTGCTATCACAAGAAACTCAGCATCGCGGCCAACTGCCGCATGTGCCTCGTCGACATCGAGAAGGCGCCCAAGCCGATGCCGGCCTGCGCCACGCCGGTGACGCAGGGCATGATCGTCCGCACCAAGAGCGACAAGGCCATCAAGGCCCAGCAATCGGTGATGGAGTTCCTGCTCATCAATCACCCGCTGGACTGCCCGATCTGCGACCAGGGCGGTGAATGCCAGTTGCAGGATCTGGCCGTGGGCTACGGTGGTTCGTCCTCGCGCTATGAAGAAGAGAAGCGCGTCGTGTTCCACAAGGACGTCGGTCCGCTGATCAGCATGGAAGAGATGAGCCGTTGCATCCATTGCACGCGCTGCGTCCGCTTCGGCCAGGAAGTGGCCGGCGTGATGGAGCTCGGCATGATTCATCGCGGCGAGCATTCCGAAATCACGACCGTGCTCGGCGAGACGGTGGATTCCGAGCTCTCCGGCAACATGATCGACATCTGCCCGGTCGGCGCGCTCACGAGCAAGCCCTTCCGCTACAGCGCCCGCACCTGGGAACTGTCGCGCCGCAAGTCGGTGGCGCCGCACGATTCCTCGGGCGCCAACCTGATCGTGCAGGTCAAGAACAACAAGGTGATGCGCGTCGTTCCGCTCGAGAACGAGGACGTCAACGAATGCTGGATCGCCGACCGCGATCGCTTCTCGTATGAAGCGCTCAACAGCGACGAGCGCCTGACGCAGCCCATGCTCAAGCAGGGCGGCAAGTGGCAGGCGGTTGATTGGCAGACCGCGCTGGAATACGTCGCGAACGGCCTGCGCCAGATCAAGACCGACCATGGCGCCTCCGCCATCGGCGCACTGGTGAGCCCGCACAGCACGGTGGAAGAACTGGCCCTGGCGAACGGCCTCGTGCGCGGCCTCGGCAGCGACAACATCGACTACCGGCTGCGCAATGCCGACTTCACGGCTGCCAGCGGCATCCGCTGGCTCGGCACTTCGATCGCATCGCTGTCGCAACTGCAACGGGTGCTGGTCGTCGGCTCAAACCTGCGCAAGGACCATCCGTTGTTCGCACAGCGCATCCGCCAGGCGGCGCGCAAAGGTGCGAAGGTGCATTCACTCAACTCGTCCACCGAACTCGCTTCGCATGATGCATGGGCGATGTCGCTCGCGAGTGCACAGACGGCCTCTTCGGGCGAGTGGATCTCGGCGCTGAACGATCTGGCTTCGGCCATCGGTGCGGAGAAGGGCGTTTCTGCGCCGGCCGCAGGTGATGCGAACGATGCCGCCAAGGCGCTGGGCAAGTCGCTGCTCGGTGGCGAGCGCAAGGCGATCCTGCTCGGCAACGCTGCAGCCCACCATCCGCAGGCCTCGCAACTCCTGGCCGTGGCGCAATGGATCGGTGAGCAGACCGGCGCCAGCGTCGGCTACCTCACCGAAGCGGCCAACACGGTTGGCGCGCAATGGGTTGGCGCCACGCCGAAGAACGGCGGCCTGAACGCGGCGCAGATGCTGACGGGCGGGCTGAAGGCGGTGATCCTGCTGAACAACGAACCCGAGTTCGACTCGGCCATCGGTTCCGATGCACCGGCCGGCCTCGAGCATGCCCAGATGGTCGTGACGCTGAGTCCGTTCAAGGCCAACCTCGCGTTCAGCGACGTGCTGCTGCCGATCGCGCCGTTCACTGAAACGCCGGGTACTTTCGTCAATGCGGAAGGCCGCGTGCAGAGCTTCCACGCGGTGGTCAAGCCGCAAGGCGGCGCACGTCCGGGCTGGAAGGTGCTGCGTGTGCTGGGCAACATGCTGGGCCTGCAAGGCTTCGACTTCGAGTCCTCGCAAGAGGTGCTGGCATCGGTTCAAGGCGCGCAAGGTGCGGCGACGCATGTCCCGGCCGATCGCCTTAGCAACGCGGCGCCTGCGGTGGGCAACTTCCCTGTCGTAGCGCAAGGCGCCACCGTGGTGCCGGCAGTCGCTGCGATCTATCAACTCGACGGCCTGGTGCGACGCGCGACTTCGCTTCAGCTGACAGCAGATGCCCGCGGCCAAGCCGTGCGCGGCACTGTTCCGACGCTCGACGGAGTCCCCGCATGATCGACGCCATCTATGGTTTTGGCCGCGGACTGAGTTCCGCGGGCTGGTGGGTTGGTGGTGGCTGGCCGGTGATCTGGTCGCTCATCAAGATCGTGGCCGTGCTGCTGCCGCTGCTGGGCGCGGTGGCGTACCTGACGCTCTGGGAGCGCAAGTTCCTGGGCTTCATCCAGGTGCGCCTGGGGCCCAACCGCGTGGGTCCCTTTGGCTTGCTGCAGCCCATCGCCGACGCGCTCAAGTTGCTGACCAAGGAACTGATCAACCCTTCGGCCGCGAGCCAGGGCCTGTTTCGCCTGGGTCCGATCATGGCCATCATGCCGGCGCTCGCCGCGTGGGTGGCGATCCCGTTCGGCCCTGAAGCTGTCCTGGCCAATGTCAACGCCGGCTTGCTGCTGATCATGGCGATCACCTCCATCGAGGTGTACGGCGTGATCATCGCGGGCTGGGCTTCGAACTCGAAGTACGCCTTCCTCGGCGCGCTGCGTGCCTCGGCGCAGATGGTGAGCTATGAAATCGCGATGGGCTTCTGCCTGGTCGTGGTCATCATGGTCTCGGGCAGCCTGAACCTCGGCGACGTCGTCGCAGTGCAGGGCAAGGGCACCTTCGCGAACATGGGCTTGGGCTTTCTATCGTGGAACTGGCTGCCGTTGCTGCCGATCTTCGTGGTCTACGTGATCTCGGGTGTGGCCGAGACCAACCGCCACCCGTTCGACGTGGTGGAAGGCGAAGCCGAAATCGTGGCCGGCCACATGGTCGAGTACTCGGGCATGGGCTTCGCGATCTTCTTCCTGGCCGAGTACGCCAGCATGTGGCTGGTGGCGATCCTGGCCGCGCTGATGTTCCTGGGCGGATGGCTGTCGCCGGTCGGCTTCCTCGACTGGATTCCGGGCTGGATATGGCTGGGCGCGAAGACTTTCTTCGTGGTCTCGCTGTTCATCTGGATTCGCGGCACCTTCCCGCGCTTCCGCTATGACCAGATCATGCGCCTGGGCTGGAAGATTTTCATTCCGGTCACGCTGGTGTGGCTGCTGGTGGTCGGGGGCTGGATGCAGACGCCCTGGAACATCTGGAAATAAGCGGAGAGAAAAAAATGACAGCCGTTGCTGCCTCCTCCTTTTCGGTCAAGGACTTCTTCAAGAGCTTCATGCTCGCGGAGTTGTTCAAGGGCATGATGCTCACCGGAAAATACGCATTCAAGCGCAAGATCACGGTCCAGTTCCCCG
This sequence comes from Variovorax rhizosphaerae, assembly GCF_037889975.1. NCBI lineage: Bacteria > Pseudomonadati > Pseudomonadota > Betaproteobacteria > Burkholderiales > Comamonadaceae > Variovorax > Variovorax rhizosphaerae. The sequence continues at coordinate 64,270 of NZ_JBBKZT010000025.1, read as the reverse complement.
AGGAAAAGACACCGCTATCCCCGCGCTTCCGCGGCCTGCATGCGCTGCGCCGCTATGAAAACGGCGAAGAGCGCTGCATCGCCTGCAAGCTCTGCGAAGCCGTGTGCCCGGCGGTGGCGATCACCATCGAATCGGAAGTCCGTGACGACGGTTCGCGCCGCACCTCGCGCTACGACATCGACCTGACCAAGTGCATCTTCTGCGGCTTCTGCGAAGAAAGCTGCCCGGTCGATTCGATCGTCGAGACGCACATCCTCGAATACCACGGCGAAAAGCGCGGCGACCTGTATTTCACGAAGGAAATGCTGCTGGCCGTGGGTGACCGCTACGAAAACGAAATCGCTGCCGCCAAGGCCGCGGACGCGAAATACCGTTAATCGGCAGACGCCCCAAAGAAAAATTCCATGGACGTCAAGACTGGCTTCTTCTATCTGTTCTCGGTCGTGCTGCTGTTTGCAGCCTTCCGGGTGATCACCGCGCGCAATCCCGTGCATGCGGTGCTGTACCTGATGCTCGCGTTCTCGCAGGCATCGGCCGTGTGGCTGCTGCTGCAAGCCGAGTTCCTGGCCATCGTGCTGGTGCTCGTCTACCTCGGTGCCGTGATGGTGCTGTTCCTGTTCGTCGTGATGATGCTCGACCTCAACATCGACAGCCTGCGACAGGGCTTCTGGAAGCACTTCCCGCTGGCCGCGCTGGTCGGCGTGGTGATCGCGCTCGAGATGGCCTATGTGCTGATGGGCGGCTTCCGCCAAGTGCCGGCGGTGGCGCAGGCGGTTGCCAGCCAAGTGTCCAACACCAAGGCGTTGGGCGTCCTGCTCTACACCGAATACCTCTACCCCGTGCAGATCGCGGCCGTCATCCTCGTGGTGGCGATGATCGCGGCCATCGCGTTGACGCTGCGGGCGCGCAAGGACACCAAGTTCGTCCACGTCGATGACCAGGTCAAGGTCAAGGCGCGTGATCGCATGGCGCTGGTCAAGGTGGCGGCCACGCAGCCGGCCCAAGCACCGGCAGCCCCGACCGAAGAGGCCCCGGCGGCCGCAGCGGAGAAAAAAGCATGACCTTGTCGCTCCCTCATTACCTGTCGCTCGGCGCCATGCTGTTCGCGATGGCGGTCGTCGGCATCTTCCTGAACCGCAAGAACCTGATCGTGCTGCTGATGTGCATCGAACTGATGCTGCTCGCGGTCAACATGAACTTCGTCGCGTTCTCGCACTACCTGGGCGACATGCACGGCCAGGTGTTCGTGTTCTTCATCCTGACGGTGGCCGCGGCCGAGTCGGCCATCGGGCTGGCGCTGCTGGTGCTGCTGTTCCGCAACAAGTCGAACATCAACGTCGACGAATTGAACGCACTCAAGGGATAACAAGAGATCACCATGAGCGCAACGCTTTCCGCATCCACATTGCTGGTCGTCCCACTGGCGCCACTGGTTGGCGCCATCGTCTCCGGCGTGTTCGGGACCAAGTTCGCCGGCGACCGCCTCGGTCGCACGGTCACCCATTCGCTGACCATCCTCGGCGTGCTGGTGGCTTTCATCATCTCGGCCATGACGCTCAAGAGCGTGGTGTCCGACGGCGCCCGCTTCAACGAGACCCTCTATGAATGGATGGTTGTCGGCGGTCTGAAGATGGAGGTCGGTTTCCTGGTCGATGGCCTCACCGCCATGATGATGTGTGTCGTGACCTTCGTGTCGCTGATGGTGCACATCTACACCATCGGCTACATGCAGGAAGACGACGGCTACAACCGCTTCTTCGCATACATCTCGCTGTTCACCTTCTCGATGTTGATGCTCGTGATGAGCAACAACATGCTGCAGCTGTTCTTCGGTTGGGAAGCGGTGGGCCTGGTGTCGTACCTGCTGATCGGCTTCTGGTACAACCGCCCGACCGCGATCTTCGCGAACATGAAGGCCTTCCTTGTCAACCGCGTCGGTGACTTCGGCTTCATCCTCGGCATCGGCCTCATCGTGGCCTATGCCGGCACGCTGAGCTACGCAGAAGCCTTCGCCAAGGCCGACAGCCTGGCCAAGCTGACTTTCCCGGGCACCGAGTGGATGCTCATCACCGTGATCTGCATTTGCCTGTTCATCGGTGCGATGGGCAAGAGCGCGCAGTTCCCGTTGCACGTGTGGCTGCCCGACTCGATGGAAGGCCCGACACCCATCTCCGCGCTGATCCACGCCGCCACGATGGTGACGGCTGGCATCTTCATGGTGGCGCGCATGTCGCCGCTGTTCGAACTGAGCGACACGGCACTGAGCTTCGTGCTCGTGATCGGTGCGATCACGGCGCTGTTCATGGGCTTCCTGGGCATCATCCAGAACGACATCAAGCGTGTGGTCGCGTATTCGACGCTCTCGCAGCTCGGCTACATGACGGTGGCGCTGGGCGCCTCGGCCTACTCGGTCGCGGTGTTCCACCTGATGACGCACGCGTTCTTCAAGGCGCTGCTGTTCCTCGGTGCGGGCTCGGTCATCATCGGCATGCACCACAACCAGGACATCCGCTGGATGGGCGGCGTGCGCAAGTACATGCCGATCACGTGGATCACCTCGCTGCTGGGTTCGCTGGCGCTGATCGGCACACCGTTCTTCGCGGGCTTCTACTCGAAGGACAGCATCATCGAGGCGGTGCACGAGAGCCACCTGTGGGGTTCGGGCTTCGCCTACTTCGCGGTGATGGCGGGTGTTTTCGTGACGGCCTTCTATTCGTTCCGCATGTACTTCCTCGTGTTCCACGGGAAGGAGCGCTACGACCAGAATCCGGACGCGCACCACGACGACCATCACGGCCACGACGATCACCATGGCCACGATGCCAAGCCGCACGAGTCCCCGTGGGTGGTCTGGCTGCCGCTGGTGCTGCTGGCGATTCCTTCGGTCGTGATCGGCTTCATGACGATCGAGCCGATGCTCTATGGCGAGTTCTTCAAGGACGCGATCTTCGTGGACGCGACGAAGCACCATGCCATGAAGGAAATGGAAGAGGCCTTCCACGGCCCGGTCGCGATGGCGATTCACGGCCTGACCTCGCTGCCGTTCTGGCTGGCTGTTGCCGGCGTCGCGCTCTCTTTCTACATGTACATGATCAACCCGGCGCTGCCGGCCGCGATCAAGCGCATGTTCAGCCCGATCTACAACCTGCTCGAGAACAAGTACTACATGGACTGGTTCAACGAGAACGTCATCGCACGCGCCACACGCGCGCTGGGCACGGGTCTGTGGAAGGGTGGCGACCAGGCCATCATCGACGGCGCGATCGTCAATGGCTCCTGGAAGCTCGTCGGCCGTATTTCCGCCGCGGTGCGCTGGTTGCAGACCGGCTACATCTACCACTACGCATTCGCAATGCTGCTTGGCGTCTTCGTCCTGATGACGTACTTCATCTGGGTCAAGCCTTAACCGGCAGGCTGGAGAAAAAGAAAAATGGGTTTGTTGAGCCTTGCCATCTGGATGCCGATCGTCATCGGCACCGTGCTGCTGGCGTTCGGTCGCGAAGAGCACGCGCGCATGGTGCGCTGGGTCGCACTCGTCGGCTCCATCGCGAGCTTCCTGGTCACGATTCCGCTGTACACGCGCTTCGACATCACGACTGCCAAGATGCAGTTCGTGGAGAGGGCGCCCTGGATCGACCGCTTCCACATCAACTACCACGTGGGCGTTGACGGCATCTCGCTGTGGCTGGTGCTGCTGACCGCCTTCATCACCGTGGTGGTGGTGATTTCCGCCTGGGAAGTGATCACCGAGCGCGTCAACCAGTACATGGCCGCGTTCCTGATCCTGTCGGGCTTCATGATCGGCGTGTTCTGCGCGCTCGACGGCATCCTGTTCTACGTGTTCTTCGAGGCCACGCTGATCCCGATGTACCTGATCATCGGTATCTGGGGCGGGCCGAACAAGATCTACGCGGCGTTCAAGTTCTTCCTCTACACGCTGCTTGGCTCGCTGTTGACACTGGTTGCGCTGGTGTACCTCTACAACACGTCCGGCGGCAGCTTCGACATCCTCACCTGGCACGACCTCAAGCTGGGCAGCACGGCGCAGACCTTGTTGTTCTTCGCCTTCTTCGCGGCGTTTGCGGTGAAGGTGCCGATGTGGCCGGTCCACACGTGGTTGCCGGATGTGCACGTCGAAGCGCCGACCGGCGGTTCCGCCGTGCTGGCGGCCATCATGCTGAAGCTGGGTGCCTACGGCTTCCTGCGCTTCTCGATGCCGATCGCGCCCGATGCCTCGCACGAATGGGCCTGGTTCGTCATCGCGCTGTCGGTCGTCGCCGTGATCTACGTGGGCTTGGTGGCGCTGGTGCAGCAGGACATGAAGAAGCTGGTGGCTTATTCGTCGGTGGCCCACATGGGCTTCGTGACGCTCGGCTTCTTCATCTTCAGCGAACTCGGTGTGTCGGGCGGCATCGTGCAGATGATCTCGCACGGCTTCGTGTCGGCCGCGATGTTCCTTTGCATCGGCGTGCTGTACGACCGCGTGCATTCGCGCCAGATCGCGGACTACGGCGGCGTGGTCAACACCATGCCCAAGTTCGCCGCATTCGCGCTGCTGTTCGCGATGGCCAACTGCGGCCTGCCGGCCACCGCCGGGTTCGTGGGCGAATGGATGGTGATCCTGGGTGCGGTCAAGGCCAACTTCTGGCTGGGCTTCGCAGCGGCGACGGCGCTGATCTTCGGCGCGGCCTACACGCTGTGGATGTACAAGCGCGTCTACCTGGGCGACCCGGGCAACGACCACGTCAAGGAACTGTCGGACATCAACGCCCGCGAGTTCCTGATGCTGTCGCTGCTGGCGATCGCCGTGCTGTGGATGGGTATCCATCCCAAGCCCTTTACCGATGTGATGAACGCTTCGGTGGACGGATTGCTGAAGCACGTCGCCGTGTCGAAGCTGCCCTGAACCCGCTGAAGAAGAGAACGAGATGATTGACAAACTCAGCTGGCTGGCTCCCGTCTACCCCGAGGTGGTGTTGCTGGTCATGGCCTGCATCATTTGCCTGGTCGACCTGTCGGACACCAGTCCGCGGCGCACCCGTACCTATGTCCTGACGTCGCTGACGCTGGCCGTCGTGGCCTTGCTGACCGGACTCAATGCTTCCGGCGGCACCACGGCCTACGCCTTTGGCGGCCTGGTCGTGAGCGACCCGATGGGCAACTGGCTCAAGTGCTTCGCCACCATCGCGCTGATGGTCACGCTGGTCTATGGTCGCCCCTATGCGGCCGATCGCGGCATGCTGCGTGGCGGCGAGATGTTCACCATCAGCATGTTCGCGTTGCTGGGCATCTTCGTGATGATGTCGGGCGCCAACTTCCTGATGATCTACCTGGGCCTCGAGTTGCTGACGCTCTCGAGCTATGCGCTGGTGGCGCTGCGCCGCGACAACGCAGTGGCGAGCGAGGCCGCGATGAAGTACTTCGTGCTGGGCGCGATGGCCAGCGGCTTCCTGCTGTACGGCATGTCGATGCTGTACGGCGCCACCGGTTCGCTGGACATCAACGAGGTCTACAAGGCCATCGCGAGCCGCAAGGTGGATCACCAGGTGCTGGTGTTCGGGCTGGTGTTCATCGTCTCGGGCTTGGCCTTCAAGGTCGGCGCCGCGCCCTTCCACATGTGGGTGCCGGACGTGTATCAAGGGGCACCGACGGCGGTGACGCTGTTGATCGGCGCCGCGCCGGAACTGGCCGCCTTCGCGATCATCATCCGCCTGCTGGTCGAAGGCCTGCTGCCGCTCGCGATCGACTGGCAGCAGATGCTGGCCGTGCTGGCCGTGGCTTCGCTGCTGGTCGGCAACCTGGCCGCTATTGCGCAAAGCAACCTGAAGCGCATGCTGGCCTTCTCGACGATCGCGCAGATGGGCTTCCTGCTTCTTGGCCTGGTGGCAGGCGTGGTCAACGACAACACCTACAACGCCCAGTATGCGTACAGCGCGTCGATGTTCTACGTGATCAGCTACGTGCTGACGACGCTGGCGAGCTTCGGCATCATCCTGCTGCTGGCGCGTGAAGGCTTCGAGAGCGAAGAGATCGTCGACCTCGCAGGCCTCAACCAGCGCAGCCCGTTGTATGCCGGCGTGATGGCGATCGCGATGTTCTCGCTGGCAGGCTTGCCGCCGCTGGTCGGGTTCCAAGCCAAGTTCGCTGTGCTGCAGGCGCTGATCGCCTCGGGCCAGCCGATCTACATCGGCCTTGCAGTGTTCGCCGTGATGATGTCGCTGGTCGGCTCGTTCTACTACCTCCGCGTGGTCAAGGTCATGTACTTCGATGCGCCGGTGACGGCGACGACGGTCTCGGCACCCTTCGATGTGCGTACGGTGCTGTCGTTCAACGGCGCGTTGATCCTGATCCTCGGCATCCTGCCGGGCGGCCTGATGACGCTCTGCGCGAAGGCGATCGTGGCCACGCTGGCCACCTGATCCGCGTGTCGCAGGCGGCGTCGGTCTGGGTGGTCCTGCTGGTGGCGCTGGTCGCTGCCAACCTGCCTTTCGTCAATGGGCGCTTGCTGGCGGTGGTGCCCTTGTCTGGTAGCAAGTCGCTGGCCACGCGCCTGGCTGAAGTTGTGGTTCTGTACTTCGTGGCGATCGGTGTCGGCCTGCTCTTCGAGCGCCGCGTGGGACAGATCGCCCCGCAGGGTTGGGAGTTCTACGCGGTGACCGGGGCGCTGTTCCTGGTGCTCGCGTTCCCCGGCTTCACCTGGTGCTACCTGCTCAAACACCGCAAAGGCGGCCATGCCTGATTCACATCTGAGAGAAGAGGCCACGGACAGCGAGTTGCTGTTCGAGGGCAAGTTCCTGGTCGCCCGGCGCGACACCGTCCGCCTGCCCGATGGCCACAGCGCGACGCGCGAATACGTCGTGCATCCTGGCGCCGTGGTCGTGGTGCCATTGCTCGACGACGGGCGCGTGGTGCTCGAACGGCAGTTCCGCTATCCCATTGGCCACGTGATGACGGAGTTTCCTGCGGGCAAGCTTGACGCGGGCGAGGATCCTTTCCTGTGCGGCCAGCGCGAGCTGCTCGAAGAAACGGGCTACCGCGCGCGCGAGTGGGCACATGCCGGCGCGATGCACCTGGCGGTGGCGTACTCTACGGAGATCATTCACGTGTACTTTGCACGCGGCCTCGAGTTGGGTGCACGCCAGCTCGACCACGGCGAGTTTCTGGATGTCATCGCCGCCACGCCCGAGGAACTGCTGGGCTGGTGCCGGGATGGCACCGTGACGGATGCGAAGACCCTGACTTGTACGCTGTGGCTGCAGAACGTGCAGTCGGGCGCGTGGTCACTCGACTGGCAGCCCCTGGACGGCGCAGGCGGGGCCTGATAATCGACTGCATGAAGGTTCTCAACCTCCAATGCGCGCTGGGGCACGGCTTTGAAGGCTGGTTCGGGTCGAACGAAGCGTTCGAAACCCAACTGGCCGGGGGACTCGTCGAGTGCCCGGTTTGCGGTGACACCCACATCACGAAGTTGCTGAGTGCGCCTCGCCTGAACCTGGGCGCGGCGGCGCCTTCGCAAGTACCTGCCCCGGCTGAAGATGCGTCGGCGCGCTGGATGCAGGCAGCGCGTGAATTGATGGCCAGGACGGAAGACGTCGGTGATCGCTTTGCCGACGAGGCCCGCAGGATCCACTACGGCGAAGCCGCGGACCGCGGCATTCGCGGCCAGGCGACCCGCGAGCAAGCCGAGGCACTGGCGGAGGAGGGCATTCCCGTGCTGCAGTTGCCGATTCCGGCGGTGCTCAAGGAAACGCTGCAATAGAAGTGGGCAGAAGACCTCGGCCACGCCATCGCGTGCCCCGTGACGCACGGACATCAGGCGAGCAATGAGCTTTCGTGGGCACCCACGGAACCGGCTTTGCCGGGCCGTTGGGTGCGCCCCCTCGAGGGGCTGAGGGCCGCGGCTACAAGCCTGCCTGAGCAGGCTTGGACGGACCGCAAGAGCAGCCGCCTCTGGCAGCCGCCCCGGCGCCGCAAGCGCATTCGGGGGTGGGCTTCATCTCAGCGACGCAGTCCCGCATTGCCGGGGTAGTGCGCGAACTTCCAGCCCTCGTAGCTCGTCTGTCCCGTGAAGGAGCCATAGACCTTCGGGAAGTTCTCCGTCTTGAAGGGTGTACCGCTGGCCGAACTGTAGACACCCATGATGCCGCCGCCCGGCGCACCGATGAAAGACCAGTCCTTGCCGGTCATCGGGTCCTTGTAGGCTTTTCTCAGGAAGCGTCGCTCGAAAGGTACGCGAGGATCCTTGACCAGATCGGCGAGGTTGCGGGGGTACTGAAATCCGCCCTGGGGGCCGCCTGCTTCCATGTAGCGCCGGATCGCGTCGCGGATTTCGTCGCCCTGGTGCAGCAGGACCTCCTCGTTGTCCCGGGCGATCTCCGTGCGCCACAAGGTGCCGACCTGGGCCAGATAGATGCCCAGTACGAAGATCGTCATCAGCACCCAGACGAAGGTAAAGCCGCATTGCGTCCTGCTGGCGCGGTTGACGCGCTGCATGGACACGCGTCGTCCGGAGGCGTTGTTCGGAAACTCCCTAGTATTCCGTGAAGAGCTTGCCGTCATGGTCCTTGTCCTTGGCCGAGCTTTTCACGTCGTAGACCCCCGTGGTGCCATCGGGCGGGCTGGTAATGACCCATCCGCTGTTGGTGCCTGCCACCGGGTCCATGGGGATCTCGCGCAAATAGCGCTTGGTGACGAGCTCTTCCAGGTTCGCGGGATAGCGGTTGTTGTCGGCGCGGAACTTGTCGATGGAGTCGCGCATGGCGACGAGGTTGTGCTTCAGCACGGTTTCCGCCGCGCGGTCGGTGTGCTGGAAATAGCGCGGCACGACCAGCGTCAGCAGGGTCGCCATGATGGCCAGGACCACCAGCAACTCGATCAGCGTGAAAGCGCGCCTGCGCCATCTCGCCAGGAAAGGGCTACCAGTCTGCATAGGCGGTACCGTCGACTGCCACGCCCTTGGACATCGAGTAAACGTCGAACACATCGCGCCCTTCTTGTGGAGAGTCTGGCGGGCTGGCGTAACTGCGCAGCCCCCAGGTCTGCTCGTTGCTGCGACTGGGACAGTCACAAAATGGATCCCGGGGAATACGGCGTAAAAAGTAAATCTGGCGTCCGGTGGAATCCGTGGCATCCCGTACGCCGTCCGTCAGCGCACTCAACTTGGGCGGGTAGCCCGTGGCATCCAGCGTCTTCGGCAGTTTCCCGTCGTCGTACGCCTTCTTGTAGGCATCGATCCCGCCGCGAATCTGCCACAGGGCGCGGCGCAGGTCCTGCTCGTGGCTGCGCGTGGTGGCAATCTGCGTGAGCGGCAAGGCGACCGTCGACAGCACCGCGAGGATGGTCAGCGTGACGATCAGTTCGATGAGCGTGAAACCCGAAACCTTGCGCATGGCGCCCTCGACGTGAATTTCGCGATATGGACGCAGACACCGGTCACCGCCGGCCCGGACTGCCCTGTGGTGGCGGGCCCGGGGGTTGCGCCTGCGGTGGCGGCATTTGCGGGGGCGGTTGGCCAGGTGCACCGCCCGGCGAACCGGTGACCGACAGGGCACCCTGTGTGCGCAACATCGTCGGCGTCATCGAGATGCTGCCCTCCGTACCGCTGGCGAAGTTGGTGATGTCCGAACCCGGTATCGGCGTGTTGCGCACGATGTGCGGCGTGATCAGCAGCACCAGTTCGGTCTTGTTGGCCGTATCGCCCTTGTTGCCGAAGATCCGGTCCAGCACGGGCAGGTCGCCGATCCCCGGAATGGCTTGGGTGTTGCGTTGCTCGGTGCGTGACAGCAGGCCGGCAAGTACCTGTGTCTGGCCGTCGTTCACGTTCATGTTGGTTTCTGCCCTTCGTGTGCCGATCTGGTAGGCGAGCAGGCCGGTTTGCGTGCGGATGGTGCTGGTGACGTTGGAGACTTCAAGTTGGATCTTGACGCCCACGCTGCCGTCCTGACCGATGGTCGGCTCGACGTTCAGCGTCAGTCCCACGTCCTGGTAATTGATCGTTTCGCTGACGACGCCGTTGGAATTGGTGGTGGTCACGACGGGCAGCCGGTCGCCGATCAGGATCTTTGCCTTCTCCCGGTTCTTGACCCGGATGTTGGGGTTCGACAGGATGTTGCCGAAGGTGGTGCTGTGGGCCAGGTTCACCGAGATGGTGGGGTCGCCAAGGTTGACCAGGACGTTGCTCTTGTTCATCTGGCTCAATTGCCGCAGCGAAATCTGGCCGGGCGTGAACAGTCCGTTCTCGGTGATGCCTCCCGCCGTGAATCCGATCGTGTCCGGATACCGGATGCCCAGGTTCAGGATGTCGGAGCCGTTGACTTCCAGCACCATGGCATCGAATTGGACTTCCGACTGGGGCAGGTCCTGCGCGGTGATGAGCCGTTCGACCACCGCGATCACTTCCGGTGTATCGCGCATGACCAGCATGCCGAGGCGCTCGTCGATATAGACGTCCTTGGTCTTGGTCATTTGCTTGATCATCGCGACGACCTGCTTGGGGTCTGCGTTGTTCAGGTAGAAGGTGCGCATGACCAGGTCCTTGTAGTCACGGTCCTTGTCCGGGCGCCTTGGATAGATCAGGATGGTGTTGTCGTTCAATACCTTCTTGTCCAATTGGTTGGTGAGCAGCACGAGGTTCAACGCGTCCTCGGCCGTCGTGCTCCGTGCAAAGATGGTCGTGGTCGCCGCCTTCTGCACATCGCGGTCGAAGATGAAATTGACACCGGTGATGCGGGATATGAAATCGACCATGTTGACGATCGGCATGTCGCGGAATTGCATGGCCACCGTCTTCTTCATTTCTGCGCTGATGGACGGGCGCAGGTTGACGTCCCTCGTCAATCTTCCTTCGATCGTGGTGCGAAGCTGGATCGCCAGCATGTTGCGGGGGTTTTCATTGAGCAGGTCACGCAGGATGCGCAGTGCCTGCTCTGGCTGGCTGTCCTGGATGCTCGTTGCGAAACGCAGCATCATCTCGTGGCGCCGGCCCATGCTGGACAGGCGCAAGCCTTCCAGCGCGCGTGAATTCTGTGCGTCCCAGGAGAGCACCTGCTCGTAGCGCGCGGTGGCGGTGTCGGTGTCGCCCGACTGCAGGGCGGTGGCGGCTTCGTTCAACAACCTGTTGGTGTAGTTGTTGAGCATGACGTTGTAGGCGGTCCGGGTGTCGATATCCAGCGGGTTTGCGGCCAAGGTGGCGCGCATTTCAACGAGCGCTTGCTGGGGACTGGGCTGCGCAATGGCCCGGTCGCTGGCGGATTGCATGCCGTAGTTGGCGCATGCGGTCAGCATGGCGGTCGCCACGAGCGAGGTCAGCAATCTGTTCACGGCATTTCCCCTAGTGGCAGTTCTTGTTTTATCTTCAGAGGCAGAAAGGTAAACACCAGGCTTCTCTCGCTGATCTGGTCCAGTCTGTAGTTGTGAAGCAGCGTGTCGCCCCGCCTGACGCTGCCAGGCAGCGTGCATTGCTGGCAAACGATCACGTCCTGGCCGTTGGCGGTGATTCCGATATAAGTGATGCCCGATTCGCGCCAGATGGTCGTGACCGCAAAGGGCAATGGCGGTGGCCGTGGCGGGTTCTTGCGCAATTGCTCGGCAATTTCCTCGGGCGTGGGCGGCGGCGGCGGAGGCGGCGGGGGCGGTGCCCATGTTTGCGTGCCGAAGAGATTCACTTCGACGGGCGCGGCGGGAACTGCCGAAGGATCTTCCACCTGCTTGTTGATTTGTGTCGTGGCCGGCGTCACGGGGCGGCGCACTGCGACTTGGACGGTATTGATTTCAGTGCGATCCCGCCAGTACAGGTACGCAGCGGACAGGATGGCCAGGATGGCGAGGATCAGGATGGGCCGCGACAGCTTCATTTCTTGACCTCGGTCAGGTAGGTCAATTGAATCTGCGCGGAGACTTCGGCATCGCCAATCTGCGTGCGGGTGAATTCCATGCGCTCGATTCGCACCCCGGGAATCCGGCTGATCTGGATCACGAAATTGCGCAGGTCCGGATAGGTCCCGTTGACTGGAAATTGAAGGCCATAGCGCACCAGCCGGCCGCCAGCTTCCGACAAGGTGCGGTACTCGATCTGCGTGCCTTTCAGATGATTGTCCGCAGCGAGGCGCACGCCTTCGCGCAGGAAGGTGGTGTAGCTTTCTTCCGCGCGCACCGTGTTGTGGAGGACTGGCGCATCGGGGTCCGGCGGTTCCGCCAATTCCCTGGCGCGTTGCTCCAGGTCCAGTTCCTTCTTGGCCAATTCGACTTCACGCGAATCGAGGTCACGTTCGACGGGACGTTGCCTGTCGAAGAAGGACCAGAGTGCCATGACGACCATGACGATGCCCACGACGCCGTACAGCCCGGTCAGCGCAGGGAGCTTGGCGGCCTGCCACAGCAGGATGCCGGTGTCGGGCAGCTTCTTCATGGCGTCTCTTTCCACCAGAACTCGACCTGCGCCTGCGTCGGCAGGAAGGGGTCGGTGATCTTGGCGGTCTGGCGGACCAGCGTGACGCGGTCGACCTGGGGTTCCTTGGAGATGGTGTCGACCAGGGCGAGGATGTTTTCGCGGTGCTTGGCCTCGAACTCGACCTTCACGCTGCGCTCCAGCGTTTCCACGTCCACGCGCAGATAGGCGATCTCGCTGGACCAGGTTTTTTCCAGCAGGCGCAGGCCGACCGTCGGAGCCTCCTGCTGTTTCTGGATGAGCGCGGCCACCACTTCCTCGGTGCCGGGTTCCGCGGGGCCGGCGCGGCCTTGGGGGTCCAGTTCCCAGGCGCGCGCCGAGAGCTTCTCTGCGCGCTGGTCCACCAGTTCCTTGCGCACATCGATGCTCTCTTCGCGATGCGCCTGCCAGACCAGTGCCAACCCGCCGATCGCCAGCAGTGCAGCCCCCAGCCAGGGGAATGGCTTCGCCTTCTTGTAGAAGTCCAGGTGAAGCGGTTTGACTTTCATGGTCGAAATTACCTGGCGGTAATCTCCTGCGGAAAGCTCAAGCCCAGCCATTTGGGCGTGAAGCCCGCCATGCCTTGCAGCTCCCTGGGCATCTGGCCGTAGCTGCTCAGGTACACCTGCGTCGGCAGGAAGCTGCTGCTCAGCATGGCGGCATCGCGCAGCACCGCCGCGAGTTGGGCGCCATCGGGTTTGTCGTTGCGGGTCGCGAAGGAGCCCACGCCTTGCCATGCGCCTTCGCGGTAGAAGGCATAGCTGGCGAACTTCAGCTCGAGCACCAGCAAGGCGAACTCGGGCGCCACGAACTGGTCGGCAAACATGTTCGCCGTGGCGAACAGCGCGGTCTCGAAACTGCGGATCTGCAGCCGTTGCGACTTGGCGAAAGACAGGATGGCCTGGTAGAGGATGTCGTCGATGGACGCGACGACGCGGGGCTCACCGTAGTCGCCTTCCGCCACCGTGACATGCCACCCCTGCGCATCCGTGTCGAAATGCTGGCCCATGATGATCCTGGCGTAGGCCGCCCAGTCGGCGGGCTTTCGCAAGCCTTCTTGCCAGGGAACGATGTCGTACTTGATCCACGGCGAGCCGACGTGGACCTTGAGGCCGTCCATGCGCAATTGACCGTGAGGCGCTTGCAGGAGGATCTCCTGCAGTCTCAGGACGATATCGTCCACGCTGTTGTCGACCTCGACGAACTGCTCCTGCCCAGGCTCCTTCGATCCGCGAACCGTGCTCAGCAGGCGCAGGTTGCCGTTCAGGATCCAGAGCGAGTGGTCAATCCACAAAGGTGGCACGGTTGACCTCCTGCAATGTGGTTTCACCGCGTGCGACCTGCCGCAAGGCCATGCGTCGCATCGACATGTAGCCACTGCTGCGTGCCAGTGCCTTCATCTCGCTGGGCGGGGCGCGGCGGATCAAGGCCTGCTTCAGGTCATCGTTGAGGCGCAGGACTTCGGCAATGGCCCGGCGGCCGAGGAAGCCGGTGTTGCGGCATGCCTGGCAGCCCGCGCCCTTGCGGAAGGTCCAGTCCGCGACGTCATCCGGCGTCAGGCCCGAGATGCGCAGCAGCTCTTCATCCACGTCGCCGTCCGTGATGCAGTGCGGGCAGATCTTGCGGATGAGGCGCTGCGCCACCACGCCGATGAGCGCGTCCACGAAGCTGTGCGGTTCCACGCCCATGTGCAGGAAGCGATCGAGCACGGAGAAGCAATCGTTGGCATGCACGCTGGTGAGGACCAGGTGGCCTGTTTGCGCGGCTTGCACCGCAATGCCCGCGGTCTCGCCATCGCGGATTTCGCCGACGAGGATCTTGTCGGGGTCGTGCCGCAGGATGGAGCGCAGGCCGCGCGCGAAGGTCAGTCCCTTCTTGTCGTTGACGGGAATCTGCAAGACCCCGCCGAGCTGGAACTCGACCGGGTCCTCGATGGTGATGATCTTTTCCTCGCCCGTGTTGATCTCGGACAGGATGGCGTAGAGCGTGGTCGACTTGCCGGAGCCGGTCGGGCCCGTGACCAATAGCAATCCGTAGGGTTCGTTGGCCAGTTTGCGAATGGCTTCCACGTTGTCCGGTTCATGGCCGAGCCCGTCGAGACGCAATTGCGTCATGGTGCCGCCGGCCTGCTTGTCGAGCACGCGCAGCACGGCGTCTTCACCGTGGATGGACGGCATGATGGAAATGCGGAAGTCGATCTCACGCTGGTTCATCAGGACCTTGAAGCGCCCGTCCTGAGGAATCCGCCGCTCGGAAATATCGAGGTCGGCCAGCACCTTGATGCGCGAGATGGCCTGCTCGGCCGTGTCCGTTCCGTTGGCGCCGCCGACATGCAGCAGCACGCCGTCGATCCGGTACTTCACCTCCATGCCGTTGGGCGTGCTCTCCATGTGGATGTCCGACGCCTTGGACTTGAGCGCGTCGTACAAGGTGGAATTGATGAACTTGATGACCGGGTTCGTGTCGTGCGCGATGCTGGCCAGTGAAATCTCGATGGCATTGAGTTCGCCTGCGTCGGCTTGGCCTGAGCCCGAAATCTGCTCCATCGTCCGATGGGACGATTCGAATTGCTGCAGGTAGGAGTGGACGGTCGCGTAATGTGCCACTGCATTGCGATAGTCGATCTGCAGGCGTTGGGAAATCCAGTTGCGCGTGACCACGTCGAATGGCTCGCCGTACACGAGCACGCGATCACCATCGCTGAATTCGAGCAGCACGCATTGGCGCGACACCGCCTCCGCATAGGGCAGGACGTCATAGCGAGGCTTGCCCATGTCCATCCGGTCGCGCTCGATCACCGGCAGTCCGAGGAACTGGCTGACCGAATCGACGTATTTCGCGTCATCCAGGTGCAGATTGGCCTGCAGGCGTTGCGACAGGCTCTGGTCGTTCGCCTTGCCTTCGCGCATCCGCTGGATCAGGTCCAGGTTCAGTGGCGTCTTCGTGGTGTCCATCTCAGACACTTCCCGCCAATTGGAAAATCGGCATGTACAAGAGGAAAACGATCACCCCCACCAGCCCGCCCACGACAAGCATCAGGACGGGTTCGACCAGCTTGGTGACCAGGTCGATGGCGCGGTCCACTTCCTCGTCGCAGAACTGGGCGGAGCGCTCGAACATGGCGGACAGGTCGCCGCCTTGCTCGCCCACGCGCAACAGGCGCTCCGAAACCGGGGTGGTCATGCCGTAGCGCGGCAGGGTGGCGGACACGGACTGTCCGGACTTGATGTCGACCAGCGCCTTCTTCATCTCGGCGCGCATATTTGGCGCGAGCAGTTGCTCGGCCATTTCCATCGACCCCACGACGGAGACGCCGCCGGCAAGCAGCAGGCTGACGGTGCGATAGAAGCGGGTGAGCGCGAAGAGTCGCTGGTATTCCCCGAGCCTTGGCAATCGCCAGAAACTCGCCATGATTCTTTGCCGCACCGCATCGGATCGCAGGAAGAAGACGATGCCCGCCATGGTTCCGACGATGCCGATGAACATCATCATCCCGTGGGCCTGGACCTGTTCTCCCCACCACAGCATGACCTGCGCGCTGAAGGGAATGTTCTTCATCGAGGCATAGATCTGGCTGAACTTCGGGATGACGTAGAACAGCAGGAACAGGATGATCCCCGCCCCGGTCGAGATGATCACCAGCGGATAGATCATGGCGGACACGACCTTCTTCCTGACCACGCTGAGCCGGCTGTCGTAGTGGTGATAGCGCTTGAGGGCATCGGCCAGGTGCCCGGTCTGCTCGGCCGAACTCACCGTCGCGATGTAGAGCGGCGGGAAGTATTCCGGCATCTGCGACAGCACCCGGGAAAAGGTCAGTCCCTGGTACAGGCCTTCCTCGATGCGTCCCAGCACGATTCGATTCGTGTCATGGGCGCTCTTTTCCTTGAGCGTCTCGATACCCTCCACCAGCGTCAATCCGGCTTCGAGCAGGGCGATCAATTCCTGCGTGAACAGCGAAATCCCGAACTCTGTCTTGCGAAGGGAAAACTGCTTCTGCGCCTTCCAGCCGACCAGTTGCAAGCCCTGTTCGACGAGCTGCCGGCGCAGGTCGTTTTCGTCGGGCGCATCGACATCGCGCTCTTGCAGTTGGCCTTGAGCCAGGACCTTGACCTTGTAGCGCATAGCGGTTGGCCGGCATCAATATTCAATGTCCGCGTCTATTCCACTCCCGCCTTCTTTTCCGTCCGCGCCCAGGCTGATGAGGTCGTACTCCTTGCCAGCCTTCCCGGGCTTCCTGTAGAGGTAAGGATGGTCCCAGGGGTCCATGGGAACGTCCTTGGCCAGGTAGGGGCCTTGCCATTTGTTGCCCGCACCGTCCGGCTTCGCGACGAGCGCCTTGGTGCCTTGCTCCGTGGACGGGTACTGGCCCACGTCGAGGCGATAGTGGTCCATCGCATCGCTCAAGGTCTTCATCTGGCTCGCCGCTGCCTTGATCTTTGCCTTGTCCACTTCGCCGAACAGGCGCGGGCCGACATAGCCGGCCAGCAACGCGATGATCAGGAGGACAACCAGCAGTTCCAGCAGCGTGAAGCCGGATTTGCGCAGGCGATTGATCATTCCGTTGTTCCAATCCCTAGGTGATGCGGGGGAGGCCGCTGGAACCCGGGCACGCTCTGCGAGCGGGCGCTGCACAGTGAGTTCGTCGGGGTGAGAAATGGACCATCTGGCAGGCAGTGGCGCTGATTGCTTGAAACCCATCGGGAGACTCCCGGTCCAACTTCTGCAAGGGGGTGGTCGATCGAATGCGGCCTTGCATACCGCACGCGAGAGAGATGCCCGTTGACGTCTCGCGACGTCAACGGGTTCGGCGGCGCTATTTCCTCATGTTGCCCATGACGTTCATGAGCTCGCCGTTCAGGTCGCCGTCGAGCGACCAGGAGAACACGCCACCCAGGCCGTTCTGCTTCGCGTAGTCCACCTTGGTCTGCACGTCGGCGGGCGTGTCGTAGCTCCAGAAGGTGCTGCCGTCGTACTTCCACGTCTGCTTCGCAGCGGGGTTCGTGTAGACCGTGCCAGGCGCGTTCTTGAGTACCTTGTAGTCTTCGATGCCAGCCTCGTAGGTTCCGGGCGCGGGCTTGGAGGCTTTCTGGTACAGGCCATTGTTGGCGTTGCCGACACCGGTCCAGCCCCGTCCGTAGAACGGAATCCCGATGATGATCTTCTGGGCCGGCACACCCGCTGCCCTCAGCAACTTCACGGCGTTGTCCGTGTTGTAGGTGGACAGCACCGGGTCCTTGGAGTTCGGGCTCGCGGGATCCTGGTACAGGTTGGCCTGGAAGTCCGTCGGCCCGGTCGATTCAAAGCCGCCGTGGTAGTCGTAGGCCATGATGTTGATCCAGTCCAGCACCTTGCTGTAGTTGGCAGGGTCGGTCTTGTCGATCTTGTCCTTGCCAGCGCTGATGGCGACGGTCAGCAGGTACTTCTGGCCGGTCTGGGCACCCTTGGTGTCCAGTTGCCTGCGGAATTCCTGCAGCAGCAGTGTGTAGTTCTGCCGGTCGTTGGGGTCGACGACGTTGTACGGCTGTCCGCCACCGCCAGGGAATTCCCAGTCGATGTCGATGCCGTCGAACACGCCGGCCGCGACGCCCGGGCCGCCTGCATTGGAGCCGCTGTCGAACGGCAGGTTGCCGTCGATGTAGACGTCGATGCAGGAGGAGACGAGCGTCTTGCGCATGGCATCGGTCGTCGCAAGGGCGCCGAAGTGCTTGGACCATGTCCACCCACCCAACGAGATGATCATCTTGATGTTGGGGTACTTGGCCTTGAGCTTCTTCAGCTGGTTGAGGTTGCCCTTGAGCGGACCGGACTTGCCATTGCGCGGGTCATCCCATGCGGGCCAGCCCCATGCGTCGGCCTGGCCGTCGACCGAGTCCGTGCCGGTAAAGCCTTTCTGATAGTCAGCCCAGGCATCCCCGCCGTTGCCGGCGCCAGGTGCGTTGGGATCGGTTGCGCCGGCTTCCAGTTGGTTGATACCCGCCTTGCAGCGATAGGAACCGTCGGAGTCCTTGTAGATGTTGCCGAACGCGTAGTTCAGGAAGGTCATCTTGGCGGCCGAGCCGCTGGTGTCGATGGTCTTGACCTGATAGCCGCGGCCATAGATGCCCCACTGGGCGAAATAGGCACCGACCTGCGGGCCGCCGGCGGCTGGCGCCGGGGCGGGTGCTGGGGCGGGCGCGGGAGCAGGGGCCGGCGCGGGCGCAGGGGCCGGCGCGGGCGCCGGAGCAGGGGGCGGCGGCGGCACCGGGACGGGCGCGGGCGCCGGAGCAGGGGGCGGTGGCGGCACCGGGACGGGCGCGGGCGCCGGAGCAGGGGGTGGTGGCGGCACCGGGACGGGTGCGGGCGCCGGAGCAGGCGGTGGTGGCGGCACCGGGACGGGGGCCGGAGCGGGCGCTGGGGCGGGCGCACCGCTGCAAGCGCCCAGATCCTGCCAGGCGCCATAGGCTCCGCTGGCCGAAGGATCGTCGCCACTGGTCCACCATTTGTTCTGGTAGTTGCGACCCCGGTGCGTCACGCGGGTGCCGGCTTGCGCATAGGCCTGTGTCGCAGACCAGGCGGGGAAGCAAGCGGTGGGCGCGGGCGCTGGGGCCGGGGGAGGAGGAGGAACCGGTACAGGGGCCGGCGCGGGCGGTGGTGGCGGTGGGACCGGCACGGGTGCGGGCGCGGGCGGCGGTGGGGCCGGCACGGGCGCAGGTGGCGGTGGGACCGGCACGGGCGCTGGCGCCGGTGCGGGAGCTGGAGCGGGTGCAGGCGCCGGTGCGCCAGCCAGCTCCCGCCAAAGCGTCGGGGTGGTGGAGGGCGTCCAGCCTGCGCCGACATACGCCGTGTGCGCCTGGACCGCGGTGTAGTCGCGCCCGTTGTAGGTCACGACATCGCCCACCTGGTAATTCGCGCCTTCTTGCCAGGGCGTCGCGGCCCAGCCTGAAGCCGCTGTCATCAACAAGGCAACCGCTATTGATGATCTAACTTTGAATGAACGCATCATGTCACCCTCAATTATTGGAATGGGTTGCACTGTCCCATTATTTTGAATGATTCAATTCCCAGTGCATCTGATTGGCAATGAATCCGGATCCTGATTGATTCTTCTCCTTCGGGTCGTGGGTCGGCAGCGCCGCATCCGCTATTGCTTGGTGTTGTCGATGACCATGTTGCCCTTCCAGTAGACCTGGCCGCGGAACATGTAATTGACGCACAATTGATAGTCGCCGGGATTGACCAGTGAGAAGGGCATCTGGTAATCCACCAATTGACAAGACCAACTGACGCCGCCCGGGTTGTTCGGGTTGTAATTCCACCCCTTGTCAAGGTAGACCTTGGTGACTGCGGCGGAGCCTGGCTGGAAGCCCTTCATGTTGGCGCAACCCAATTGTTCGTCCGCCGGGATGGTGATATTCATTTCGCCAGCCAAGGCGCGATAAGCAGCAATCCGATTGACAACTTGTTGCCGCTCGGTTCCACCGCCGCATTCGATGCCGCCATTGATGATGTGCACCGTTGCACCAAATCCTGGCGACATGTTGTTGGCCACGTCGACCGTGTTCGGTTTCCATGTTCCGTCCACCACCCAGATCATGGAAGGCTTTGGAGATTGCGGTGTGACAGCAAACCAGACGGCGGACGCGAAATTCAGCCAGGTGTCCGCGACTCTTCCGGGATCGTCCAGAAGAACGGCCGGATCTCCATAGACAGCCTTGCTGAATGGCCCGAAGTTGTAATTCCAGGAGAGTTGCTTCGACCCTCGTCCGAAATAGTCAAGGTTCGCGCCCTGAGAATTGGCTCCGCAGGCATAGAAGAGCGAGAAGATCGTGCTGCCTTGGCCGGTGTAGCAATCCTGGTAGGACCCGACGGCGGACCCCTCCTGATAACCGGACTCGCGCAAATACCACAAGCCCTGATGATGTGACGGTATGGCGGTGCCTTGGGGCATCGTGGCCAGCACCGCATTGTTCTGGTCGGGATAGCCGCGAGCGGTGGCGGGCGTCAGGGATGGCCAATTTGCGCCGGTTTCCTGCACGAAATGGGCAAACGACGTGAGCAGCAGCTTCTTGCAGATCGCATCGGAATCGCGTCCATCCGAATAGGTCGTGCAATACGCTGGGAATTTGCCGATGCCTTTCAGCAGGTTGAGATAGGTGTACTTGACGTTCCGGACGGGGAACATCTCGTCGAATTTCGCTGCCGGCAAGAGGCGTTCGACACGCTTCACGTTGTCCGGGTTGCCTGCCGCGCCAAGTGCGATGGCGTTGACCTGTTCGTCCGGCAAGGTTCTCAATGCGGCGCGAATACGGTCGAGGACGCCGGGATCCGTGGACGAGACGCCTTTGCCAAGCTCGCCTTCCGTCGTTGTGAACTGCGCCGAAGTCGGATAGCCCGGTGGGGCGGTAACGAACGTGATCTGGGGCTTGTTGGAGGATGCACTGGGCGCAGGTGCGGGTGCGGGTGCGGGTGCGGGGGCCGGGGAAGGCGCGGGTGCCGGCGGCGGTGGCACCGGTACGGGCGCCGGGGCGGGCGCAGGGGGCGGGGGTGGAACGGGCACAGGTGCGGGCGCAGGTGCAGGAGGAGGCGGCGGCGGAACGGGCACGGGCGCTGGCGCAGGTGCCGGTGCCGGTGCCGGTGCCGGTGCCGGTGCCGGTGCACCGCTGCAGGCGCCGAGGTCCTGCCACGCGCCATAGGCGCCGCTCTGCGAAGGATCGTCGCCACTCGTCCACCACTTGTTCTGGTAGTTGCGCCCTTGGTGGGTCACACGGGTGCCAGGCTGGGCATAAGCCTGCGCTGCCGACCACGCTGCGAAGCAGCCTGCTGGTGCGGGCGCAGGGGCCGGAGCGGGGGCAGGGGCCGGAGCGGGGGCAGGAGCTGGCGGAGGCGGCGGCGGAACCGGGACCGGCGCTGGTGCCGGCGGAGGCGGCGGTGGAACCGGGACTGGCGCGGGTGCAGGAGGAGGCGGCGGTGGAACCGGGACGGGCGCCGGTGCCGGCGGGGGCGGAGGGGGTGCCGGGGCAGGCGCTGGGGCCGGCGCTGCGCCACCGAGTGCACGCCACAAGGTCGGTGTTCCCGACGGTGTCCAATTCGCTCCAATGTAGGCTGTGTGCGCCTGAATGGCCGCATAGTCACGGCCGTTATAAGTCACGATATCTCCCACTTTATAAGTGGCGCCCTCCTGCCAAGGTGTTGCGGCCCAAGTGGCAGCTGCTGATGCTAATAGCGCAATCGCAGTTGCCGATCTAACTTTGAATGAATGCATGATTCTTTCCAGTCTTGAGCGGGACGTATGGTTAGCGCTTACGGCAGCCCTGTCAAAACGAAATGTGTAACTTCAAAGGCTCTGTTTTCGAGGTTCGAGGAACGCATTCCGACGGGCTGCGTCCAGCCGGTCTCATTGCTTGCGACCCTTGTCTGAAGAGGGGCTGGCAGGCTTGGCGAGCTTGCGTGCGACGCGTCGGTGTTCCGTTTGCCGAATGAGTGCGCATGCTGCCGCGGGATGTTTGCCAGCGGGTGTGGCAAGGGGTCGACGCGACGGATTGCGTGCGCGTGGTGAAACCAAACTCAGTCGATGCTGGCTAATATGTCGGATGCGTCAATTAATACAAAAGCATTAATCATTGAATTACCTGACATGATTTCATGGTGATTTTCGTTTTGCCGCACGACGTGTGGAGTGGAGCAAAAAATTGCGAGCACGAATTTACATATATTCACATTCGACGCGTACGCGGCACTGCGATCGAGAGAATGATTCTTGGTCGGCAGTCAAAAACAAACTGTTCCGCAGGTTTCAATGATCGAACCCAAAGTCCAAGCCATGGCGATGCCCTGAAAAGACCCTTGGCGGTGAGATGCAACTACGTTCATGAACAAAATTTTCTGCATCGCCCTTTTCATACTTTTTCCTCTGGTGTCGGGCGCGCAAACGCGTGTCACGCGAGACGAGGCGGAGCAAGCCGCGGACGTCGCATGTCAACCGGACGACAGTGGCCTGCTGGCATGCGTACCTGTTCCCGTCCCGCCACCGCCTCTCACGAACGATCCCTCCATCCAGCCCTTGCCCGGAATCCCCCTTTCGATGGAGAGTTTTTCCAATACAACCATCAATCGCCCGAATATTCCCGGATTCGATCCAATTCCCGCCACATCGGATACAGGCTCCGTAGAAATTGGGTGGGATCTGAATTACGGAATTCCGGTTCAGTATTGGGAGATCTGGGACAACGGCCAATTGCGCTACCGGGGCCGGCAGTTCACGCAGCGTGCCATCGCCAGCAACAGTGGACTGGAAGGTCCTGCCTTCAGCGTGAGGACCCTGTCGATGCAGAGCGGGATCTACACCCTGACGCTGGTCCCTGGCCGGCATGAACTCACTGTCAACCTGTGCAGCGGCGGTGCGCGGAGCGAGCCCTTGTGTGCCAGGCACGAGGCCGTGACCTGGGTGGGTGGCGAGGACAAGTCGTCGCCTGGCAAACCGCAGTTGGAATCGCTGCCCTCGGTCAATACCGGTGAACCGCTGGAGGTGCGATGGAACGTCTGGTGGGGGCAGCCAGGGCAGTATTGGCAATTGCTCGACAACGATGCCGTGATCTACGAGTCGCGCAAGTTTTCGCCGTCGGAGCGTGCAGTCCAGTCCGGTAGCCTTCGAATTCAATCGCCCAGTCCAGAGGCACACGACCTGCGCGTCAACCTCTGCAGTGCCAACGTGTGCGTGGCCAGCGATTCGACCCGAGTCAGCGTCTTGCTGCCCGGGCCCCGGCCTCCAACGCTCCAGGTGCAGTCAAGCTTGACGCCCCAGGGGGAATGGCTGGTGAGTTGGCGCCTGCCCTACAGCTATGGCACCGGGCCGCCAGACAGCTGGCAATTGCGTAACCCGGCCGCGGATCAGGTGCTGGTGGCGAAGCAGTCGGTGAGCCAGTGTCCGGCCGTCAGCAGCAAGGACCAGGAAGATGTATTTGCCGGGTATTGCGGCGACGCATTGCTGCCGGCGGTCAATGCGCCTGCAGCCACCATGGTTCGTGTATGCACGGGAACGGATTGCTTCGACAGCCGGTCGGTGCCGCTCGTTCGCCGCGCGACCAACCGGCCTCGATCATCCCCTGGGCAATAGCCCGGCCCGTTGGGCGGGCAATGCTTGTTCGTGGGCACCCGCGGAACCGGCTTTGCCGGGCCGTTGGGTGCGCCCCCATTTCAGCCGGCGAACTGCAGGGCCGCCAAGCGCGCGTAGACCCCGCCTTGCGCCACCAGCGTCGCGTGATTTCCCTGCTCCACGATGCCGCCGTGGTCGAGCACGATGATGCGGTCGGCCTTCTGCACCGTGGCCAGTCGGTGCGCGATCACGAGGGTAGTGCGGCCTTCCATCGCCGATTCCAGCGCGGCCTGCACCATGCGTTCGCTTTCGGCGTCGAGCGCACTGGTGGCTTCATCGAGCAGCAACAGCGGCGGGTTCTTGAGGATGGCCCGTGCAATCGCGATGCGCTGGCGTTGGCCTCCGGACAAGCGCACGCCACGCTCACCCAGGAAGGTGTCATAGCCCTCGGGCAGGGCGCGCAGGAAGTCGTCGGCGAAGGCCGCGCGGGCGGCTTCGTGGACCTCGGCCTCGGTGGCTGCCGGGCGGCCGTAGCGGATGTTCTCCAGCGCGCTGGTCGAGAAGATCACCGCGTCTTGCGGCACCAGCCCGATGCGGTGGCGCAACTGGTCGAGTGAAAGGTCCGTCAAGGCCGAGCCGTCCAGCACGATGCGGCCCGACTGCGGGTCGTAGTAGCGCAGCAGCAACTGGAACACTGTGCTCTTGCCCGCGCCGCTGGAGCCGACCAGTGCTACCGTTTCGCCAGGCGCCACATCGAGGCTGAAGTGGCGCAGCGCCGGCGTTTGTGGCCGGGAGGGGTAATGGAAGCTGACGTCCTCCAGACGAATCGCGCTGCCGGCGGCCGGCACGGGCGTTTCTTCCGGATTGGCCGGTGACACGATGGCCGATTCCGCATGCAGCAGTTCCATCAAGCGTTCGGTTGCGCCCGCGGCCCGCAGCAGGTCCCCATACACCTCGCCCAGCACGGCGGCGGAACTGGCCAGGATGATCACGTAGACCACGGTCTGGCCGAGGTGCCCCGCCGTGATCTCGCCATGCAGCACGGCCTGCGTGCCCTGGTACAGGCCCCACAGCAGCGCGGCAGAGGTCGCGATGATGATGAACGCCACCAGCACCGAGCGCGCCTTGGTGCGCCGCACCGCGGTGAGGAAGGCATGCTGTGTCGACGTGCCGAAGCGCTCGGCCTCTCGCGCCTCCGCCGTGTAGCTCTGCACCACCGGAATGGCGTTCAGCACTTCGGCCGCGATGGCGCTGGAGTCGGCCACGCGGTCCTGGCTGGCGCGCGAGAGCTTGCGCACCCGGCGCCCGAACCACATGCTCGGCAGCACCACCAGCACCAGGATCAGCAGCACCTGGAACATCACGTAGGGGTTGGTCCACACCAGCATGGCCAATGCGCCGGCGCCCATGACGGCATTGCGCAAGCCCATGCTCAGCGATGAACCGACCACCGTCTGCACCAGCGTGGTGTCGGCGGTCAGGCGCGACAGCACCTCGCCGGTCTGGGTGGTCTCGAAGAAGGCGGGGCTCTGTCGCAGCACATGCGAGTACACCGCGTTGCGCAGGTCGGCCGTGACCCGCTCGCCAAGCCAGCTCACCGTATAGAAGCGCGCGGCCGAGAACATGCCCAGCGCCACCGCCACGCCGAACAGCGCGAGGAAGTGGTCGCGCAGCGCCATCGTCTGCTCGCCCTTGTCGGTGGACACCAGGCCGCCGTCGATCAGGCTGCGCAAGGCCATCGGGAAGACCAGGGTGGTGATAGCGGCCAGTACCAGGAACAGGGCGGCGAGCGAGATCTGGAGTCGGTAGGGCCGCAGGAAGGGCCGGAGGCCGGAAAGCGATTGGGGCGAGCCCTTCGCGGGAGAAGACGACGAAGCGATTGCAGCCATGACACGATTCTAACGAACCCCTGCCGACACAAAGGTAGCCTTGACAATAATTGCCGAGGCAATTAATATTTGCCCATCTATGACAGTTCGTGACATTTCTACGTCGCCCGATATTCCCGATGCCGAGCCGGAGCGCATCGTGCCGAGCTTTTACTCGGGCGAGAACTACCGGTCGGAAGAGAGCATCGGCTACCTGATGCGCCGCATCATGACGGCCGTGGGGCAGTCGGTGGAGCTCAACATGTGCGAGCCCGGCAGCCCCACCTTCCCGCAATGGGTGCCGCTGCACAAGCTGCACATGCGGCAGGCCGCCACCGTGGCCGAACTGGCGCGCGAATGCCAGCTCGACAACGGTGCCATGACGCGCCTGCTGGACCGCCTCGAAGCCAAGGGCCTGTGCCGCCGGGTGCGCTCCGTGGCCGACCGTCGTGTGGTCAACATCGAGCTCACCGACGAAGGCCGAATTGCGGCCGAGCAGGTGCCCTACATCCTGAGCCGCGTGCAGAACGAACACCTGGCCGGCTTCAGTGCGGAAGAGTGGGAACTGCTCAAGAGCTTCCTGCGCCGCATCCTCGACAACGCACAGGCCCTGGCGGCCCGTGGAGAAAAAAATGACTCTTCCTCTTCCTGATTCCCTTGCCGTGAAGACGGTACGCCGAGGCACCGTTGTCGCCGCCGCTGCGCTGGCGCTGCTGCTGGCTGGCTGTGCCGACATGGGCAAGATCGGCTCGACCGCGCAACTGCGTGAGCCCGCCACGCTGGACCTGCCCGCGCAGACCGCGCCGGAAGTGACCGTGGCCAGTCAATGGTGGCTCGCGTTCGGCGACAGCCAGTTGAACGCACTGGTCGACCAGGCCCTGCAAGGCAATCCGAACCTGCAAGTGGCCCAGGCCCGCATCGCCCGTGCCCGCGCGCAGAGCCAGGTGGTCGGTGCGGCCGAGCTGCCGCAAGTCGGCGCCGGGCTCGACATGACGCGCCAGTTGTTCAGCGAGAACTACATCTACCCGGCGCCGCTCGGCGGTTCGATCCAGGAGACCGGCACGCTGCAGTTCAGCGGCAGCTGGGAGATCGACTTCTTCGGCAAGAACCGCTCGGCCTTGAATGCCGCCATCGGTGCGACCAACGCGGCAGCAGCCGATGCCGACGCGGCGCGCGTGCTGCTCGCCAGCAACGTCGTCCGCGGCTACCTGCTGTGGGCCCGCTGGGACGATCAACTGGTGGTGGCCAAGCGCACCCTGGCCCAGCGTGAAGAGACCTTGCGCCTCGTGCGCGACCGCGTCTCGGCCGGTCTCGACACCCGCCTGCAATTGCGCCAGAGCGAAGGCGGCATCCCCGAGGCGCGCCAGCAGATCGAGGCAATCAATGAACAGATCGCGCTGTCGCAGCATGCGCTCGACGCGCTGGTCGGCCAGCCCAACGTCACCGCCAAATTGAAGGCGCCCGAACTGGCCGCGATCAGGAACATCGCGCTGCAGCCCGTGCTGCCCGCCGACCTGCTGGGCCGCCGTGCCGACATCGCCGCGGCACGCTGGCGCGTCGAGGCCGCCACGCAGGACGTGAAGAACGCGAAGACCCAGTTCTATCCCAACGTCAACCTGGTCGCCTTCGCCGGCTTCCAGTCGATCGGCTTCGATTCGCTGTTGAAGTCGGGCAGCCAGCAGTGGGGCATCGGCCCGGCGATCCGCCTGCCGATCTTCGAGGGCGGCAAGCTGCGCGCCAACCTGCGCGGCAAGTCGGCCGACCTGGACGCGGCCATCGAAAGCTACAACAGCACCGTGCTCGACGCCGTGCGCGATGTGGCCGATTCGGTGACCTCGGTGCAGTCGGTAGTGCGCCAGCAGGCGCAGCAGCGCGAGGCGCAGGCCGCGGCCGAGAGTGCCTACGAAATCGCCACGCAGCGCTACGGCGCTGGCCTGGGCAACTACCTCGACGTGCTGAGCGCGGAGACCACCGTGCTGCTGCAACGCCGGCAGGCCGTCGACCTCGCGGCCCGCGCGCTCGACACGCAAGTCGGCCTGGCCCGCGCCCTCGGCGGCGGCTGGCAGCCGAACAGCGAAACCAGCACCGCCGCGCTGGTCGCCCCCAACAAGATCCAGTGAACGCATCACCACCCCTTTCAGAGAGCCGCAAATGACCGACACCGCCAACACAAGCGCCGCAACCGCAGAACCGGCCGCACCGGCAACACCGACAACTGCCCCCGCACCCAACGGCAAGCGCCGCCGTGCCCTCACCGCGCTCGCGGTCGCCGTCGTCATCGCCGGTGGCGCGTGGACCGCCTATGAGTGGCTGGTCGCGAGCCACTACGAGGACACCGACAACGCCTACGTGCAGGGCAACGTCATCCAGATCACGCCGCAGATCAGCGGCACGGTGATGTCCATCAGCGCCGACGACACCGACTTCGTGAAGGCCGGCCAACCGCTGGTGCAGTTCGACCCGGCCGATGCCAAGGTCGCGCTGGAGCAGTCCGAGGCCGCGCTGGCCCAGGCGGTGCGCCAGGTGCGCACGCTGTACGCCAACAACGGCTCGCTGGCCGCGCAAGTGAACCTGCGCCAGTCCGACATCGTGCGTGCCCAAAGCGACATCGCACGCGCCCAGGAAGACCTGAAGCGCCGCCAGGCTTTGAGCGGCAATGGCGCTGTCTCGAAGGAAGAGCTGAGCCACTCTGAAACTGCACTGTCGAATGCCAAGAGCCAGCTCGCTGCCGCGCAGGCCGGCGTCGTGTCGGCGCGTGAGCAATTGGTGAGCAACCAGTCGCTGACCGAAGGCACCAGCATCGAGAAGCACCCCGCCGTGCTCGCCGCCGCCGCGAAGGTGCGCGAGGCCTACCTGGCCACGCAGCGCGTCGCGATGCCGGCACCGGTCGACGGCTACGTCGCCAAGCGCACCGTGCAACTCGGCCAGCGCGTCGCCGCCGGCACGCCGATGATGTCGATCGTCCCGCTGAACCAGGTCTGGGTCGATGCCAACTTCAAGGAAGTGCAGCTGCGCAACATCCGCCTCGGCCAGCCCGTGAAGATGACCGCCGACCTGTACGGCAAGAAGGTCGAATACCGCGGCAAGGTCGCAGGCCTCGGCGTGGGCACCGGCTCCGCCTTCGCGCTGCTGCCGGCGCAGAACGCGACCGGCAACTGGATCAAGGTGGTGCAGCGCGTGCCGGTGCGCATCGCGCTGGACCCCGAGCAACTGAAGTCGAACCCGCTGCGCGTGGGCCTGTCGATGGACGCGACCATCGATGTGTCGAACAAGGACGGCAAGATGCTGGCCGATGCGCCGCGCGCTGCTGCGCTGTCGCAGACCGCCGTGTACAGCGCGCTGAACGACGGTGCGGACGCC
Source organism: Variovorax rhizosphaerae (assembly GCF_037889975.1). Lineage (NCBI taxonomy): Bacteria > Pseudomonadati > Pseudomonadota > Betaproteobacteria > Burkholderiales > Comamonadaceae > Variovorax > Variovorax rhizosphaerae. The sequence goes on along the minus strand of NZ_JBBKZT010000025.1, from coordinate 35,544 downwards.
GTGGTGAGCGGCATCATCGCCGCCAACCTCGGTGGCGCGCACGCACCCGCGGCCGCCAAGCCGCCGGCTCATGTGCCTTCGGTGCCGAGCCCGGGTGCTTCCGCCGAGCCGCCGCAGGCCAATGGCCCGCACTCGGCCGCCGTCGCGCTGTCGATGCCGCGCAGCTGATCCCCTAGCTTCCAAGTCTTTCCATGGCTACCGCTCCCGCCCACGTAGCCCACGCACCCCTCGAAGGCGCCGCGCGCGTCTGGGGGACCGTTGCGCTCTCCGCGGCAACCTTCATGAACGTGCTCGATTCGTCGATCGCGAACGTGTCGTTGCCAGCCATCTCGGGTGACCTCGGCGTCAGCACGACGCAAGGCACCTGGGTCATTACCAGCTTCGCAGTCGCCAACGCGATCGCCGTGCCGTTGACCGGATTCCTGACGCAGCGCTTCGGACAGGTGCGCCTGTTCGTGCTGAGCATCGTGCTGTTCATGCTCACCTCGCTGATGTGCGGCCTGGCGCCAAACATGACGACGCTGATCCTTTTCCGCGCGATGCAGGGCTTCGTCGCCGGTCCGATGATCCCGTTGTCGCAGACCTTGCTGCTCGCGAGCTATCCGAAGGCCAAGGCCGGCCTTGCGATGGCCATGTGGGCCATGACCACGCTGGTCGCGCCGGTGATGGGGCCGCTGCTCGGCGGCTGGATCACCGACAACATCTCGTGGCCGTGGATCTTCTACATCAACCTGCCGGTCGGCTTCGTCGCCGCGGCCATCACCTGGGGGATCTACCGCAACCGCGACAGCGCGACCTACAAGGTGCCGATCGATGCGATCGGGCTCGGGCTGCTGGTGCTGTGGGTAGGCTCGCTGCAACTCATGCTGGACAAGGGCAAGGAGCTGGACTGGTTCCATTCGAGCACCATCGTCGCGCTGGCCGTGATCGCGGTGGTTGCGTTCGCCTTCTTCCTGATCTGGGAGCTGACCGAAGAGCATCCGGTCGTGGACCTTTCGCTGTTCAAGCGGCGCAACTTCTGGACGGGCGCGTTTGCGACGGCCGTGGCCTACGGCCTGTTCTTCGGCAACGTGGTGATCATGCCGCTGTGGCTGCAGCAATGGATGGGCTACACCGCGACCGATGCCGGCATGATCACGGCGCCAGTGGGCTTGCTGGCGATCGTGTTCTCGCCGATCGTCGGGTTGACGGTGGCCAAGGTCGATCCGCGGCGCTACACGACCTTCTCTTTCTTGGTGTTCGCGCTGGTGCTGTTCATGCGCTCGCGCTTCAACACGCAGGCAGACTTCTGGACGCTGATGATCCCGACCATCATCCAGGGCGTGGCGATGGCCTTCTTCTTCATCCCGCTGGTGACGATCACGCTGTCGGGCCTGACGCCGGACCGCATTCCGGCGGCCTCGGGGCTGTCGAACTTCCTGCGCATCACCGCAGGTGCGATGGGCACGTCGATCGCGACGACGGTATGGGAAGACCGCGCCGCGTTGCACCACGCGCAACTCGTGGAAGCGGTGAACAACGGCAACACGGCGGCGACCAGCGCGATCGCGGGGCTGACCAGCAACGGGTTCAGTACCGACCAGGTGCTGGCGCAGGTCAATCGCATGGTCGACCAGCAGGCCTTCATGCTGGCCGCGGACGACCTGTTCTATGCCTCTGCGGTGCTGTTCATCATGCTGATCCCGCTGGTGTGGCTGGCGCGTCCGGCCAAGGGCGGGGCAGGGGCAGGGGACGCGGCGGCCGGGGCGCACTGAGGCGCATCTTGTGACGCTGCAACTCCCCGCCGGCTTGATGCAGCCCTTCGACCTGAAGGCGCTGCGCGACGACCTGCATGTCATGGCTTTCTTCCAGGGGCATCCGGAGTGGGAAGCAGTGGAAGCCATGGTTCGCTACCGTGGCGATGGCACGCCATCGGTTCGCGCCATCCTGACGCGACATGACCAATCGCAGGTCGATCACGTCAACGACCCACGCGTTGCGGCGTCTGCCTCCGCCGGCCGCCAGACGGTGGAACGTGAGATCGGATTCGAAGAGGGCGAGTCGGCGGAAGGGCCGTGGGCGCGTGTCGCTTTCAGTGCCATCGGCGGCGAGTCCGTGGTGATGGAAGTGCATGCGGCCGGCCAGCCGTCGAGCGCGCGTGCCGGCCTGAGCGACCCCGGAGACCATGCCCGGAATGCGTCCTTGCCGATGATGTGGCGCGGCCAGAGCGCGCTGGCGTCGCAGCGGTCGAAGGTGGTGATCAACGATCAACCGCACGCGCTGCCGGTGCTGGTCGATCGGGCCCCGCACTACGTCGGCATGCATGGCTATTTCACGCGCCAGCACTGGATGGGCATCCTGCGCGGGGGTGTGGTCGTGCAGCCGGCGGGGCAACGTTGGGCGAAGACCGCGGAGGAGGGCGGCGTTTGCACTTGGGTCCTGGAGGGCGACGAGACGCAGAGGGTGCGTGGCACATGCGCCGATGGCGTCCAGGCCATCTCTGAAATACAGATCCTCGCGGCAGGGCGCGATGTGGGAGCGAGCCTGCGCTTCCGCGAAAGCAGGTTCGAATTCCTCATCGATGGAACGCCGGCGATGGTGAGTGGCCAGTTCACTTGCAATGTCGCCGGGGATCGCCTGGAGATGCGGTTGGTCCCGGAGGAACCCGATTGGGCTCGCCGCCGCAGCGTGAACTTGATCGCCAGCCGCATGGCGGACGGCTGGCATATCCGAACCACCATCGGCCAAGGCAGCGACACGGCATCGGGGCTCACTGACAGCAGGCTTACAGGCGGCGCGTAGGACCGCGCCGCGTTGCACTGCAGCATAGGCATTTGCCCCAGTAGGAAGGGCATGTAGCCGCGCCTAACATCCGTGCGCGCTCGATGGGTAGCGCGCACCGATGGACTGCATGACCGTAAATTTCCGCCAGCATGAGGGCGAGCGCGCGAGATGAGCGACATCATTCTCGAAACGCGCCAGCTCACCAAGGAATTCAAGGGCTTCACCGCTGTCAGCAAGGTCGACCTCGCGGTGAAGCGTGGCGCGATCCATGCGCTGATCGGGCCCAACGGCGCCGGCAAGACCACCTGCTTCAACCTGCTGACCAAGTTCCTGGAGCCCACGTCCGGCACCATTCTTTTCAATGGGCAGGACATCACGCAGGAGCGTCCCGCGCAGATCGCGCGGCGCGGCATCATCCGTTCCTTCCAGATTTCGGCCGTGTTCCCGCATCTCACGCTGCTGGAGAACGTGCGCCTGGGCCTGCAGCGTTCGCTGGGCACTTCGTACCACTTCTGGAAGAGCGCGAAGTCGCTGAGGCCGCTGGAAGCGCGGGCACGTGAACTGCTTGCGGAAGTGGGCCTGGAAGACCTGGCCGACGAACTCACGGTGAATCTGCCCTACGGCCGCAAACGCGCGCTGGAGATTGCCACGACGCTGGCGATGGAACCCGAACTGATGCTGCTTGACGAACCGACGCAGGGCATGGGGCACGAGGACGTGCATCGCGTGGCCGAACTCATCAAGCGGGTGTCGGCCGGCCGCACCATCTTGATGGTCGAGCACAACATGAGCGTGGTCTCGACGATTGCCGACACCATCACCGTGCTGCAACGTGGTGCGGTGCTGGCCGAAGGGCCGTACGCCGAGGTGTCGAAGAACCCGCAGGTCATGGAGGCCTACATGGGCACGACGGACGGCCAGTTGCAGGGAGCACACTGACATGAACCCCCACGTTCATCACTTCGTGTATTCGCTGCCCCCCGAGGGGGCGCAGGCCTCCCTTGGGGCGGCCCGGCGGGAAATCATGAGCCCCCACGCTCATCACTTCGTGTATTCGCTGCCCCCCGAGGGGGCGCAGGCCTCCCTTGGGGCGGCCCGGCGGGAGTCCTGATGGCCACCCCCGCACTCGAAATCAAGGACCTGCACGCCTGGTACGGCGAGTCCCATGTGCTGCATGGCGTCGACATGGTGGTGCAGCCGGGCGAGGTCGTCACGCTGCTGGGTCGCAATGGTGCGGGCCGCACCACGACGATGCGCGCGGTGCTGGGCCTGACCGGCAGCCGCAAGGGCAGCATCAAGGTGCATGGCACCGAGACGGTGGGCCTGCCGACGCACAAGATCGCGCACCTCGGCATCGGCTACTGCCCGGAGGAGCGCGGCATCTTCGCGAGCCTGTCGGCCGAGGAAAACCTGCTGCTGCCACCTGCGCTCAAGGGTGGGGACAAGGGCATGTCGGTCGACGAGATCTACGCCATGTTCCCCAACCTGGCGGAGCGCCGCAACAGCCAGGGCACACGGCTTTCCGGTGGCGAGCAGCAGATGCTGGCCGTCGCGCGCATCCTGCGCACCGGCGCCAAGCTGCTGCTGCTCGACGAGATCTCCGAAGGCCTCGCCCCGGTGATCGTGCAGGCGCTCGCCCGCATGATCGTCATGCTGCGGTCAAAGGGCTACACCATCGTCATGGTCGAGCAGAACTTCCGCTTTGCCGCACCGCTGGCCGACCGGTTCTACGTGATGGAGCACGGGCGCATGGTCGAGGCCTTCGGGGCGAAGGAGCTCGAGGCCAAGATGCCGGTGCTCAACGAGTTGCTGGGCGTTTGACGCCCTGTCATGGATCGCATGGAGGAAAAGAAAAGCATGAGAGTTCGATTCACCGCACTGGCGTTGGCCATCAGCGCACTGGCGCTGGCTGCCGCGCCGGCCCAGGCGCAGGAGAAGGTCAAGATCGGCTTCGTCACCGACATGTCCAGCCTGTATGCCGACCTCGAAGGCAAGGGCGGCGCCACCGCCATCCAGATGGCAATCGACGATTTCGGCGGCAAGGCGCTGGGCCAGCCGATCGAACTGCTCACCGCCGACCACCAGAACAAGGCCGACATCGCCGCCTCCAAGGCGCGCGAGTGGATCGACACCGCCGGCGTGACCATGGTCTTCGGCGGCACCAACTCCGGCACCGCGCTGGCGACGGCGAAGGTCGCGCAGGAGAAGAAGCGGGTCTACTTCAACAACGGCGCCGCCTCCTCCGCGCTCACCAACGAGCAGTGCAGTCCCTACACCGTGCACTACGCCTACGACACGGTGGCACTGGCCAAGGGCACGGGCGCCGCGGTGGTCGACCGCGGCGGCAAGAGCTGGTTCTTCCTCACCGCCGACTATGCCTTCGGCCACGCGCTGGAAGCCGACACCACCGCGGTGATCAAGGCCAAGGGCGGCACGGTGATGGGTGCGGTGCGGCATCCGCTGAATGCCTCTGACTTCTCGTCCTTCCTGCTGCAGGCGCAGAACTCCAAGGCGCAGATCCTCGGCCTGGCGAATGCGGGCGGCGACACCGTCAACTCGATCAAGGCCGCCAAGGAGTTCGGCATCGGCAAGTCCATGAAACTGGCCGGCCTGCTGATCTTCCTGAGCGACATCCACAGCCTGGGCCTGAAGAACACCGAGGGCCTGCTGCACACCACGAGCTGGTACTGGGACCTGAACGACGACACGCGCAAGTTCGCGAACCGCTTCTTCGCGAAGACCAAGCGCATGCCGACCGACGTGCAGGCCGCCGACTACTCCGCCACCATGACCTACCTGAAGGCGGTCGCCGCTGCCAAGAGCACCGACAGCGACAAGGTCATGGCGCAGCTCAAGAGCATGAAGATCGACGACTTCTACGGCAAGGGCCAGATCCGCGCCGACGGCAGCTTCATCCACGACATGTACCTCGTCGAGGTCAAGTCGCCGGCCGAGTCGAAGCAGCCCTGGGACTACCTCAAGGTGATCAAGAAGATGCCGGGTGACGAGGTCTTCACGACGAAGGCCGATACCAAGTGCGCGACATGGAAGTGATGCGCCCCTCCTTTTTACTTTCCATTCTTTGAACGGGCTTTGATGATGAAGAACACATTCGCACTTACTGCTGTTTCCCTCGCGCTCGCGCTCGCCGCCGGTGCCACCCAGGCCCAGGAGAAGGTCAAGATCGGCTTCATCACCGACATGTCCAGCCTCTACGCCGACGTGGAAGGCAAGAACGGCGCGCTGGCGATCCAGATGGCCATCGACGACTTCGGCGGCAAGGTCAACGGCATGCCGATCGAGCTGCTCACGGCCGACCACCAGAACAAGGCCGACATCGCCGCCTCGAAGGCGCGCGAGTGGATCGACACGCAGGGCCTGACGATGCTGTTCGGCGGCACCAGCTCGGGCACCGGCCTGGCGATGGCCAAGGTTGCGCAGGAAAAGAAGCGCGTGTTCATCGTCAACGGCGCGGGCAGCTCGGCGCTCACCAACGAGCAGTGCAGCCCCTACACCGTTCACTACGCCTACGACACCGTGGCGCTGGCCAAGGGCACCGGCAGCGCCGTGATCGCGCGCGGCGACAAGAGCTGGTTCTTCCTGACCGCCGACTATGCCTTCGGCCAGGCGCTCGAAGCCGATGCCAGCAAAGTCGTGAAGGAGAAGGGCGGCACCGTGGTGGGCTCGGTCAAGCATCCGCTCAACACCTCCGACTTCTCGTCCTTCCTGCTGCAGGCGCAGCAGTCGAAGGCGCAGGTGCTGGCGCTGGCCAATGCCGGCGGCGACACCATCAACTCGATCAAGGCGGCCAAGGAATTCGGCATCACCAAGACCATGAAGATGGTCGGCCTGCTGGTGTTCGTGACCGACGTGCACAGCCTGGGCCTGAAGAACACCGAAGGCCTGCTGCTCACCACCAGCTGGGACTGGAACCTGGACGACAAGACGCGCGCCTTCGGCAAGAAGTTCTTCGACAAGACCAAGCGCATGCCCACCGACATCCAGGCCGCCGACTACTCGGCCACCATGACCTACCTGAAGGCATTGCAGGCCGCCAAGACGACCGACGCCGACAAGGTGATGGAGACGCTCAAGAAGACGCCGATCGACGACTTCTATGCCAAGGGCACGATCCGCGCCGACGGCCGCATGGTGCATGACATGTACCTGATGCAGGTGAAGTCGCCTGCCGAGTCGACCCAGCCGTGGGACTACTACAAGGTCGTGCAGAAGCTCAAGGGCGAGGACGTGTTCACGACCAAGGCCGAGAGCAGGTGCGCGCTCTGGAAGTAATCACCTTGCCACGCGGCCGCTCTGTGCGGCCGTGCGTGGCGATCTGCTGGAACTGATCTTTCACACATGAACATATCGATGCCGGCCCTGTTGAGCCAGCTCCTCCTGGGGCTGGTCAACGGCTCGTTCTACGCGATCCTCAGCCTGGGGCTCGCGGTGATCTTCGGGTTGCTCAACGTCATCAATTTCGCGCACGGCGCGCTGTTCATGCTGGGCGCCATCTTCACGTGGATGGCGATGGAGTATTTCGGCATCAACTACTGGTTCATGCTGCTGCTGGCGCCGATCGTGGTCGGCATCCTCGGCGTGCTGATCGAGCGATTGTTGCTGCGCTGGATCTACAAGCTCGACCATCTCTATGGGCTGCTGCTGACGCTGGGTCTCACGTTGCTCATCGAGGGCTTGTTCCGCTCGATCTACGGCAGTTCGGGCCTGGCCTATGACGCGCCGGACGCGTTGTCGAGCGCCACCGACCTGGGCTTCATGGTGCTTCCGAACTACCGTGCGTGGGTGGTGCTGGCCTCGCTGGTGATCTGCTTCGCGACCTGGTTCGTGATCGAGAAGACCCGGCTAGGCGCCTACCTGCGCGCAGGCACCGAGAACCCGCGGCTGGTCGAGGCCTTCGGCGTCAACGTGCCGCTGATGATCACGCTGACCTATGCCTTCGGCTGCGCGCTGGCCGCCTTCGCTGGCGTGCTAGCGGCACCGGTCATCCAGGTGTCGCCGCTGATGGGGCAGAACCTCATCATCGTGGTGTTCGCCGTGGTGGTGATCGGCGGCATGGGCTCGATCATGGGCGCGATCCTGACCGGGCTCGGACTCGGCGTGATCGAGGGCTTCACCAAGGTGTTCTACCCGGAAGCCTCCTCGACGGTGGTGTTCGTGATCATGGTCATCGTGCTGCTGATTCGTCCGGCCGGCCTGTTCGGCAAAGAAAAGTAAGAGCGCGCATGAAGAAGATTTCCTCCGTCGTCTATGCGCTGTTGCTGGTCGCGCTGATCGCCGCGCCGTTCTTCGGCGCGTACCCGGTGTTCGTGATGAAGCTGATGTGCTTCGCGCTGTTCGCCTCGGCTTTCAACCTGCTGCTGGGCTTCACCGGGCTGCTTTCGTTCGGTCATGCGGCCTTCCTGGGCGGCTCTGCGTATGTTGCGGGCCATGCGATCAAGGTGCTGGGCCTGACACCTGAGGTCGGGCTCATTGCCGGCACGCTGACGGGCGCCTTGCTGGGATGGGTGTTCGGCGTCCTGGCGATTCGCCGCCAGGGCATTTACTTCTCGATGATCACGCTGGCGCTGGCGCAGATGATGTTCTTCGTCGCGCTGCAGGCCAAGTTCACCGGTGGCGAGGATGGCTTGCAGGGCGTGCCGCGCGGCAAGCTGTTCGGCGTGATCGATTTGCAGAACGACCTCACGATGTACTACGTCGCGCTGGTCATCGTGGTGGCGGCCTTCCTGCTGATCGTGCGCACCATCCATTCGCCCTTCGGGCAGGTGCTCAAGGGCATCAAGGAGAACGAGCCGCGCGCGTTGTCGCTGGGCTATGACGTGAGCCGCTTCAAGCTGCTGGCTTTCGTGATCTCGGCGGCGCTGTCGGGGCTGGCGGGTTCGCTGAAGACACTGGTGCTGGGCTTCGCCACGCTGAGCGACGTGCACTGGACGGCATCGGGGCAAGTGATCCTGATGACGCTGGTCGGCGGGCTGGGCACGCTGTCGGGACCGCTGGTCGGCTCGGCGGTGGTGGTGCTGCTGGAGAACAAGATCGGCGAGCTGGGCAACTTCCTCGCGCGCATCACGACCATCGACTGGTTCAACACGCTGGGCGAGTCGGTGACGATGGTCACGGGCCTGATCTTCGTGATCTGCGTGCTGGCCTTCCGGCGCGGGATCATGGGCGAGATCATTGCGTTCATCGACCGTCAACGCGGACAGGCCAAGTGAGTTGGCAGCCGGCCACGCGCTACCCCGATCCGGCAGTGCGGGCGCTGGACTCGCGCTTTGCGAAGTACATGATCTTCAGCGCCGCGATCGAGCGGCTTGCCTCTGGCATGCGCTGGGCGGAAGGGCCGGTGTGGTTCGGCGACCAGCGATGCCTGCTGTGGAGCGACATCCCCAACAACCGCGTGATGCGCTGGGACGAGCCGAGCGGCAACGTCACGGTGTTCCGGCGGCCCTCCAACTTTGCGAACGGGCACACGCGCGACCGGCAAGGGCGGCTGTTGACTTGTGAACACGGCAGCCGCAGCGTGACGCGCACCGAGCATGACGGCCGCGTGACCGTGATCCTCGACCGCTTCCAGGGCAAGCGGCTCAACTCGCCCAACGACATCGTGGTGAAGTCCGACGACTCGATCTGGTTCACCGATCCGCCCTTCGGCATCCTGGGCCACTACGAGGGCTACAAGGCTGAGCCTGAATTGCCCACCAACGTCTATCGCGTGGACGGCCATACGGGGCAGGCGACCGTCGTCGCGAGTGGGGTGAGCCGGCCCAACGGCCTGTGCTTCTCGCCGGACGAGCGGCATCTGTACGTGGTCGAGTCAGGGACCTCGCCGCCGCAAATCCGCGTGTTCGATGTCAGCGATGGCGGCGACCAGCTCTTCAATGACCACGTGTTCTACCGATGCGAGGTTGGCGAGCGGCCCGATGGCTTCCGTTGCGATGTCGACGGCAACCTCTGGGCCGGCTGGGGCATGGGCGAGGCCAATGACGGTGTGCGGGTGTTCGCGCCGGACGGCACGCCGATCGGGCACGTTTCGCTGCCCGAACGTTGCGCCAACCTTTGCTTTGGCGGGGTGGCGCGCAACCGGTTGTTCATGACGGCGAGCCAGTCGGTCTATGCGCTCTACGTCAACACGCAGGGCGCGCAAGAAGGTATGAAGATTTCGTAGCGAGGGCATCAGCCAGGAGGTCGGTTCGCGCAGCGCAGCCGCACTCCCGTGCGGCGACAACGTAGTTGCGGCAGAGGCTAACAACTGCGCGATAGCGCTTGATATGCCGGAGCCAACAGCGCAGACCCAAGATCGGTGGCCGCAGTAGAAAGATTCAGACCTTCTTCAGAGCCGCAGCGCTGCGGCGTAGCCTGTCATCTCCAGATAGCCCCGGCCGACGGGCCTGCCTTGCTCGTCGAGCAGGTCGCTCAGGCCTTCCCAATAGATCGCGCCGGTCGAGCCGCGGCTGTCGAGTTCCTGGTTGTCGAGCAGGGCCTTGACGATGAAGTTGCCCGCAGGTGTGCGCACCTTCCATTCGACCGGGTAGCTTGTCTGGCTGGATGCGCTCTTCCAGATGCGCAAGGGCTCGAACGTGACCTCGCCCGGCGCGAATGGCTTGGGCGTGCCGCCGGCCGTGCGGAATGAACCACCGGCCCAGAGCACGCCGCCCGACTTGAGGCGCGTGCGAAAGGCCATCAGTGCGCTGCCGTCGGCGAGGTTCATGCCGATCCAGTCCCATCCTGCCGCGTCGGGGTGCAGGTAGACCTGGCTCCATTCGTGGTCCAGCCAGGCCGTGCCCCGTACCTCGAAGGGCTGGCCCTGCAAGGTGATCCGGCCGCTCGCCGCAAGCTGCGGCTCACTGTAGTAGTAGCTGGCCTGCTCCGGCCCTTTGCGCGAGAGGCCGGCGTTGCCTTGCGGCAGCACCGGCTGCGTCGGCGCAAAGCGCAGGTCGAGTGCGAATCCGCTGGCCGGGATGCGGGCGCTGTAGCCATCGGCCTTGCGTTCGAGCAGCCAGTCGCGCAGGTGCACGCGGGTGTCGGTTTCGCTCGCCTCGGCCACGCCCATGCCGGCCCGTGCGATGCGCTGGTCGTGCAGGAGCTTGCCGCCGGCGAGGTCGGTCATCGCGGCATGCGCAAAGATCAACTGCTTGGCGGCGAAGGCCGATTGCATGGACTGCGTCTCTTCGATGCGGGTTCGAAAGAACGTCACCTGGTAGCCGAACACGCGCGTGCCGGCGGTCGCCTGGCCGGTGATGTACCACCACTCGGTGCGCAGGTCGGGATGGCTGCCGAAGTCGCGCGGAAACTGCAAGGCGCGGGGCGGCAGTGCCCAGGCCGGTAGCGGCATCAGCGCGGCCAGCAACAGCGTGCGACGCGACAGGCCCAGCGTCATTGCAACAAGGCCTCGATGCGCCGTTCTGACGTGCTGACATCGCCGAAGGCCTCGCGCACCCACTCGGCATCGTGGTAGCTGGGGAGGTAGCGCTCGCCGGCATCGCAGAGCAGCGAGAGGATCGAGCCCTGCCGTCCGGCGTCGCGCATCTCCTGTGCGATCGCGAGCATCGCCACCAGGTTGGTGCCGGTCGACGGCCCGACCTTGCGGCCGATCAGGGCCGAGAGCGCGCGCATCGCGGCCACCGAATCGACGTTGGTCACTTCGACCATGCGGTCCACCAGCGTGCGGATGAAGCTGGGCTCGACGCGCGGACGTCCGATGCCTTCGATGCGCGAACCCGGTGTGGTCAGCGATGCATCGCCGGTGCGGTGGTAGGCGCCGAACACCGAGCCCTCGGGGTCGGCCACGCAGAGCTTCGTGTCGTGACAGCGATAGCGCACGAAGCGCCCGATCGTCGCACTGGTGCCGCCCGTGCCGGCGCCGACGACGATCCATGCCGGGACCGGGTGCCGCTCGTGCGTCATCTGTTCGAACATGCTCTGCGCGATGTTGTTGTTGCCGCGCCAGTCGGTGGCGCGCTCGGCATAGGTGAACTGGTCCATGTAGTGGCCGCCGCTGCGTTCGGCCAGCGCGCGCGCCCCGTCGTAGACCTGCGCGGCGCGTTCGACGAAATGGCATTGGCCGCCGTAGAAGCCGATCTGCGCGATCTTTTCAGGCGAGGTGCTGCGCGGCATCACCGCGACGAAGGGCAGGCCCAGCAGCCGCGCGAAGTAGGCCTCGCTCACCGCGGTCGAGCCGCTCGATGCTTCGACGACGGTGGTGCCTTCGCGCAACCAGCCGTTGCAGAGGGCGTAGAGGAACAGGGAACGCGCAAGGCGGTGCTTGAGGCTGCCCGTGGGATGGGTCGATTCGTCCTTGAGGTACAGGTCGATGCCCGATGCAGCGAGCCCAGGCAACGGCAGGGGGATGAGGTGCGTGTCGGCGCTGCGCTGGTAGTCGGCGTCGATGCGGCGGATCGCCTCGGTCTGCCAGCCTGTGGTGGGGGTCGGTCGCGTCATCGGGGAATTGTCATCCCGCTCGGGCTTTGACGCCGATATCCGCATATCGATAGCCGAAATGCTTCTAGACGCATGTCACCGCGCGGCCTTCAACGGCGGCAAAGTCGTGTGTTTTCTCCTCATCCCGCTCTCATGGCTCAAAAACTCAAAGTCGTCGCAGTCTCCGGCGGCCTGCAACGCCCATCCCGCACGCTCGCCCTGGTCGAGCAATTGCTGGAGGGACTGTCGGATGCACTGCCTGTCGACGCGCGGCTCATCGAACTCGGCGCGATCGTGCCGAAGTTCGGCAGCGTGCTGCAACGCACCCACTTGCCGCCGGAGATCGAAGTCGTGCTGCGCGACATCGAGTCGGCCGACCTGCTGCTGGTGGCAAGCCCGATCTATCGCGGCTCCTACACCGGCCTGTTCAAGCACCTGTTCGACTTCGTGCATCACGAGGCGCTGATCGACGTTCCGGTGCTGCTCGCGGCCACGGGCGGGAGCGATCGGCATGCGCTGGCGATCGATCATCAGCTTCGGCCGCTGTTCAGCTTCTTCCAGGCGCACACGCTGCCCATCGGGGTGTATGCGACCGACAAGGAGTTCAGCAACTACCGCGTGAGCAGCGATGCGCTGCGCGCCCGCATTGCGCTGGCGGTCGAGCGTGCGCTGCCGGTGCTGCGCCAGCGCGTACTGCGTCCGGTGGTGGTGCCGACGTTGGCGCTGGCTTGATCGGTGGGGGATGCGGGAGCTGGCAGGCGAACTTCTGCGTTCGGTTCTCGCATTTCGATATGCGACAAGCGTCGTTGGCTTGTGCGCCGAACGCAGCTACCGTCAGGTCATCGCAAGCAGGTTCGCTTGCAGATCGTTGTAGGTGGGGTTGTCTCCTCGTCGTTCCGGAAACGACGTTCACGGGTCCGATGGGGCCCGTTTTTTTGAATCTCATGCCGCAAAGAACCGGTTCGCTGGCCGCGGCAAGCCGAGGTTCTCGCGCAAGGTCCTGCCTTCGTATTCACGGCGGAAGATGCCGCGCCGCTGCAGTTCGGGCACGACCTTCTCGACGAAGGCATCGAGCCCGCCGGGCAGCCACGGGAACATGATCATGAAGCCGTCCGAGCCGTCGGATTCGAGCCACTCCTGCATCTCGTCAGCGATGGTCTGCGCGGTGCCGACGAAGGCCAGCCCGCCGTAGCCGCCCAGGCGCTGCGCAAGCTGTCGCACGCTGAAGCCTTCGCGCTCGGCCAGCGCGACGACGCGCTGCTGGCTGCTCTTGCTCGCATTGGTCTCCGGCACGGGCGGCAGCGGCTTGTCGGGGTCGAACTTCGACGCATCGACACCGAGCCAGACCGAGAGCGACGCGATGGCGCTCTCATAGTGCACCAGGCTGTCGAGCCTTGCACGGATGGCGCGCGCTTCCTCGACCGTGTCGCCCACCACGACGAAGGCCGCCGGCAGGATCTTCACGTGGTCGCGCTCGCGGCCCAGTGCGGCGAGGCGGCCCTTGACGTCGGCATAGAAGCTGCGGCCCTCGGCCAGCGTGCCGTGCGCGGCAAAGATCAGTTCGGCCGTCTCGGCGGCGAGCTGTTTGCCGGGCTCGGACGCGCCGGCCTGCGCGATCACCGGCCATCCCTGCACCGGCCGCGCGATGTGCAGCGGGCCGCGCACCGACAGGTACTTGCCCTTGTGGTTCAGCGTGTGCAGCCTGTCCGGATCGAAGTAGAGGCCGCTCGCGGCATCGCGGATGAATGCATCGTCGGCCCAGCTGTCCCACAGGCCCGTCACGACGTCGTGGAACTCGCGCGCCCGCGCATAGCGCTCGTCGTGCTCCATGTGATCTTCGAGGCCGAAGTTGAGCGCGGCATCCGGGTTGGAGGTGGTCACCACGTTCCAGCCCGCGCGGCCGTTGCTCAGGTGGTCGAGCGAGGCGAAGCGGCGCGCGATGTGGAAGGGCTCGTCGAAGGTGGTCGATGCGGTGGCGACCAGGCCGATGTGCTCCGTGGCCTGGCTCAGCGCCGACAGCAGCGTGAACGGCTCGAAGGAGGTGACGGTGTGGCTGCGCTTCAGTGCCTCGATCGGCATGTTGAGCACCGCCAGGTGGTCGGCCATGAAGAAGGCATCGAACTTCGCGCGCTCCAGCGTCTGCGCGAAGCGCTTCAGGTGGGCGAAGTTGAAGTTGGCATCGGCAAAGGCGCCAGGGTAGCGCCATGCGCCGGTGTGGATGCTGACCGGGCGCATGAACGCGCCGAGCTTGAGTTGTCGGTGGGAGGGCATAGGGGGCGAAGGTGAGGAGCCTGCCCTTTTATGCCATCCCGCTCGGCGTGACAAAGACGAAATCGTGCCGAGCATATGGGTTGTGCGCATGTGCGCCGCCTGTGCATCGCATCAACGCAAATCGCATCTGGTAACTCGCAATCGTTCTTTGGCAAGCACGAGGTCGCTCCGCAGAATCGGTCGCATCGATCCCGCAATGTGTGGGGTCGGCTTCTTCAACTCTCTTGGAGGTCACCGCATGTCCAATCGAATTCCTGAAAGCTTCCGGAATCCTGAGCGCTTCGCGCCAAGCGTGCTGTCGGTGCTGCGCATCGTCTCTGCCTTCCTGCTGATCCAGCATGGGTCGGCGAAGCTGCTGGGCATTCCGCACGTGGCGAACTTCGACAACCTGCAACTCGTGTCGCTTCTTGGCGTGGCGGGTGTCCTGGAACTCGTCGGTGGCGTGCTGCTGTTGCTCGGCCTGTTCACCCGGCCGACTGCGTTCGTGCTGTCTGGCCTGCTGGCCTTTGCCTATTTCATCGGCCATGCGACCAAGGGCTTCGTGTTGACGCCGTTCTTGAACCAGGGCGAGGCCGCCGTGTTGTTCTCGTTCGTGTTCCTCTACATCGCCGCAGCAGGTGCGGGTCCGTGGAGCGTCGACGCGCGCCGCGCAAGAGCTGCCGAGCCTGCAGGCATTCCAAAGGCTGCCTGAACCCGAAGGCCGGCGCGACGGTTGAGTTCGCTATATGCAACTGACTTAACGGTCGTTCCCCTCGCGGCTTGCGCTTCCGACAATCGCGCCCGCCTTTATTCGTCGACCCAAGGACTTTCTTTCATGTATCCCGTCATCTCCAAAGACATCGAGTTCAGCCCACCGCGCGGCCTCACCTGGAAGGCGCTGCGCAACTTCGCGCTCGGTGTGCTGGTCGCCTGCGCGATTGCGCTGATCGCGAGCTTCCTGACCATCACTTCCGCACACGCGCAGGGCAAGGGCGAGTTGCGCATCGGCTACCAGAAGTCGGCCAGCCTTTTCGTGCTGCAGAAGGCGCAGGGCACGCTGGAGAAGAAGCTTGCACCGCTCGGCTTCGGCGTGAAGTGGGTCGAGTTCCCGGCCGGGCCGCAGTTGCTGGAAGGCCTCAACGTCGGCGCGGTCGATGTCGGCTATGTCGGCGAAGCGCCGCCGATCTTCGCGCAGGCCGCCGGTGCGAAGTTCGTCTATTTCGGGAATGACCCGGCGGCGCCGCAGGCCGAGGCGATCCTCGTGCTGAAGGATTCGCCGATCAAGTCGGTGGCCGATCTCAAGGGCAAGAAGGTCGCGCTCAACAAGGGCAGCAACGTGCATTACCTGCTGGTGAAGCAGCTCGAGAAGCACGGCCTGTCGTTCACCGACATCCAGCCGATCTACCTCGCACCGGCCGATGGTCGCGCCGCTTTCGAAAGCAAGAACGTCGATGCCTGGGTGATCTGGGATCCGTTCCAGGCCGCGGCCGAAAAAGCCACCGGCGCACGCGTCCTGGCCGATGGCACCGGCAACGTGGTCAACAACTACCAGTACTACCTGGGCGAGCGCACTTTCGTCGCGAAGAACCCGAAGGTGATTGCGGCCTTGTTCGAGGACTCGGTGACGCAGGACATCTGGCTCAAGAAGAACCTGCGCCAGGCAGCCGAACTCATCGCGCCGCTGCAGGGCCTGCCGGTCGACGTGGTCGAGACCGCGCTGCGTCGCTACGAATTCAACGTCAAGCCGATCACGGCCGCTGTTGCTGCCGACCAGCAAAAGATCGCCGACACCTTCTTCCAGCTCAAGCTGATTCCGAAGGCCATCAAGGTCAGCGACGCCGTCGTCGTGGCCCAACCCTGAGCCGTCTCATGTCCACTCCCATCCAGGCCGTCAACGTCCGCAACCAGTTTCGCGGCAAGATTCGCGAGATCATCCGCGGCACGGTCGTCTCCGAGATCGACGTCGAGACCTCGTTCGGCATCGTGACTTCGGTCATCACCACGCGTTCGGTCGATGAGCTTCAATTGAAGGTGGGCTCGGATGTGGTTGCGCTGGTCAAGGCGACCGAAGTGTCGATCGCCACGCTGTGAGCGCGCACGCATCCATGTCGTCTTCTTCCGCGGGTCTTCCTCCAATCGTCGCGGTGGCCGACACCGCGGCAGGGGCTTCGTTCGGACCACTCTGGCAACGCTTGCGACAGCGCGTACTGCCGCACCTGATCGGCTGGCCGTTTCCGCTGGCGGTGCTGCTGCTCTGGTACCTCGGGGCGCGATACGAATGGATCGCGCCACAGGTGTTGCCGTCGCCCGCGTCGGTGTGGGCCACGTTGGTCGATCTGTTTCGCACGGGCGAGATCTGGGGGCACCTGGAAGTCAGCCTGTTCCGCGTGTTCGCCGGCTTCACGGTCGGTCTGGTCGCGGGCGGGGCGCTGGGTGTCGCGATGGGGTTGTCGCCGACTTTCAAGGACTACGTCTATCCGCTCTTCAAGGCGTTCAGCCAGATCCCGGTGCTGGGCTGGCTGCCGCTCTTGATGCTGCTGGTCGGCATCGACGAGGCGCTCAAGGTCATCCTTATCGCCAAGGCCGCGCTGGTGCCGGTGGCGCTCAATACCTACAAGGGCATCCAGGGCGTGCCGACGCGCTACATCGAGGTGGCGCGGGTGTTGCGCTTCACACGCTGGCAACTGTTGACCAAGGTGGTGTTCCCGTCTGCTTTCGCGCCAATCTGGAACGGGGTGCGCTATGGGTTCACACATGCGTGGCTGGCGCTGGTGGTGGTCGAACTGCTGGCCTCGAGCGAGGGCATCGGCTTCCTGATCGTCTATGGGCGGCAGCTGTTCCAGCTCGATGTGGTGCTGGCCGCGGTGGTCGTCGTCGGTGCGGTTGGGTTTGCGCTGGACAAGGCGCTGGCGCTGATCGAGGCGCGGCTGACGCGCTGGCGTCGGGCGGGGTTCTAGGGCATGAGCGATACGCAAGCGATCGAAGTGCCGGCGGTACGTCGTTCTCGTCATCCTGTCCCCAAGGCGGTCCGCGGTTGGGTCTTGCCGATTGGCCTGTTGCTGTTGTGGTGGGCCGCATTCCACTTCGGCTGGAGCACTTCCGCATTGCTGGTGTCGCCGGCTGCGGTGTGGGATCGCGCGGTGCGCTAAACCGCGAGCGGCGAGCTGCAGGTGGCGCTGGGTTCCAGCCTGTGGCGCAACTTGGCCGGCTTCGCGATCGGCGCGAGTGCCGGGCTGGTGTTCGGCGCGGCACTCGGCTTCTCCCGCCTATTCGAGCGCGCAGTGGGGCCGAGCTTCCATACGCTCAAGCAGATCTCGCTGTTCGCCTGGATTCCATTGATCTCGGTGTGGTTCGGCCTGGGTGATGCGGCCAAGGTGGCGTTCCTTTCGCTGGCCGCCTTCTTCCCGGTGGTGCTCAACACCTTCGAGGGGATTCGCAGCGTGCCGCGTGAACTGCTGGAGGTGGCACGCGTCCTCAAGTTCAACCGCGGGCAGATGCTGTCGCGCGTGGTGCTGCCGAGCGCATCGCCGTCCATCTTTGCGGGCATCCACCTGGCGCTGATCTACGCGTGGCTCGCCACGCTCGGCGCGGAGTACCTGCTGGTCGCGGGCAAGGGCATCGGCAACACCATGATCGATGGCCGCGAGCACTTCCAGATGGACCTGGTGATCTTCGGCGTCATCGTGGTCGGGCTGGTGGGCTTCTCGCTCAACTGGATCGCCACGCGCATCGAACACCGGCTGCTCGCATGGCGCGGCCACTCGGTCGCGCAATTCTGAATCGCAAAGAACGAAGAACCTCATCATGGCCAACAACGCAGGCACGCTGGACATCCGGCACCTGAGCAAACACTACGAAGTCGAAGGCGCGCCGCTGCAGGTGCTCGACGACATTTCATTGCGCATCGAGCCGGGCGAGTTCGTCAGCATCGTCGGCACCAGCGGTTGCGGCAAGTCGACGCTGCTGCGGCTCGTGGTTGGTCTGGAGGATGACTACAAGGGCGACGTGCTGCTCGACGGCCAGCGCATCGTCGGCACCAGCCTGGAGCGCGGCATCGTGTTCCAGGAGCACCGGCTGTTTCCGTGGCTCACGGTCGAGGACAACATCGCGCTGGGCCTGCTCAACGCGCCGCTGACGCCGGGGCAGAAGCGCTTCGAGGTGCGCGACCACATCGCGCTGGTCGGACTCAAGGGCTTCGAGAAGGCCTGGCCGCATCAGTTGTCGGGAGGCATGGCGCAACGCGTGGCGATCGCGCGTGCGCTGGTCAACCGGCCCGAGATCCTGCTGCTCGACGAACCCTTCGGTGCGCTCGACGCGATCACGCGCACGCACCTGCAACAGGAGTTGCAGCGCATCTGGCAAGCCGAGGGCATCACCACGATCCTCGTCACGCACGACGTGGAGGAGGCAGTGTTTCTGGGCGACAAGGTGGTGGTGATGGAGCCGCGGCCTGGGCGCATCCGGCGCATCGTGCCGGTGCCGCTGCCGCATCCGCGCAATCGCGCCACGCTGGCATTCGCCGAGATCAAGGACAACGTGCTGGCGGAGTTCTCGGGCGATGCCGCGCTATCGGCAACGTCATCTCCCGTTGTCGAGGACACGCGTGCCACCAAGGTCGCGCCAGACGTTCCCGTGACTGTGTTCTGACACCGCTTCTTCTCTTTCTCTCTTCAAGGCCATTGCATGACCCGCTTTTTCCATTCCATCGGCCGCCGGCCACTCCTGGCCGCTGCCGCGCTCGCCACATTGCTCTGCGCCAGCGCCGCGACGGCCGCCGACCTGAAGGTGATCCGTCTCGCGGCGCCCGAGCAGGGCAGCCAGGGCAAGTCCTTTGCTGGTGCCGGCCCGGTGTCGCTGGTCTATGCGCAGAAGGCGCTTGAAGCCGAGTTCGCAAAGGACGGCGTGCAGGTCGAGTGGAAGTTCTTCAAGGGCGCAGGCCCGGCGATCAACGAGGCACTCGCGACGGGGCAACTCGACGTCGTGTTCCTGGGTGACCTGGCCGGCGTGATCGGCCGCGCGAGCGGGCTCAAGACACGGCTGGTCGCCGCAGCCGGTCGCGGCAGCAACAGCTACCTGGCGACGGCGCTGGGCTCCAACATCAAGAGCTTCAAGGACCTGAAGGGCAAGCGTGTTGCGGTGCTGCGAGGCACGGCCTACCAGTTGTCCTTCAACCGTCTGCTGGAAGACGAAGGGCTGACCGAGAAGGACGTTCGCTTCACCAACCTCGACTGGCCCACCTCCAAGGCGGCAGTGGTGAGCAAGGACATCGACGCGACCTTCGGCGGCTCCGACCTGCAGTTGCTCAAGATCGCCGGCACCGCTGACATCCCGGTCAGCACCCGCAACAAGGGCCCGATCTACGGCATCAACGGCGGCGTGATCGCCACCGACGATTTCGCGAAACAGCATCCCGAGGCCTTGACGCGCCTGGTCAAGGTCATCGTGCAGCAGGCCAGGAACGCCTCCGACGATTCGAAGCGCGATGCACTCTTTGCACGCTTCAACGAGATCAGCGGCTTGCCCGTCGCGCTGTTCGCCAGCGACTTCGAAGGCACGTCCATCAAGGAGCGCTATTCGCCGCTGCTCGACGACGGCTTCGTGTCGCACTACACCGACGTCATCGACGGCGCGAAGAAGGTCGGCATCATCCGCCAGACCTTCGATGCGAAGAGCTGGGCAGACCCGACCTTCGTGAACCGGGCCGTCAAGGAATTGCAGCTCGAATCGTTCTGGGCGCTGACGAATGCGGCCGGTCTGATCGCGAAGCGCTGAGGGTTCCGCAAGCCGATGAGCAGCGCTCCCAACATCATCTTCATCCTGGCCGACGACCTCGGCTGGGCCGACCTCGGTGTCTACGGCCAGACCGGCTTCGCGACACCCCACCTTGATCGCTTGGCGGGGCAGGGCGTGCGCTTCACCCAGGCCTATGCCAACTCGGCAGTGTGCTCCGCGACCCGCTTCGCGCTGATCACCGGGCGCTACCAATATCGGCTGCGGGGTGGGCTGGAGGAGCCCATCGCCAGCAACGGCAAGGGACTGGGCCTGCCGCCCGAACACCCGACGCTGCCCTCGCTGTTGAAGGCTGCAGGCTACGACACCGCGCTCATCGGCTAATGGCATCTCGGCAGGCCGCCGGAGTACGGGCCGCGGCAGAGCGGCTACGACCGTTTCTTCGGCAATCTCGGTGGCGCGGTCGACTACTTCACCCACAAGCCCGGCGTTGGCGCACAGGTGCCGCGCGACCTGTTCGAAGGCGAGGTGCCGGTAGAGCGCACCGGCTACTACACGCAGATCCTGGCGGACGAGGCGGAACCCTATGTGCGCGACCGCCGCGATTCGCGCAAGCCCTTCTTCCTGTCGTTGCACTTCACCGCGCCACACTGGCCCTGGGAAGGACCGGAGGACGAACAGGTCTCGCGCGACATCAAGGACCTGTTTCACTACGACGGCGGCAACCTCCGGAAGTACGGCGAGATCGTCGGCGCGCTCGATGCGGCCGTGGGCCAGGTGCTCGCCGCACTCGACGACACGGGCCAGTCCGGCAACTCGATCGTCGTCTTCACCAGCGACAACGGTGGCGAGCGCTTCTCCAACACTTGGCCTTTCGTGGGCCAGAAGACCGAGTTGCTCGAAGGCGGCCTGCGCGTGCCCACGCTGCTGCGCTGGCCCGCACGCATACGCCCGCAGGTGCAGGAGCAAATCACGATCACGATGGACTGGCTGCCGACGCTGCTGGCTGCCGCCGGCCTCGCACCCGACGATTCGTATCCGAGCGATGGCGAGAACATCCTGCCCGTGCTCGAAGGCCAGGCGCCCGTATATCCCCGCACCCTGTACTGGCGCTACAAGGCACAGGCACAACGCGCAGTGCGCGACGGGGACTGGAAGTATCTGAAGATCAACGACAACGAGTTCCTGTTCGACGTGGCCGTGGACCAGCGCGAGCGCGCCAACCTTCGCAACCTGCAGCCGGAAGTGTTCGCGCGGCTCAAGCGCCAATGGGACGAGTGGAACGAAGGCTTCCTGCCGATCACCGATGAGATGTTCACCCACGGCGTCACGCCGGACATCCAGGCCGACCGCTATGTGCCGCACACGCTGGTACGCATCGCGCCCGGTGCAGCGAGGACAACATGAGCCAACCGACTTCCGCGGGCCGTGCGCGCATCGCCTGGATCGCCGGTGTCGGCGCGAGCGCGGGCCTGGGCGCGGCCGTAGCCAGGCGCTTCGCCCAGGGCGGCTTCACCGTGGTGCTGACTGGCCGCACGCAGGCGCAACTGGGGACTGTCGCGTCAGAGATCTAAGCCGCGGGCGGACAGGCCCATGCGTTCGCAGGCGACGTGGCGAGCGAAGCCCAGATCAATGGCATCGCACAGCACGTGCGCTCGCTCGGCGCGCTCGATGTGGCCGTGTTCAACGCCGCCGGCATGGTGCGCGCGGCGACGCTGGACATCACGGTCGACCAATTCACCCAAGCCTGGCGCACCGGCACGCTCGGCGGCTTTGTCTTCGCACGCGAGGCACTGCCGCTGTTGCTGGACAACGGTGCCGACACCCATGCGCCAAGCGGGCGCGGCAGCCTGTTCTTCACCGGCGCCACCGCGGCCCTGCGCGGCAAGCCACCGTTTGCAGCCTTCGCCGCCGCCAAGGCCGGATTGCGTTCGCTGAGCCAGAGCCTGGCACGCGAGTTCGGCCCGCAAGGCATCCACGTTGCGCACGTCGTGATCGATGGTGGCATCGATGGCGAGCGCGTGCGCAGCGCCGCACCACAGCGCGTGGCGCAGGCCGGCGACGATGGTCTGCTGAACCTCGACGCGATCGCCGAAACCTACTCGCAACTGCACCAGCAACACCGCAGCGCGTGGACGCAGGAACTCGACCTGCGGCCTTTCAAGGAAGCCTTCTGAGGAGTAATCCCGTGAGCGCAGTTCTCAGCCCATCACCGAGCGTCAGCACGAGCCATGCCGTGCAGGCCGAACTCAACTACCTCGCACCGGGCGTGACCCGTCCGGTGAGCTATACCTTCGAGCCACCCGAGGGCACGCCCTGGACCACGGGCGAACTCGCGCCCGAGACCGTGGCGATCCACGACGCGCGCCCACTGGCCGCACTGGGAGAACTTTCGCTCGACAGGAGCGGGTTCGCGAAGCTCGCACACCGAAGCGCATTGACCGATTTCTCCGATGACGCGGCGATACGGAGCATCTACTACCCCGAGTCCGTCGCCCTGCTGCGCGCCGCGACAGGCGCGGAGAAGGTCGTGGTGTTCGACCACACCCTGCGGGACAGCGCGAACGGCTCGCGCACCACGAAGACCCTGCGCGAACCGGTGCGTCGGGTGCACAACGACCAGACCTTCGTCTCCGGTCCACGCCGCGTGCGCGACCACCTGTCACCCGAGGAGGCGGCCGAGCGGTTGAAGCACCGCTTCGCCATCATCAACCTCGGGCGACCGCTGGACACTGTCGAGCAGCTACCACTGGCGATGTGCGACGCGCGCTCCATCGCGCCAGAGGACTTGGTGCCGAGCGACCTGGTCTACCCCGACAAGGTGGGCGAGATCTATTCCTTCCTGCACAACCCCGCCCACCGCTGGTACTGGTTCCCGCGCCTGCGCAGCGACGAGCCGCTGCTGCTGAAGATCTACGACTCGCAGGAAGACGGCACCGCGCGCCTCACTGCACACAGCGCGTTCGAGCATCCGGACACTCCCTCCGATGCACCGCCTCGGCGCAGCATCGAGTTGCGGGCATTGGTGTTCTGGCCCGCTGGGGAGGATGCCTCGGCGTGAACGCGTTTGCGTATCAGGAGCCTACGATTCTCTTCATCAGCAATCCCTGGAGATCTCGCCTGACGTCACACACGACGTGGATGTAGGCCGTGTCGCCTCGGAGTTCATAGATGAGGCGGTTCATGCCTGAAAGAACCTGCCTGTACTGGGCCATGTTCAGGTTCTCCAACTCGGGGGGAACTCTGCCGATCAGCGGATGGTTCCGGATCATCTCGGCCGACTCTTTCACTTTTGCGTAGCTGTGTTGCCAGGCTTCCTTGCCAAAATTCTTGACGATGTAGTTCCTCAGATCTTTGAGGTCGGCTTCGGCAGAACGAAGAAACACAACCCTCATTGCGGATCTTCCTTGTCCAGTTCTGCGAAGACATCTGCCGCGCTGCGAAACTGACCCTGCTCGATCTCGCGATTGCCCAATGCCAGGAGCTTCAGAAGAGCGAGGGCCTCTTCATGCTCTTCATACGAGCGAACGTCCATCACCACGAGCTTTGCCTCGCCGTTCTGGGTGATGAGCATTGGCTCCCGGCTTTCAGAGATGTCCTTGATGATTTCTGCCGCGTGGCTCTTGAGGTAGCTGATCGGCTTGACTTGAGTGGAGAACTTCATGGCGCGTCCTTGGTCCTGACAACGGACTCTTTATAGTCTGAATTTAGTCTCTTGTGCGATCTGACTCGCTTGCCGATAGTCACCGGCAAGCCTGCACGTTCACTGGGACTGGTCGATCCCGCCCTCACTGACGCTGCATGTCTACGAAGTCATCGACTGAAACCCGCACCCAGGTGACACGAAAAGCGATGCGCGCCTTTCGCATATCGAAGCACGTTTCCGTTATTTAGCGAAAGAAGCATTGCTCCCTAGCATCCGGCTCTGTTCATCCCGTCATGACAGGTCAGCCGAATGCCCGCCCTCAAGGCTCTCGAGCCCATCGCCTTTTCCCCCGTGCCGCTCTACACGCAAGTGCGTGAAACGCTGCGCGAGCGCATCCTCGACGGCGTCTACGCGCCCCATGCGCAGTTGCCCTCGGAAAGCGAATTGGGCGCGCTCTTCAAGGTCAGCCGCATCACGGTGCGCCAGGCCCTGAGCGACCTGCAACGCGAGAACCTGATCTTCAAGATCCCCGGCAAGGGCACCTTCGTGTCCAGGCCCAAGGCCTTCCAGCATCTCACGCAGCTCGAAGGCTTTGCCGAGGCCATGGTGCGCATGGGCTACGAGATCCGCAACCAGGTCGTGAGCCACAAGACGGTGCCGGCGTCCCCCCGCGTGGCGCAGCACTTGGGCATTGCGGAAGGCACGCCGGTGGCACAGATCAAGCGCGTGCGCCACCTCAACCGCGCGCCGGTGTCCTATGAAGTGACGTACTTGCCGCACACGATCGGCGAGCGGCTTCGGCAGGCCGACCTCGCAGGGCGCGACATCTTCCTGATCCTGGAAAACGACTGCGGCCTGGCCCTGGGCCACGCGGACCTGCAGATCGACGCGACCTTGGCCGACGAGGTGCTGGCGCGCGCCCTGGCCGTACCCGAAGGCACCGCAGTGCTGCGCGTGGAACGCCTCACCCACACCGCCGACGGCGAACCGCTGGATTTCGAAGACCTCTATTTCCGCGGCGATGCCTTCCAGCATCGCCTTCGCATCTCGCGCATGCAGCACGGCGACAACGACAGCCACCCCCGAAGGGCAAGCCATGAACATCATCACCCGCACCGTTGACGTGCTGGTCATCGGCGGCGGCACAGCCGGCCCGATGGCCGCCGTCAAGGCCAAGGAAGCCAATCCCAAGCTGGACGTGCTCCTCCTGGAGAAAGCCAACGTCAAGCGCAGCGGCGCCATCTCGATGGGGATGGATGGCCTCAACAACGCGGTGGTGCCGGGCTTTGCCACGCCCGAGCAGTACGTCAAGGAGATCACCACCGCCAACGACGGTATCGTCAACCAGAAGACGGTGATGGCCTATGCGCGCAACAGCTATTCGATGATCGAGGAACTCGACCGCTGGGGTGTGAAGTTCGAGAAGGACGAGACCGGCGACTACGCGATGCGCAAGGTGCACCACATGGGCACCTACGTGCTGCCGATGCCCGAAGGCCACAACATCAAGAACGTGCTCTACCGGCGCCTCAAGCGCACCCGCGTGGAGATGTCGCAGCGCCTGGTGGTGACGCGCCTGCTCACCGCGGCCGATGGCAGCATCGCCGGCGCCATGGCCTTCGACTGCCGCAGCGGCGAATTCCATGTGATCCGTGCCAAGTCCGTGGTGCTGTCCACCGGCGCGGCCGGACGCCTCGGGCTGCCGGCGTCGGGCTACCTCTTCGGCACCTACGAGAACCCGACCAACGCGGGCGATGGCTACAGCATGGCCTACCACGCGGGGGCCGAACTCTCGGGCATCGAGTGCTTCCAGATCAACCCGCTGATCAAGGACTACAACGGCCCCTCGTGCGCCTACGTGACCGGCCCCTTCGGCGGCCACACCACCAACAACAAGGGCGAACGCTTCATCGAGTGCGACTACTGGAGCGGCCAGATGATGATGGAGTTCTACAACGAGCTCCAGGGCGGCAACGGCCCGGTCTTTCTCAAGCTGAACCACCTGGCCGAGGAGACCATCGCCACCATCGAGCAGATCCTGCACTCCAACGAGCGCCCGAGCCGCGGCCGCTTTCACGCCGGGCGCGGCACGGACTATCGCGAGCAGATGGTGGAGATGCACATCTCCGAGATCGGCCTGTGCAGCGGCCATTCGGCCTCGGGCGTCTGGGTGGACGAGCATGCGCGCACCACGGTGCCGGGCCTGCATGCCGCGGGCGACCTCGCTTGCGTACCGCACAACTACATGCTCGGTGCTTTCGTCTATGGCCGACTCGCAGGAGAAAGCGCGGCGCGGCATTGCGCAGAGGTGGATCTGCCCGAACTCGACGAAGGGCAGGTGGCACGCGAGCATGCCCGCGTCAGCGCGCCGTTGCTGCGCACCGGTGGCCTGCCGCCCGCGCAGGTTGAGTACAAGCTGCGCCGCATGGTCAACGACTACCTGCAGCCGCCCAAGGTCACGCGCAAGATGGAGATCGGCCTCTCGCGATTCGAGCAGATCCGGGAAGACCTGGAGCAAATCAGCGCCCCCGGCCCGCACGAATTGATGCGCGCCATGGAAGTGCATGCCATCCGCGACTGCGCCGAGATGGCCGCGCGCGCCTCGCTCTACCGGACCGAAAGCCGCTGGGGCCTGTACCACCACCGCGTGGACTTTCCCGAGCGCAATGACCGCGACTGGTTTTGCCACGCGCAACTGCAGAAGCAGGGCGACGCGATGGTGAGCTTCAAGCGCCCCATAGAGCCCTACATCGTGCCGCTGGAAAGCGAGGAGATGTCGGCCTACCAGCACCTCCGTGTGCCCGCGACGGTGCGCACGCCGGTCGAAGCCTGAGAGATCACAGAAGAGAACCCCCATGCCCATTGCCTTCCACCCCACCAGCGTGCCCGTGCGCATCGACGACGACAAGTGCATCGCCCACAAGGGCTGCACCGTCTGCGTGGACGTCTGCCCGCTCGACGTGCTCGCGATCGACCTCAGCAAGGGCAAGGCCTACATGAAGTTCGACGAGTGCTGGTACTGCATGCCTTGCGAGAAGGACTGCCCCACCGGCGCCGTCACCGTCGACATCCCGTACCTGCTGCGCTGAGCCGCGGCCCTTGCATCTCAACCGGAGTAATCACCCATGATGAGCACCACGAAGCAATCCGTCCTGTGGGGCGCCCTTGTCTTTGCGCTGGCCATGCCGGCCGCGGGAGCCGAGACCATCCGCATCGCCATCGGCACGCAGGACACCACGATCAATTGCGCCACCGGCGGCCTGTTGATCCGTGAACTCAAGCTGCTGGACAAGTACCTGCCGCGCACCGGCAAGTACAAGGACGCGACCTACCAGATCGAATGGAAGAACTTCACCTCCGGCGCGCCGCTCACCAACGAGATGGTGGCGGGCAAGCTCGACCTCGGCTCGATGGCGGACTTCCCGGGCAGCTTCAATGGCGCGGCCTTCCAGAAGGCGGGGCGCAAGAGCATCTTCATCAACGTGCTTTCAGGCAGCACGACCGGCAGCGGCAATGGCATCGTGGTGCCCAAGGATTCCCCGGTGCAGTCGCTGGCCGAACTCAAGGGCAAGACCATCTCCGTGCCCTTCGCGTCCACCTCGCACGGCATGCTGCTGCGTGCGATCCAGGCGCAAGGCTGGGACCCGCTGAAGGACGTGAACATCACCACCCAGGCGCCTGAAGTGGCCGGCCCGGCGCTGCAGGCCGGCAAGGTCGAGGCGCACGCGGACTTCGTGCCTTTTGCCGAACTCTTTCCGTACCGCGGCTTTGCCCGCAAGATCTACGACGGCTCGCAGGCCAACGCGCCCACCTTCCACGGCAGCCTGGTCGACGAGGCGTATGCGAAGCAGTACCCGGAGATCGTTGTCGCCTACCTGCGCGCCGCGCTCGAGGCCGATCGGCTCATGGCCGCCGAACCGGAGAAGCACAGCGAGTTGATTGCCAAGGTGACCGGCATCGAGGCCGAGGTCAACTACCTGTTCCACGGCCCGCTGGGCCTGCAGACGCGCGACCTGAGCTGGAAGCCCGAGTACCGCCAGGCGGTCAAGACCTCGCTCGACACCTTGCGCCTGCTCAAGCGCACCGACAACGACATCGACGCCGAAGCCTTCATCCGGGATGGCTACATCCGCGCCGCATTCAAGGAGGCGGGCCAGGACTACGACAGGCAGCTGAAGAACTACGCCCGCGCGCCGCTCGTGGCCAAGGACGCCACGACCGGACAGCCGATCACCGACGTGAGCCGCGTCGCGCAGGTCTGGGTGGCGGGTGAAGAGAAGGTGCGGCACTACGCGTCGCCCGAGAACGCATTTGCCGACCTGCAGAAGCTGGAGAAGGCAGGCAAGAAGGCCCGCGTGGTCTATGCGCAGGACCGCAACAGCGGCAACAAGCTGCTCGCGAGCGACGCGTGGTTCGTGCTCGGCGCCAAGGGCCAGGTCGACGCCTTCCTGCTGAAGGACCAGGCCGAAGCCTGGGCGACGAAGAACGGCGGCAAGGTGGTGGACTTTGCGGGCGTGCGTTCCGCGCACGCTGTCTGACCCGCTACCGGCGACGTGCTCCTGGGCAGCAGCAATTCTCGACATGGCATCCCTCATCAACCTGCGCAATGGCGTGCCGCGTTCCGCGTGGCGCTTCGCCGCATTGCTCGCCTGTTTACTTGTGTGGCACATCGCCACGCAACGGCGCATGAACCTGGGCTTCATCACCTTCCAGAACGTGCCGCCGCCACGCGAGGTGGCCGAGTCCGCCTGGTCGCTGGTGCGATCTCCGCTGGTGCTGGAGCACCTGGGCGCAAGCTTGCGCCGCGTGTTCATCGGCTTCGGCCTGGCAGCGCTCCTGGGCGTCGCATTGGGCCTCGTCATCGGCCGCGCCCGCTGGGCCGAAGACGCGTTGCTGCCGCCGCTCGAAGTGCTGAGGCCCATCCCGGCCGTGGCCTGGATTCCGTTGGCCATCCTGATGTTCCCGTCCTCGGAGGCGTCGATGGTCTTCATCACTTTTGTCGGCGCGCTGTTCCCGGTGCTGCTCAACACCGTGCACGGCGTGGAGGCGGTGGATGCGCGCCTGGTTGCCTCGGCGCGCAGCCTGGGCGCGCGCCGGCTGGCGGTGTTCCGCGAGGTGATCCTGCCCGGTGCGTTGCCGAGCATCGTCACCGGCCTGGCCATCGGCATGGGCACGGCCTGGTTCTGCCTGGTCACGGCCGAGATGATCTCCGGCCAGTTCGGCATCGGCTACTACACGTGGATGTCGTACACGATCCAGAACTACGCCGACATCGTCGTCGGCATGCTCTTCATTGGCGTGCTCGGGATGGGCAGCAGCGCGCTGGTGCGATGGATCGGGCAGGTGCTGATGCCGTGGCGTCCCGCGCAGGAGAAGAGATCTTGAAGGCGGACGTTCGCACCGGCCGCATCGCCATCCATGACTTGCGTGTTCGCCTGGGGCAGGGCGCCAATGCCTTCAACGCGATCGAGGACATCAACATCGATGTCGCGCCTGGTGAATTGCTTTGCCTGCTCGGCCCGTCCGGTTGCGGCAAGTCGACGCTGCTGGGCGCCCTGGCCGGCCACCTGAAGCCTGCGAGCGGTACGATCGATGTGGACGGCGAGCCAGTGGGCGGGCCGCATCCGGACCGAGGTCTGGTGTTCCAGCACCACACGCTGCTCCCGTGGAAGAAGGTGCTGGACAACGTCGCCTTCGGGCTGAAGATGCAGGGCGTGGGGCGTGCCGAGCGACACGCCAGGGCGCACGAGATGCTGCGACTGGTCGGCCTTGACGACTTTGCAGGCTTCTATCCCTCGCAGCTTTCCGGCGGCATGCAGCAGCGCGCGGAGATCGCGCGGGTGCTCATCAACCGCCCGCGCGTGATGCTGATGGACGAGCCTTTCGGCGCACTCGATGCGCAGACGCGGCTGATGATGCAGCGCCAGTTGCTGGACGCCTGGGCGCGCGTGCGGACCACCATCGTCTTCATCACGCACGACATCGACGAGGCGCTGTTCCTCGGTGATCGCGTGCTGGTGATGGGGCCGCGACCGGGTCGCATCGTCGCGGAATTCGCGCTGGACTTCGCAAGGCCGCGCGATCCGTCGCTGGTCACCTCTGCTGCCTTCACTGCGCTGAAGCGGCAATGCCTTGAGTTGCTGCACCCGCATGGCGCGCCGGCCGCACCGCTCGGGCGACTGACGCCGCTGGGCGCGCCGGCCGCCGCGCAGGTGCGCTATGCCATCTAGAACGAAGAACCATGAACTCCACCAACCTTGACGATCCCGAAGTGCAGGCGATTGCGCAGCGCCTTGCGTCCATTGACCCCGAAGTGCGCCGCATCGCGGTGACCGACCTCGGCGACCTCGCCGATGAGGCGCACACGTTTTTGCTCGTCGCAGCGTTGCGCGACGAGGAGCCGGCCGTACGTGCTGCTGCGGCCTTGGCGCTCGAAACCATGGAGAACCAGGAGGCCATCGAAGGGTTGGCGCAAGCGCTCGACGATCCCGATGCGCCGGTGCGCGAGGCCGCGGCCCACAGCCTGGCCGAAGTGAAGGAGCCGGCGTCTGCTGCATGGCTGCTGCCACTGGCGAGCAGCGGGCCGGCGCGGGTGCGCGCTGCCGTTCTGCGGGCGCTGCGCGAACTGCGCGTGCCCGTCAGTGCCGAACCTGCGCTGGCGGCTTTGCAGGAGGCGCGTCCTGCGAGGGACACCGCGGACACCATCGCCTTGCGCCGCGAAGCCATCGGTGTGCTCGGCTACCTGAAGCATGCGGCTGCCGTGCCCGTGCTCGCAGGACTTGCCGCTTCCGATCCGATCGACGAAGTGCGCCGCGCTGCCGTGGGGGCGATGGCGTTTGCAACCGGGGATGCAGGCGCTTGCGACGCGCTGGAAGCCGCGTTGCAGGACCCCAGCTGGCAGGTGCGCGAAGAAGCAGCCACCGCGCTGGGCAAGCTGCAGCAGCCGGCGGTTGCCGGGGCACTCTTGCAAGCACTCGACGACCCTTACTGGCAAGTGCGCCTGCGCGCGGCCCGCAGCCTCGGGCGCCTGCGCAGCGTGGCAAGCGTCTCGGCGCTGGTTGGCGCGCTCGGGCATGCCATCAGCAATCTGCGCAAGGAGGCGGCGCTGGCTCTGGGCGAGATCGGCGACGCGGCGGCAGTGCCTTCACTTCAGGTCGCCGCCAGCGATCCCGACCCCGAAGTGCGCAAGTCGGCGCGACTGGCCATCAGTCAGATCGTCCAGATCGCCCGGATCGGCTCCCCGAGTGGCACCTGAATCCATCGTCGACCACCGGGAGCGCTCGGCGCTGGAGTTCTGCTGGAGCAGCGGCGCGAGACATGTCGCTGCGTACCGGCTGCTCCGGTCGAGTTGCCCTTGTGCCGACTGCAAGGCATTGCGCGCGGCCGGCCGGGATGTCGCGACATCGTCATCGGCCGACGACATCCGCGTGACCGACATCCAGCCGGTTGGCGCCTATGGCGTGCAGTTCGTCTTCAGCGATGGACACGATCGGGGCATCTTCCCTTGGGTGTTCTTGAGGGACTTGCTGGAGCGTCGCATCGCGTAGGTTGCCCGCTGTCGCCGGACTCGCACCTTGTGCGACCTGCGCGAGTGGCGGCGCAGGTATTTTTTCCGCAGCACGGGGATAGACGCGTCGGCGAGACCGACGCGTTAAATGTTGCTGGCAGGGATCTGGCACCCCGCCGCACAAAGCGCATAAGCAAACGCGAATTGCGAGTTCGACACCGGCGCGCCCGCCACCTATCGTGCAGGCCAATTCGCCAATTCATCGCGTTCAAGGAGCCTGCTTTGCCCAACGATCTTCCTTTCACCCTGCGTCGCAGAGACATGGGCCTCGCGCTTCTTGCACTGGGTGCTGCCGCTGGCCTGGGCACTCCCGCCCGTGCGCAGGGCGCCTTGCCCGACGAGGTCAGGATCGGCACCCAGAAAGGCTCGGCCATTCTTGTGCTGGCCCGCAAGCAGGAGGTGATCGAGAAGCGGCTGAAGGCGCTGGGCGTGCAGAACGTCAAGTGGGTGGAGTTCCAGTTCGGCCCGCCGATGCTGGAGGCGCTGGGCGCCGGCGCGATCGACCTCGGATCGGTCGGCGACACGCCACCTGTGTTCGCACAGGCTGGCAATTCCAACCTCGTCTACGCCGCCGCCACGCCATCGGCGCAGCACGCGCTGCTTGTGCCCAAGAGCTCGCCCATCAAGTCGATCGCCGATCTCAAGGGCAAGAAGGTCGCCTTTGCCAAGGGTTCCAGCGCACACAACGTGACGATCAAGGCGCTCGCCTCGGCCGGCCTGTCGCTCAATGACATCGTGCCGACCTACCTCGCACCCGCCGATGCCACGGCCGCGTTCACTGGCGGCAACATCGACGCCTGGACCGTGTGGGACCCGTTCTACGCCATCGCCGAGGAACGCTATGGCGCCCGCGTGATCGCCGACACCACCGACAAGCGCCTGGCCAGCGCCTCCTACTACATGGCCAGCAAGGATTTCGCCACGCGCTACCCCACGGTACTGAGCGCAGTGCTCGACGAGATCGGCAAGCTCACCCGATGGTCCGGCACGCACCGCGACGAACTCGCCGCGCTGGCCGCCGAGGCCACCGGTATCGACGCCAAGTCGTGGTCCGCCGCCTTCGCCCGTGCGGAGTTCAGCTTCGGCCCTGTGACCGATGTCCATGTCACGCAGCAGCAGCAACTGGCCGACAGCTTCTTCGCACTCGGCATCATCCCGCGCAAGCTCAACGTGCGCGACATCGTCTGGCGGCCATCCGCTGGCGCTTTCTGAGGCTGCATCCATGACCGCTCTTCATGCCCTTTCCGACACGGCGCTCGACCAGTTGTTTCGCAGCGCGCGCACCGTCCATGCGTTCGAGCCGGTGCCCATCAGCGACGAGACCATCCGTGCGCTCTACGACCTCGCGAAATGGGGCCCCACCGCATTCAATGCGCAGCCCGCGCGCTTCATCTTCGTGCGCAGCGCGGAGGCCAAGGAACGGCTGAGGCCCGCGCTGTCGGCGGGCAACACCGCCCAGACGCTCGCGGCGGGCGTCACGGTGATCGTGGCGCACGACACGCGCTTCCATGAACACCTGCCGGCCCAGTTCCCGGCCTACGACGCCAGGCCGATCTTTGCGAACAACGC
Organism: Variovorax rhizosphaerae; assembly: GCF_037889975.1. Taxonomy (NCBI): domain Bacteria; kingdom Pseudomonadati; phylum Pseudomonadota; class Betaproteobacteria; order Burkholderiales; family Comamonadaceae; genus Variovorax; species Variovorax rhizosphaerae. The sequence continues at coordinate 2,587 of NZ_JBBKZT010000025.1, read as the reverse complement.
CGATCTGGCCCAGGCCACGGCCTTTCGCAACGGCAGCCTGCAAGGCGCCTACCTCGTGCTGGCCGCGAGGGCGCTGGGCCTGGACGTCGGTCCGCAATCGGGCTTCGACGCGGGACTCGTCGACAAGACCTTCTTCCCGGACGGACGCTGGCGCAGCAACTTCCTGGTCAACATCGGCGTGGCGGATCATTCCGGAACGAAGCCGCGCGGGCCACGGCTGTCGTTCGACGACGCTGCGCAGATCCTCTGACCTGGCGACGGCGTCCCTTCAGAACGGTTTGCTGCCCGACAGGCTGATCCGCTTCATCACCCGCCGCTCGCCGTTGTCGAAGCCGTTGCGCGTATGCAGCGTCGCGTGGTTGCCCCAGTAGACGATGTCGCCCACCGACCAGCGGTGCGTGCAGGCAAAGCGCGTTGCAGCAGTTGCTTGCGCAGGCGTGCGACGAGCGCAGCGCCGTACCGCGGCTCGACGTCCACGACCTCGACCTCGGTGCGCTCGCTCAGGTACAGCAGGCGCCGGCCGCTGTCGGGATGGGTACGCACCAGCGGATGCGCTTCGAAGGGCGTCAGCGGCACGATGTCCGGCGTGCGTCTTCGAATCGGGCGCCCCTCTTCTACCTCGCCGAGAAGGAAGGCCGCTTCTGGCCTCGGCAGGATCTTCACGCCCGCTACGAGGTCGTGCAGTGGGTGATCTGGCAGATGGCCAACCAGGGGCCGAAGTTCGGCGAGCGCGGCCACTTCTCGCGCGTGCCCGAGAGTGCCGGCGACCAAGCCTATGCGCAGCGCCGCTTCAACGACGAGGTCCACCGCCTCTACGGCGTGCTCAACAACCGGCTCCATGATCGCCGCCATATCGCAGGCGACGAGTACACGATCGCGGACATCGCGGCCTATCCGTGGACGGTCAGCTGGCAACTGCAGGGCATCGACCTGAACGAGTTCCGCTACTTCAAGCGCTGGTTCGAGGAGATCTCCGCGCGGCCCGCAGTGCAGCGGGGACTGGCGGTGACGGCCGGACCACCGGAAGACCCCGCCAGCGTCACACCGGAGGAGCAGGCGCGGCGCCGCAAGATCCTCTACAACCAGCGCGCGCGTCCGGCGCCGGTTGCTTCGTAGGGAGGTCTCATTTGCGGCTGCCGCAGAAAGCGATAGCCGGATGTCCGCGGTGGAAGTTGCTTGCGCCAGCCGCGCGGAATATTGTGCGCACAATTCGTTCCGCTTAGGCTGCTGCGCATGCACACCAAACTCCTGACCGACTGCGCCCTCGGCGCGCTTCTTGCCCTGTCCAACCTTGCCCACGCCCAGCCCGCTGGCGGAGCGCCTGCGCCGGTTACCGTGGACAACTTCGTCCGGGCTGAGACTGACCTGTACGTCGCTGCCCTGGCCAAGCAAAGTGGCGGGCTCGGCAAGCTGCTGCATCGCCGCGAGCCGGCATCGATCGAGCGTCAGACGGTGATCCGCTTGAACCGCGACACCTTCTATTCTTCAGCGGTCTTCGATCTCGATGCGGGCCCCGTGACCATCACGCTGCCTGATCCCGGCAAACGCTACATGGCGCTGCAGGTCATCAACGAGGACCACTACACGCCGAACGTGTTCTATGGCGCAGGCACCTACACCCTGACGCGCGAGAACGTCGGCACGCGCTACGTGGTCATCGCCATACGCACGCTGGTGGACCCCGCCAGTCCCGATGACATCAAGCAGGTCCATGCCTTGCAGGACGCCGTCAAGGTGACGCAGCGGGCGCCGGGCCAGCTCGAGTTGCCGAACTGGGATCCCGTGAGCCAGAAGAAGGTGCGCGACGCCTTGATCACCTTGTCCACCACGATCCCCGACTTCAAGAAGGCATTCGGCACCAGGGGCGACGTCGACCCGGTCCGCCGCCTGGTCGGCGCGGCGGCCGCGTGGGGCGGCAACCCGGACAAGGACGCGACCTACCTCAACTTCACGCCCGCGAGGAACGACGGCACCACCGTCTACCGCCTCGCGGTCAAGGATGTGCCGGTGGATGGCTTCTGGTCCGTCAGCGTCTACAACGCCGAGGGCTACTATGAAAAGAACGCATCGAACGCCTACTCGTTGAACAACCTGACAGCCAGGCGCAGCGACGACGGCACCATCGCCATCCAGTTCGGCGGGTGCGATGGCCAAGCTGCCAATTGCCTGCCCATCGTCAAGGGCTGGAACTACACGGTGCGGCTCTACCGTCCACGGGCAGACATCCTCTCTGGCGCCTGGCGTTTCCCCGAGCCCCAGCCTGTGAACTAAGCCGAACTTTGAACCATTGATCAGGCCGTAACCCAGCATTGGCGCGGGTTTTGGTCTTTTTCTCGCTTCAATTTGTAGCCATGTGAACAGATTGCTTTTTTCTTGAATCTCCTATGGAATCCGCCTATAAATGAAGTCATGTACATCGAGTCCGTGCCCAACCGCAACTCGCCCGCCGCAGTGCTGCTGCGTGAGTCCTATCGCCAGGACGGCAAGGTCCGCAAACGCACCCTTGCCAACCTGTCTTGCCTGCCCGATGAGGTCATCGAAGGCTTGAAGGTACTGCTGCGCGGCGGCGTGGCCGTGCCCAGTGTCC
>NZ_JBBKZT010000024.1:0-93951 GCF_037889975.1 Variovorax rhizosphaerae | reverse complement strand
AGCGCGTTCGCGCGGCGCCACGGTGGTGCAGCTGGTGCCGGGCAAGGCCTATGACCGCAGCATCCGCAAGATCGCGCCGCACATCGTGTTCAACGCACCGGAAGACTGCGAGCTGATGCAGCGCGAGATCTTCGGGCCGATCCTGCCGATCCGCACCTTCGCGCGGCTGGACACGGTCATCGACACCATCAATGCCGGGCCGCGCCCGTTGGCGGTGTATCCGTTCAGCTACGACAAGCGCGTGATCCAGACAGTGCTGGACCGGGTGATGTCGGGTGGCGTGTCGGTCAACGATGCGCTGTTCCACGTCGGCCAGCACGACCTGCCTTTCGGCGGTGTCGGCGAGTCCGGCATGGGCCACTACCACGGGCATGAAGGCTTCGAGACCTTCTCGAAGATGCGCCCTGTGTTCTATCAAGCGCGCTTCACTTCGATGAAGTTCATGATGCCCCCGTACGGCAAGTTCGCCGACCGGGTGTTCAAGTTCCTGATCAAGTAGGACATCGGCCCGCGCACACGGGCCAACGGCAGGACGCCTCGTCCGCTACAGCCAAGGAATCGCCGCCCACTGACAAATCATCGGCGGCGATTTTTCATGAGCGACGCCGGCGCGCGAAACTTCACCCAGACCCTGGTCGCCCATTCCATTGCGGGCCCGGCGCGGATTTGCAACGCCGCAGGCTGCCCGGGCAGAGGATGCGCGGTCCGCGGGGGCTTGATCAAAGACTCCCTAACTTCGGGGAATCGCCTTGCGCCCTTTTGCCTCCGCACCCTGCAACTCCTTCGTTGTCAGCACATAGCGCGGCGTGTTGGCCAGCCGCTGGACGGCCAGGTCGATGAACGCCCTGACGCGTGCAGGTTGGGCGGTGCGACTGCCGTAGTACAGGAAGGCGCTGGACGAGTCCGCCACGTGCTCGGTGAGCAGGGGCACGAGGCGCCCGGCGCGAATGTGCTCTGCCGCGGCGACGTTGGTGAGCAGTCCCACCACATGACCGGCCAGCACGGCTTCGGTCTCCAGCGCTTCATCGTTGACGCACAGCGCCGGAACGACTTCGTGCGGGACGATGCCATCCTGCATCTTGACGCGCCAGGGAAGGATCTTGCCGGTACTCGGGAGGCGAAACACACTGCAGCGATGCGCCGCGAGCGCATGCAAGCTGTCTGGCGCACCATGCGCCGCAAGGTACGCCGGCGCCGCGCAAATGATGAGCTGAAGCGGGAACAGCTTGCGCGCGATCACACCCTCTGCCGGTGATGGACCCACGCGAAAGCCCACATCGACGCGGTCGTCCACCCAGTTGCCGATGCGGTCGTCCAGTTGCACGTCGGGCAGGACTTCCGGGTGAAGGCGGCAGAACTCGTCGAGCACCGGCCACAACACGGGCGCAAAGATCGAATGCGGGCCGACGATGCGCAACGGACCGGCGATCTCGTCCTTCGACTGCCGTGCCATGAGCAGCGCCCGCTGCATGCCAAGCAGCGCTGGCTGCGCGCCCTCCAGGAATTGCCGGCCCTCGTCGGTGAGCGAAAGGCTTCGCGTGGTGCGATGGAACAGCCGCACGCCAAGATAGCGCTCCAGTTGCGCCAGGGCCTGGCTCGCCGCCTGCGGCGTCATGCCCTGTGCGGCGGCCGCCTGCCGCAGGCTGCCGAGTTCGGCAGCCTTGGCAAAAGTCGCGATGGCGCGCAGTTCGTTGATGGGCATGGGTTGCTTCCTTCCCGGTTCATTATCAACAGCAACTTGCCAGTCCTTCAAGCTTGCACGCACTAGTGGCCACGACAGCGCAGACCTACAGTTGTTTGCAAGTTCGGCTGTCCTGACCGGGCGTGCAGTTGCGCCACGGTCCATCGCGGCGCAGCGCCCAGTCGGCCCAGTCGGCACAACGGACGAAGGAACACGAACATGACACACCCCGATGAGTTCACGATTTCCCGGCGCGGCCTGCTGAAGGCCGGCGCTGCAACCACCGCAGTGCCGGCGATGGCGGTGGCGGTGACTGCCAAGGCTGCACCGGCTCGCGCCTCCGGCGAGCCGGTGCCCATCGCGGTCACGCTGATCGTCAACGGCAAATCCGAGCGCCTGCTGATCGACACCCGCACCACTCTCCTGGATGCGTTGCGCGAGCACTTGCACCTCAGCGGCACGAAGAAGGGTTGCGACCATGGCCAGTGTGGCGCCTGCACCGTGATGCTGGACGGGCGCCGAATCAATTCATGCCTGACGCTGGCCGTGATGCACGAGGGCGCCAAGGTCACAACCATCGAGGGGCTCGGCCAGCCCGGCAACATGCACCCGATGCAGGCGGCCTTCGTCAAGCATGACGGCTTCCAGTGCGGCTACTGCACGCCGGGGCAGATCTGCTCGGCGGTGGGCATGCTGGGCGAAATGGCGCAAGGCATTCCGAGCCACGTCACGGCCGACCTGAACGGCGCGCCGCAGATGTCGACCGTCGAGTTCCGCGAGCGCATGAGCGGCAACATCTGCCGCTGCGGCGCCTACAGCAACATCGCAGACGCGATCTCCGAAGTGGCGGGGGTGAGGACATGAGAGCCTTCACTTATGAACGCGCGACCTCGCCCGCGCAGGCGGTGGCTGCGGCCTCGACCACGCCCAACGCACGATTCATCGCTGGTGGCACCAACCTGCTCGACCTGATGAAGCTGGAGATCGAGGCACCCCCGCATCTCATCGATGTCAACGGCCTGGGTTTCGACAAGATCGAGCCCACGAAGGATGGCGGCCTGCGCATCGGCGCACTGGTGCGCAACACCGACCTGGCCGCGGACGCGCGCGTTCGGCGCGACTACGGCGTGCTCTCGCGCGCGTTGCTGGCCGGCGCCTCGGCGCAATTGCGCAACAAGGCAAGCACCGCCGGCAACCTGTTGCAACGCACGCGCTGTCCCTACTTCTACGACACCAACCAGGCCTGCAACAAACGCAAGCCCGGCAGCGGCTGCGCCGCCATCACCGGTGTGAGCCGGCAGCTTGCGGTGGTCGGCGCCAGCGGCGCCTGCATCGCCACGCATCCGAGCGACATGGCGGTCGCCATGCGCGCGCTCGACGCGAGCGTCGAGACGATGCGCCCCGGCGGCACGCGCCGCACCATTCCGATCGCCGACTTCCACAGGCTGCCCGGCGCCACGCCACATGTCGAGAACGCGCTCATGCCCGGCGAACTCATCACCGCGGTCACGCTGCCCGCGCCCATCGGCGGCAAGCACATCTACCAGAAGGTGCGCGACCGGGCGTCCTATGCCTTCGCGCTGGTGTCGGTCGCGGCCATCGTGCAGCGTGACGGCACCGGGCGTGTGGCACTGGGCGGCGTGGCGCCCAAGCCCTGGCGGCTCGAATCGGCCGAGGCACAGATGCCGCGTGGCGCCAGCGCCGTTGCCGCCGCCCTGCTCGCCGGCGCCAGGCCGACCGAGCAGAACGAATTCAAGCTGACGCTGGTCGAGCGCACGCTCGACGCGGTGCTGACGGAAGCCAGGAGCTGAGCGATGAAATTCGACACCCCCGCCACCACCAACCCGATCGACCAGCTCAAGGTCGTCGGCCATGCGACGGACCGCATCGACGGCCCGCTCAAGACCACCGGCACCGCACCCTATGCCTACGAGCGGCATGACGTGGCGCCCGACGCGGCTTACGGCTACATCGTTGGCGCGTCGATCGCCAAGGGCCGCATCACCTCCATGGACCTGAGCTCGGCCAAGGCCGCGCCCGGCGTGCTCGCCATCGTCACGGCCGACAACGCCGGCAAGCTGGGCAAGGGCGACTACAACACGGCGAAGCTGCTGGGCGGGCCGAACATCGAGCATTACCACCAGGCGATCGCACTGGTGGTGGCCGAAACCTTCGAGCAGGCCCGGGCCGCAGCGCAGCGGGTCCAGGTGGCATACGCCCGCGCCGACGGCAGCTTCGACCTGGCCGATGCGCGGGCCGCGACCGATCGCAAGACCACCGACCGCAACAGCACCATCGGTGACTTTGCCGGCGCCTTCGCCAAGTCCGAGGTCCAGCTCGACGCGACCTACACCACGCCCGACCATTCGCACGCGATGATGGAGCCCTTCGCCACCACCGCCGCCTGGAACGGGGACAAGCTCACCGTGTGGACGTCGAACCAGATGATCGACTGGAACGCCAAGGAGCTCGCCACCACGCTGGGCATCGGCCGCGACAAGGTGCACGTGATCTCGCCCTACATCGGCGGCGGCTTCGGCGCCAAGCTGTTCCTGCGCGCGGACGCCCTGCTCGCCGCGCTGGGCGCGCGAGCGGCGCGGCGGCCGGTGAAGGTGGCGATGCAGCGTCCGCTGATGGCCAACAACTCGACGCACCGGCCGGCGACCATCCAGCGCATCCGGCTCGGCGCAACGAAGCAGGGCAAGCTCACGGCGATCGGCCATGAGAGCTGGTCCGGCAACCTCGTCGGCGGCAAGCCAGAGAACGCCGTGCAGCAGACGCTGTGGCTCTATGCCGGCGAAAACCGCCTGACCGGCACTCGGCTTGCCACGCTCGACCTGCCCGAAGGCAACGCGATGCGCGCACCCGGCGAAGCGCCGGGCCTGATGGCGCTGGAGATCGCCATCGACGAACTGGCCGAGAAGCTGGACATCGACCCGATCGAGTTGCGCGTGCTGAACGACACGCAAGTCGACCCGGCCAAGCCGGAGCGCAAGTTCTCGCAGCGCCGCCTGATCGATTGCATGCGCATCGGCGCGGAGAAATTCGGCTGGGCGCAGCGCAGTGCCAAGCCGGCGCAGCGCCGTGAAGGACGCTGGTGGATCGGCACCGGCATGGCCGCCGCGTTCCGCAACAACCAGGTCATGAAGTCGGGCGCAAGGGTGCGGCTGGACGGGCGCGGCATGGTGACGGTGGAAACCGACATGACCGACATCGGCACCGGCAGCTACACGATCATTGCGCAGACCGCCGCCGAGATGATGGGCGTGCCGCTGGAGCGGGTGGCGGTGCGGCTCGGCGACTCGTCCTTTTCGGTGTCCTCCGGATCGGGCGGGCAATGGGGCGGCAACTGCTCCACAGCCGGCGTGTACGCGGCCTGCGTGAAGCTGCGCGAAGCCGTGGCCCAACGCGCGGGACTCGACGTGGCCGGCGCCAGCTTTGCGGGTGGCATGGTCAGTGCGGGGGGCCGAAGCCTGCCGCTGGCGCAGGTGGCCGGCGACAACGCCATCGTGGCCGAGGACACCATCGAGTTCGCGGAACTGAGCAAGCAGTACCAGCAGTCCACCTTCGGCGCGCACTTCATCGAGGCGGCCGTGGATGCCTACACCGCCGAGGTCCGCGTGCGCCGCATGCTGGCCGTGTGCGCAGCGGGCCGCATCCTGAACCCGAAGACCGCGCGCAGCCAGGTCATCGGCGCGATGGTGATGGGCGTGGGCGCGGCATTGATGGAGGAACTGGCCGTCGACAAGCGCCTCGGCTACTTCGTCAACCACGATCTGGCCGGCTACGAGGTACCGGTGCATGCCGACATCCCGCACCAGGAAGTCATCTTCCTGGATGAGACGGACGCCATCTCCTCGCCGATGAAGGCCAAGGGCGTGGGTGAGCTGGGCATCTGCGGCGTGGGTGCGGCGGTGGCGAATGCCGTCTACAACGCCACCGGCGTGCGGGTGCGCGACTACCCGGTGACGCTGGACAAGCTGTTGGCGAAGATGCCGTCCTTGGCGATCTGATCGTTGGCGCCGGACGCAGTCGGGCTCGTCCTCTGCGTGCGGATCGAGCATGCATCCGATGCCTTGGGTCGCGTTCCAATCCGGGCGCAACGGCAGTGCGACCCGCAACTTGCGAAGCACGGGCAGCCGACGCGCATGCTGCTGCGCGTCCGACAGTCAGGCGTTCGCGCATGGAACCACACCCTCGGCACACGCCAGCGCTTCTTCCAACAGGGCTTGAGAGACCTCGTCCGGCAGGTGGGTCAAACCAACCCGCATCGCGTGCTCACCGACGCGAACAGTACCAACTTGCCAATTAACTACGGCACAGGGCAGCACGTGAGTGCTCGGTAATGCGAAACGGAATTCAAGAGCCAGTTCCAGAACTCACATTAAGGGCCGCCCCGGAAAATGCGAACCAAGGCGTGCATTTGATTCAACGACAAGGACGCCAAAACGGCATTATCCTGCGAGGGGCCACCGACTTTCTCAAGCAGGTCCATTGCGCCAAGTTCCGTGATGAGCCGCAAGGAAGACCGTGGTCTTTTGCGGCGATTCACCCGCCGCAAAGGCGCAATGCTTGTTTTCGACAAGATGCTCCAAAGTGTCTCGGCAAAAATTCATTTGAAAGGCTCATCTCGAAAACCGATCGGGCCGGCAAAAATACAGGCTCGACTCCAAGGGTCAAAACAAAGGAGTTCTGAAATGTTGCGTATCTGGATACCTCCGCGCGTCGACAATTTGCTAAAGGCTCATCTCGACGAAGATATCATTCGTCGGCTGATCGACGATGTCGCAAGAGACCCAAATGATCACCTCCAAGGTCAACTCGCATACGAGGGGCAACTGTTCAAGGAACACAAATCCGGCGGCACCAGGATATTCGTTGTTGTATTTAACGGATCTCTCGTTGTGGCCTTGTTCGGAAATCACAAGAATGACGAATACAAGGGCGCGACCTATGATGGAAAGAAGAAATTTCCGGCGACATTCAATAATAAACAACTAACGGCCGACGAGGAAGAAAGAAATGCAGTGGCGGTCATCAAGAAGATCTATGGACTGAATACGAGTAATTCTCCGTTTCCTATATACGATTGAACAGCCCATTTCTTTTCTCATAAGCGCTTGAAGAACGTCTGTCTGGGCAGCGACGAGGCGGGGTAATTGCGCCTCTGCGTGGCTTCTACCTCATTCTGGATCTGAAGCACTGATCATCATCCGACCGGACTATCGTTATGCAAGCCGGCCTGCTCGACGCGAGCCAGCAGGGTGTCATTGAGCCCATTGAGCGCTGGCATGTACAAGCGACTGCGGGCTTTGGCGAAGGCGCGATCATTGACGCCGCGCCGCAAGCCGCACTGGCCGTGCAAGGATGCGAAGAGCGAATCCGGGGCCAAGACACCAGATGACGGGACCTTCACCCCATCGGACGGATTGGCGTTGCCATGCCCCGCATCCCTCGAACAGAGGAGCCTGCGCCGCCGCGGGGATTGCTTCGCAAGGGCGCCCCACCGATGATCGAAACCCGATCGACCCTTGTTGCCCACTACCTTGAGCTACTGCGGCCTCCCCTTCCAGCACGACATTTTTGTCAGCTACAGCCACGGTTCCGATGCGCGCGGCGAACCGTCGCTGCAGCATTGGTCGCTGGCCTTCGTGCGAGCCTTGCGGGAGGAATTGCGTGCCGACCGGGCGTTTCGCGATGCGCTGTCGCTGTTCATCGATGCCGAGGGAGAGCCGGGTCGCCGCCTCGATGCCGCATTGCCGCTGGCCGAGCAACTGGAGGCGCAGGTGCAGTCCGCCGCGGTGCTGCTGGTGCTGATGTCGCCGGACTACCAGGCCTCGAAGTGGTGCGCGGACGAGCGCCAGTGGTGGCTGAAAAAGCAGGCGGAATTGGGCATTTCCGCCACCGGTCGCCTGGAGATGGTCAAGGTCTGGCCGGTGCTCGCGGCGGACTGGAAGGACGGAAAGTGGCCCCAGGAACTGGCCGACCGGGCGGGCGAACCGCTGCTCGGGCATCTGTTTCACGACGGGGCGCAGCGGGGCGCCCGGCCACTGGGCTGGACGCAGTGGCAGCAAGGCTTCGACAGCCGCGTGCGTGAATCCGTGCTGGACCTGGCGCGGGTCCTGTACAACCGGCTCGACGACGTCAAGGCCGAGTGCGACCGGCTGCGCTCGGCGCTAGCCGACGCGCAGCGCCTGGGCGGCGCGGCGGGCCAGATGCTCTACCTGCACGGCCGCAGCGAGCAACAGGCCGAGTGGGAGCAGACCGCAGGCAAGTTGCAGGACGGCGGCTTTGCCGTGCTGCCAGCCATACCGGACCCGGTCGAGCGCGACCCCATGCGGCGCGAGGCACAGCGGGAGCGGCGGGTGGAAGAGCTTGCGGGTTGCGATGCGTTACTGTTGCTGGGCACGCCGGCCAGTCCGACGCTCGATGCGGACTTGGCAACGGTCGGCAAGTTCGACCGTCAATCGGCACGGGAGCGCAGCAATCGGCTGCTGCCGTGCGGCCTGCTCGACACCACCGGCGCGGCCTTGGCCACGCCGCAGCGGCGCACCAACGCGCGGATCCTGCAGACCGAATGGCTCGATGCCGTCGGAGGGCAGGTGGTGCCGGTGGTCCAGCAATGGTTGCAGGCCCGGGCCGGGACGGCGGGGGGCTGATCCGATGTCGGACGACGACGCCGTTGCGCTCGTGCTGCCGCTGGGGCCGTACCCCGGCTTGCGTCCGTTCGAAATGTCCGAGTGGCCGATCTTCTTCGGTCGCGAGCGCATGGTCGACGCGGTGGTGGCCAGCCTCCTGAAAAAGCACATGGTGGTCGTCCATGGTGATTCGGGTGCGGGCAAGAGCTCCTTGATCCGCGCCGGCGTGCTGCCACGGCTGCACCAGGAGCAATCCCTCGGCGGCAACCGCTGGCGCACCTGCGTGGCGCTGCCCGGCGGCGGCCCGCTGCGGCAACTCGCCGTGGCGCTGGCCGACCTCGACGGCCGCGCTGGCGACGAGGCGCACGTCTTCGCGCTCCGCCGCGCGCTCAACCTGGGCGGCCGTGCCCCGCAGGCACTGGCCGACCTGTTGCTGGAGGGTGATGACGATCACTTGTGCCTGCTCATCGATCAATTCGAGGAACTGTTCGAGCATGCGCGCATGGCAGGCGGCGAGGCCGAGGCGCGGGGCCTGACGGATTTCCTGGTGGCGATGGCCGTCACACCGCCGCGCGGGCTGTACCTGGCGGTGACGATGCGCTCGGAATACCTCGGCGCCTGCGCTCATTTTCCAGGCTTGGCCGAAGCCGTCAACAAGCATCAATACCTGCTGCCTCCCATGGGCACGGCCGACCTGCTGCGGGCGATCCGGGAGCCTGCGGGCCTGTATGGCGGTGAGGTCGAGCCGGCACTGGCCGAACGCCTGGCGCTCGATGCGCAAGGACCGGACGGCCTTCCGCTGGTGCAGCATGCGCTGATGCTGATGAGCCCTGCCACGCCTGACACGGAGGGCTGGCGCCTTACGCTGGATCAATACCCGGCCGATGGCTTGGGCGGGATGCTGTCGCGCCATGCCGATACCGTGGCCCGTGCCGCGCTGTCCTCCGGCCACCCTCGCCTTGTCGAAGACTTGATGCGTGCGCTGACCGCCAAGAATGCCGAAGGCCACGCGGTGCGCCGGCAGCCGCGCCAGACGCTGGCGGCGCTGGCGGCGGTGTGCGGCGTCACGCCTGGAACGCTGCGCCCGGTGGTCGACGCGATGCGCATGGACGGTGTTTCGTTCCTCACCCCGCGCTGCACGCCTGCCGACACGCAAACCCTCGACGACGGTCAAGGTATCGACATCGGCCACGAGGCGCTGATTCGCTGTTGGAAAGCGCTGGCCGATCCAGTCCAGGGCTGGCTGGAGAAGGAATTTCGCAATGGCCTGGTCTGGCGCTCGCTGCTGGTGCAGGCCGACAGCTTCGACCGCAACGTGCGCAATGTGCTGTCGCCAGCCACCACCGAGGAGCGCACCAACTGGCTGCGACGGCGCACGCCGGCCTGGGCCGATCGCTACGGCGGCGGCTGGGATCGCGTCCAGGCATTGATGGATGCCAGCGTCGCTGCGCACGAACTGCAAATTCAGGAAGAGGCCGACGCTCGCAGCCGCGAGGAACAAGAACGGTTGCACGAGCAGGAACTCAAGGCGCATCTCGAAGTCGCCGTCGAAAAGGGTCGCCGTGACAGGCTCTTCAAGTGGGCGTTCGCAGTCTCCTCGCTGCTATTCATCCTTGCCGGGTTCAACGCGTACTCGGCCTACGTCGACCGCAACATCGCCATTCGCGAGACTGCGAACGCGGCCGCGGCCGCGGACAAGCTGCAGATATCGCTGGATGAGACGGAGGCGAAGCGCAAGGTGCTGGAGTCGTCGCTCGCCGTGATCAGCAGCGAACTTGACCAACTGCGCCATGCGTATGCCGCAGCACCGGTCAGCGGCGAGACCCGGAAAAAGATCGAAGAGGCGCAGAGCTCGATCGCGCAACAGGTGAACAAGCTCAGCTACGCCGCGAGCGTGTCGCCGCGCATCTACTTTCACATTGCCGAAGAGTCGCAACGCGCCGCTGCCCGCGCCCTGGAGCTTCGCGTCGAAGCCGGTCGCGTCGACAACATGCCGGTTGTCGTGCCGGGCATCGAGTTGATTGATGCGCCACCCCCTGAAAACCAGTTGCGCTGCTTCAAGGCCGAAGAGTGCAAACAGTACGGCAATGCATTGCTGGAACTGGTGAATGCGCGGCTCGCCTCACCCAAGTTCATCCTGAAGGACTTCAGCGAGAAGTACGGGTCTTCGACCTCCATCCGGCCGCTGCACTTCGAGATCTATTTCGCCCGAGGGCCCATCTCGGTTTCCGACAACACCCGCTGAGAGCGGCCAGACACCTCGGCGCGCTTGCGCCCGACCTTGGCGAATCTGTTCGCGGACAGGCCGGTCCCCCCGAGCGGAAAGTGATCCAGCCGCCGCTTCCGTGCGTACACACCCCTTGAACGGCACGCTGTCTGTGCCGCAACACAAGGTAGACGCATGCCCGCCAACACCGCTGTCGCCATCCATTGGATCGAGCAGGGCCTCGTGCCGGACCGCGTCGTTCGCATCGGCATTCGCCGCCTGCTCGACGCACGGCTTGCAGAACTGAAAAGCAGTGATGCGGAGTTGACCGCGACGCGGACACAGGATTTCGTGCAGGCCATGCACGGGGCGGAACTGGCACCCCGGCCTGAGATGGCCAACCAGCAGCACTACGAACTGCCGGCCGCCTTCTTTGCCAACGTGCTGGGCAGCCACCGCAAGTACAGCAGCGCCTATTGGCCCGACGGGGTTGACACGCTGGACGATGCAGAAGCCGCCGCGCTCGCGACCACCTGCGAGCGCGCGGGCCTCGAGAACGGCCAGGACATCCTGGAACTGGGTTGCGGCTGGGGATCGCTCACGCTGTGGATGGCCAGGCAGTATCCGGGAAGTCGGATCACGGCGCTGTCGAATTCCCATTCGCAGCGCCAATTCATCGAGGCGCAAGCACGCAGTGCGGGGCTCGACAACGTGCGCGTTTTGACCCGCGACTTCAACGTGTTCGACACCGACGATCGCTTCGACCGCGTGGTGTCCGTCGAGATGTTCGAGCACCTGCGCAACTGGCCGCAGGCCCTTGCCAACGTGGCGCGGTGGCTGAAGCCGGAGGGCCGCTTCTTCATGCACGTGTTTGCGCACCGCGACGCACCCTACCCCTTCGTCGAACGCGATGCGAGCGACTGGATGAGCAAGTATTTCTTCAGCGGCGGCATGATGCCCAGCGACGATCTCGCGCTGCATTGCCAGGACGATCTGCGCCTGCTTCAGCGCTGGCGATGGGACGGCCGGCACTACCAGCGCACGGCCGAGGCCTGGCTGCGCAACATGGACGATCGGCATGACCAGATCCTTCCGCTGTTCCATGACACCTACGGACCTGGCGCCGCGATCTGGTGGACGCGCTGGCGCTTGTTCTTCCTGTCTGTATCGGAACTGTTCGGCTTCGACGCGGGACAGCGATGGTGGGTGAGCCACTACCTGTTCGAGAAGCGCGCATGACCTTGCCCTGGCGCGCCGACGCGAGACTTGAGCCGTACACCGCCATGGTCTTGCGGCCGACGCGCACCCGTCAGCTTGCCAACCTGGTTGTGTTCCAGTCGGCCTGGTTCGCTGCGGTGCTGGGCGCGGCCCATCAGGCACCCTTGCTTGGCACGGCCTGCGTGATCGCGGCGATCGCGTGGCATGTCGGCATCTCCGAACGCCCGTGGGAAGAGCTCAAGCTGGTGGCCGCGGCCTGCGCCATCGGTCTCGTGGTCGAGACCTTCATCGCCTTGCAGGGCAACGTCAGCTACCCTTCCGGCCAGCCCGATACTCGCTTCGCCCCTTACTGGATGGTGGCGATGTGGGGCTTGTTGGCCATCGCCCTCAACGTGACCTTGCGATGGCTGCGCCGCCGCTGGTGGCTCACGGCGATCATCGCGGCAGTGGCTGGGCCGGCCTCGTTTGCCTCGGGCGTCCGGCTGGGTGGCGCCGCGTTCATCCACACGACGCCGGCGCTGGTGACGCTGGCCTGCATCTGGGCGCTGGCTATGCCCGCGCTGATACGCCTGTCGATGCGCTTCGACGGTGTGGCGCCGGGAGTGCGCCGTGCATGAGTCGTCGCTTCATGTTGCGCTGGTCGGCCTCTTGCCGATTGTTTGCCTGAGCGTGATCACCTGGCTCGTCAGCGTGGCGCGACGCGACGCGAGCCTGGTCGATCGCTTGTGGGGCGCCTTCATCGCCAGCGCAGCCCTGGCCTGGTTTGCCTGGCTTCCTGCACCGGGCACACGGGGGCTGGCCATGCTGGCCCTGGTTCTGGCGTGGGCACTTCGACTTGGCATCTATGTCACCGTGCGCAACTGGGGACATGGCGAGGATCGCCGATACCAGCAGATCCGCGCACGCAACGAACCGGGTTTCGCGCTCAAGAGTCTTTATCTCGTCTTCGGTTTGCAAGCCGTGCTGGCGTGGGTGGTGGCGACGCCGTTTCTCGCCGGCATGGCGGCGGGACGTGGGCTGAACGTCCTGGATTTCATGGGCATCGCCCTAGCGGCCTTCGGCATCGTCTATGAAGCGGTGGCCGATGCACAGATGTCGCGCTTCAAGGCAGGCACTGCCCATGCCGGGCAGGTGATGGACCGTGGCCTGTGGCGGTTCAGCCGGCATCCCAACTACTTCGGCGAGGCGTGCATCTGGTGGGGCTTCTGGCTGCTGGCGCTGGGCGGCGCGGGATGGGCCGGTGCATGGACCGTGGTGTCGCCCGTCCTGATGACGGTACTGCTGCTGAAAGTCAGCGGTGTGAGCCTTCTTGAAAAGGATATCGGCGAGCGCCGCCCTGCCTACCGCGACTACATGGCCCGGACTCGCGCCTTTGTCCCCGGCCCGCCACGCAAGGGATCCGCATGAAGTTGCAACCGTTGCATCGCATGGGGGTCGTAGCGCTGCTGACCGCAAGCTTTCATGCGAACGCTGCCGCGCCGACCGGCGGCACATGGGACTTCGTCGCGCTCCTGGACGGCGAGCCGATTGGCGAGCACAGGTTCAGCGTCGTGGCATCGGGCGATGCGCGCAAGGTGACCAGCGACGCGAACTTCACGGTCAAGTTCGTGGGCATCACGGCATACCGGTACCGTCACCACGCAAGCGAGCAATGGCGCGGCAATTGCCTCAAGGCGCTCGATGCCACCACCGACGACGACGGCAAGGCCATTCAGGTCCGAAGCAAACCGGAGGATGACAGCCTGCTCGTGTCCACCAATGCCGGCAAGGCTCGCGCGCTGCCGGGTTGCGTGATGAGCTTCGCGTACTGGAACCCGTCGATCCGCTCGCAGACCCGGCTTCTCAACGCGCAAACGGGTGAACTCGAAGAAGTGCAGATCCGACGGATGGGCGCGGGCGAAATCCCCGTGCGCGGCAAGATGGTGGCCGCGACGCGCTGGCGCATCAGCGGCCCGCCGCAACCCGTCGACGTCTGGTATTCGGCACAGGACGAGTGGATCGGCCTGGACTCGACAGTGGCCGGCGGGCGCACGCTCAGCTATCGAATCCGATGAAACAACCTGCCCGCGCAGACGGGCGTCAAGGAAAGCACTGCCATGAACGTTCGACAGTTCGCCATCGCCTATGCAGCCGTCGCGGTGATCTTCCTGGCACTGGACGCGATATGGCTCACGACCATGGCGGACCGCCTGTACCGGCCCGCGCTCGCCCACCTGATGCGCGAAAGCTTCGACCCTGCGCCGGCCATCCTGTTCTACGTCCTCTACTTCATCGGGGTGGTGGTATTCGCGGTCGCACCCGCATTGCCGGACGGCGAATGGTCCAAGGCGCTGTACCTCGGCGCCCTGTTCGGCCTGATCGCCTACGCCACCTACGACCTCACCAACCAGGCCACGCTCAAGGATTGGCCATGGCACGTGACGGCGGCGGACCTCGTCTGGGGCACTTTCGTCACGGCTGTGGCCGCGGGCGCCGCATGCTTCCTGACCGCGAAGTTCGCAAGGGGCGCTTGAAAGGGAGGCTTTGCGCAAGTCTCGCGAAGGAGCGGTCCCGCGAGGGAGTGCGCCGCGCGACTTGTCCGGCCTCCTTACAACCCGACCAGTGCCCCCATCCAGCGCGCGACCGCTCCCTGGAACAGCACCTTTCCGCGCACGGTGGCGAGGCAGATGCACTCGCCCTGCGCGTCCACCCTGGGCTCGTGCAGGATGCTGGGGTCGGTCTCGTCGAAGTCGCCCGGGCCGAGCCGGACGCGGCCATCGTGGAATGACCCATGCAGCACCTGGGTCAGTTCGTTGTCGCTGTGCGTATGGACGGGCAGGCACTTGCCGGCGCCGATGCGAAGCAGAAAGACGTTGGCAGCCGGGTCGTAAGGCAGCTTCACGCGCGACCAGCGCATGCCCGGGGCGATCCAGCGCCAGCGGGAGGCCCGGCAGTCCGCCAGCGCACGCGGCCACGCCATGCCCGCGGGCAGGTCCGGGCGGGTGCCGACCGGGCGCGCAGGTTCGCTCACTGGCGACTCCGATCCAGCCATCGCATCGATCGCCGCCCAGGTCTGCGCCAATGCCTGCGAAGGCAGTGCCGCCGGGGCCACGTCTTCCAGCATCGCGCCGCCCATCGCCTCGAACAGGCGCATACGCTCGCGGCACTGCGCGCAGAGTTCCAGATGGCTGGCCACGACCAGGGCGCGGCCGCTCTCGAGCCGTCCAGCCGCATGGCCGAGCAGGAGTGCGTCGTCGGGGTGGTGTTGAATCATGGCGGTCAAATCTCGCCGAGCACGCGACGCAGATGGGTGACGGCAAGCCGCACGCGCGACTTGACGGTGCCCAGCGGGATGCCCAGGTCCTCTGCAATTCTGGCGTGCGAATGCTCTTCGTAAAAGGACAGGTGCAGCACCTGCACCTGCTCGGCGGGCAACTGCGCCATCGCCGCGCGCACGCCGCGTTCGCGCTGGCGGGCGCTTGCTTCTTCGTCGGGTTGGAGCGCCGTGTCGGGCAACTCTGCCCCCTCCTGCCCCATGCCGTCCAGCACGCCGGAGCCGCCGCGACGGAAGTGGTCCACCCGCAGGTTCCGCGCAATGGTGAAGATCCATGTGGAGACGGCCGCATGGCGGGCATCGAACAGCGACGCCTTGCGCCAGACGCTGATCATGGTTTCCTGCACCAGTTCTTCGGCCAGGCCCTCGCTGCTGCCCGCGCGCATCAGGTACGCCTTGACGCGCGGCGCGAAGTGCTTGAACAGCGCGGCAAAGGCCTGACGGTCGCCGTGGGTTGCCACGGCGTGGACGAGTTGAGTCAGTTCCTCGCTGGTTGGCATCGGTGGATCTTCTTGCGGCTTGACGATCGACAGGTGGGCCGATCGCAGCCGGTTCGACCTCGATCCCGTCGCCGAGGACTGTCGGGCAGTGTTCATGACCCTCATACGCACTGCGCGGAAATTAGATCACACGGTTTTCGGATCCAGCAATCCAAAAGCCCGCGCGCAACGTACAAGGGGCGAGCTTCAAAGGACGTCCTCATGCGCATCGCGCCCGCACCCGGCGAATTCCCGCCAGACACGAACGCACCCGTCCTGGACGTGGCCGTCATCGGCAGCGGCATTTCCGGCCTTTCCGCGGCCTGGCTGCTTTCGCAGCGTCATCGGGTGACCGTGTTCGAGGCCGAAGGCCGGGCCGGCGGCCACAGCAATACCGTCGATGTACCTGCGCCGGGCGGAACGCTGCCGGTCGACACCGGGTTCATCGTCTTCAACGAGGCGGCGTATCCCAACCTGACGGCCCTGCTGGCCCATCTGGACGTGCCGACGCAGGCCTCGGAAATGTCCTTTGCCGTGAGCCTGGACAACGGGGCGCTGGAGTATTCGGGCACCGACCTGCGCGGCCTCTTTGCCCAGCGAAGCAACCTGGTCAGCCTGCGCTTCTGGTCGATGCTGCGCGACCTGGTCCGCTTCTATCGCCGCGCGCCGGCAGATGCCGCACGGATCGGCCTGATGCCGCTGGACGATTACCTGGACGAACAGGGCTATGGCCGTGCCTTCCGCGACGACCATCTCTATCCGATGGCCGCCGCGATCTGGTCGACGCCGGCAGCGAGCATCGGGCAGTACCCGACCGAAGCCTTCGTGCGCTTCTGCGAGAACCATCAGTTGCTCAAGCTGGGGCATCGCACGGCGTGGCGTACGGTGGAGGGCGGCAGCCGGCGATACGTCGAACGACTCATGCGCACCCTGGGCGAGAGGATGCGGCTGAACAGCCCGGTGGTGGAGATTCGGCGCAGTGCGACCGGGCCCATGGTCCGCACGCGCGACCAGGGCGCATGGCAGCGCTTCGACCAGGTCGTCGTGGCAACCCATGCCGACCAGGCCTTGCAACTGTTGCCAGACGCCAGCGCCGAAGAACGGCGACTGCTCGGAGCCTTCGGCTACACCCGCAACCGCGCCGTGCTGCACAGCGATCCCGCGCTGATGCCCCAACGCCGCGCCGTGTGGTCCAGTTGGAACTACACCGCCGACCGCAGCCGCAGCGACGCGCTCAGCGTGACCTACTGGATGAACCGCCTTCAATCCATCCGGCAGGATGTGCCCTTGTTCCTCACGCTCAACCCGATGCAAGAGCCGCGCGCCGAGCACCTGATCCGAACCGAAGACTATGAGCATCCGGTGTTCGACGCCGCGGCCATTCGCGCGCAGGACGAACTCTGGTCGCTGCAAGGCCAGGACCAGACGTGGTTCTGCGGCGCGTACTTCGGTTCGGGCTTTCATGAAGACGGGCTGCAGGCGGGACTTGCGGTCGCCGAGCAACTCGGCGGAATGCGCCGACCATGGAGCGTGCCCGGCGAATCAGCGCGCATCCGCATCAAGCCGGCAACGGCGAAGGCCTCATGAACAGCGATTCCGTCTCGGCGCTCTACACGGGCAGCGTGATGCACCAACGCTTGCGTCCCAGGCGCCATCGGCTGCGCTATCGCGTGTTCAGCCTGCTCGTCGACCTGGATGAGTTGCCTGCGTTGAGCCGCCGTCTGAGGCTCTTTTCGTTGAACCGCTTCAACCTCTTCAGCCTGCATGAGCGTGACTACGGCGATGGTCGCGGGTTGCGGGAGCACATCGACTGCAAGTTGCGCGAAGCCGGAATGAGCGAAGGCGGTCCCGTGTCGTTGCTGACCATGCCGCGCATCCTGGGCTATGCCTTCAATCCGCTGAGCGTGTATTTCTGCCATCGTCCGGACGGTGCACTGCTGGCGATCCTCTACGAGGTCAACAACACCTTCGGCGAGCGGCACAGCTACCTGCTGCCGATAGCGCCCGAGGACGCTGGCAACGAACGCATCACGCAGACCTGCGCCAAGGCGCTGCACGTCTCGCCCTTCCTCGGTCTTCAAATGCACTACGAATTCCGCGTCAAGGTGCCTTGCGAGGCGCGGCCCGATCTCGACATCGGCATCTCCGCCACGGATGCGGATGGCACTGTGCTCGTCGCCCGACTGGACGCAAAGCGCGAGCCGCTTCGCGACACCGCACTGGCGCGCATCTTCCTGTCGCACCCTCTGCTCACGCTGAAAGTCATCGCGGCCATTCACTGGGAAGCGTTGCGGCTTTGGCTGAAGGGCATTCCGCTGCACACGCACCCCGGCGCGCCTCGCTCATCCGCGCCCCTCGTCAAACCAGAAGACGCATGAACACACCCGCTACCTCTCCTGCCAGCCTGCCTTCGAAGCGCTCGGGCAGCGTCGCGCCACTGCGACGATTGCTCACCGGGTTGCTGCGCAACGTCAGCCACGGCTCGCTCAGCGTCGTCTTGCCCGACGGCAATACCGTGGAAGCCCACGGCGCGACCGCGGGACCGCACGTGTCGATCCAGTTGCATCGCTGGCGCCCCATGCTTCGCCTGCTGCTGCGAGGCGACCTGGGCTTTGCCGAGTCCTACCGCGACGGCGACTGGTCGACGCCTGACCTCGCCGCGCTCCTGCTCTTCGGCCTGCGCAACGAAAGCAGTTGGGGCAGCACGCTGGACGCATCCTTGCCCTTCGGCTGGCTCGGCCGGCTCTTTCACCTGGCGCGTTCCAACACGCGCCGGGGCAGCCGCGACAACATCGCCTTCCACTACGACATGGGCAACGATTTCTATGCGCAGTGGCTGGACCCTGGGCTGATCTATTCGAGCGGCATCTACGCGAGCGGCGAGGAAACCCTGGAGCAGGCGCAGGCGGCCAAGCTCGACCGGATCATTGCGCTGCTGGACCTGAAAGACGGCGACAAGGTGCTGGAGATCGGCTGCGGCTGGGGCGCGCTGGCGCTGGCGATGGCCAAGGCGCGGGGCACCGAAGTCACGGGGCTGACACTGTCGCGCGAACAGCTGGCACATGCCCGCCAGCGCGTCGAGGCGCAAGGGCTTCAGGACCGCATTGACCTGCGCCTGCAGGACTATCGCGACGTGGAGGGCCAGTACGACCACATCGTCTCCATCGAGATGCTGGAAGCCGTGGGCGAACGCTACTGGCCCGTCTACTTCGACACGCTGCGCAAGCGCCTGCGCCCGGGCGGCAAGGCGGTGCTGCAGGTGATCTCGATCTCGGACGAAGGCTTCGGGCACTACCGGCGCAACACCGACTTCATCCAGCGCTTCATCTTTCCCGGCGGCATGCTGCCATCGGTGTCCGCCATGCGAGACCAGGCGCAGCGCGCCGGCCTGGAGATGGTGCGCACGGATGCCTTCGGGCCGAGCTATGCGGACACGTTGGTGGCGTGGCGCACACGCTTCCTGCAGGCATGGCCGACCATCAGCACGCAGGGTTTCGATGCCTCGTTCCGGCGCCTGTGGGAGTACTACCTGTGCTATTGCGAAGCGGGCTTTCGCAGCGGCCGGGTCGACGTCGGGCTGTTCACGCTCGTCCACGCGGAGCAGCGCGAAGCCTGAGCAGGCCGCGCGATCACGCCGCCTTCAGGCGTCGGCGCATCGCAGCAGGCCCGCGGCGCGGGCAGTTGCTTCTTCCAGCTGCGCAATGCTGTAGGGCTTTTGCAGCCAGATGGAACCGGGCGAGCCAGCGCGCGGCGGTGCCCCGCCCGTCGCGAAGATCACCGGCAGCCGCTCCAGGCGGCACAGCTTTTCTGCGAGGTCGACGCCGGAGAGAGCCGGAAGATTGACATCGAGCATCAGCACGTCGAACGCCCCTTCGGAGAAACGGGCGATGGCGGCTTCCGCACTGCTGACACCCGCTGACCAATGCCCCATGAGCGCCAGCAATTCCTGCGAGAGTCGCAGCGATTCCACATCATCTTCCACGACGAGGATCCGCAATTTCCGGGCGAGCTTCTCCTGCGACGAATCCGCTTCGGGCACGGGGAAGATGGCGTCGGTCAGTTGATGAGAAGGGGCAGTTTTCATTGGGTCCACGCGACCTCCATGGAAGGTCGCTGCCATGCGTTCGAATCAGGGCAGCGCGGCATCGTCCCTGAATGCAATCCAAGTCGGCGTAGGAGCATGCGCCGTATCGATGCCCGCCGATACGCGCAGGACGCTGCGGCTTGCAATCGGCTATTGCGGTGGCGATGAAGCGCCTGTGGCTGACACCGACACGTGGCTTGGTGGGGAGGATGCAGCAGTGCAAGTACTTCGCAATCGAATGGAAATCCCATGGCCGCCAGGAAAACCACGAAAAAACCCGCCACGAAAACGAGCCGCAAGCCCGATCCTGACGCCGGCAAGGCGCCGACCTCGACCCGGTCGTTATGGAAAGGCGCCATCAGCTTCGGCCTGGTGCACGTGCCCATCGCGCTGTACTCGGCCACCGACGAAAGCGACCTGGACTTCAAGATGCTCGACAAGCGGTCGATGGACCCGGTGGGCTACAAGCGCGTCAACAAGAAGAGCGGCAAGGAGGTCGCGATGGCGGACATCGTCAAAGGGATCGAGTGGGAGGACGGGCGCTTCGTGCTGCTCTCACGCGAGGAGATCGAGCGCGCCTATCCCAAGACGACGCAGACCATCGAGATCGAGGCCTTCGTCCCGATCGACGACATCCCTTTCGTGTATCTCGAGAAGCCCTACTACACGGCGCCGGTCAACCGCGGGCAAAAAGTCTACGCACTGCTGCGCGAAGCCCTCGCGGCCACGCGCAAGGTGGGCGTGGCCAAGGTCGTCATCGCCAACAAGCAGCACCTGGCGCTGTTGATGCCCTGCGGCCCCGCGCTCGTACTCAACCTGCTGCGCTGGGGCGGCGAGATCCGGTCCTGGGAGGCCTTGAAACTGCCACCACAGGGAATCGAGGCCGCGGGCCTCAAGCAGGGCGAGATGACGATGGCCACGCAACTGATCGAGGAGATGAGCGCAAGCTGGAATGCCGACAAGTTCCGGGATTCGTTTCACGCCGAGATCATGAAGCTGGTCGAGACGAAGGCGTCGGAGGGGCACATCGAACAGGTGGAGAAGATCGACGCATCGCCGGCCAGTGCGCCGAGCGGGAAGAATGTCGTCGACTTGACGGAGTTGCTGCAGCGCAGCCTGGGAAAGAAGCCCGACGCTGAGCCTGTGGTGAGGACGAAGACGAAGGCGCCGGCGGCCAAGAAGCAACAACGCAAGCCTGCCGCGCGAAAGGCGGCGTAGCCCGGCGCGAGTTGCACGAGACCGCCGCGTTCACCCCGCGAGCGGCAGGTTGCGCCCTCCCCCGCGCACCCGCACCGGTCGCACGAAATCCGGGTGAAACGAGCGCTTGCTGCCATCGGCGAATTCGATGTCGACGGCGAGCGCGTCCGCTGCCACGACCTGTCCCACGCCATAGCGCTTCACACGCACCGATGCTTGCGGCAGGAAGATCGGGTTGGCGGGCGGCGCCAGCTTGATCGGCTCGGAACCTGTGTCACACCCCTCGCCGGGCTGGCCCGACTGCGCCTCGAACAGCGCGATGCGCCGGCAGTTGTCGCAGGTGCCGCAGCGCTCGCGTGGCGCTTCGCCCTCCAGGTGCGCCAACAGCAACTGCCAGCGGCATGCGCCGGCCTGGGCGTAGCAGACCATGCCTTCCAGCGCGGCCTGGTCATGCTCGCGCTTGGCACGGTAGCTCGCGAGCATCTCGTGCATCACCTGCGCGGCGACGGCCGGGCGCAGCAGTTGGAGGCTGCCGTCCGCGCCCTGCCTGACGATGCGGCGCTGCCGCAGCAAGGCCAGGGCCACTTGCACCTTTCCGCGCGGCGCAATCACCGTCGCTTGCAAGCTGGCCAGGGTCCAGCCAGACGCGCCAGGCGCCTCGGTGCGCAACGCCGCGTAGATGCCGTCGAGTTCCTTCGCGTCCGGATAGCGGCCGGCCATGAAGAACTGCTGCACGGCCTTGTCGCGCCGCAGGTAGAGAAGGACGCAGTCGGCCGGCTGGCCATCACGCCCTGCCCGGCCCGATTCCTGGTAGTAGCTGTCGAGCCCGCCGGGCATCTGGTAGTGCAGGACAAAGCGGATGTCCGGCTTGTCGATGCCCATGCCGAAGGCGTTGGTCGCGACCATCACCCGCACGCTGCCGGCCATGAAGGCGTCTTGCGCCGCGCGGCGCTCGCCGGCATTGCGACCGCCGTGGTAGAGCGCCACCGACTCGCCGGCCTCGCGCAGCGCATCGTGCACTTCCTCGGCGGCCTTGATGGTGGCCGCATAGACGATGCCACTCCCGGCCAGGGTCTTCACCAGCGCCAGCGTGCGCTCCCGCTTGTGGGATTCGCTCGTGACCTGTTCGACGGCATAGCGCAAGTTGGGCCGGAAGGTGCCGGTATCGAGCAACCCTGCGCGCGGGATGCCCAGGCGCTCCATCACATCGCGCGCCACCGCATCTCCCGCCGTGGCTGTCAGCGCGAGCACCGGCGGCTTTCCCAGCGCCTGCCATGCCGACTCGATCTCGAGGAAGGCGGGCCGGAAGTCGTGGCCCCATTGCGAGATGCAATGCGCCTCGTCGACCACCAGCAGGGCATTCGACCCGCCTTGCAGCAGCGCGATGAAATCCTTGTCCGCGAGACGCTCCGGCGTGGTGAGAACGATCCTGGCGCTGCCGTCCGCAATCGCGGCTTCTGCCGCATCGACTTCGGCCGCTGGGCACTGGCTGTTGAGTTGCACCGCCTTGACGCCGCGGGCCTTGAGCTTCTCGCACTGGTCCTTCATCAACGCGATGAGCGGCGACACGACGATGGTGCGCCCGTCGAGCAGCATCGCCGGCAACTGGTAGCAGAGCGACTTGCCCGCTCCGGTGGGCATGACGGCCAGCGTGGAGCGTCGGTCGAGCGTTCGCGCAATCACCTCCTGCTGGCCGGGCCGCAGGCGCCGCAGGCCGAAGACCTTGCGCAGCACGCGCTGGACGGCAGCGTCGTCGCGAGCTTGCCGTGGCCGGCGGCGCGTGCTGCCGGCACGTGCCGCTTCGGTCGTGGCCACTTCCTGGTCGTCGCCAGCTTCCTTGCCCATGAAGTCTCCTTGCGTTGATGTCGGATCGCCGGGTTTGGCTGCGATTCAGGCTAAGTCGCGGACGGGGAGCCGGCGTGGGAGCGTCGTGGGCGCTTGCGTCGGACATGGCCTCGGAGGTGGCTCCGCGGCAGCTTCCGCAGGCAGCGGCGGCGGCTTCGGCGCCGAAGACCGCTTGCGCAGTACCGCGTTGATCTCCGCACCGAAGATCAGCGTGGTCGCGCTGATGTACAGGAACACCAGCGTCGCGACCACACCGGCGAAGCTCCCATACAGCAGCGCCAGCTTGCCGACAGTGCGCAGCGTGTACGACAGCGTGGCGGCCGCCACCACCCACAGCGCCGCGCCCACCACCGCGCCGGGCAACACCGTGGACAGCCGCTGGCGGATGTCAGGCAGCCAGCCATACATCAGCGCATACAGGGACGCGAGCGCCAGGAAGGCCGAGCCGTATCGCACGCTGTTGCGCAGCCAGAGCGTCTCTGGCCCCGCCCCCACGTTGGACTCCAGCAGCCGCCACACATAAGGCGCGATGATCACCGAGCTGAACGACGCCAGGATGCCCGCGCCCACGATGACCGTGAACAGCGTGACCTTGATGCGCGCCCGCCAGAACGAGAGGCCGCGCTTGATGCCATAGGCCCGGTTGAGCGCCGATCGCACCGCCTGCATGCCCGACGACGCCGTCCACAGCGTCGCCAGCACGCCGATGGTCAGTAGCGCCTGGTTGCGCGGCGCCAGCACTTGCTGGATCACCGGCTGCATCACATCGCGAACCACCTGCGGCGCATAGCCCATCACCCGCTCGGCCAGCGCTGCCGCGTCGCCCGGCTGCCCGACGAAGGCGGCGGCGGCGGACAGCAGGATCAACAGCGGGAACATCGCCAGCACCGAAGAGAAGGCAAGACTGCCGGCCTGGTTGGCGCTCTGGTGCAGGATGTAGTTGCGGATCGCCAGCACGACGACCCGCAGGCCCGGCGCGCGCAACACGACTTGCTGCGCGCCCCGCCATGCATCGGACAGGCGGCTCATGCGGGGGCGTGCCGAGTCGACTCGCCAGCGCTGCCGAACCGGCGCAGAAGTTCATGGGATGCGATGCGGTGATTGGCGAAGCGGCCTGCGGGGTCTGTGTTCATGACCCTTCAAGGATGCGGCGTCGAGGCACGCGGGCTTGTGATCCGGAACCCATTCGACGTGTGCGCCTTCGCCCTGCGCGACGCTTGGCTCGCCGCAAGGCCGGCTACTTGGCGTAGCTCTCTGCAGGCCTGTCGTTGGGTTCCGCAATGAGCGCCTTGAGCGTCGCACCCATCGGAAGATTGACGGCGACGTTCCTCGGCGGGATGGGTTGGACGAACCACTTGTCGTACAGCTTCGCCAGTTCGCCGCTGCGCATCAGCGTGCGGATCTGGTCGTCGACGGCCTTCTTGAAGGCCGGGTCATCCTTGCGAATCATGATGGCGATCGGCTCGACGTTCAGCACCTCGCCCGTCAGCTTGAACTCGGCCGGGTTCTTGGCCGTCGAGATGTTGCCGGCACCGATGTTGTCGTCGATCACGAAGGCATCCGCGCGGCCGGACTGCAGCACCAGGAAGCTGTCGCCGTGGTCCTTGCTGGTGATGGTGTTGATCTCCAGCTTGGTCGCGGCCTCGTAGTTGCGCAGTGCCTTGCCCGCTGTCGAGCCGGCCGACACCACGACGTTCCTGCCCTTGAGCTGCGCCATGGAGGTGATGCCGGAATTGGCGCGCACGACCATGCGGATCTCGGTCACGTAGGTGGTGAGCGCGAAGGCCACTTCCTTCTGGCGCGCCTCGTTGTTGGTGGTGGTACCGCACTCCATGTCCACCGAGCCGTTCTGCACCAGCGGCATGCGGTTGGTCGAGGTCACCACCTGGTACCGGATGTCCAGCTTCGGCAGCTTCAGGTCGCGCTGGATGCCGGCGAGGATGCGTTGGCAGAGTTCGACGTGGTAGCCCGAGTACTGCTCCGGGCCCGTGGTGTACGACAGCGGCGCGCCGGAATCGCGTGTGCCGACGGAGGCCGTGCCGGTCTCTCGGAACTTGGTCAAGGTGTCCGCGGCATGGGCCGCCGGAGCGAGGGAAAAAAGTGAGGCGCAGGCTAGCGCCGCAGACAGCTTCTGCATGTTCATGGGGATGTCTCTGCTTGTAGTAGTTGAGAAGAATCAGGACCCGAGCAGGCTGCAAAAGCGCTCGATGTCCACGTTGCCGCCGCTCACGAGCACACCGATGCGCTTGCCCGCGAGCTTCGACTTCATCTGCCGGGCCGCCGCAAAGCCGAGGCAACCGGTTGGCTCGATCACCAGCTTCATGCGCTGTGCAGCGAAGCGCATGCAGTCGACCAGTTCGGCGTCGCTGACCGTCAGGATGTCATCGACGTTGCGCTGGATGATGGGGAAGGTGTAGTTCCCGAGGTGCTGCGTCTGCGCACCGTCCGCGATGGTCTTCGGCGTTTCGATGTGGACGATGGCGCCGGAGCGAAACGACTGCTGGCCATCGTTCCCGGCTTCCGGCTCGACACCGTAGAGCTTGCACTTCGGCGACAGCGCCCGGGTCGCGAGCGCCGAGCCCGACAACAAGCCGCCGCCGCCCAGCGGCACGAAGAAGGCATCCAGTTCGCCGACCTCCTCGAACAGTTCCATGGCGGCGGTTCCCTGCCCGCAGATCACATCCGGATGGTCATAGGGCGGGATCAGCGTGTAGCCGTGCTTCTGGGCCAGGTCGCGACCGATCTGCTCGCGGTCTTCCTTGTAGCGGTCGTAGATGATGACCCGGCCACCGTAGCCCTTGGTGGCGGCAACCTTGGCGGCCGGCGCGTCGTGCGGCATCACGATCGTGGCGGGGATGCCGAGCAGGCGGGCCGACAGTGCGATGGCCTGCGCGTGGTTGCCCGAGGAGAAAGCCACCACGCCCGCCTTGCGCTGCGCCTCACTGAAGCGGGACAGCGCGTTGAAGCCACCTCGGAACTTGAAGGCGCCCATGCGTTGCATGTTTTCCGCCTTGAAGAACACCTCGGCGCCGAGTTCCTCGTTCACCGTGCGGGACGTGATGACGGGGGTCTTGTGGGCGTGGCCCTCGATGCGCTGGGCAGCGGCCTTGACGTCGTCGAATGTGGGGAGTTGGAGCGTGGTCATGTCTTTGATCGCGGGTTGAATCACCAGGCCCAGGGGATGCTGGCGCCAGCCCCCGTGGTCAAGGCGCGTTGATGGATCCTTCTTGCCAGGGTCAGGTCTTGCAGCGCAAGGCCCGTCATGTCGAACACGGTGATGTCTTGCGGCTGGCGCAGCGCGGCAAGCTTGCCGGTGAGCAGATCGCCGATCTCCTCGCAAGGCGCGTCGGGCTGCCACTGGGTTTCGCCGATCTGGCGCGCCTGCACCGCGTCGTCGACGAAGAGGCGCGCGCGCGGCAGCAGGCCTTCGGGCAGTTCGCGCTTGCCGCGCGTGTCGGCGCCGACGCAATTCAGATGGGTGCCGGGGCGCACGGCCTGCGCGTCGAAGAGCGGGCCGGCACCGGGTGTGGCCGTGATGACGAGGTCGCTGCCCGAGACCGCTTCGTTCGCGTCCGTCGCATGCACGATGTCGCAGCGCGAGGCGAAGTGCGCCTCGAAGCGGCTGTCCGGTTCGCCCCGCCACGTCACGTACTTCACGTGACGCAAGGCCGGCATCAGGCGCAGGGCAAAGTCGAGTTGCACTTGGGCCTGCACGCCGGTGCCGAACACGCAAGCCCGGCTGCTGTCCGGCCGCGCCAGTTGCTGCAGGCCGATGCCGCCGGCCGCGCCGGTCCGGGCGGTGGTGATGGCATTGCCATCGATGACGCAGATCGGGCGCCCCGTGGCCGGGTCGAACAGCAGGATGGTGGCCTGGTGCGGCTCGCCACCCACGGCGCGATTGGCCGGCCAGAAGCCCGCGGCCTTGAAGCCGAGCAAGCCCTGCGATTCGACATCGCCCGACTTGATCCCGAACACGCCGCCCGTGGACAAGGCCTCGCGCACAACCGGGAACACGCGCCCCTCGCGCCGGCTGTGCAAGGTGAAGGCTTCACGCACTGCTTCCAGCGCTTCATCAGGCAACAGGAGCGCCTCGACAGCGTCCTTGTCCAGCAGCAACAGCCGCGCGTCACTTCGCATAGCTGTACACCGATGCGCGAGAGACGCCGAGATGCGCTGCGATGGTCTCCATCGCCCGGCGCACGTCTAGGAGGCCCGCCGACTTCAGTTCCTGCAGCAAGGCGCGCCGGTCCTCCGCCTTGAGCGCCCGCGGCGATGTCGCCAGGCGCGCGGCGAACTGGTCGATTCGCGTACGGATCAGGTCGGTGCCCGCCGGATCGAGCGACTCGCCCGGGGCCAGTTGCGCGTCGACATTGACGAACTGGCTCATCGCCGTCTGGAAGCTCTGGAACAGCGTCAGGTCCACGTTCATGCACAGCGCGGCGATGTACTTGCCCTGCGAATCCTTGATGCCGATGGACGTGCTCTTGGCTTGCCGGCCGTCCGAGAACTGGTTGGCGTAGTTGGCGATGACCTGCGGGTATTCGGGGTCGAGGATGCGTGCCAGGCCGAGTTCGGTCGCCGGGTGGCCAAGCTCGCGGCCAGACAGGTTGTTGTGGATCGCCAGCACCGCGTGCCTGGGGTCGAGCAGGTCGTGCACGACGACCTCGCAGAACGGCGCGAAGGTTTCGCCGAGGCCCTGGGCGATCTGCTTGACTTGGTCGAGCAGGATGGCCTGCTCGGGGGTTTTCTTTGGCATCTGGATAGTTTGTCCAGACTTGGATATTTCGTCAACCCCTTGTTTACCCGGCGGACAATCGATCAGGCGTTCGCAATGCGCGTCACGGCTGCGCGCTGCCACTCCAGAACGCATGCGTGACGCCCTGCATCGCTTCCAGCTTCTGCATCACGCCATCCAGTTGTGCCGGCACCACCGCGGACGCAAACAGAACGGCGAGGATCTCCACGTCCTCGCGGCCGAAGGGGCGCTGCTCCACGTTCCGTGCGGGGTAGTCCTCAGCGTCGAGCCATTCGATCATCCGGTCGTGCACTTCGGCATGCACCGCCTTCTGGCAGATCACGTGCACCGTGTAGCTGGCCTCGGCGTTTTCTTCGCGCATCGGCTTGCGGTTGATGCGGTCGGCCACCGGGCGCAGCAGCGTGTTGCTGGCCAGCACGAACAGCGCCGCCACGAAGGCCTCGCCGATGCGATCGGCACCCGCACAGGCGCCCACCGCCGCCGAACCCCACAACGTGGCGGCCGTGTTGATGCCGAAGATGTTGGCGCCCTCCTTCATGATCGCGCCGGCCCCCAGGAACCCGACGCCGGAGACTACATAGGCGATCACGCGCACCGCGCCGTCGTCACCCGACAGTCCCTGGGCCAGGTCAACGAATGCCGCCGCGCCCACCGCCACCAGCGTGTTGGTGCGCAGCCCGGCGGTGCGCTGGCGGACCTGCCGCTCCAGGCCGATCAGGCTGCCTAGCAGGAAGGCGGCCCCGAGGCTCACGAAGGTGTCGAGCATCGATGGCAGGTCGAGGTGTTGCAGCGCTTGCATGCCGCATTGTCTCCACGACCGCATCCCGCCGATAGGGTCGATCAACCCGTGGCGGGCCGATCGCAATCCGCCATCGCACGATCGAGGAAGGCCTCCAGTTCCTGGATGGAGTAAGGCTTCTGCAGCAAGGCAAAGTCATGGTCGCCGTCGACGGCCAGGACGTGGCTGTAGCCGCTCGTCAGGACCACTGGAAGGCCGGGCCATCGACGCCGGATTTCCTTCGCCATGTCGACGCCATCCATCCCCGGCATCACGACGTCGGAGAACACCAGGTCGACTTTCGGGCGATCGGTTTCCAGGAACTTCAAGGCCTCTTTCGCGCTTGCGGCGCGCACGACGGAATGACCCACCGCGGCCAGGAGGCCCGTCGCGAACTGCCCCACCTCTTCGTTGTCCTCGACGAGCAGGATGGAAAGCGGGCGCGTCTCCTGGGGTGCATCCGTCGTGCCGCTTTGCGTTGCAGTACCGGCCTCCCCCGCCGCGCGCGGCAGGTAAAGCGTGAAGCAGGTGCCCTCGCCCACCCGGCTGCGCACATCGATCTCGCCGCCGGACTGCTTGGCAAAGCCGTAGACCTGGCTCAAGCCCAGGCCGGTGCCCTTGGTCGCGGGCTTGGTCGTGAAGAAGGGTTCGAAGATCCGCCCGAGCGTGAGCGGCTCGATGCCGGAGCCGCTGTCTTCGACAGAGATGGCCACGAAGGCGCCCTTGACCGCCGCATGGCGCCGCACCGCGGGCACTTCGTCCACGTTGCGGGCGGAGACCGTCAGTGTTCCGCCGTCGGGCATGGCGTCCTTGGCGTTGATCACCATGTTGAGCAAGGCCGTGTCGAACTGGTTGGGATCGGCCTGGGCCGCATCGAGCGGCGCGTCCAGGAACAGCGACACCTTCACCGAGGACCCGAGCATCGTCTCGATGACCTGTGACATCGATCGCACGCGCTGCGCAATGCCGAAGGCCTCGGGTCGCAATGGCTGCTGGCGCGCGAAAGCCAGCAGTTGCTTCGTCAGCAGTGCAGCGCGGTCCGCGGTCTCCGCGATCGCACGGATGTAGCGCTCGCGGCGTTCCTCGTCGGCGCCGCTTCTGCGAAGCAGTTCCACCGAGGACCGGATGATCGTCAGGAAGTTGTTGAAGTCATGCGCCACGCCGCCGGTGAGCCGGCCCACGGCTTCCAGCTTCTGCGCATGCCCGAGGGCTTCGCGCGCACGCTCCATCTCGTCCTGTGCCTTCTTGCGCTCCGTGATGTCCCGCGTGATCTTGGCAAAGCCGATGTGCCGGCCGGCCTCGTCGAAGAGGGCGTCGATCACCACGTTGGCCCAGAAGCGCGTGCCATTCTTGCGCACGCGCCAGGCCTCGGCCTCGTAGCGCTTTTCCGCCAGCGCGGTCTGCAGGGCGTGCGCGGGCACGCCATCGCGCTGGTCCTCCGGCGTGTAGAAGCGCGAGAAATGCTGGCCCATGATCTCGTGCGCGGTGTAGCCCTTGATCAGCTGCGCGCCGGCGTTCCAGTTGGTCACGCGTCCGGCGGGGTCGAGCATGTAGATGGCGTAGTCGCGCACACCTTCGACCAGCAGGCGGAAGCGTTGCTCACTCGCATAGAGCGCCTGTTCCGAGAACCTGACCTGCGACATGTCGCGCGTGATCTTGGCGTAGCCGATCAGCTCGCCCGCCTCACTCAGCACGGGTTCGATGTGCACGTTGGTCCAGAAGCGCGTGCCGTCCTTGCGCACGCGCCAGCCTTCGGCCTCGAACTTGCCTTGCTCGCGGGCGAACTTCAGGGCGCGTACCGGAAGTCCCGTGGCGATGTCCTCGGGCGTATAGAAACGGGAGAAGTGCTGGCCGACGATCTCCTCCGCGGTGTAGCCCTTGAGCCGCTCGGCACCGGTGTTCCAGCTGCTGACGCGGCCCTGCGCATCCAGCAGGTAGATCGCATAGTCCTTGATCGCGTTGACCAGCAGTTGGAATCGATGTTCGCTGGGAAGCGAAACGGGCGATTCATCGCCGTCTGGCTTCGATGAAGGGTCCATGTTGAGTCTCTGTTGCCGATGCGCGTGCGAGGCTTCTCGGGCTGTTCCGGGTGTACCCGTGGAGTGAGGCTTCATTGTCCGTGACACCGGCGAAGCGCTGTCATCAACGTCGCCGAACGGGCCGTTCTCCTACAGCGGCCCGGCACATGCGATCGCGTTCATGGGTCGATGGCCGCAGCGCACGCACGCCGCAGGACGACGATCAACTGCTCTCGGAGATCCGCGAGCAGATCACTGACTTGCCCACTTATGGCTACCGGCGCGCCTGCGCGCTGGTCAATCGCCAGCGCGCGAACGTGGGTGCATCGCGAGTCAATCCCAAGCGCGCATATCGGGTGATGGCC
Organism: Variovorax rhizosphaerae; assembly: GCF_037889975.1. Lineage (NCBI taxonomy): Bacteria > Pseudomonadati > Pseudomonadota > Betaproteobacteria > Burkholderiales > Comamonadaceae > Variovorax > Variovorax rhizosphaerae. The sequence goes on along the minus strand of NZ_JBBKZT010000024.1, from coordinate 63,373 downwards.
GCCAACGCCTTGCTGTTGCCCAAGGCCCCACGGCGCCCGCAATCCAGCCGCAGGCACACCGGCACCGTCTCGGTCCAGGCCAGCGACACGCGCTGGTGCTCGGACGGCTTCGAGATCAAGTGCGACTCGGGGCAGACCGTGACCGCGACGTTTGCCAAGGACTGCTGTGATCGCGAGATCATGGCCTTCCGGGCCTGGGAGGGCAAAGGGCTGCCAGGCGAGCCGGTGCGCGAGATGCTCATCGAGGCCGTCGAGAAGCGCTTCGGCGCGGTGGAGGCCTTGCCTGCGGGCTACGCGCTGCAATTCCTGACGGACAACGGCAGCGCCTACGTTGCTCATGAAACCCGGCGCATCGCCAGGTCGCTGGGGCTGACGCCGGTCAACACGCCGGTATGCAGTCCGCAGAGCAATGGGATGGCCGAGAGCTTCGTCAACACGTTCAAGCGCGACTACGTCGGGCGCATGGACCTCAGCGACGCCAACGCCACAACCGTGCTGGCGCAGTTGCCAGCCGCGTTCGAGCACTTCAATGAGATCCACCCTCACTCGAGCTTGAAGATGAAATCGCCGCGCGAGTTCAGGCGGCAACGGGCTGAGCAGTTACGCCGCGCTCAACCTGAACAATCGGCGCTACGTTGCGTATAGGCCGTGTCCTGGAATCCGGGGGCAAGATCACGGGGCAGCCCGACATGCCTCCGATGCCACGGTGAGCGAATGGGAGAAACGCCGCTAGCCGTCACGCCTCGCGATCGTGCGATAGGCACATCGCGAAGTAGCTCAGTGGGCACCGTCGCCTGCCTTGTCGGACACGGCTTGCCTGGCCCTTCTAGAAGACGTTCACTACATCGAGGCTGAGGCAACACCGGGCCGCGCGAGCAGACGGGTAAGGCGGCCGTCGTGGCTTCGCTGGCGGCCGAAATGGAAGCAGCGCTCGGGCTTTGACTTCTATGAAGTTCAGTACGATCGCGATAGCATGACTGCGCATGGCTTTAGAGAACACGCATGCCCAAAATCCCGCGTAGAACGGTCGTCCGCGAAAGAGCGTCCTTATTCTCGCCACAGGTTGCGGTGGCCTTCATAGGCCTGATAGGCGTGGCTGCAACGGCTGTCCTTGCAAACTGGGAGCGGATAAGGCCGTCAGCGACAGTGCCGGACCCACAATCTGCAATCGGGAAGGCGGCCGTCAAGGTGCATCTCGATCCGCAACCACTGGAGCTTCGAGCTACTGTCGCGGCCACGCTGAATAGCAATGCTGATGTGGGTCAATGGGTGACGCTCAGTATTTTCATAGACGGCGCTCTATGCACGACGGCCCGTAACTACAGGAATCCGCATCAATCGGGAGCCATTAAGACGACGGCGAACTGCTCCACGCGAATATCTCCGAATCAGGCTCATGTTTTCATCGCGGACGCTCCGAACCAGAACGCCGATCAGGAATCGCTGTCCATCGAAGTCAAGTACGCGCGCTAGGTTCCGAACTGCGGCTTAGGCGGCGCGGCGGGTCTTGCTGGCGGCCTCCGCTTGTGCTGCCGGCATGGTCGTCGCCTACTTCCTGCGCCATCACGGGGACAAGCTGCCCGACGACATCGTGCGCGATCGCCCGGTGCCCGGATGGGCTCTACCTCGGGCCTGACACGCGCAAGCACTTATTTCGGTGGCGATGATCGCGTAGAGCGCTTCGGTGTGGCGGCCGGGTGCGCGGCCTGTTAACGGCGATGGCGTCGGTGTGGTCATGGGGAGCTTTCGAAGGGGGTTTCGTTGAAAATGCCGCATGGATTCGTTCTTCGCTTTCATCGCCAAAGCCGCTCCACTTCTGACGTTCATTTCGACGCTGATCGCTGCAAGCGTCGCCGCAGGCGTCACGATCTACTTCGGGCGCGTGCAGGCCGGGATCGCGCGGCAACAGGCGAAGACCGCTGCAATGGCGGCGGCCACAGCGCGGAACAAGCTGCGGCTCGATTTATTCGAGAAGCGGCTGAATGTCCCCCCGCGTCAGAATAGTTGTCGGTGCGCCGGGAGACCGGCAAGGAGTAGGTGGTGCAAGTCCACTGCGATGAAGGAATAGCGAACCACATCGGCCCCGAGCCGTGCGCAGGCATCCGTGAGGATGACTGCGAAGCGTCGGTAGGGCGGCCGGCTTCGTGCGTTGGTACAACCAGGACCATCGACACAGCGGCATTCGCTACGTCAGCCCTGCGCAGCGCCACGACGGTGAAGACCAAGCCATCCTCGCTGCTCGCCACGCGTTGTACACCCGTGCCCGCGCGCTCAACCCGGCGCGCTGGTCCGGGCCTACTCGCGACTGGACGCCCATCGGCGCTGTGACCCTCAACCCCGATCGCGACTGCATCGCTCAGACACACGCGAGGGCATCGAACATTCAGCCCCTGGCTGCATGAAAGAGGCGACAACTACATGACGCGCGCCGCAGTGCCAGTCGTGCGGCGTTGCTTCGAGTTGCTCACAAGGGGACCGTTTTCGCTACTCTGGCGGTCATCGACCCGTTGGAGGCAAACCATGCGTTTGATCATTGAGGCTTGAATCGCTGAGACTGTCGACATCGGCGACGCAGTGAACGGTGCGGTGGCGTTGCCGTGCTCGAGCGTGGCGACCGGGTTGGCCAAGGCGTCGAGGACGTGCATTCGACTCTCGGAGAGCATCACGTCCCCGTGGGTGCGCAGTGCAGCAAAGTAAGCTTCGAGAATGGAAGCCGGTTCTTCTGCTGGAAGTGAGGGTGCGGCGGTCGTGCCGGCGGTCGTTGTTGCGACCGCCGGTCTGGTATCAGAAGAGCGAAGCGCGCGATCAAGGTGCGCTGCGCCTGCGCGTCCGCGAGATCGCAATGGGATCGTCCACGGTTCGTTGTCTGCGGACGGCCTCATGTCTCTCCTGCCTACAAGCAGCCGTCGCAAGCGCCCACCATTCGGCGGCTGCGGGCCATTAACTTGGAAATGAGAGCCCGATCCCCTTCCCTTTCACTTCCAGGAGACAGTCCATGAACCAGCGAATCATCCTCAGCAGCCTGCTCACCGGCGTGCTCGCCCTGTCGGGCCATGCCCTTGCGCAGACCACCGCCGTTCCCGCGGCGCCTGATCCCGCGGTCGGGGGCCAGGCGAGCACCAAGTCACCCGCCGGCGTGGCGAACCCCACCCAGCGCCCCGACGGCAGCGCCCCCGCATCGCGCAACGACGTGAAGGCCGAAGCCCGCATGGAAAACAAGAGCCCCGCGAACACCACCACGCCCAAGGGCGAGCCGTCGACCATGACAAACAACCAGCCCAACGCAGCAGTGCCCACCGGTGCCCTGACGCGTGCGGACGTCAAGCCAACGCGCGACGAACTGAAGCCGCAGATGGGCAAGAAGGGCGAGCGCCCCGACGTGCCGACCAACCCCACGGACAAGACCGGGACGCCGAAGTAACAGCTTCGAAGGCAAGCGCTTCGAAGCAGAAGTCAGCGAATGCCGTCGCGCTGCGCCACCGAGCGGCGGTCGCGCGACCAGACCTGCAACAGGAAATCGTGCTCTGCATGCACCACCAGTCGCGGCAGGCCGATTTCTCCAAGGATGGAATGCACGCACTCGGTGGAAAGGGCGCGCTCCTGGAAGTCGGGGCGCCAGTCGCAGGCGACCAAAGTGGCGTCAGCGCCCAAAGTTGCTGAGCACAGGGCGGCAACCTGCTGCATGGCCCCCGCGTCAAGGAAGTAGCCGATTTCACTGAGCACGATCAGGTCGAATGGCGCTTCGGCCATGGGCCAATCGACCGGCAGGTGGTGCTGGTCGACGCGGACGTTGGCCAGCCCCGCAGTGCGTGTTCGCGCCCCCAGCACCGCGGGCGCCGAGAAGTCGCTGGCCAGCACGGCGTCGCAACGTTGAGCCAGGTCCAGTGTGAGTTCGGCCGCGCCACATCCGGGCTCGTAGGCGCTCGCGAAGCGCTCCCGCGGCAACGATGCCATCAGGATCGCGCGCTTGCGCTGCTCGTACCAGCGATTTCGCAGCCCGTAAGGGTCGTCGGTCGCCTCGTAGAGCGCGTCGAAGTACTCGCGCCGTCCGGCCATCGGGACTTCGCGTTCTTCGCTCATGGGAACATCACCTCGAAGGGGCGCGCAGCCCGCGCCACCGTGCTCGCACGCAATACCGGACCGGCGCCGGTGGAAGGATCAGGGCGCAGTTGGCTTTCAAAGGCCTGGGTCGCAAGGCGCTTGCGCTGCGACGACTCGGCATCGAGCGCAAGAAGTCGTGCGCGTGCCCAGGGCATGCGCGGATCGTTGGGCCGGGCCCAATGCCATGCCCACACCGGTGCCTCGACGACGCGCGCGCCGATGCGTGCGGCCGCATCGACGCATGCCATGCCGGTGGCCTCATGGTCCGGATGGCCGTCGAGGCGCCAGGTCGTGAAGACAGTGTCATCGGGTCGCAGCAAGGGCAGCAACCGGTCCTCGAGCTGAGAACGCAGCGCCTGCAAGCGGCCATCCGGCAGGCCGAGCCGCACCGGTTCCTGCGATATGCCGAGGCGCTGCAATGCGCGCCGCGTCTCCGCCGGACGCGTGCGCGCCAGATCCAGTGCCGACCATTGGTTGGACTCAGGGTGGCTCGCGGTGCCGTCGGTGACGGCGACGATGCAGATCTCGCGCTGCAAGGTGGCGAGGCTGGCCAGCAGTCCGCCCACGGCCAGCACCTCGTCGTCCGGATGCGGCGCCACCACCACCGCGCGTGCGCCGTCCGGCACCAGCGACTCCGCGGCCACGGTCGACAGCCCCGCCGAAGCAAGCCACGGCAACCAGTCGGCCTCCGGCGTGCCTTCGCTGGCATCGATGTGTCGCGCCGCGTGCGTCAAAGCTGCCATGCGCCTGGTGCCGCTTCCGTCACGCGTCGTCCCAAGGCCGCGAGGTCGCGCTCCGCATGGCTCTGGCGCATGTAGACGGGCAAGTCGGCCATGGCGCGGGCGAATCGAGCGTTGCGGCAGAGGGGTCCCGCGCCCAACGCACGACCCGCATGGCGCAGGACCTGCTCGGCCGCCGCTTCAATGGCCAACCGCGTTCGCAGTGCCAAGGCTTCGGCATTGGCATCCGGTTGCGCATCGATGGCCGCGGCCGCCTCGCGCAGCAACGCCGCGGCCCCGGCCATCGCGACGTCGATGGCGCCGAGGTGCGCCAACCGGTGCGGATCCTTGGTGGTCCGGGAAAGCGCTCGTACCGTGTTAGCGATGCCCAAGGCACCGCCGTACCAGCATGCCGCAATGCCGGCACCGCCGTGCCAGAAGCCGGGGCGCCGCGTGTAGTCACCGGGCGCGCCAAGCATCACGCCACGCGCATCGGTGAATCGCACGTCCACGCTGCCGCTTGCCGCCATGCCGACGGCCTGCCAACCGGCTTGCGTCACGTGGACGCCCGCTTGCGCCATCCCGACAGCCGCGAGACAGGGCTCTCCGGCTTCGTTCCATCCGCTCACGACGGCATGGGTAACGCTGTCCGCGCCGGAGCACCAGGCCTTGGTGCCGTCGATCCGGATCTCGTCCCGTTCGCCGGCGAGCCGGAACACCAGCCGCGCGTCCGGTGGCTCGGCGCACCATGTGCCCCAGCGCGAGCCGGGGGGTGCATTCGGCCCCCCCAGTTCGGCCAGGATCGCGAGGGCATCCGTGTGCCCTTCGAACAACTTGGCCAACGACAGGTCGAGCGCCGCCACCTCGGCGAGTGCACGCCAGCGCGCCAGCGTCTGGCCCGCGCCGGGCTTCGGCAGACGGTCGAGGCCTGCTTCCACCAAGTGCGAGAGCGCAAGGCCGAGCCCGTGCGCCTCGTGCAGGTTGGCGAGACTTCCGCTCGTGCCGGTGCACGCGATGTGCTTGTCGTGGGGTTGGGGGGAGGCAATGCGCATGGACGGAAAGCCTAGGGCTCGCACCTGCAAGCACCGTCGGCGCACGCGTTCGCACGCTGTAGGAGAAAGAAGCTGAAGCGGCTCCTGCTGTTCATGCCCTGCGGGCCTTCACCTGCTACGGGGACGGCATGGCCTCCTACCAAAAAGACATGTCAACGCTGTCCCCATGACCTCACATCCACCAAAACAACCGGAACAGTTTTCGGCCGCCGTCGGCGCGAATCCTCTTCCTCCATTCACGCGAGACAACTTCATGCGCACCTTGTTTCCGCCTTTCCCGGGCATGCCCGCCATCTCCCCGTTCGCTCAATTCACGCATTGAGCGCCGGCATGATTGGCGTGGTCATCCCGGCTCACAACGAAGAGCATCACATCGGCAATGCCTTGCAAGCCATCGACGCAGCGCGCCGGGATCCTGCCCTGAATGGCGAAGCCGTCGAAGTCATGGTCGTCCTCGACAGTTGCACGGACGGCACCGCGGCGGTGGCCGCACGGCATGGTGCAACCACCTCGATGGTGCTGGCACGCAACGTGGGAACGGCGCGCGCACTGGGCGCCACCGCCATGCTGGCCGCCGGCGCGCGCTGGCTGGCCTTCACCGATGCGGACACCACGGTGTCGCCGACCTGGCTGTCAGCGCAGTTGGCGCTCGACGCGGATGCCGTTTGCGGTTCCATCGGCGTGGCCGACTGGTCGGCCCATGGCGAGCACGCGGCGCTGATCGAAGCGCACTTCCTTGAAACCTACAGCGACCGCGAAGGCCATCGCCACATCCATGGCGCGAACCTGGGCGTGTCGGCAGAGGCCTACCTGCGCGCAGGTGGCTTCCAGGCGCTGGCCTGCAGCGAGGACGTCGACCTCGTGCAGGCCCTGGAGCGCAGCGGCGCACGCATCGCCTGGAGCGCTGCACCGCGCGTGCTGACGAGCGCGCGCAAGGACGCCCGTGCCAAGGGCGGCTTCGGCGATGCCTTGCTGCACGCGGTCGCCGCCCGCCTTGCGGCCCTTCCGGCCGTGAACCCTTCCTGTTGAGCGCGCGCATCCGCGCGCCCTCTTCTTCTGCCACCAATCGGAGCCCACCATGTCACCTTCCAAGCCAGCGCCGCCGTCCGGCCCGCAAACCGCGGCTTCCTCGGCCGCCCGCAACACCGACAGCGCAGCAGCGCAAGCGCCGCCAGGCCAGCCTGCCGACGCGCTGGCCTTGAAAGCCGCGCAGACCCAGGCGCTGGTCGCATCGATGCCCGCCAACGCCAACAAGCCGCTGGAGCATGGCCACGACAACGCACTGAATCCGCCTGTCGGCTTGACCAGCGAGCCCGCCAGCCCCGCGGCCACTGGCAGCACCCTGTCTGAAGAAATCCCCTCCTACAAGACCGGCAGCATGGCCGCACCAGGCATCAACGCCACCATCGAGTCGCTGGACCGCGTGCGCGTCGATTCCAGCGGCCAGCGCCTCACCACCAACCAGGGCGTGCCAATCTCGGACAACCAGAACTCGCTCAAGGCCGGCCTGCGCGGTCCGGCGCTGCTCGAGGACTTCGTGCTGCGCGAAAAGCTCACGCACTTCGACCATGAGCGCATCCCGGAGCGCATCGTGCATGCGCGCGGCTCCGCTGCACACGGCTACTTCGAGTGCTACGACGCCATCCCGCAACTCACCAAGGCGGCACCTTTCAAGGAGGCCGGCAAGATCACCCCGGTGTTCGTGCGCTTCTCCACCGTGGCCGGCGAGCGCGGCTCCAAGGACACGGCGCGCGACGTGCGCGGCTTTGCCGTCAAGTTCTACACCGACGAGGGCAACTGGGACCTGGTCGGCAACAACATCCCGGTGTTCTTCATCCAGGACGCGATGAAGTTCCCCGACCTGGTCCATGCCGTCAAGCCCGAGCCGCACCACGGCATGCCGCAGGCCGGCAGTGCCCACGACACCTTCTGGGATTTCGTCGGCCTCATGCCCGAGTCGACACACATGCTGATGTGGGCGATGTCGGACCGTGCGATCCCACGCAGCTACCGGATGATGCAGGGTTTCGGCGTGCACACCTACCGCCTCGTCAACGCGGCGGGTGAATCGGTGTTCGTGAAGTTCCACTGGAACCCGGTGCTCGGCACGCACTCGCTGGTGTGGGACGAAGCGGTGAAGATCTCCGGCGCCGACCCGGACTTCCACCGCCGCGACCTGTGGGAAGCCATCGAGGCCGGCGCCTTTCCCGAGTGGGAACTCGCGGTGCAGGTCTTCACCGAGGAACAGGCCGAAGCCTTCAGCTTCGACGTGCTCGACGCCACCAAGATCGTGCCGGAAGAACTGGTGCCGCTGAAGCCGATCGGCCGCATGGTGCTCAACCGCAACCCCGACAACTTCTTTGCCGAGACCGAGCAGGTTGCCTTCTGCACCGCGCACGTCGTGCCCGGCATCGATTTCAGCAACGACCCGCTGCTGGCCGGGCGCATCCACTCGTACGTGGACACGCAGATCACGCGCCTGGGCGGGCCGAACTTCCATGAACTGCCGATCAACGCGCCGATCGCGCAAGTGCACAACAACCAGCGCGACGGCATGCACCGGCAGGCCATTCATCGCGGCCGCGTCGCCTACGAGCCCAATTCGCTCGGCGGCGGCTGTCCCTTCCAGGCCGGCGCGCAAGCCGGCTTCGTGACCTTTCCGCAGAAGGTCGAGCAGGACAAGGTGCGCGGCAAGCCCGAGAAGTTTGCCGACCACTACACGCAGGCCACGCTGTTCTTCGAAAGCCAGACGCCGTCGGAGCAGGCGCACATCGCAGCGGCCTTTCGCTTCGAACTCTCCAAGTGCACCGTGCCTGCCGTGCGTGAGCGCATGGTCGCCAGCCTGGTCAACGCCTCACGCGCGCTCGCGAAGCAAGTGGCGGACGGGTTGGGAATGGCGCTGCCCGCCGCATTGCCGAAGGCGCTCGAAACGCCGGTGAAACCGGAGGTCACGCAGTCACCGAACCTGTCGCTGACGGCACGCCCGGGCGACGGGTCCATCGCCACGCGCAAGGTGGCAGTGCTCGTGGCGAACGGCGTCGACGGCGCGGCCATCGCGGCGCTGCAGGCGGCGTTGCTGGCCGCCGGCGCCGTCGGGCGCTTGGTCGGCCCGCGCATCGGCGCGTTCACCACCGCATCGGGCGAGACGATGCAGGCCGATGCATCGATGGAGAACGAACCCGGCTTCCTCTTCGACGGACTCGTGCTGCCGGATGGCGACGCGGGCGTTGCGGTGCTGGCGGCTGACGGCCATACCGGCGAGTTCATCAAGGACCAGTACCGCCACTGCAAGACCATCCTGGCGCTGGGCGCTGGGGGTTCGCTGCTGGCGGACAACAAGGTGCCCGACACCTTGCCTTCGGGCGAGGCAGACCCGGGTCTTGTGTTCGGCGACGGCGAGGATGCTGGGCCTGCCATCGATGCTTTTCTCGCGGCCCTTGGCAAGCATCGGCATCCTGAGCGGGAGACCGATCCGCCGAGCATCTAGAAGCAGCGAGGCGCGCCGCTTGGCCGGTCCTGTTACGACCCGCCAACGCGCGCGTCGAGACCCACTGGTCATGCCACAAGACCATGGGTCACGCGGACGCGAGCCGTACGCGTCGCTTCTCGCGTGTCACGGTGCTACGAGGAATCAACCAATCGTCATCAAGCTGGCATTTCCGCCGGCAGCGGCGGTATTCACGCTCAGTGAGCGCTCGACGACGAGGCTCTCCAACGGGATGTCGCTGACGCCGGGGGCGAATGCCCGCACGCCAACGATCGGGCCGACGCGGATTGCCAACGCCTGGTTCACATCGCGCAGCGAAGAAGCGTCGCCGTGGTGCAGCACGGCATCGAAGCTGACGGTCGGGGCACGCCAGTCCTGCGCGATGGCGATCGATTGCTGCACCTCCTGCGGCAAGGACGCACGCAGTCTCTCGGTGCCTTCCCCAGCCGTCCACACGGCTGTGCTTCCGACCGAAAGCACCGCAGCGAGTTGCACCAGGCGATCCTGTTCGGACTCGGCCAGGCAAAGCACGGCCTCGCGCGGCAGCAGCGTGTAGACATTGCGCTCACCGGTGGGACCCACCAGCGTGCGTGCATGGCCGCTGCGCGACAAGCTTGCGAAGCGCTGGCACTGCCCGGCAAGGTCCACTTGGCCAGCCAGTTGCGCCCATGCCGCCAAGGCGGCGAGCGCCGGGCCCATTTCCAGGGTCGAGGCTTGCGCACTGCCGCTGCCGAGGTCAGCCGTGGCGAGCGCGCGCGCCATCACATCGTCCGGCCGCGAAGAAAGCATGCGATACAGGTACAGCGGCCCGCCGGCCTTCGGGCCGGTGCCGGACAGGCCTTCACCGCCAAAGGGCTGCACGCCCACCACAGCGCCCACCATGTTGCGATTGACGTAGACATTGCCGGCGCGACCGTGCTCCACGACCTGGGCAATCGTCTCGTCGATGCGGGTATGCACACCCAGCGTCAAGCCGTAGCCGGTGCCGTTGATCTGACCGATCAGCGTTCCCAGGTCCCGGCGGCGATAGCGGACAAGATGGAGAACCGGACCGAATACTTCGCGCTGCAGTTCCGACAGGCTGTCCAGTTCGATCAGGGTCGGCACGACGAAGGTTCCGAGCGTCGTGGCCCGGTCGGCTTCCCGAGCCTGGCGGTGCACCTTGCGGCCGCGCTGCTGCATTGCGGCGACGTGTCGCTCGATGCCGGCGCGGGCCTCGGCGTCGATCACGGGCCCTATGTCCACCGCCAACGTGGCGGGGTTGCCGATCCTGCTTTCAGCCATCGCACCCTTGAGCATCTCGATCACACGATCAGCCACATCTTCCTGCACGCAGAGCACGCGCAACGCGGAGCAGCGCTGGCCGGCACTGTCGAAGGCCGACGCCATCACATCGGTGACCACCTGCTCGACCAACGCCGAGGAGTCCACGATCATCGCGTTCTGCCCACCGGTCTCCGCGACCAGCGGGACGGGCTGCCCGTCCGCGCCGAGCCTTGCGGCCAGCGTCTTCTGCAATATGCGTGCGACTTCGGTGGATCCGGTGAACATGACGCCCTGCACGCGCCCATCGCCAACCAGCGCCGCCCCGATCGTTTCACCCCGACCCGGCAGCAACTGCACCGCGGCGTGTGGAATGCCCGCTTGCCATAGCACCCGCACGGCTTCGGCGGCGACCAGCGCAGTCTGCTCGGCCGGCTTTGCCAGCACCGGGTTGCCGGCAGCCAGTGCCGCCGCGACCTGTCCCACGAAGATGGCGAGCGGGAAGTTCCACGGGCTGATGCAGACGACCGGCCCCAGCGGGCGATGGGTTCCGACAGCGAACTCGCTGCGGGCTTGTGCTGCGTAGAAGCGCAGGAAATCCACGGCCTCGCGCACCTCCGCGATGCCGTTGGCGTAGGTCTTGCCGGCTTCGCGCGACAACAGGCCGAGAAGGCGCGGCATGCCCTCCTCCAGCAATTGGGCAGCGCGATCAAGCTGGTCCGCCCGCTCGCTAGGGGCCGTCGCGGCCCACCGGGGCGCCTCACGCTGCGCGCTGTCGAGGGCCGTGTCGACATCCGCCAGCGTGGCCTCCTGGACCTCACCGACGACGTCGCGCAGATCTGCGGGATTGAGAACCGCTGCGGTCACGCGCGCCGAAGACGCTGCCTTCGGCTCGGCGAGCAGGGGCCCGGCAGTCCATGATTCGGCGGCACTCGCCCGGAGCACGTCACGGAGCGCGCGCAAGCTGTCGTCGTTCGACAGGTCGAGCCCCTTCGAGTTGCTTCGGGCCTGCCCGTAGAGTGCTGTCGGCAGGGGAATCAAGGGATGCGGCAGTCCGACACCGCCTTCCGTCGCGGCCATGTGCTCCACGGTGGCGACCGGGTCTTCCACCAGCAGGTCGATGGCGATGGTCGGATCGGCAATCCGGTTCACGAACGAGGTGTTGGCGCCGTTTTCCAGCAGCCGACGCACCAGGTAGGCCAGCAAGGTCTCATGCGTGCCCACTGGCGCGTAGATGCGGCACGGGCGTCCGAGCTTGCCGTTCTCGACCGAGCCGACCACCTGCTCGTACAACGGTTCGCCCATGCCATGGAGGCATTGGAATTCATACTGGCCGGGGACATAGGTGGCCGGGTCGGCCATCTCGTGGATCGCCGCGAGCGTGTGCGCGTTGTGGGTGGCGAACTGCGGGTAGATGGCCTCGGGGGCTGCGAGCAGCTTGCGCGCGCAGGCCAGGTACGACACGTCGGTATAGGCCTTGCGCGTGAACACCGGGTAGCCTTCGAGCCCCTCGACCTGCGCGCGCTTGATCTCGCTGTCCCAGTAGGCGCCCTTGACCAGCCGGATCATCAGGCGGTGATGGCTGCGGCGCGCGAGATCGATGAGGTAGTCGATGACGTAGGGGCAGCGCTTCTGGTAACCCTGGATCACGAAGCCGATGCCGTTCCAGCCGGCCAGCGCCGGCTCGAAGCACAGTTTTTCCAGGAGGTCCAGCGACAGCTCCAGGCGATCGGCTTCTTCGGCATCGATGTTCAGCCCGATGTCGTAGCGCTTGGCGAGGAGCGTGAGTTCGCGCAACACCGGGTACAGCTCGTCCATGACGCGTGCACGCTGCGCGCGTTGGTAGCGCGGATGCAGGGCCGACAGCTTGATGGAGATTCCAGGGCCTTCATACACGCCGCGGCCTGCCGATGCCTTGCCGATCGCATGGATCGCCTGCTCGTACGACGCGCGATATCGGTGAGCGTCCTGAGCCGTCAGCGCGGCTTCACCCAGCATGTCGTAGGAGTAGCGGAAGCCCTCCGCTTCGAGCTTGCGCGCGTGCTCCAGCGCCTGCTTGATGGTCTCTCCGGTGACGAACTGTTCGCCCATCATTCGCATGGCCATGTCGACGCCCTTGCGGATCAGCGGCTCGCCGCCCTTGCCGATCAGGCGCGTGAGCGTGGTCGACAGGCCCGATTCGCTGTGCGTCGCAACCAGCTTGCCCGTCAGCAGCAAGCCCCAGGTGGCGGCATTGACGAAGATCGACGGGCTGCGCCCGGCGTGCGTCTGCCACTGGCCATCGGCGATCTTGTCGCGGATGAGCGCGTTGCGGGTTGCCACATCGGGAATGCGCAACAAGGCTTCGGCCAGGCACATCAAGGCCACGCCTTCCTGCGAGGACAGGGCGTACTCCTGCAGCAGGCCCTGGACCAGCCCGGCCCGCCCCGTCGCGTTCTTGCGGTTGCGAAGCTGGGTCGCGATGCGATGCGCCAGCGCGTGCGCGGCCTCGGCAACCGGCGGTGCCAGGCGTGCGGCCTCCAGCAACGGCGGCACCGCCTCCGGTTCTGCCCGGCGATAGGCCGCGGTGATGCGTGCGCGGAGTTCACTTGCTTCGGCCAGGCCGTCTGCGAATTCAGAAAACGACGGTGTGGGCTGGCTAGAGAGTTGATTGGCGGTCATGACAGTACGTGTTGGAGAATTCGTCAATAATGCCGGCTTCTGGTTCGAATTTTTGTTTGAATTCTTGGGTTTTAGCTGAACAAATCACTAGCGTGTCCGATCGAGCTACCGAACTTGACCGGCTGGACCTGAAGATCCTCAAGCTCCTCCAGGAGGACGGCCGGATCGCGAATCTCAAGCTCGCGGATGCAGTCGGGCTCTCGCCGACGGCAGTGCTTGCCCGTGTGCAACGCCTGACGCGGGACAACTACATCCTGGGCTACGAGGCACGCCTCAATCCACTGAAGCTGGGCGCGGGCATGCTGGTCTTCGTCGAAGTGCTGCTGGACCGGACCACGCCGAACGTGTTCGACGAGTTCAAGGCTGCCGTGCAGGTGCATGCGGCCATCATGGAATGCCACATGGTCGCGGGTGGTTTCGACTACCTGCTCAAGACCCGCAGCGCGGACATGAACGACTACCGGCAGTTCGCCGGCTCCGTGCTGTGGCAGTTGCCGGGCGTGCGCGAGACCCGCACCTACGCCGTGATGGAGGAAGTGAAGAACTCGACCCACCTGCATCTGATCTGAACAGGTCGCGCGGATACGCGTGTCGTGGGTTGGAAGTTCGCAGACAAGACCGCTCGACACTCGCGGGGCTGCCGACAGCGGACGTGCCGGCCGACCAGGGCTTCCGAAAAGCCCGGCAATGTGCACCAATCTGAAAGAATGCGTGCCACCAGGGCCAACTCCAAACCCCGTCTGCACATGCCCGCCACCGCGCCATCGCTGGTCGAGACGCTGACCGAACTCAACCTCGACGACCTGCTCGATTCGATGGGCCTGCTGCGCCTGGGTGGCACGCCTTTGCGCCGCTTGTTCCGGCCTGCGGCGCGGCGCTTCGCCCTGACTGCGCATGAGTTCGACAACCGCGTCGGTGCGCAGGGACTGGCGCAAGGCAGCGCATGGCTCGTGGACCGGATGACGGCGGGCATCGAGACCACGGGCCTGCAACATGTCCCACCGCAAGGCCCGGTCGTCATCCTGGCGAACCACCCCGGCATGACCGATACGGTCGCACTCTTCACCAGCCTCGCGTCGCGACCGGACCTTCGGGTGATTGCCGCCGATCGCCCCTTTCTTCGCGCCTTGCCCAACGTCGCACGACAACTGATCCTGCTGCCCGATGAAGGCGGCGAGCGCATGGCCGTCGTGCGCGCGGCTTCCCGGCATTTGCAAGCGGGTGGCGCCTTGCTGACCTTCCCGGCCGGAGACATCGAGCCCGACCCCGGCGCCTTTGGCTCGCAGCGCGCCTTGGCGTCGTTGCGGAACTGGTCCGGCAGCTACATCCTGTTCGCTCGCCTGGCGCCTGAGACGCGCTTCGTGCCCGCGCTGGTAAGCCATGTGGTGTCTCCCGAGGCACAGCGGCATCCGCTCACCCTGCTGCGCCGCACGGCTCGCGACAAGGAAAAGCTGGCCGTTGCATTGCAAGTGGCACTGCCGCGCTACCGCAACCTTGTGGCCAGGGTCGCGTTCGGCGCTTCCACGGGCGCAAAGCCGGGCGGGGCGCGAGCGGTTGGCGAGTTCATCGCCGGGCAGATGAGCCAACTCATCCTTGCGGACGCGCTGGAGCCTCGCTCGGCCGATACGCCGAGGCCCGTTCACACATCGCCGCGCGATCCAGTCAAGCAATCATGAGTCGCCACGCCTGGGTCTGGTCGTCGCACCTCCTCCCATCGCCCGTGATCTGAATCATGGATCGCATGCCCGCCCGTCGCTCCCACGCTGTCTCCACCGAGGCCCGGTCCTGCTGGGTCACGGCGCCGGGTTGCGCGGAAATCCGCGTCGGCCCCGTGGTCGAGCCAGGGCCCGGCGAGGTCATCGTTCGCGCACTGCACAGCGGCATCAGCCGTGGCACCGAGTTGCTGGTGTACCGAGGACAGGTGCCGCCCAGCGAGTTCGATCGCATGCGGGCGCCGTTCCAGGAAGGCGATTTCCCCGCGCCGGTGAAGTACGGCTATGCCAGCGTCGGCGTGGTCGAACAAGGTCCGGCGGAACTGCTGGACCGCCATGTGTTTTGCCTGCATCCCCACCAGACCCGCTACCGCGTCCCGACCGATGCCGTGCACGTGCTGCCCGAGGGCGTACCGCCGGCGCGTGCGGTGCTGACCGCCAACATGGAAACGGCGGTGAATGCGCTGTGGGATGCGGCGCCGCGCGTCGGCGACCGCATCGCCGTGGTCGGTGGCGGCGTGGTCGGCCTGCTGGTGGCCTGGCTCGCCGCTCGCATGCCGGGGTGCGAGGTCGAATTGATCGACACGCATGCGGGCCGTCGCACGGTGGTCGAGCAACTGGGCGCGCGCTTTGCGAGTCCGGCCGCCGCACGGCCGGATGCAGACATCGTGATCCACGCCAGCGGCAATCCGGACGGCCTCGCGCTGGCGCTGGGGCTCGCCGCCTTTGAAGCCACCGTGCTCGAGATGAGCTGGTATGGATCGCAACCCGTTTCGCTGCGGCTCGGTGAAGCCTTTCATGCGCGGCGCCTGGTGTTGAAGAGCTCGCAGGTGGGCCAAGTGGCAACGGCGCAACGTGCGCGCTGGAGTCATCGGCGCCGGCTCACGCTGGCGTTGCAACTGTTGCGTGAGCCGGTGCTCGATGCGCTCATCACCGACAACGCGCCCTTTGACGAACTGCCGCAGGTCCTGGAGCGACTGGCCCGCGGCGCGCCCGATACGCTGTGCCAGCGCATCGACTATCCCTGAACCTCAACGGAGCAAACCCGCATGTACAGCGTCAACGTCCGCGACCATTTCATGATTGCCCACAGCTTCCGCGGCGAGGTGTTCGGCCCCGCGCAACGGCTGCACGGCGCGACCTACGTGGTCGACCTCGAACTGCGCCGACCCGAGCTCGACGCCGACGGCGTGGTCGTGGACATCGGGCTCGCCACCGAGGCCTTGCGCAAGGTGCT
Organism: Variovorax rhizosphaerae; assembly: GCF_037889975.1. Classification (NCBI taxonomy): domain Bacteria; kingdom Pseudomonadati; phylum Pseudomonadota; class Betaproteobacteria; order Burkholderiales; family Comamonadaceae; genus Variovorax; species Variovorax rhizosphaerae. The sequence continues at coordinate 47,141 of NZ_JBBKZT010000024.1, read as the reverse complement.
CGGTGAACTCAACTTTCGCAACCTCGACGACGAAGCGGCCTTCACCGGGCGCAACACCACGACCGAATTCATGGCGCGCGTGATCTTCGACCGCGTGGCTTCGCGCATCTCGGCAGGCGACCTCGGCGCGCATGCCAGCGGGCTGACGTCGATGCGGGTCTGCCTGCATGAATCGCACGTGGCCTGGGCCGCCTACGAGCACGCGCTCTGACGGCATGCATTGCAGCTTCCTGATCCCGGGCGACCTGGACACGCACACCGGCGGCTACACCTATGACCGCCACATCATCGAGGAGCTTCGCGCTTCGGGATGGCAGGTGGATGTCCACGCACTCGGCGACGGCTATCCGGCGCCCGATGCCGAGGCGCTGGCCCGTGCAGCGCGCGTGGTCGAGGCATTGCCGGATGGCGCGCTGGTCGTGGTCGATGGCCTGGCCTTCGGCGTACTCGACGAACTGGCGCATCGGCATGCGCAACGGCTGCGATGGGTGGCGCTGGTGCACCACCCGCTCTCGCTGGAGACCGGGCTCGACGCTGACCGGCAGCGCGCGCTATTCGAGAGCGAAAGAAGTGCCTTGGCCGCCGTCCGCGGCGTGATCGTCACCAGCCCCTTCACCGCCCGCGGGCTGGACGCTTTCGGTGTTCCACCTTCCCGCATTGCCACCGTGGTCCCCGGCACCGAACCGGCTCCGCCGGCGCCAGGCAGCGGCGGGGAAGCGCTGTCGCTGCTGTGCGTGGCCACCCTCACGCCGCGCAAGGGCCATGCGGTGCTCGTCGAGGCGCTTGCCGGCCTGCGCGAACAGGCCTGGACGCTCCACTGCGTCGGCAGCGCGACGATGGACGCCGCGTGTGCGACCACGCTGGGCGAAGCGATCGACCAGCACGGATTGCGCGATCGCGTCGTGCTGCATGGCGACAAGGCGGAAGGCGAGTTGGAGAAGTTCTATGCCGCAGCCGATGCCTTCGTCCTCCCTTCCTTCCACGAAGGCTATGGCATGGCGCTGGCCGAGGCGCTGGCGCGGGGCCTGCCGATCATCAGCACACAGGCAGGCGCCATTCCCGACACCGTACCGCGCGCAGCCGGCGAGTTGGTTCCGCCCGGTGACGTGGTCGCGCTGCGCACTGCATTGCGACGACTGATGGAAGACGCGGCATGGCGCACGCAGTTGCGCGCCGGGGCCATGGCCGCACGACAGGCGCTGCCGACCTGGACCCAAAGCGGCGCCCGTTTCGCATCGGCACTGATCGATGCGGCGCAGAGGATGCACACGACATGACCGGCTTCAGCGCCGACTGGCTGGCCTTGCGCGAGCCCTTCGACATGAGCGCCCGCGCAAGCTCCGCCGAAGCCCTGGCACTGCGATCCCTCGCAGGGCGGCTGCGCAACACCGCGGCCCTTCGCGTGATCGACCTGGCCTGCGGCACCGGAGCCAACGTGCGCGTGTTGGCGCCGTTGCTCGGCAGCGCGCAGCAGTGGCTGCTGGTCGACCATGATCCCGCGCTCCTGGCCGCGCTCCCGCAGCACTTCGCCGCGTGGGCGCAAGCGCACGGCCATGCGTGGCAAGCCAAGGCCGAGGGGTGGCGCGTCGAAGGCGCGGACTGGCAAGCCGACATCCTGTTCCGGCGCATCGACCTCGCCACTCGACTGGATGCCCTGCCCTTTCATGCGGCCCATCTCGTGACCGCCTCGGCGCTGCTCGACCTCGTCTCGGCCGATTGGCTCGACACGCTGCTGGGCCATGTCAAGACGGCCCGGTCGGCGCTGCTGCTTGCGCTCACCGTGGTTGGCCTGGTCGAGTGGCATGAAGCCGACGCGGACGATGCCGCCATCCACGCGCTGTTCCGCGCGCACCAACTGGGCGACAAGGGCTTTGGCACTTCGCTGGGCACCGATGCGGTGGACCACCTCGTCGCGCGTCTTGGCGGGTCGGGCTTCAAGGTGATGCAGGCACGCAGCGATTGGCACATCGAGCCATCCCGTCACGCCATGCTGGAAGCCATGATCCAGGGCATGGGCGCAGCGGCGCTGGAACAGGACGCGTCAGCGCAATCGCTCGTGCATGCGTGGACGTCGCGACGCATGGCCGCCATCGACCGAACGTCGCTGCGTGTCGGTCATGTGGACGTGCTGGCCATCCCGTCCGAAGCCGCCGAGGCACGCAAGTCCAGGTCCCACAGCACATCCCCGCCCATCCGGTAGAGCCGGCAGGGCGGCCGCGCGCAGTCGCCCATCGACAGGTCCTGCGGCAGCGACAGTCCCGGTCGCCCATCGCCGATGACCACGGGGGCGATGCTCAGGTGCAGCCGGTCCATGCAGCCTTGCCGCATGAAGTGCGACACGGTCACGCCGCCGCCCTCCACGAACAGGACACGCAAGCCGCGCCCGGCCAGGGCCGCTTGCATCGCGCGCACATCGACGATGCCGTCCGAGCCCGTGAGCCGTGGCACGCCCAGCACCTGGTCTGCGCCCACGCGATCTGCCGCCTCTGCCTCGCGCTCCGCATCGCAGACCAGCAAGGTCGGCGCCGCGTGGTCGGAGAAGACCTTCGACGACGGCGGCACGCGAAGCGATGGGTCGATCACCACGCGCACCGGGTTGTCGCCTTCGACGCGGCGCGTCGTGAGTTGCGGGTTGTCCAGGGCCGCCGTCGCCGCGCCGACGATCACCGCGTCGCTGAGCGCACGCAGGCGATGCAGATGGAGCAGCACCTCGGCGCCGTTGATGTAGTTCGCATCCCCGCCGCGCGTGGCAATGCAGCCATTGAGACTCTGCCCCAGTTGCCCGAGCACCCACGGCGCACTGCCGTGCGTGCGATCGAGCAGGGGCTTGACCAGCGAGAAAAGCTCGCCAGCCTCTGCGCTCCACTCGTCGCCCAGCGTGAATCCTTGCGACGCCTCCCATGTGAGCGCCGGCCCGTCCTGCGGCGCCTTGCCGAGACGACGTTGACGGACGACGTGCAGGCACAGGCGCCACAGCGTCTCGACGTCGAGCGGGGGCAAAGTCTCCGGCTTCATGGGCGGGCGGGGGGGGTCAAAGGCATGGGCAGCTCCAGTCTGTGCGGCCCTCGGCGCTGCCGCTTGTTGCCTATTCTGACGTGATGCCTTGCCGGGTGGCTCGAATGAACACCTGCTCTTGGGGTCTCCTGCGCCAACATGCTCCAAATGCCTACACGGAAGGTATCCCGGCGCAGCCAAGAATCCGGGGCATCGACGAACGACAGCCCCCTTCGCGGGGGCATGCCGTTGCGCCAGCTGGCGATCGCTCGGCAATGACGGGCCCGAAAGCGAGGCGGCGCATCGCGCAACACAGCACACACCCCAGCATGCACCCAACCCATGAATTCAAGTTCTTCCGCGCCGGCGGCGTGGACCAGGTCCTGATCCGCGACGGAACCGATATCGCGAACATCGGCCAACTCGACCAGAAGCTCTGGGTCGCACTCGCCTGCCCGACGCGCGGCGTGGAGTTCGACAGCAGGACGCTCGACTTCATCGACACCGACCAGGACGGCCGCATCCGTCCCCCGGAACTCATCGCGGCATGCGAATGGGCATGCGCGCACTTGCGCGATCCCGACGAGCTCATGGACTGCGTGGACGGCATCACCCTGGACGCCTTCAGCGCGTCGGCACAGGGCGAGTTGCCGCTCAGCGAAGAAGCCCGTCGCGTGCTCGATCATCTGCAAAAGCAGGACGCCAACGTCATCACGCTCGACGACGTCATGCAACGCAGCGACACGCTCGCCGCCATGCGCTTCAACGGCGACGGCATCATCACGCCGGACACCGCGACCGAGGAGCCCGTGCGCCGTACCCTGCAGTGGATCGCCGAGACCCAGGGCAGCGTGAAGGACTGCAACGGCCAGGACGGCATCGACCGGGCGCGCGCTGAAGCCTTCTTTGCCGAAGTCGAGGCCATGCGCCTTTGGCAGGCCGGTGACGACGAAGCGGCCTGCAGCAACGGACACACGCTGCAAGCAGCCGAGGCCGTCGAGGCCGTGCGCGAGAAAGTCGATGACTTCTTCGCGCGATGCCGCGTCGCTGCCTATGACATCCAGTCGGTCGCTGCACTCAATGCCTCGCCCGAGACCTATGAGGCCTTGGGCGCGGAGGAACTCACGCTCGACAACCAGCGCATCGCCGCGCTGCCGCTGGCGACCATCGCGCCGGGGCGCACGCTGCCGCTGCGCACGGGCGTGAACCCCGCGTGGGCGGAGGCACTCGCCAACTTGCAACGCCACGCCGTCGCGCCACTGCTGGGCCAGGCGCACAACGAAATGGACGAGCCTGCGTGGCACGAACTCCTGCGCCGTGTCACTTCCTGCCGCGAATGGCTGGCGGCCAAGCCTGCATCCCCGCTGGCCGAACTGGACAGCGGGACCATCACCGCACTGACCGCCATGCAGGCGCCGGTGCTGGCGCTTATCGATCAGGACGAGGAAGCCGGCCCGCACAACGCACGCCTGCGCGACCTGGAGAAACTGTTGCGCCTCAAGCGCGACCTGCTCGTGCTGCTGGAGAACTTCGTCTCCTTCAAGGCCTTCTACCGCCGCGAGGGCGCCATCTTCCAGGCCGGCACGCTGTACCTCGACAGTCGCAGTTGCGATCTCGTGGTGCGCGTGGACGACATCAAGCAGCATGCGGTGCTCGCTGGCCTGGCCAAGACCTGCCTGGCCTACTGCGAATGCCGGCGCGGCAGCGAGAAGATGAACATCGTCGCGGCCTTCACCGCTGGCGATGTCGACTTCCTCTTCGCCGGCCGCAACGGCGTGTTCTACGACCGCCAGGGACGCGACTGGGACGCGACCATCACACGGCTCATCGAGAACCCGACCAGCGTCGCGCAAGCCTTCTTCTCGCCCTACAAGAAGTTCGTACGGGTGATCGAGGAACAGGTCGCACGGCGCGCCGCCGCCAGCGAAGCCACTGCGCAAGGCACGCTCAGTTCCCTGGCCACCGGGATTGCCAACGTCGACAAGACTGCCGCCGCACCCGGCGCTTCGACCGCGGCGCGCGTACCCGGCCGGGTCGACGTCGGCACGGTGGCGGCGATCGGCGTCGCGATGGGCAGCATCAGCGCCGTGCTGGTGGCCCTGTTCAGCAAGTTCATCGACCTCGGGCAATGGATTCCCATCGCGATGGCTGGCGTGGTCCTCGCCATTTCCGGGCCGAGCATGTTGATCGCCTGGCTCAAGCTGCGCCAGCGCAGCCTGGGGCCGCTGCTGGATGCGAGCGGCTGGGCCATCAACGGCCGGATGAAGGTCAACGTGCGGCTTGGCGCTTCGCTGTCGAAAACCGCGCAGGTTCCGCGACACGCGATTCGCATGCTGCGCGATCCCTTCGCCGAGCGACCAGGGCTGGCCGGTTCGCTCACTGCGCTGGCGCTCGTGTCGGTGGTCGCGGTGGTGGCGGTCTGGAAGCTGGAGTTGCTTCAGTAGCGTGGATGCGCCTGCCCAGGTTGGCGAGGATGCGGAGACGCGTCGTCAGGCGGCGGCAAAGTTTCCACGAAAACAAGAGACATTTCCTGGGGCTGGATATTAGTGGTTACCCTAGTATTGACCCATCCCAACCCCACCAGGAGTTTCCACATGTCCACCCTCTTGCTCTGCCTCGCTTCCGTCGTCGCCATCGCCGTGTCCGGTTACCAGACCTCGAAGGCCATCGACCAACTCAAGCCTTGAACCTAGAAAAAGCAGTTGGATGCGCCCGAGTGCGCCGTGATCGGCGTGCCAGGCAAGGGTGAGCGCTGCGGCTTCGATGGCCCTTGAGGGCCATCGGACAGCGTGAACGGGCTCAGCCTCAGGCTGAGCCGCGCCCTGCAAGGGCGAGAACGCGGCGGGCTCATGCCCGCAAGGCCGAGCAACGCCGCATGGCGCGTCGAGCGCGGTGCAATCGGGTGCATAGCGCTCTCACCCCGGCGGCGAACGCGATCGAAGGCAGAAGTCTCAGGCTCCATGCTGCTTTTCCAAAGGTTGAGCGCGGTCAACTGCTTTTTCTAGGTTCAATCTCACGGGGCTCGACCGCGGGTCACTTGAGCGCGAAAGCCCCCTCCCCGTTCAGTTGCTCCTGCAGGAACTGGACACACACGCGCACCTTGGCCGAATGACTGAGCCGCACCGAACTCGCGGCCCAGATATCGGCGGGCTGATGCCACTCCGGCAAGACCGGTATCAGGCGCCCGGCGCGCAGGTCGTCATGCACGTCCCACCGGCCCTGCAACAAGATCCCGTGGCCGTCCTTGCCCCAACCGCGGACCATCTCCGAATTGTTGGATGACAGGCGCCCGGTGACCTTGACCTTCTCGGTGCCACCGGGGCCGGTCAAGCGCCACACCCCGAAAGCCTGGTTGCGATCCCGCAGCACCAGGCAATCGTGCTGGCTCAATTCGGCGACCTTTTCAGGGGCGCCGCGGCGCTCCAGGTACGCGGGTGCCGCACACAGCACGCGCACGCTCGTGGCGATCCGGGTCGCGACCAGGTGCGGCTCATCCACTTCTCCCACGCGCACGTCCAGGTCGATGTTCTCGCTGATCAGGTCGACGCGGCGATCCACCGCATCGAGCGTGATGTCGAGCGCCGGATAGCGCTTCGCCAGCAGGGACAGCACCGGCGCGATGTGCTTGCGTCCCAGTCGCGCACTGGTCGTCACGCGCAACAGGCCGCGCGGGTCGAGCCGACCGCCGGCGACCGTCTCCCCCATGTGGTCCACGCCCTCGAAGATCTGCTGGGCCGAGGCGTACACGCGCTCGCCGTCATCGGTCACCGTGACGCGCCGCGCGGCGCGATGGAACAGCGTCACGCCGAGGGACTTCTCCAGGATCGCGATGCGCTTGCTCACGAAGGCCGGCGACGTGCCCAGCTCCGTCGCCGTCGCGGCAAAGCTGGCCTTGCGCGCCGCCAGGCAGAACACCCGCAGATCATCCAACTGAAATTTGAGGCTCACGATTCGTGAATCATAGAGCCACGATCCGGCCGTTGTTCATCGATTCGTTCTTCCTTAAATTTGCCTCATCGCCACGGCGACTCCCCCAGAAGATTCGCAATCCATCCGAGACACACAGCCCATGACCGCAGCCCAGTCCCCGCAACCCGCCCCTGCCTCGCGGCCCATTCGCATTGCCGTGGCCGGCGCAGGCTTGATCGGCCGCCGCCACGCGGAACTGGTCCAGCAGAGCGGCGAATGCACGCTCGCGGCCATCGTCGATCCTTCGCCGGCCGCGGCCGCTTTTGCCGATGGCGCGGGCGTGCCGCTCTTCAGGAGCCTGGAAGAGTTGCTGGCACAGGAGGACAAGCCCGATGCCGTGATCCTCGCGACGCCGAACCACCTGCACGTGGCCCATGCGATCGAGTGCATCGACGCCGGCGTGGCGGTCCTGGTCGAGAAGCCCGTAGCGCACACTGTCGAAGAAGCCGAGCGACTGGTGCAGCGTGTCGAACACAGCGGCAGCGACGCACGGGTGCTGGTCGGCCATCATCGCGCCCACAGCCCGATCCTCGCGAAAGCGCGCGAAATCATTCGGCAAGGCCGGCTCGGCAAGATCGTCGCCGTGACCGGCAGCGCCCTCTTCTACAAGCCCGACAACTATTTCGAAGAAGGGGCCTGGCGCACGCAAACGGGCGGCGGTCCGATCCTCATCAACCTGATCCACGAGATCGGCAACCTGCGCTCGCTCTGCGGCGAGATCGTCTCCGTGCAGGCCGCGACCTCCAGCGCCACGCGCGGCTTCGAAGTGGAAGACACAGCGGCGATGCTGCTGCGCTTTGCCAGCGGTGCGCTCGGCACCTTCATCCTGTCCGACGCGGCCGCCAGCGCACGCAGCTGGGAGCAGACTTCGCAGGAGAACAAGGACTACGCCCACGACGCTGACGAGGACTGCTACGGCATCGTCGGCACGCAAGGGTCACTGTCCGTCCCGACGATGCGACTGAAGACTTTTGCGCCGGACCAGAAGCGCTCGTGGTACGAGCCCATGACGGCCTCGGTCGTTGATGGCGAGCGGCTGGATCCGCTCGTCTTGCAACTTCAACATTTCTGCGCGGTGACGCGTGGTGAAGCCGCCCCGCTGGTCGGCGTGCGAGACGGCTTGCAGAACCTGCGTGTGGTCGAGGCGATTGCCGAAGCAGCACGCACAGGCGCAGTCGTCCGGATCCCGACACAAGACTGAACGACACCTCGCACACCGTGCCCTTGCCAGGAGACAAACCATGACCCGACCCATTTCCCTCGCCGCCCTCACCGTTCTCGAACTCACGCCGCCCGAGATGGTGACCTGCGCCTTCGAAGCCGGCTACAGCCACGTCGGCATCCGCCTGCTACCCGCCACGCCGACCGAACCGCAGTACGACATCGTGGGCGACACGCCGATGCTGCGCGAAGTCGAGGCGCGGCTGGCAGACACGGGCATCAAGGTGCTCGACGTGGAGATCTTCCGCATCAAGCCCGATGTGCGCGCCGCCGACTACGAAGCCGCGATCGCCACCGCCGCACGTCTCGGCGCGAGCGAACTGCTGGTGGCGGGCAACGACCCGGACGATGCCCGGCAGATCGAATCCTTCGCGGCCTTCTGCGAGCTGGCCGGCCGCTACGGCCTGGGCGCCGTCCTCGAGTTCATGCCGTGGACCGAAGCGAAGAACCTGACGCAGGCCGCCCGCATCGTCGAACGTTGCGGCAGCAAGAACGCCGGCGTACTGATCGACCCCTTCCACTTCAGCCGGTCGCGCAGCCGCATCGAGGACATCGCCTCGATTCCGCCTTCGCGCCTGCGCTACCTGCAGTTCTGCGACGTGCCGGCCGAGATTCCGCCGACGATGGAAGAGATCCTCCATCAGGCGCGCGCCGAGCGGCTGTTTCCCGGTGACGGCGGCGTGGACTTGGTGGGCCTGCTGCGCGCCCTGCCGCGCGACATTCCGCTGGCCCTCGAGATCCCGACCCACACGCTGGCGCGCACCGTCGGCGCGACCGAGCGCGCACGCCGCGCACGCGCCGCGACCATGCGCGTGCTGGCGCAGCTCGACGCCTGAGCGAACGGCCATGTCCTCCAGCACCCAACAGCCGCGCGGCATCGACTGCGACCTGCTCGTCATCGGCTCTGGCGCTTCCGGCCTTGCAGCTGCGGTGACCGCGGCATTCCACGGCCTGAAAGTCGTGGTCGTGGAAAAGGCGCCCGTGTTCGGCGGCGCCACCGCCTGGTCGGGCGGATGGATGTGGACGCCCGGCAACCCGCTCGCCAAACGCGCCGGCATTCATGAAGACCCGCAGCAGCCACGCACCTACCTGAAGAACGAACTGGGCGACCGCTACGACGCGGCGCGTGTCGATGCCTTCCTCGACAACGCGCCCGAGATGGTCGCGTTCTTCGAACAGAACACCGCGCTTCAGTTCGCCGATGGCAACGCGATTCCCGATGTGCACGGCAAGGTGGCCGGCGCCGGCACCGAAGGCCATCAGGTCATCGCCGCGCCCTACGATGCCCGTGAACTGGGTGCGCTGAACAAGCGCCTGCGCAAGACGATGCGGGAGACGTCGTTCCTCGGCATGCCGATCATGGCGGGCGCGGACCTCGGGGCCTTCCTCAGCATGACGCGCTCGCCGAAGTCCTTCCTCCACGTGACGAAGCGCTTCCTGCGACACCTGCGTGATCTCGCGTTCCATGGGCGTGCCATGCACCTGGTCAACGGCGTTGCGCTGGTCGCGCGGCTCGCAAAATCCGCCGACGACCTGAAGGTGCAGATGATCGAATCTGCACCCGCCAAGCGACTGCTGATGGAGGACGGCGTCGTGCGCGGCGCCGTCGTCACGACGCCCGATGGCGACATCGAGATCCGCGCCGCCAAGGGTGTCGTGCTCGCAGCCGGCGGCTTCCCGAACGACATTGCGCGACGCAAGGCCCTGTTCCCGCGCACACCAACAGGCCAGGAGCACCTCGCGCTGCCGCCCGAAAGCTGCTCGGGCGACGGCATCACACTGGGCGAATCGGCGGGCGGCATGCTCGACACCAGCGTCGCATCGCCGGCCGCCTGGGCACCCGTCTCGCGCGTGCCGCATCCCGACGGCAGCACCGGCCATTTCCCCCACATCATCGAACGCGGCAAGCCGGGGCTGATCGGCGTGCTGTCCAACGGCCAGCGCTTCGTCAACGAGGCGGATGGCTACTACGACTATGTCGCTGCCATGGTGGCGCAGGCGCCGCAGGGCGAGGAAGTGCATTCGTGGCTGGTCTGCGACCACCGCTTCCAGCGGCTCTATGGCCTGGGGTACGCGCGGCCCTTTCCGGTTCCGGTGGGCCGTTTCGTGCGCAATGGCTACCTGAAGCGCGGCGCCACGATCGAAGAACTCGCAACGGCTTGCGGCATCCCGCCCGCCGCGCTGGCCGCAACGGTCCAGCGCTTCAACGAGAACGCCCGCCAGGGCACGGACCCGGACTTCGGACGCGGCTCTACGCCCTACAACCGCAAGATGGGCGACCCCTTGCACAAGGGCCCCAACCCCTGCGTCGCGCCGATCGAGCAAGGCCCCTTCTATGCCGTGAAAGTGCTGCCCGGCAGCTTCGGCACCTTCGCCGGGCTGAAGACCAACGAGCACGCGCAGGTCGTGGGCGCAGAAGGACAACCGATCGTCGGCCTCTATGCAGTGGGCACGGACATGGCGAGCGTCATGGGCGGGTTCTATCCCTCTGGCGGCATCAACCTCGGCCCGGCGATGACCTTCGGCTTCATCGCCGGGCGCCATGCGGCGCGGGGTTGGTGAAGGCGGGGATCGAGCCGGAGTGGGCGTGGCTTGCGTGTGCAGCGTTGCCCCTCGCGGCCGCCCACGGAACCGACTTAGCCTGGCTGGAGCCGCTGGCGCGTCAGGAATGGGCATTCGTTCAGTTTTCCATGACGCTGGCACGTCTCCCGCGACACATGAAAACCGGGACGAGCACAGCGTTACCCCTTCGTGGGTACCCACGGAACCGGCCTTGCCGGACCGCTGGGTGCGCCCCCTTGAGGGGCTGAAGGCCGCGGCCCCAACCTGCCCGCGCAGGCTTGGAGGGCCCACCAGATCAGCCACCTCTGGCGGCCGCCCCGGGCGCCGCAGGCGCATCGGGGTCGGGTTTCATTTCACATGAGTTGCGCCTCGAGCAGGCGCGCCACATGCACCGCTTCGCGCTGTGCACCGTCGGCGATCTGATGGCGGCAACTGGTGCCGTCGGCCACCACGACGGCGTCGGGGTTCTGGCGCACAGCGGGCAACAGGCTGGCCTCGGCCATCTGCATCGAGATCTCGTGATGAGATGCCTCGTAGCCGAAGCTTCCCGCCATGCCGCAGCATGAACTCTCGATCAGCTCCGGCTTGGCACCGGGGATCAACTTGAGTACATCGATGATCGGACTGACCGCACCGAACGCTTTCTGGTGGCAATGGCCATGCAGCAGGATCGGACGGTCGATGGACTTCAGTGCCAACTGGAAGCGGCCGGCCTTCGCCTCACGCGCGATGAATTCCTCGAACAGCAGCGCCTGGGCGGCCACGGTCTTCGCCTTCGCGCCGAAGCCCATGACCAGCGTCTCGTCACGCAGCGTCAGCAGGCACGAGGGCTCGAGCCCGACGATCGCGATGCCCGCATCCGCCAGCGGCACAAGGGCGTCGATCAGTGCGCCGGCCTTGGCCTTGGCCTCCTCCACCATGCCGTTGGCGAGATAGGTGCGGCCGCAGCAGTGATGGCCACCGTCTTTCAGCACCGTGTGCAGCACATAGCCCGCGGCCTTGAGCACGCGCGCGGCGGAAAAGGCGTTCTCGCTTTCGAAGGTGCCGTTGAAGGTGTCGACGAACAGCACGGCCACCTTCCGCCCGTTTCGCGCAGCGGCCAGCGCCTCTTCGCGACTTGCGAACATCGACGCGTCCATCGCACGCCAGAAGGTATCGCTGCGCCACTCCGGCAAGGAACGCTTCGCGGAAAGCCCCAGCAGTTTTTCCCCAAGCCAGCGCGCACCCGGCACCGTGTTGCGCAGGTTCAGCAGCCACGGCACGCGACTGGCCGCATGTGCATAGTCCGGAAGCCGTGCGATCAGCTTGTCCTTGAGCGTGTGCCCGTGCTTCTTCTTGTAGTGGGCCAGGAACTCGATCTTCATCTTCGCCATGTCGACGCCCGTCGGGCAATCTCGCTTGCAGCCCTTGCAGCCGACGCAGAGGTCCATCGTCTGGTGCATGGCCTCGCTCGTGAAGGCGTCCGGGCCAAGCTGCCCGGAGACCGCCAGGCGCAGCGTGTTGGCGCGTCCGCGCGTGACGTGCTGTTCGTCGCGCGTCACGCGGTAACTCGGGCACATCGTGCCCGCGTCGAACTTGCGGCAGTGGCCATTGTTGTTGCACATCTCCACGGCCTTGGCAAAGCCGCCCGTGATGTCGCCGCCGGTGCCGGGTGAGGTCGTCACTTCCGTCACTGGATCAGCCTGCACGTTCCAGTCGGACCAGTCGAGCACGGGCGTGAGCGGGATGCGCTTGTACGGCTTGGGTGCCGTCGCGGGCGAGAAGCGGAACAACGAGGTGTCGTCCATCTTGGGCGGATCGATGATCTTGCCCGGGTTGAAGAGTTTGATGGGGTCGAGCTTCTGCTTGATGGAGCGGAGGGCGTCGTTGAGGGCCGGGCCGAATTGCCATTCGATCCATTCGCCGCGACACAGGCCGTCACCGTGTTCGCCGCTGAACGCGCCCTTGTACTTGCGCACGAGCGCACTCGCTTCCTCGGCAATCGCGCGCATCTTGGCCGCGCCGTCGATGCGCATGTCCAGGATGGGACGCACGTGCAGCGTGCCGACAGACGCGTGCGCGTACCAGGTGCCCCGGCTCCCGTACTTGGCGAAGACTTCCGTGAGACCGTCGGTGTATTCGGCCAGGTGCTCCAGCGGCACGGCGCAGTCCTCGATGAAGCTCACCGGCTTGCCGTCGCCCTTGAGGCTCATCATGATGTTGAGCCCGGCCTTGCGCACGTCCCACAGGTTCTTCTGCGGCGCATCGTCGCGCATCTCGACCACGCTGCCCGGGAGGCCGAGTTCGCCCATCAGGTCCGTCAGGTCCTTCAGTTTGGGCAACAGTGAAGCCTTCTCGCTGCCCGAGAACTCGACCAGCAGGATCGCGGCGGGCCGGCCGATCAGCGCGGTCTCGACGGTGGAGCGGAAGGCCGGGTTGGCAAGACTCAACTCGATCATCGTCCGGTCGACCAGCTCCACCGCGGTGGGGCCGAGCTTCACGATGTGCTGCGCCGAATCCATGGCCGCGTGAAAGCTCGGGAAGTTGACGATGCCCAGCACCTTGGCGCGCGGCAGTTCGGAAAGCTTGAGCGTCAGGCTTCGCGTATAGGCCAGCGTGCCCTCCGCCCCGATCAGCAAGTGCGCGAGGTTGACGCTGCCGTCCGTGGTGTAGGGCTTCTCGCTCTGGTTGTCGAAGATGTCGAGGTTGTAGCCGGCAACGCGCCGCAGCACCTTGGGCCAGTTCGCCTGGAGTTCGCTGCGGTGCTGCACTGCCAGTTGCCGTACGTGCTGCGCGATGTCGCTCGCCCGTGCGCCCAACATCGATACCGGCCCGAAGTCGACGACCTCGCCATCGGACAACCAGGCGCTCGCACCCGCGACGTTGTGCACCATGTTGCCGTAGGCGATGGAGCGCGAGCCGCAGGAGTTGTTGCCCGCCATGCCGCCCAGCGTGGCCTGCGCGCTCGTTGACACATCGACCGGATACCAGAGGCCGTGCGGCTTGAGTTGCGCATTCAGGTGATCGAGCACGATCCCGGGCTCCACCGTGACGGTGCGCTGTTCGAGGTCCAGGTCCAGTACGCGCCGGAAGTGCTTGCTGTTGTCGATGACCAGTGCAGCGCCCGTGGTCTGGCCGCACTGGCTGGTGCCGCCGCCGCGCGCCAGCACCGGCACCTTGAGATCGCGCGCCACGTCGATCGCGGTGGCGATGTCTCGCTCGGTCTTCGGCACCAGCACGCCGACCGGCATGATCTGGTAGATCGACGCATCGGTCGCGTAGCGGCCTCGCGATGCGTCGTCGAAGAGCACCTCGCCCTGCGTCTCGGTCGCGAGGCGCCTCGCCAGCGCCTCGCAGGTTTCGTTCGGGGGCAGGACAGTACCGGCTGGCTGGAGATGGCTTGCAGGCTCGATGCGCATGGATGACCTCAGGGCTTGGCCGCTTTGGACCGTGGATAGATTTCGCCGGCGCGCAGGAGCTCCAGCACGGTGTCGCGCTTGCGATTCAGGTGTTCGACCAGCACCTGGCGCATCGCGACGGGATCGCGCGCGCCGAGGGCTTCGATCATTCGCTCATGCTCAGCCACCGCCGCCGCCCACTTGGCCTCGTTCTGGTTGGTGCGAAAGCGCAGCGACTGGACACGCGCGTTGACCGAGCGGTAGGTGCTCGTCAGCACCGGGTTCCTCGCCGCGTCGTTGATGGCGACGTGGATGCGCGCGTTGATGCGGTAGTAGCCGGAGAGGTCCCGACGCGCAAAGCACGCCAGCATCTCGTAGTGCAGCGCCCGGACTTCCGCGAGTTCCCCGTCGGTCATGCGCTGCACCGCCAGTTCGCCGGACATGCCCTCCAGCGTTGCCAACAGCTCGAAGGTGTTGACCACGTCAGCCTCCGTCAGCTTGACGGCCACCGCGCCACGATTGGGCAGCAGGTCGACCAGCCCTTCCGCCGCCAGCAGCTTGATGGCCTCGCGCAGCGGCGTGCGCGAGACGCGCAATTGGTCGCACAGCTCGCGCTCGTTGAGCTTGGCGCCCGGCGCGATGCGGCCCTCGATGAGCATCGTGCGCAGTCGCGTCGCCACCTGGTCATGCAGCGCCAGACGCGAGATCTCGATTACTTCCGCCATAGGTTTACTTCCTTCATTTGCATTTTGCATGCACTTTTTGCGCCGCACAAGCCTAGGCAATCAGGGATAACCATCATTCACTTTTGCATTTTGAATGCAAAACTGATTGCGAAAGGACGGACACACCATGCTTCAACTCGACTCCCATCCCACCGGCAGGCACTTCCTGCAGATCCCGGGCCCCAGCCCGGTTCCGGACCGCATCCTGCGCGCGATGAGCCTGCCAACCATCGACCATCGCGGCCCCGAATTCGGCGTACTCGGTCGACAGGTGCTGACCGGCATAAAGCAGATCTTCAAGACCGTGCATCCGGTCATCATCTATCCGGCTTCCGGCACCGGCGCCTGGGAGGCCGCCCTGTCGAACACGCTGAGCGCTGGCGACCATGTGCTGATGTTCGAGACCGGGCATTTCGCGTCGCTGTGGCAGAAGATGGCCACGCGCCTGGGCATCTCCACGGAGTTCCTGGCCTATGGCGGCACGGACGCGCATCTGCCCCATGCGCCCGGCTGGCGGCGCGGCGTGCAGGCCGACCTGATCGAAGCCCGCCTGCGCAAGGACACGGAAAAGAAGATCAAGGCCGTGTGCGTGGTGCACAACGAGACCTCGACGGGCGTCACGTCCGACATCGCATCGGTGCGCCGTGCGATCGATGCGGCGGGCCACCCGGCGCTCCTGATGGTCGACAGCATTTCCGGCCTGGCGAGCGCGGATTTCCGCCACGACGAATGGGGTGTGGACGTCACCATCAGCGGGTCGCAGAAAGGGTTGATGCTGCCGCCGGGCATCAGCTTCAACGCCATCTCGCCCCGCGCGCTGGAAGCCATGAAGGTCGCGAAGCTGCCGCGCTCCTTCTGGGCCTGGGACGAGATCGTCGAGATGAACAAGGACGGCTACTGGCCCTACACGCCCAACACCAACCTGCTCTACGGCCTCTCCGAGGCGCTCGACATGATCCTCGGCGAGGGCCTGGACAACGTGTTCGTGCGCCACCAGCGATGGGCCGCCGGCGTGCGCGCCGCCGTCAACGCATGGGGCCTGCCGATCCAGTGCGTTGACCCGGCCGTGTACTCGCCGGTCCTCACCGGCGTCATCACGCCCGAAGGCGTCGACGCGGACGCGATCCGCCGGCTCATCCACCAACGCTTCGACCTGTCGCTGGGCACGGGGCTCGGCAAGCTCAAGGGCCGCATGTTCCGAATGGGCCATCTCGGCGACAGCAACGACCTGACGCTGGTCGCGATGGTCGCCGGTGTCGAGATGGGGCTGAAGCTCTCCGGCGTGAAGCTCGCCGACAGCGGCGTGCAGGCCACGATGGATTACTTCGCCGGCCATCCCGCGCAGGTCGCGCTGCTCCAGAAGGCAGCCTGAGCGTCGACGCGCTCGATCACAACGGAGACAACATGCAACGACGTTCCTTCATCCAGGCCGCGGGAGCCGCTGCGGCAAGCACCCTCGGCATTCCCACGGTCTTCGCGCAGGACTGGCCGTCCGGCCCCGTGCGCATCGTGGTCGGCTTCCCGCCCGGAGGCGGCACGGATGCACTTGCGCGCGTCGTCGCGCAGAAGCTGGCCGTGATGTGGAACCAGACCGTCATCGTCGAGAACAAGGGCGGCGTGGCGGGCGTGCTGGCGGCCGAGTACGTGGCGACGCAGCCGAGCGACGGCAGCACCTTGCTGATGGCCCATATCAACAGCCACGCGCTCGCGCCCAGCCTGCAGCCCAAGCTGCGCTACAACGTGGAGCGCGATTTCGTGCCGATCGTGCTGGTCGGCGTGACGCCCAACCTCCTGATCGCAAGTCCCACGCAGAAAGCCGTGACGGTCAAGGACATCGTCGCCCTGTGCAGCGCCGAGCCCGGCAAGGTGAGCTTCGGTTCGGCGGGCGCGGGTTCTGCGCAGCATCTGGCGCTGGAAATGTTCAAGCTGCAAGCCAAGGTCGATGCGATGCACGTGCCCTACAAGGGCAGCGGGCCGTTGTTGGCCGACCTGATGGGCAGCCAGATCCAGTACAGCTTCGAGACCATGACCGCGGCCACCCCGCACGTGAAGAGCGGCAAGGTCATCGGCGTTGCGCAGACGCGGCTCAAGCGTGCGAAGGGCCATCCCGGCATTCCGACGATGCAGGAGCAGGGGTTCGACGGCTTCGAGGCCACCACCTGGTATGGCCTGGCCGGGCCCGGCAAGCTGCCGGCCGGCATCGCCGACAAGATCAATCGCGACGTCAACACCGTGTTGGCGATGCCGGATGTGCAGGAGCGGCTCGACACCTATGGCGCCGAGGATGGTGGCGGCTCGCGCGAGAAGTTCGCAAAGTTCATTTCGAGCGAGATCGAGAAGTGGGCACGTGTCGTCAAGGACGGCAAGGTGAGGGTGGACGCATGACGGATCTGGCGGCATCGCTTGCAACGGCGTGGCGGGAGGGGCGTGCCCTCGATGCGACGGCCTGGCGCAACGACTTGGGCGACGCGGCGCAGGCCTATGAAGTGCAGGAACATGTCGCGAGGGCGATGGGCTGGTTCGACACGGCCGTGCCCAGACACTGGAAGTCCGGCGGGCCTTCTCGCGAGGTCGTCCTCACGCATGCGCCGCTGCCACCGGACGGTGTGCGCGCCAGCCCCGCGGACTATCGCGACATGCACTTCAATGCGCCGGGCATCGAATCCGAGATCGCCCTGCGTCTTGGCGAAGCCGTGACGCCGGAGCGCGCTGCGGCGCTCACGCCGGAGACTGCAAGGACATTGATCGATGCGATGACCGTCTCGATCGAGATCGTCGACTCGCGATGGAGAGATCCAGCGAGCGCCTCGGCACTGCTGCGGCTTGCTGACCAGCAGTCGCATGGTGCGCTGGTGTTGGGCGACTGGGTGCCCTATGTCGCACGCGACTGGGCCGCCCAGGCTTGCGAAACACGCATCGGTGGCGCGGCGGCCGATGTGCGCGTCGGCACGCACTCGATGGGCGATCCGGCCTGGCTGCTGCCCACCTGGCTGCGTCATGCGACGCGCAACGGTGCGATCGTTCCGGCAGGAACCATCGTCACCACCGGCTCGTGGGTCGGGGTGTTGCCAGTGCGCAAGGGCGATACGGTGGTCGTCGAGTTTCCAGGCATCGGGCGAGCCGAAGCCCAGCTCTGAGGACTGGGCCGGCACGCAACGGCCCTGGAAAAATCGGGCTTGGATTTGCGCGGGCGTTGCAGGGCTGAGTTCGCGTGATCATGGGAGTGAGCGCCTCAAAGGGCGTCGGGCCGCTTCCGCATCCCGGCTGCGGTGCACTGGAACCGTCTGCATGTCCCTCTTCGCGGATGGCAACCGTCCAGGCGTGGACCTCCGCGGGTACGACGCCAAAGGTCAGCCCGACGTTGCCGGTCACCCTGCGATAGTGCGAGACGGGTCGGCACGTGAATCCCCGCCACGATTCACAGCATCTGCCATCAGCGCACGACCTGGTCTTCGGGCACCGCACGGTTGTTCGATTGCTTCTCCAGGGGCACCGAGAAGATGACATTTCGAACGGCAGTGCCGGTCGTCAAGAACTCCTGGGCCAAGCCATCAACCTGAAGGCGACCGTTCAAGGCGTCGGGTATGCCTGAGATTTTTCTGTCGTCGGTCCACACCGCACCTCCTCCATTCGGAGTATGTCCCGTCACGCGGCGGGTGCGATGATCGATTCAAGTCAGTGCCGCAAGGTTTTGCTTGCGCCCCGCAAGACGGATCCAGGAGGGACACCCAATGGACGTACGGTCAAGAGGCTCACGCCATCCAGGCGCTGAAGCCATGAACGCAGCGGCGCGGCCGCGAGACATCATCCTTTTCTGCGATGGAACCAACAACACGCTGACCGGGGGCAAGAACGACACGAACGTTCTCAAGTTGTACCAGCACATGCGCGCCACCCGCAACCCTGACCAGATCCTGTACTACGACCCAGGCGTCGGCTCGCCAGATGGTCTTCCCGGCGTCGGTCTGGATGTCTTGTCGCGCAAGTGGGAACGCATTTCCGGCCTTGCATCCGGCCACGGCGTCTACGAGAACATCCGCGAAGGCTATGCGTTCCTGATGGCCCACTGGCAGCCGGGCGACAGGATCTGGCTCTTCGGCTTTTCACGCGGCGCTTTCACGGCGCGGGCCATCTCTGGCATGGTCAATCTCTTCGGATTGATCGAAGCGCGCCATGTGTCGATCCTGGACACGCTGATGCGCGTGTATTTCTCTCCCCCTCCCCCGAAAGAAGGCGAGCGTATCAAGGGCATGAGGCGTTGGCGCAAGGCACTGGGCCTGAAGCCTGACCGACCGGATCGCGTCACGCGCAACGCCGTCGCCGAACAGATCCAGACCGAGTTCACCAGCGATGCCGGCGCTTGCGCCACGGTGCACTTCGTCGGCGTGTGGGATACGGTCGAGTCCGTCGGATTCCCGCTCCTGGGCTCGGTGACCATCACCAGTACAACCTCGACCAACGGCAAGCGGATTTCGCATGTCAGGCATGCCCTCTCGCTGGACGAGCATCGCATGACATTCATGCCGCGGCTCTATGAGCAGGTCAACACAGGTTATTTCCCGGTCGCCCGAAAGGAAGACGGCACCGAGGGATCCGTCCGGCAAATCTGGTTCAAAGGGGTGCACAGCGACGTCGGCGGCGGCTACGCGACGTGCGAGGCGGGCCTCTCGAACATCACCCTCGCATGGATGGTCGACGAAGCCATTCCATGCGGCCTGCGCTGCGAGCCTTGCGTGGCGCAAGCCGATGTGTTGGCTCATGACATGACCTACGCGGTGCCCTGGTGGGCCCTGGCTGGCCTGTGTGTTCGGGACGTTCCTGAACTGACAAGGAAAATCCGCGAGCCGCAGGTCGAGCATTCTTCCGTTGCGGGTGTGGGCGCGCATGGCGCATCCATCTGGCAGGAGCGTCGCTCCAGGCTGCCTGTGGGGGTCGCAACGCTTGGCGCTGCCTTGGCCGTGGCCTGGCAGGCCTGGCTGCTGGGGAGCCTGTCACGTGTCTGCGAACTCGCGGTGGCCCAGCTTCAGTTTCTCTGGGTCCTGCTTGTTCCGTCCATGCCAGGTTTGGCTGCCCGGTTGGGGGACGCGCGCATTGGATCGGCGATTGCCGTCGACTTGCTCCTCATCGCCTGCTACGCCTATGTTCTTGCCCGTGCGTTCGCGTGGGCGTTTCATCGACTGGCCGGACCGAACCATGTGGACCAGCGCGCGCCATGGTGGCAACTATTGGGCGTGGCGCCTCTCGTCTGCGTGTTGGCGGATCTGTTCGAGAACGCGCTGACCTTGTGGGTCATGGGCTGGTCGGCGCCGGAATTTTCGTTTCCACAGCAGCTTGTGCTGACCGTGCTCGGCCTGGCGTCTGCAAGCAAGTTCGTGGCGGGCGGTTTATCGATCCTGTTCGTCGCTGCAGCGCTTGTTTGGGGGCCTCGCCGTTCGCGCGTCAGGCATCGCAGCGCTGTCGACGCTGCCGCATTTGCGACGACGGTGAAAAGCCCACGATGAGCTGAGGCCGAGGCGCCCTGCCCTGCAACCACGCCGCCCGGCGAAACCGGAAATGCAGGCAAGCGCAGACGCCGGGAATCACGACCAGCGCCACCGGATGGCCGTCGCGCCATTTCCGTTCTGGCATGTGCCTGAAGTTCACTCCCCGGATAGGCACCCAGCGGCAGGGCCTTGAGACCGCGCAGCGCCATCACCTGCACCGCCGGGTAGTGGCCGGCCAGCTTCTTGAGCAGCGCGTCCATGCAGGCAAAGAACGCGCAGGCCAGCAGCATCGCAGCGATGTCCGGCAGGGATCCGGACGGGTGCATCAAGCCCTCTTGGCGTTCAAGGCGGGTTGACGACGCCTTGGAAGCGCCCATGCCGCCGCGCCGGCAATCCACCGCAGCGGCGCGATCAGGAGCGTCAAGCCTCGCAGCGCGGGAAGGATGAGCAGCATCACCACAAGTGAGACGACCCACCAGCCAAGCAAGATCGCTTGCCAGGCCACGAATCCGAGGAACTTTCCGATTGCGCCGAACCCACCGCTGAGGAGGCTGGGGTGTCGCGCGACGAGGTAGGCGGATGCCAACCTGGCGTCGAATGCCGCCACCCGCGCGCCGACCTGCTCGCCCATCAGGACGCCGTGCCCCATCAACGTCGTGCGGCGACTGACGACCGCGGCGTCTTCTACTGCCTTGCCCGCCACCGCGCCCTTGCCAAGAAACGCCACCGCCCTGGTCACACCAAGGACCGGAACAAGGTCGACCCCCGCCCAAGCGAAGTCGGCCAAGAGCATGTCTTCGCCTCTGCGGTATTTGGATTCCAGCTCGGTGACACTACCCGTGAAGAGCTTCTTGAGGCTTTCGAGCACACGGTCCGTCTGCACGCGCTGCAATTGGTTCTTCTCGTCGAAGACGAACTGCCCCAGGAAGTGATAGCCGTCCACGCGGATGGTCTCGATCGCGGCAATGCCTCGAAACCGAGGCCGGTCGACCAGTCTCTGCGCATCTTCTGGCGTCGACGCCTTCTTTCCGAACAGCTTGGTGAGCGTTTCCCAGGTCATCAACAACTTCCACTTGGCCCAAAGCGTTGCGATGTCGTTGACCATGAAGTAGTCGACGACCGGTACGACGCCCTCGCCGTACCCGCGCAGGACTTCCTGGAACGGCCGCTCCGCGCCGAAGGCCTCGAGCACCCTGCGCGCACTGTCTCGATGCTTCAGCAACGCAAGCTCCAGCTTGAGTGTCAATTCGCGATCGCCGGCTGAATCCGCGAAGAGTCGCATCAACGCCGGTGATTCCCGGCTTGCGTCGTAGGGGGCATTGGATGAACTGCGCGCCATCACGATGTCGGCCAAATTCTCTTCATAGCTGCCGGTACCGGTCCACGCGGTGACACCTGCGGCCAAGGCCAGGGCCACGCATCCCAGCGCGCACCAGCGCACGATGCGCGAAGCGGGTTGCGCCTCGCCTGAAACACGGCCACTGCGCGAAACGGTCGGGTTGACGTTCATTGCTTCTTGAGGTTCTTGATGAAGTAGAAGATTCGGACAAAGACTGTCAGGCCTATCGCCGGATTGATCGCATCTTTCAGCGGCGCGTGGTCCACGAACACCAGCAGCATGAGGCAGATCGTGAACTGGACGACAAAGGACCAGCACCAGGATGAGAGTTGCCCGCGCGGAAGGGCGGCCAAGACTGCTTGGGCGACATGCTGGCTCGCTGCCAGCCCGCAAACGATCACGAAGATTTGAAGCATCCAGGCTCCTGGGGTGGGGATGCCTGCCAGCTTAGATTTGCACCGCGACGAAATACGTCGCGCATGCGTGTCCGACGGACCGGTGTCGAATGCCGGCTCAATCCGCATAGCGCTTCGAGGCCGCAGCCAGCAACTTGCCAATCTCGGTGCGCAACTCCGAGGGCGCGAGCACCTCGATGTCACCGCTCTTCGAAAGAATCCACCACCTGAGCTTCCAGCTGTAGGGAAGCGTTGCCCTCAACACGTAGCCTCCCTCGGCGGGCTCGAGCTGCTGATCGGCGTCGAGCCTGGCGTCCGCCATCACGGCGCCAAGTTGCCGCGAGATCCAGGCCCTGAAGCGAATACGTCGCCCGTCTCCGAACTGCAAGCCTCCTTCGTCGATATACGCCTGCAAGGAGAATCCCGAAGGAGACTTCGCTGGCACATGGAGCCGACGCGCCGCGCGGACGCGATGCATGGCATACAGTCGCGGCGCCACATGTCGAAATGCGGTGGCGACCAGGTACGTCGCAGGGCCGCATAGCACCAGCCCCAGCGGGTGGAGTGCCTGGACTTTCGGGGCGTCAGCCTCGGGCCGGAGATAGTCGACTTCCACCTGCTCGCTCGCCAGCAGGGCCTCCTGGACGACACGCAGCGCAGCCGCATCGATGGGGGCCGGAATGACCGTCAAGCCGGTGTTGACGACGGCAACCTTGCCGGGCCAATCGCCGATGGGGTTGCTCGCTTTCTGCACGGCCAGCTTGGCAGCTGCCAGTTCGAAAGCCGGCTTCAGTTGAAGCCTGACCGCGTCCGGAAGGATGGGCTGCAGGTAGCGCTCGAGGAGATGCAAGGACAGCGCATCCGTGATCGACAAGCCGAGCAGTCCGAAAGCGCCACCCTTCATCCAGTGCCAATCGTAGGGTGCCGAGAGGCCATGGGTGATCGGGAACATGCTGGCAAGCGCTTCAAGATCGCGCTCGATCGTCCGTTTGGTGACTTCATACCCAGCACCGACGAGCTGCGCCTTTAGATCGGCCGCACTTTTGCCCGGTGCGCTCGACGGGATGCATTTCAGGAGTTCCCACTGCCGGGCGATGGCGTTGCGAGGCGAATCAGCCGGCATCGAAGAATTTGAGGTATTGCTGTGTCATTCCCCGAGGCTAACAAGGCAGCTACCAGATGACGATTCCTGTCCCGCTTGCTGGGCAAGCCCTTCGCCCCGGTCAAAGCAACTCGTTGAACACATGAAAGAACCCGTCCTTGCAGCGATGCCCAAAGCCACGCCGGGCCCACTGCGCCGCATCGAGTTCGACGGCGTGCTGCATGTCGAGCCGAAACAACTCCTCCAACCGGAGCGCCATCGCGGCATCCTTGATACCCAGCGTGATCTCGTCGTTGGTCTCCAGCGACCGGTCATCGAAGTTGCTCGAGCCAATCGCGCACCACACGCCGTCCACCGTCATCACCTTCTGGTGAAGCAGGCAGTCCTGGTACTCGAAGATGCGGACGCCCCCTTCCAGCAGCAGGTGGAAGTTGTGATGGGCGGCATGCTGGACCATCGGCATGTCCGACGCTTCCGCTGACGGCACCATCACCCGCACGTCCACCCCGCGGCGTGCCGTTGCGCACAGCGCCTTGATCGCCTCGTCGTCCGGCAGGAAATAGGGGTTCTGGATCCAGAGGCGTTGGCGCGCCATGCAGATCACGAGGTGATGCAGGATCTTCACGGCCGGCGGCGAGCCCTCGGCCTTGACGCTCGCCACGTGAACGGCCACGTCGCCGGCGCGCTCCAGTCGCGGAAAGTACGCCTCGCCCAGGAACAGCTCGCCGGAGTCTTCCACCCAGTTCTCGGCGAAGACGGATTGCACGGCGTGCACAGCAGGCCCCTCCAGCCGCACGCCCAGGTCGCGGACGTCGTCGCATTTTTCCGGGGACTGGCACATCCAGCCGTCCACGATGCAATGACCACCGACGAATGCAATCCGACCATCGAGCACGACCAGCTTGCGGTGGTCGCGGTCATTGAAGACACCGATGTTGCGGATATGGCGAGGGTGATGAAAGTAGAAGCGGCAACCGGCTTCCCGCAAGCGGCGCGGCGTCTCGTCGCTCATGGCCTTGCCACCGTCTGCGTCCACCAGCACGCGGACCGCCACCCCCGCCCGGCTGCGCTCGATCAGCGCATCGGCAAGACGGGTGCCGAGCCGGCCTTCCTTCCAGAGGAATGTCTCGAAGTGCACGGAGTGTCGGGCCTCGCCGATGGCTTTGAACATGGCCTCGAAGAAGGCGTTGTCGACCAGCAGCTCGACAGAATTTCCATCGTGGACTGAAGCTTGTGTGAGGCCGGCGATCGAGGGGAGCAGCTCACCGATCGGAGCGTCACATTGGATCTCCAGCTTGGGATCGCGGTGCCGGCGGATCGACCAGATCACGAAGCCGAGGATCACGATCAGGACCAGCAGCACCAGGGCGAGCGCGGTCGGCCACGAGGCGTATTTCAGGACATTGCCAGGCACGGGCGCCCTCCAGAGTTGGGTGGGTAATGTTAGTGGCAGAGTTACATTTTTCGACAATTTCCGTGCAGACCCACCCGGTTTGCAGCGCCCGAACTGAACTCAAGCCGCGGGCACGGCCTGTGCGACGGTCGCAGAGTGCTCCGCGCTGGCGGGCAAACCGGTGTGCACTCGCCGTGCCTTGGCGCCGCCAATCACTCCACCGCCGAAGGCTTCTTCACCCCCCGCTTCGCAGCGGCATGGTAGATGCGCATCAGCGGCGTTGCGGATGCGCCATGGAGCAGGACCGAGGCGGCAACGGCCAGAAGCACCGCATGGGCAATGTCGAGGTTCGAAGCCACGGACTCGCTGTGGTTCGTGGCATAGGCAAGGTAGTAGACCGACCCCACGCCCCGGATGCCGAACCACGCGGCAAGGCGCCGCTGCGAGGTACTCCATCGGCTGCGCCATGTCGTGGCGTAGACCGCCAATGGCCGTGCGACAGCCAACAGGAAAACCGCGAGCAGCACGTTGCGCCAGGTCAGCATGCTGGTCGTCAGCAGGCATCCGATCACCAGCATGGCGGCAAGCTCGACGAACTTCTCCAGTTCCCTGGCAAAGCCGAGCACCCCGCGTGTCATGGCATCGACTGTTTTCACTTGCGTCGCGGTCTTCTCCCTGCTGTCGGTAGCGGATCCCGCGACGATGGCCGCCGACGGCATGGCGCCGAGCACTTGTTCGGCCTCGGCCTTCACGGCGCGCTCGACATTGCGCATGCTCAGTCCCGCGACGAACACGGCCAGGAAGCCATAGACGCCGGCGCGCAACGCGATACCGTAGGTCAGCGCGATGAGCCCGAGCGCAAGAAAGCTCTCCATGTCGAGCGCTTGCTGCTTCGCACTTTGCAGGAACAGGGTCAGGCGTGTGAATGCAGCGCCGCACATCCAGCCCAATGCGAGGCCGCCCGTGACGGCCCACAGCACGTCGACGCCGAACCAGCGCCAGCCACCGGCACCAAGTTCGTGGCTCCCCATGAGCCCCAGCGCCAGGATGACGAACGGGAACGCCGTGCCGTCATTGAGGCCGCCCTCCGCGGTCAGGCCAAAGCGCAGTTCGTCCGTGTCCTTCTCGTGCCTGACCTGGACGTCCGATGCCAGGACAGGATCGGTCGGGGCGAGGATCGCGGCCACCAGCAAGGCACCCGGCAGGGACCACTGCAATGCCATGCCGAAGCCCGTCATCAACACGATGGTGATGAGCATGGTCACCGAGGCCAGCAGCACGGGCAATCGCCAGCTTGCAAACTCCGTCCTGATCTGCAGCCGCAGCCCCACCGCGAACAACGACACCAACACCGCCACCTCGCTGATCGCTTCCACCAGGCCTGCGTCGTGCGTCAGGCTGATCTGCAGCCAGCCCAGGCACGCAGGGCCCACGAGGCATCCAATGGCCATGTAGAGCGCCGCGGCGCTGATCGGCAGTGTCTTCACGAGCGTTCCCGAAAGCGCCATCAGCATGAGCAAGGCGCCGATCAGCAAGGCCCAGGTCGCAAGTGTCATGGGGAAGGTCGAAAAGGGAGCTGGCGGAAGCGGCGCGCCGAGCCCCGCGAACGTGGATGAATGGACGATGCGCCCTGTCGAACCATGTCGATGAGGAAGTCCGCCCGGCGCACGGTGGGCGAATTCCTACCCCGGTGCCCGGCCACGTCGTGGCGCATCGTTGCGCGACTACATACTTGTTTTCCTCTTGAGGACCACGACCTTCTCCGACCCGCCTTGCGTCGCCAGGTTCGCGACGCGCGGCCAGGTAACGATGCCGGTCGCCACGTCCAATGCCACCGCCGTGTGAGACGTGTACGTCCCTTCCTGTGTTTCAGGGCCACGCAGTGCCGCCGCGCGACGCAGCACGTTGACGGGGATGTAGGGATTGACGCGAAGCGCCTGGCGCACCGCGTTGATCAATGGCATGGTCATGCTCTTCGCGGTCATGGTGATGGCATCGGTGCCCACGCAAAGGCTGGCCCCGCCAAACACCCAGGCGGTCCACGGGCCCGGCAACACAGGACAAGCCTGGCGCAGGATCTCCGTCGTGTAGCGACGCACATTCGCGCGTTGCAGGCCCAGTTCTCCAGCGAAGTGCGCAACGACCCCGCGCTGGTGACGTGGCCCATACAACACCAGCCCGACACAACTGCCGAAGCTGCTCGAAGTCAGCACGCCCGCGCCATCGGCCATGACCCAGGTGCAAGTGCCTTCGAAATAGGGAGCATCCAGGCCAACATGTCTTTCGAGCATGGTTATCTTTCAGGATGATGGGCGTCTGAATCTAGGAGCTTTTGGGTCAGGTGACCAGCCCTTGGCCGGGTGCCGCCATTGGACGACGTACCTTCCCGTCGCTATGCTGGCGCAGGCTCGAGGCGTGCCGACTGCGCCCAGGCACACGTCCGAGAAGCCGGCAACACAGGGCTCGGAGGTCATGAACATGAAGGCGGCCGGCTTGCAGCGTCGGCTGATGGCCATCCTGGCCGCCGACGCGGCAGGTTACTCGCGCCTGATGGGCATCGACGAGCGCCGGACGCTCGCTGCGCTGGATGCTGCGCGCGGTTTTTTTCGCGATGCGACCCGTGCCCACGGGGGACGCGTGGTCGATACGGCGGGCGACTCCGTGCTGGCCGTCTTCGGCACGGCTGCCGGCGCGGTGGAAGCCGCGCTTGCGGTGCAGCGTCAAGTCGCTTCCGCATGCGCCGGTTCGAGCGAAGACAGCCGCTTGCTGTTTCGCATCGGCATCCACCTCTGCGACCTGCTTGAAAAGCCCGACGGCACGGTCTACGGCAATGGCGTCAATGTCGCCGCGCGGCTCCAGGCCCTGGCGCTGCCCGGCGAGATCGCGGTGTCCGCGGCGGCGCAGGGAGCGATCGGCCACCGGCTCGACATTCATTTCGAAGACCTGGGCCGGCACGCCGTCAAGAACATCGCCGAGCCGATCCACGCCTTCGCGCTGCGTCCCGGCAGGCCCCGCTTGAGGCTCGCGGACTTCAGCTTCGATCCGGACAGTGGAGCGCTTCGCGGTGCCGATGGCCGCGTGATCCCGATGAGCAGCGATGCGGGCGCAGTGCTGAGATTGCTTGCCGCAAGGCCGGGGCGCCCCGTGACCAAGAAGGAACTGCTCCAAGCGCTCTGGCCGGACCGAAGCGTCGCGGACGATGCCTTGGCGCGTGCGGTCGGCGACGCACGCGATGTGCTCGGCGCCGCGGGCTTCGACGTGCTCAAGACCCTCCCCGGCCAGGGCTACATGCTGTTCGCAGGCGCCGAGAGTGCGCCTGCCGGCCCGATGGCGGCGCCCGCGCGCTTGCCGGCGCCGCCCGCCCATCTGTTCGGCCGTGAGTCCGACCTTGCAGCGGTCGATGCCTTGCTCTCGCAGCATCGCCTGGTCACGGTCGTCGGTGCAGGCGGAGTCGGGAAGACGGCCGTCGCGCTGGCGACCGCGCATGCGCAGCACACCGCCTTTCGCGACGGCGTGGCGTGGGTCGAACTCGCCCCGCTGGATGATGCGGCCAACCTGCCTTCGACCATTGCTACGGCCCTTGGACTGCCTTTCGGCGGCGGCACGGACGCCCTCCCCGGCCTGCTGTCCGCACTCGCGCCGCTGCAATGCGTGATCGTGCTGGACAACGCCGAGCACCTCATCGATGCCGTGGCGCACCTGGCCGTGGCGATCGTGAGAGCGGCCCGGCAAGTGCGCCTCCTCGCCACCAGCCAGGCACCGTTGAAGGTCGAGTCGGAGCGGGTGTATCGGCTTGGTGGCCTGGCACTGCCTTCTCCGGCCGACACCCCGTCCGACACACGACGCGCGCCGGCGATCGCGATGTTCATCGATCACGCCAGGGCAGCGGATGCACGCCTCGAGATTGCCGATGCCGACCTCAGGGCGATCGCAAGCATCTGCGCACGGCTCGACGCCATGCCGCTGGCCATTCGATTGGCCGCCTCGCGCATGACGATGTTCGGACTCAAGGGACTGGAAGCCCGTCTGGCCCAGCGCTTTTCGATGCTCGCGGGCAACCATCGCGAAACGCCGGCGCGCCAGCAGACCTTGCATGCAGCGCTCGACTGGAGCGTCGGGCTCTTGTCAGCGAGCGAGGCACGCATCTTTCGCATGCTTGGCATCTTCGTCGGCGGGTTCACGCTTGAAACGGCCCAGGCGATTTGCGCGGACACGCCGGGCAGCGAGTGGCTGGTGCTCGACACGGTGCAAGCCCTCACCGAACGCTCGCTGCTTCAATGCGACGCAGGCGACCCGCCGCGCTGGCGCTTGCCCGAGAGCGCCCGCGAATATGCGCTTGAAATGCTCGACGCCGCGGGCGAACGCAGCAAGGTCGCGCATGCCCACGCCCTTGCCCTCGCGACTGCATTCGAGCGCGCCGAACCGATGCAGGCCGCGCTGGGCGATGCCGACTGGCTCGCCACGTGGGCGCCCGACCTGGACAACTTGCGCGCGGCCCTCGACTGGTCGACCGCGCACGACGCATCGCTTGCAGTACGACTGGTCGGGTCAGCGCTGGCGCTCTTCAGCATGCTCGCGCTCTCGCAGGAATTGCGGCGTCGTGCGCGGGTCCTCGAAGCAGCGAGCGAGCAGGTTGACCGACGCGCGGCCGGACGCTACTGGTTCGCACGGGCGCACCTGCAGATGAACTTCGGCGATGACGTGATGCATGAATGCGCGGCACGCGCCGAGTCGATCTTCCGCGGGTTGAAGGACGACGCCTGGCTCTACCAGGCGCTGTGCCTGCGCGCGATGGCGTCCTCGGATTCATTGGATGCGGTGGATGCGTTGATCCACGAAATCGATGCCATCGAGCGGCACGACTGGCCTGCGCGCTGGCGGCTGCCCCGGTTCCTGCTCGGATTCAGCGTCGCCATGAAGCGTCGCCACCACGCCGACGCGCTGGCTGCCGCCGAGCGAGGGCTACAACTCGCAAGGTCTTGCGGTGCGATGGCGTGGGCCGGTCATTTCATGAACCAGATCGCGGTTGCGCAGATCGGCTTGGGGCGCTACAGCGACGCCTTGCGCACTTGTGCAGAAGGCCTTTCCGAAGCCGACATCCAGAGTCCCGGCGCGATCGTCGTGCTGACCGGCACGATGGCCAATTGCCTGCTGAAACTCGGCAGGAATGCCGAAGCACGACAGGCACTCATGCGCCTGTTTGAGCTGTGTCGTTCGATCGAATGGCGCAGCTTCGAATTCTTCAGTCACATCTACTACGCGCTGGCCTTCAATGAGCGGCGCTTCGAGGCGGCGGCGCGCCTCCTCGGGTACGCCACCGCCGCGCAGAACCGCAGTTGGCGAGGTTTCGATCTGGCGGCCTACCGCAGCCGACACTGCGCGCAGCTTGCGACGTGGCTGGAGGGGGACGCCATCGAAGTCCTGATCGACCAGGGCACAGGGCTTGCGCCGGAGGAAGTGTGTGCGCTGACGCTGCAGGAGGTTGGCGCCTGCGTGGGTGATGAGTCATAGCCTTTGGAGGTGGACATGGATGCTCTCGAAGCCATTCACGCGCGGCGCTCGATCCGCGCCTACAAGGACTTGCCCCTGCGTCGCGAGTTGATCGAGGAATTGCTGTGGGCGGCAGTCCAGGCCCCGACGCCTCCGGTCAGCGGGCAAGCGCCCTGGAAGCTGTGCGTGCTCGAAGGTGCCGAGCGATTGGCCGGCTACGGGCAGCGGGCCAAGGAGTACGCCCGCACGCACCAACCTGCGGGACAGCACTGGGAGTGGTCGGAGCGACCCGAGTTCGAAGTGTTCTGGGGCGCTCCTGCGCTGGTCCTGATCTGCGCGCAGATGGGCAATCCGGAGACGCCGTACGACTGTTGTCGGGCGGGACAGAACCTGCTCGTGGCGGCGCAGGCGCTGGATGTCGGCTCATGCTGGGTTGGCGCGCCGATTCCCTGGCTGCGGAGCCCGGGCGTGGGCCAGGAGCTTGGCATTCCGGATGGCTATGAACCGGAGGTCGCCATCGTGCTTGGGCATCCGGCGCAGGTTCCTCCCGGGCAGCCGCGGCCGAGGCCGGAGATCACGTGGCTCGCGCCGAGGTCTCTTCCTTGAGGCGGGGCGCCAACGAGGGTGGCGTAGCTTCGCGAAGGGAAAGTCCAGACTGGTTGCGGCTCTTCGATCCTTCTAGTGGAACGGCCGCGGTAGCTGGGCACCGACTTTGCATCTGGCCGATGTACGAGCACTCTTCCGCAAACCATGGTCTGGCGAGCTTTCAGGCACTGGTTGCAACCCTCGCCTTTTCGCGGAGCGCCAACAGCGGCCCGCTCAGTTCCCTCTCGACCTCCTGGATGCTGGTAGCGGTGGTCACACTGGCGTTGAGGATGTAAACCTGACCCGCGGGCAGCAAAAGTGGCGTTGCGACGGCAATCACTTCCGCCTGCCAGGAAGCCACGCAGTAGCCTCTCTGTTCAACGCTGTGCGACGCAGCCTCGATCTCTTTCTTCAGTCGATTCCAGTCCCCCATTCGCCGCGCCCGAAACTGGGCGAACAGGGCGTGTCGTTCGGCTTCCGGCGCAACTGCCAGCCAGGCCCTTCCGAGCGACGTGAGTTCCATGGGCACGCGCTGGCCCGCCACCACGTTCCTGAGTGCGACGCGGCGGTTGTAGCGAACAGATTCGAGGTAGACCATCTCGTCCCGATCCGACACCGCCAGGCCGACGTTGATTCGCATCTTCTCGGCGAGCGCCCGCATCAGCGGGGCGACTGCGTTCAAGACCGGCGAACCCGCGCGCATGGCGTGCGCGAGGCTCAACACAGGTGCTGCAAGCCGGTAAGCCCGCTGGCTGCGGTCGTGCTCGAGCAGTCCTGTTTCGACGAGCGTCTGCGCGAGCCTGCTGACAGTCGCGCGCGACAGGCCCGTCCGCTCGGAAATCTCGCCGTTGCCGAGCAAGTCGGCGCCCGGTCGAAAAGCCCTCAGGATCTCGACCCCCCGTACCAATGATCTGTTGAGCAGTGGCTCTTCGTGATGCTTGCGTCGGGCCTGGTTGTCTGAAGTGGGCGGCATAGGGGAAGGGCTGGAACAGTCGGGACTGCACCGTAGCACTGATTTCCATCAGTTGGAAATAGGGGGATGCGCGCCAAGAACTGTTTGCCTAAGCTCGACCTGTCGATGAGAAGAAGCCGCTGTCGCCATCGAAATCACTTCGCAACTCTTCCCGTAACCCGGAGACAAAATCCATGCAAAGCCTCTTGCCCCTTGCCCGCGCAAGGTTCGCTACCTTTCTGGCCTGTGCCTGCGCAGCCACCTTGCTCATCGCCGCGCCCGCAAGTGCTGCCTTTCCCGACAAGCCCGTCAAGATCGTGGTGCCCTTCGCGCCCGGCGGCGGCACCGATCTCGTGGCGCGCACCATGGGCATCAGCATGTCCCAGGAACTGGGCCAGCCGGTGATCATCGACAACAAGCCAGGCGCAGGAACCATCATCGGAACCGACGCAGTCGCAAAGAGTGCGCCCGACGGCTACACGCTGGTGATGGCGACTGTCGCGCACGTCGTCAACCCGAGCCTCCAGTCCAAGCTGCCTTACAACTACGAGAAGGGCTTTGCGCCGGTGATCCTCGTGGGTGTTTCGCCCAACGTGCTCGTCGTGCGCGCTGACAGCCCCTTCAAATCGGTGGGCGACGTCATTGCCGCCGCCAAGGCCAACCCCGGCAAGGTTTCATTCGCTTCGCAAGGGGCCGGCACTTCCGCGCATCTTGCCGGCGAACTCTTCAAGAACCTGACGAAGACCAACATGACGCACATCCCGTATCGCGGTGCAGGTCCGGCGATCACGGACTTGCTGGGTGGACAGGTGGATGTGATGTTCGCCACGGCAGCGGCAGTCGGCAACTTCATCGAGAACGGAAAGTTGCGCGCTCTTGCCGTGACAACGGCAACGCGCTCCCCGTCGCATGCACTTGCCAAGGTCCCGACGATCGCCGAGAGCGGTGTCCCCGGCTATGTGGCCGACAGTTGGTATGGGCTTTACGCGCCCGCTGGAACGCCCGCCGATGTGATCGCAAAGCTGAACGCCGCAGCGAAGAAGTCCATCCAGACAGACGCTTTCAGGAAGCGCGTGGAGGGCGAAGGCCTCGTGATCAACGGCGGCTCGCCTGAGGACTTCGACAAGTATGCAAAGGGCGAGGAGGCGCGCTGGCGCAAGGTGGTCAAGGAAAACAACATCACGACCGACTGAACGAACAGAACGAACAGGACCCCCATGAACTCCCAACTGATTCAACTCGAAGTTGTCGACGGTATCGCCACGCTGTGGTTGAACCGTCCCGAAAAGCGCAATGCCATGAGCGACGACATGCGCTCCGAATTCATCGCAGCGCTCGAGCATGTGACGTACGACAAGAGCATCCGCGCACTGGTGCTCACCGGTCGCGGCAAGGGCTTCTGCGCAGGCGGCGACGTGGCTGGCATGGAGCGGCGCATGCAGGCGCCGGCCGGAGAGGTCGGCTTCAACGGGTGGAGTCGCCAGCAGCGTGTGCACCACACGCAGTCGCTGCTGCACACCATGCCCAAGCCCACCATTGCCGCCGTCAACGGTGCGGCATCCGGCCTCGGGGCCGACACGGCGCTGGCGTGTGATTTCATCATCGCTTCGGATGCCGCCAGCTTCACCTGGTCGTACATCAACCGCGGAATCATTCCCGACGGTGGCGGCATGTACTTTCTTCCGCGCCGCGTGGGCCTGCCCAAGGCCAAGGAACTGATCTTCAGTGGTCGCAAGGTCGAGGTGGACGAAGCCCTGCGCCTGGGAATCGCCGATCGAAAGTCGGACGCCGACAGCCTCGTCGCGGATGCACAGCGTTGGGCGGCGGAAATGAGCAGGGGCTCTGCCACCGCGCTCGCGCT
Organism: Variovorax rhizosphaerae; assembly: GCF_037889975.1. NCBI lineage: Bacteria > Pseudomonadati > Pseudomonadota > Betaproteobacteria > Burkholderiales > Comamonadaceae > Variovorax > Variovorax rhizosphaerae. The sequence goes on along the minus strand of NZ_JBBKZT010000024.1, from coordinate 13,693 downwards.
GGGCAAGACCATCCTCAACCAGAGCTTCGAGCTTTCAGCGCACCAGGTGTTCGCCCAGGGAAGCCAGGCGCAAGGCATCTGCTACACGAGCACCGAGCATCGCGAGTCGGTGATGGCGTTCCTGGCCAAGAGCAACACGAAGAAGGAGTCAGCGCAATGAACAACATGATCGACATCCATGCAGTGACGGAGATGAACGCCATTGCCAGGCTCATCCAACCCCGCAGCGTCGCCGTGATCGGTGCCTCTGCCGATGCTGCCAAGACGGCGGGCCGCCCGATTGCCTACCTGCAGAAGCACGGGTTCACGGGGGACATCTACCCTGTCAATCCGCGTGTCGCCACCATCAACGGATTGAAGTGCTACCCGGACATCGCCTCCCTCCCCGGCAACCCCGATGTGGGCATCGTGCTGCTCGGCGCCGAACGCGCCCATCAAGCGGTACGCGACCTCGCGGCACGTGGGACAGCCGCTGCGATCGTTCTTGCGAGTGGCTACACCGAGACCGGGGAGCAAGGCGCGCGTCGCCAGCAACAGCTCATCGAGGCAGCCGGCGACATGCGCATCCTCGGCCCCAACACGATCGGCCTGGTCAACCTGACCGACAACATCGTGCTGTCGGCCAGCGGTGCGCTGGAGATGGACCACTTTCCAGTGGGCGGCATCGGCGTGGTGTCGCAGAGCGGCGGCATCCTGGGCTCGCTGCTCTCGCGTGCTGCGGCGCGCGGTATCGGGCTGTCCAAGCTGATCTCGACCAGCAATGAGGTCGACCTGGAGTTGTCCGATTTCATCGACCACCTGGTCGATGACGAAGCGACCAAAGTGATCGCGCTCTACATCGAAACTGTCCGCAACCCTGAGAAGTTCCGTGCGGCTGCGCTGAAGGCAGCACATGCGGGCAAGCCGGTGGTTGCTTTCAAGATCGGGCGGTCCGAAGCAGGCGCGAAGGCGGCCGTGTCGCACACGGGTGCCATGGCCGGCGCCGACAGCATGTACGACGCCTTGTTCCGGCAGGTGGGAGTGATTCGCGCGCAGAGCTTTGGCGACCTGCTCGACATCCCCGTGGCGCTGGCCACGGGCCGCAAGCTTCGCGGCACGCGCGTGGCCATCCTCACGTCCACCGGCGGCGCCGGCACCCTGGTGTCGGACGACCTGGGCATGCAAGGATTCGAGACGCCCGCGCCCGATGCCGCAACGGCTGAAGCACTGCGCGCACTGCAGACGGGCGACCACGCCGTGCTGGACCGCAACCCCATCGACGTGACCCTGGCCGGCCTGCAGCCAGACCTGTTGCGAGGTGCCATCAATGTTCTGCTCAAGAGCCCGAGCTATGACGCGCTCGCGATCATCGTGGGTTCGTCCAGCCTGGCCATGCCAGAACTGATGGCCAGCGCGATCGAAGACTGCCTGCCCAACTCCGACAAGCCGGTGATCGCCTACGTGAGCCCGCACGCCCCCCAAGTCGGTGCGCTGCTGACGCAGCACGGGGTGCCCGCCTTCGCCGACGCGGAAAGCTGTACAGCGGCGTTGAACGCGATGCTTCGGGTCGGCCGCTGGCAAGCACCCGCAACCACCAGCGCGGCGCAAGAGGTCGTGACCATCGATGACCTGCCCACCGGTTCGCTGGACGAAGCCCAGGCCAAGCAACTGTTCACCCGCTTCGGCGTGCCCTGCGCGCGCGAGGTGGAAGTGACGACATCGGCACAAGCGGAAGCTGCAGCGCGCGAACTGGGCGGCCGCGTCGTCCTGAAGATCCTCTCGGCCGAGATCACGCACAAGAGCGACGTGGGCGGGGTCGCCGTCAATCTCACTGCTGAAACCGTGGGTGCACGCCTGCAGGCAATGGCCTCCGAAGTCGAGACCAAGGCCGGCGTGCGACCAGATCGCTTCCTCGTGCAGGAAATGGTGGGCGGTGGAACGGAGCTGATCCTCGGTGTTCACCATGACGTGCTGGGCACGGCGATCCTGCTGGGCATGGGCGGCGTGACCGCCGAGCTCTTCAAGGACACCACGATGCGTCTGCTGCCTTCGCAAGGGGGCTTGAGCCGCGAAGAAGCGCTCGGCATGGCGAAGGACCTGAAGACCTGGCCGCTGCTCGACGGATTCCGGGGTCGGCCGAAAGCGGACGTCGAAGCACTGGCAAGCACCATCGTGGCTTTCTCGCAGATGGCAGCGCAGTTGGGGGATCGCCTCGTCGAGGCCGAGATCAACCCGGTCTTCGTGCTGCCCGATGGGCAAGGCGTGCGCGCAGCCGACGGCGTCGTCGTCCTGGCTGCATAGCGGGGCGACGGCGATGGACAACGTCGCGAAACTCAAGCGCCTCGCGCAGCGGCACACGGTGGATACCCGCCGTGGCGAGCGAATCGTGTGGCGCCGCTTCGGCGACGGGCCACCCCTGATGCTGCTGCACGGTGGGCACGGGAGCTGGCTGCACTGGGCGCGCAACATCCAAGCGTTGTCCCGAGCGCATGCGGTGTGGGTTCCCGACATGCCGGGATATGGTGATTCGGCAACGCCTGCCGAGCCAACGCTGGCGTCGATCGTGTGCGCCCTCGAGGACACGTTGGGGCAACTCGTTGGAAGCGACACCTCGGTCCACCTGGTCGGTTTCTCGTTTGGAGGCCTGGTGGCCGCCAACCTTGCGCGTAACCGTGCGAAGGTGTCCTCGCTGCCGCTCTTGGGACCCGCCGGGCATGGAGGCAATCGGCGGCCACGGGCGGAGCTGAAAAGCTGGCGCGCTGCCCACGAACAGCACGACCACGCTGCGCTTGGCGCAGCCATGCGCCACAACCTGTGGACCCACATGCTTCACGACGCAGCGAGTGTGGACGACACGGCGCTGCACATTCATACCCAAGCCTGCTTGCGCGCACGCTTTCGCAGCAAACCCATCTCGCGTGCCGGTGATCTTCCGGGCTTGCTCGCAGGCTACAGCGGCCCGTTGCTGCTGGCCTGGGGCGAGCACGATGTGACCGCGGAGCCGTCCCGGGCGGTGCAAGTGCTGGCGCATGGACGCAGGGATTGCCGAACCTGCATCGTTCCCGGCGCCGGCCACTGGGTGCAATACGAAGCAGCTGCGGAGACAAATGCCTTGCTGCTGCATTGGCTGGAATCAGCCGAACAACGCCATCAGGAAAATTGAGATGCACGCCACAGAAATATTTGCCCGCTACGCAGCCGACTTCCAATCGAAGCCGTTGCCTGCGGAAGTCATCCACCACGCAAAGCGCGCGGTCATCGACTGGTATGCCTCGCTGTTCCCCGGCCTCGACGCGGCGCCTGTGCGGCAACTCGAAGAGACCGTGGCCGACGATCTGGACCACGGACGTGCCTTCCTGGCGCGCGGGCGCCTGGCCACGGCGCGCGCCGCTGCGCTCATGAACGGAACGGCCGCGCATGCAGCCGAAGTGGATGACAGCTTTCGCGACGCCATGTACCACCCCGGCGCTGCCACCATTGCCGCGGCCTTGGCAGCGGGACAGGATGTCGGGGCCAGCGGCATGCAGTTTCTGCGTGGCGTGGTGCTTGGCTACGAGGTCTCCACGCGCATCGGCGTCGTCATGGGTCGCCCGCACTACAAGTTCTGGCACAGCACCGGCACGGTGGGCAGCTTCGGCGCCGCCGCCGCCGCGGGGGGACTGATGGCGCTCGACGAAGCCGCCTTCGCTCATGCGCTTGCAACAGCTGCCACCTTCACGGCGGGGCTGCAGCAGGCCTTCCGGATGGATTCCATGTCCAAGCCGCTGCATGCCGGGCGCGCTGCCGAGGCTGGCGTCCTTGCGGCCCAATTGGCGAGAAGAGGCGTCACAGGATCGCTCGACGTACTCGACGGCGAAGCGGGCCTGGGCCGCGCCATGAGCAACGGGCCGGACTGGTCGCAGGTCGGCGCGACGCTCGGGCAGGACTTTCACATCACCCGCCTGACTTTCAAGAACCACATTGGCTGCGGGCACACCTTCGCGGCCATCGACGGCGCGTTGGAACTGAAGGAACGGCACCGCATCGAGGCGGACGACATTGCACATGTGCACGTCGCGACCTACCGCCCGGCACTCGACATCGCTTGCTATACGAGGCCCACCACCGCCAACGAAGCGCGCTTCAGCCTGACCTACGTGGTCGCCACGGCGCTGGCCCACGGCAGCGTGCGCCTGGCCGCCTACGAGCCGACGCGGCTGGAGGACCCGGTGACCCGGTCACTGATGGAACGCATCAGCGTCGCTGTGGACCCTGATCTCGATGCCGCATTCCCGGGCCAGCGCGCCGCGCGCGTCGTGATCGAGCTGCGCGACGGCCGCCGTCTCGAACACTTGCAGCCCAACCGCAAGGGCGATCCGGAGCAGGCGTTGACGGATCGCGAACTTGAAGGCAAGTACATGGAGTTGGTGTCGCCGGTGATCGGCCAGGAGCGCGCCAAGGCACTTCTGGCGAAGATCTGGGCGCTGGACCAAAGCGCCACGCTGCCGGTCGCTTGAGAGTCACCAGGACCGGCGTACGCTCGGGCCACCCCCGCGGGGGTTGAGTCGAGATTGCAAAGCCGCATCGACTCAAGAGAGCCCCCAGGGCCGGGCTGCGCCCAGCCCGCCCCCCACGAGGGTTGAGTCGAGGTGGCAAAGCACATCGACGCAAGAGCCGCCATCTGGACGCAGCGCGCTTCGCGCGTCTGCGAATGATTGCAAGGGCGGCATTGGTCAATGCATGGCCCGCACAATGGGGCCGAGGCACTGGCGACGGGCATGGTCGCCAAGCGGCAGCCCGTCAATCCGTGGTGATGCGGCCTTCGGTCACGACTTTGCGCCAGCGCTGCTCTTCGGATCGCATGAATTGCGTCATTTCCTGCGGCGTGTTGACGGCCACCGTCAGTCCCTCATGCTTCAGCCGGGCGCGATAGTCGGGCGCCTCCGCGGCCTTGCGTATGGCAGCGTTCAGGCGGGCCAGGACTGCAGCTGGCGTGCCACCCGGTGCAAAGACGCCGTACCAGACCTCTGCTTCGTAGCCGGGAAGCGTCTCGGAGACTGCGGGGACGTCCTTGTACGCCGGTGATCGCGTCTTGGATGTCACGGCAATCGCTCGCATCTTTCCCGTCTCGACGAACTTGCTCACGCCGCCGGCAGTCCCGAAAAGCATATCCACCTGGCCTCCCAGCAAATCGGTGTATGCCGGCCCGGCGCCTCGATAGGGCACGTGCGTCACATCAATCTTCGCCATGCTCTTGAGAAGTTCCGCCGCGAGATGCACCGCCGATCCGTTGCCCGAGGATGCGTAGTTCAACTTGCCCGGCTTTTCCCTGGCGGCCTTGATGATGTCCTGAAGCGTCCTGTAAGGGCTGTCTGCGCGCACCACCACGACGTTGGGGCCGTGGCATATCAGCGCGACCTCAGCGAACCCCTTTTGTGTGTCATACGGGAGGTTCTTGACCAGCGAAGCATTGATGGCGATCGCCGAGGTGGTCATGAGGAGGGTGTGGCCGTCCGGGGGTGACTTGGACACGAGATCCGAGCCGATCACGGTGCCCCCGCCTGCCTTGTTGTCGATGATGATGGGCTGCCCCAGTTCCTTGGACATGGCTTGCGCCAGCGCGCGGCCGACGACGTCGGTGCCACCGCCCGGCGCGTATGGGACGACGATCCGAATGGGACGCGACGGATATTGATCTGCTGCAAACGACAGGCGGCAGGCGGCGATTGCGCAGCCCGCCCCGGCAAGACGAAGCAGCGAGCGACGAGGGATGTTGATGCTTTTCATGCGGTTTTCCAATGGTTGTGAGTTGCCAGCGAGAAACGCCGGCGATCGATCCGGATGCGGGCGTTGGGCGGGTGGCTCAGCGCGACCCGAACGGCGCCTTGTCGAACATGGTTCGCCGCGTGTTTCGGAACGCTGGCCGTACACGCGAACTCCAGGGCGTCGCGCGCACGGCGAGCCAGGCCGGACTGCCCAGGATGTCGGCGCTCACGAGGTCGTAGCAGGCGTAATACTTTGGAGAGCCCGTAGCGTCGACATACCGGGCTGCGCGCACAGTGCCTGGCACGGATGCGAGCCCCGGGAGATGCTCTTGTGCGTACCACGCATTGAGGTCTTCCTCGAACTCGGGAAGAACGTCGGTCTCCACCACGTAGTGGTTCATGGCGATGTGGCCCGCGGAGGCGCCGGCAAGCTCCTGCACGCAACTCAGTCGAAGCCAGTCCTCTTGAAATCCGGCGATGGCGCCCGATGGCAGCATGCTTCCTGATGCGTACAGGTAGCGCATCGCGCCATCCAAGGCTCGCCACGCTCGGACTGCCGACGCTTGTGACTGGATCGGATCGGCGACGCCACCCAATGCCTCAGCCGTTTCGTGGTGCTTGAGAAGCCATAGGTCTTGCATCACTGGCTCCGCGTTCAATGGGCGACGTTGAGCGCGACCAGGAGCCGCGACACCATGTTGTATGCCGCGATGGTGGCCACCACTTCGACCACACCCTTGGCATCGAACTGCGCCTGCATCTGAGCCATGAGTTCGTCAGGCACGACGACCTGACGCGTCATGGCGTCGGTCAGTTCAAGCACAAGCCGTTCAAGCGGCGCAAAGATGTCCGATAGCAGCCCCTGCCTCACGGCCTCGATCTTTTCGTCGCTGACCCCCGCCTTCTGGGCATGGGGCACGTGCGCGTCGTATTCGAAGCTGGCACCGTTGAGTACCGCGACGCGAAGAATCATCAACTCGCGCAGGTCGGCAGGCACACCGGTCTGGTTGCGAACAGCCGTGAGCATGCGCTCCCAGCCAGACGCGATCGGTCCGCTGTTGAGCAACACCTGGTACAGCAGCGACACGCGCCCGCGCTCGGCCATGATTCGCGCTTCGACTTCTGCCAGCTCTGCCCGGGTACCGGGTTGGACGAGGGGCACGCGGATGTTTGCTGTGGTCATCAATCGGCCTTGATGTTCTTGGCGCGGATCAGCTTGGCCCACTTCTCGGTGTCGCGCTTCTGGATCGCGGCCAACTCCTGGGGCGTGGAAGGCGCGGGCTCGGTGCCGGCCTTGAGCAGCTTGTCGCGCACGGCCGGAGTGGCGAGGGTGTTGCGCAGCGCCTTGTTCAGCGCCTCGATCACCTCCGGTGGCGTCTTCGCGGGCGCATAGAGCGCATACCAGTTGTTGGTGTCCACGCCCTTGATACCCTGCTCCTCCAGGGTCTTGACGTCCGGCAACGACGGGTGGCGCTTGCTGGACGCAACGCCAAGTGCCTTGAGGCGCCCGCCCTGAAGATGGCCGAGCAAGCCGGGCACGTCGCCGAAGAAGCCGCTGATCTGTCCACCCATCAGGTCGGTGATGGCGGGGGCAGCCCCTTTGTAGGGCACATGCAAGAGCTTGGCGCCACTCGAATCCGAAAGCTGTTCGATCGCCAGGTGCGGAATGCTTCCTGTCCCGGACGAACCCATCGCCGTGGGCTCGGTGCGTTTCCTGGTTGCCGACACGAACTCGGCGGCGTCCTTGGCTGGGTTGCTTTGCTGGGTGACCAGCAACTCGACGTTGTTGACGACGAGCGAGACGGGTGCGAAGTCGCGCTGCATGTCGTACGGAAGCTTGTCGTAAAGCGATGAGTTGATCGCCGCGGCGCCAACGCTGGTGAACCAGAGCGTGCTGCCATCCGGCGCCGACTTCATGACGTCAACCGCACCTATCGCCCCATTGGCGCCCGGTTTGTTGTCGATGATGACGGTGCGCCCTAGCTCCTTGCCAAGCTGTTCGGACAGCGTCCGCGCCACGGAATCCACGGGTCCGCCCGAAGTGAAGGAAACGACGATTCGCGTGGTCTTTGGTTGTGCGTTGACTGCGGGCGCCAGCGCAAGCGCGAGCGCGGCGGTGAGCAAGAGGTGCTTGATCATTGATGTCTCCAACTTCTTGTAGTGATCGGCGTTCAGTCGCAGCGCGCGGTCATCCCGCCGTCGACCACCAATTCGGTCCCCGTGATGAAGCGGGCCTCGTCGCTCGCCAGGAACAACACAGCGCTCGCGGTATCCCGGCCATCGCCCATGAAGCCGAGCGGAATGCGCTTCTGGCGCTGCGCCAGCAATGCGTCCACGTCGCCGCCCGAGCGTTGCTTGGCAAGGCGCGTTTCAACCATTGGCGTATGCAATTGGCCTGGCACTACGCTGTTGACGCGCACCCCCTTGGCCGCATGCTGCACAGCAATCACCCGCGACATCTGGATCACGCCGGCTTTGGTGGCGGCATAGGCGACCTGGGCGCTGCCCGTCCAACGCATGCCGGACGTCGAAGAGATGTTGACGATGGAACCGGCTCCCTTCGCGAGCATCGTCGGCAGCACATGCTTGCACGTCAGGAACACGCTCTTGAGGTTGATGTCGATCTGGGAATCCCACGCCTCCTCGGCCAACTCCACCGGTCCACCGGCGGCAGAACCGCCCACGTTATTGATGAGGATGTCGATCGTGCCGTAGGCGTCCAGGCAGGCCGCGGCCATTGCGGCCACGCTTTCGCTGCTCGTCACGTCGCACACCCAGGGCGTGATGGATGCACGCGCGTCGCCCGCCAACTCGAGGGTTTCGTCAAGCCGTGCGCGATCCCGGTCGACCGCCAGCACCTTGGCGCCCTCTTCAGCCAGACGGACCGCAATGGCACGGCCATTGCCCCAGCCGGCGCCGACGCATCCGGCGCCGGTCACGATGGCCACTTTGTTGTTGAATCGAAGGCTCATGTTCTGTCTCCAAATTGATATAGACGTTCGGGGTTGCTGACGAGAAGCGCGTGGCGCGCGGCTTGCGTCGGTGCGATCTCGGCAATGAGGTCCACAAGCTGTTGCTCGTCGGGCAAGGGGCCTACGTGGTTGGGATGTGGCCAGTCGTTGCCCCAGACCACGCGATCACCGAATTCCGTGACGAGCGTGCGGGCAAAGGGCTGTGCGTCTGCGTAGGGCGGGCCGAGCCGGGTGATGCGGTCCATGCCGCTGACCTTGACCCAGAAGCGCTCCTCGGACATCAAGCGCAGCAGCGCCTGGAAGTCCGGCTGGGCGACGCCCCGCGACGCATCGATCCGGCCGATGTGGTCGATGACAACCGGCGTCGGGGATTGACGCAATGCAGGCGCAAGGTTGGTGAGAAGTGCCGGGTCGCCGTGAATCTGCAGATGCCAGCCCAACGGCGCAAAGCGGCTCGCCAATGACAGGACGTCCTCGATTGGCGTGTGCCGCCCCAGATGCCCCATGAAGTTGAACCTGACGCCGCGAAATCCTGCGGCGTTCAGCCGCTCCAACTCTACGCTGGGGGTATCTGTCGGGAGAAGTGCAATGGCGCGGTACGTTGATGGCCGTGATGCGACAGCGTCTTCGGTGGCACGGTTATCGAAGCCGTGACAGGCCGACTGCACCACGACGCAGCGTTCGAGTCCGAGCCGGTCGTTCAACGCGCAGAGGTCTTCCTTCGGCGCGTCTTCCTTGGGGACGAACGTGGCGTCCGAGGCATACGGAAAGCGCGTTCGCGGCCCGAAGACGTGGCAGTGGGCATTGCAGGCCCCAGGTGGGAGGGTTGATGTCATGGCGTCAGTTTCCCAACCGGGGGCTCAAAGGGTAAGGACATCACTCCTATATCAGCTATGCTGAACGGCTATGGAGCTTCGCCAACTTCTGTACTTCGTGACCGTGGTCGATTCGGGCAGTTTCAGTCGCGGGGCGGTGGCGCTGGATCTCGCGCAGCCGAGTCTCAGCAGGCAGATTGCGCTGCTCGAAGCCGATCTGGGGCAACGCCTGCTGGTGAGAACCGGGCGCGGCGTCAACACCACGGACGCGGGGGAAGCATTGCTCGTCCACGCGAGGGCGATGCTGGACATCTCACGCCGCGCCCGGGACGAATTGCGGGAGATGGACGAAAGTCCGGGCGGACGCATCGTCGTGGGCATGCCGCCCCGCGTCGCGTTGGGCCTGAGCACGCCGCTCATCCAGCGGTTCAGGGAAAAGTTCCCGCGGGCGGTGATCACCGTGCTCGAGGGCCTGAGCGTGGCCTTGCGAGAGTCTCTCATCGCAGGGCGGCTGGATCTGGCACTGCTCTTCGATCCGGCGCCGACACCCCAGCTTGCGTTCCAGCCCTTGATGCGGGAGAAGCTCTGGCTGGTGGCACCGCCCAAGAGCAAGCTTCCGGCGAAGGTCGGGTTGTCCGCGCTTGCCAACTACCCGATGGTGTTGCCGAGTGCGCCGAATGCGATTCGCCACTTGCTCGACTCCGTGCTGGGCCCGCGCCAGATACAGCTTCAGGTACTTGCCGAAGTCGGCGCGGTCCGTACCGTGCTCGGGTTGGTCGCTACCGGAGTGGGGTGCACGATCCTTCCGGAAAGCGCGTTGGGCACCGCCGGTGACGATCCTTTGCCATGTGCCCCGATCGGGCCGCCGAGTATCTGGAATGCCTTGGTTCTTGCGACGCCGATGGCGCGCCCCGCGACCCGACTTACCCGTGGCACAGCACAACTGCTCCAGGAACTCGACTTCAGGCATAGCTATCAGGCATAGCTGATATAGGGCTCAGGCAGTTACCGATCGAGCCTGCCCGGCTGAGACTCTCGGCCATGCCCAATCAAGAAACTTCGAACAGCGCCCGAGCGGGAGCGCGCCTGAACAAGCTGGTGTCGTATTGCGCGGCGAACGCCAGCGCGACCATCGAGATCGAATTCAACGACGAAGGAGCAGGCCCCGTGATCTGCATCCTGCCGTCGCTCGCACGATCCGGCCGGGACTACGACGTCGTTGCCGCGCTCCTTGTTGACGAAGGCTTTCGCGTGCTGCGCCCTGAACCGCGGGGCGTCGGCCGCAGCCGCGGGTCGATGGAGAACCTGGACCTCCATGATTTCGCTCGCGACGTGGCGGCCGTGCTCGACCACGAAGCAACAGGGCCGATCGTCGTCGTCGGACATGCATGGGGCAGCCAGCCGGCGCGCACCTTGGCGGCGGATCGTCCCGACCTCGTGTGCGGCATCGTCATGGCGGCGGCCTCAGCGGGCAAGCTTCCTCCAGGCTCGACGGAAAAGCCGTACAGCCGGTTGCGCGACGCCATCGACGGAGCCGGTGACCTGTCCCTGTCGAACGAGCAACGCACCGAGTGCCTCCGCAAGGCCTTCTTCGCGCCAGGGCACGACCCGAGCGTGTGGCTCGACGGCTGGTTTCCCGCGGCGCATGACGCACAGGGCCGAGCGCGCGCAGTGACGCCTGTGGACGACTATTTCTCAGGGGGCGCGAGCGTGCCGATCCTCGACCTGCAGGCCGAGCATGACGCCGTGGTCATTCCCAATGTGATGAAGCCCATGTTGGGCGACCGGGTAACGGTTCAAACCATCCGGGATGCAGGTCACGCGATGGCCCCGGAACAACCCCGGGCGATGAGCGATGCCATCGCTGCGTTTGCACGTTCTGCCTATTGCCTTCGCACCAAGGTCACGCCCGACCAGAAACGGTGATTCGATGCTGCCGAACGCCGTTCCCGGCCCGCGCTCAATCTGAAGCTGCCTACCAATCCAAATAAGTCCCGGAGACATTCAATGCTCAAGAAAATCCGCTCGTTGTCGAAGTTCGCGCTGCTGGGAATCGCCATTGCGAGCGCCCAGATCTGCAGCGCCGATGACTATCCCAACAAGCCCATCAAGATGGTGATCCCCTATACACCGGGGGGCTCGATCGACAACATCGGTCGCATGGTTGCGGACCAGTTGCAACGGCAGTTGGGACAGCCGATCATCATCGAGAACACCCCTGGCGCCTCGGGGGTGCTCGGCTCGCTGAATGTCAAGAAGGCCAAGGCCGACGGGTACACGCTTCTTTTCAATGCGTCGAGCCAGGTCTACTTGCCGCTTGTCCTGTCCAAGAAGAGCTACGACGCCGAGAAGGACTTCACGCCGATCGGGCAGATCGGCTATGTGCCGTTGGTCGTTGCCGTCAACAACGACATCCCGGCAAGGAATCTGGGTGAGTTTGCGACGCTGGTCAAGGCAAATCCCAACAAGTACACATGGGCGACCTCTGGCCTCGGAACGACGAGCCATCTGAGTGAAGAGATGCTCAATCGTGCGTTGAAGCTCAAGATGGAGATCGTTGCGTACAAGGGAGCGGTGCCGCAGTTGACCGATGTTGTTGGCGGGCATGTGTCCGCCGCCGCCTCGCCAATGCCCGGCGTCCGCTCGTTCGTGCAGGCCGGTCGCTTGCGGGCGCTGGCTGTCACGAGCAAGACGCGGGTGCCCAACATGCCTGATGTCCCGACCGTCTCAGAGAGCGGGGTTCCGGGTTTCGAACTGCTTTCCTGGTATGGCATCTGGGGGCCGGCCGATATGCCGGCCGCGGTCACCAACCGGCTGAACGCTGAAATTGCAAAGGCGGTCGAATCACCTGCGCTCAAAGCCAAGTTCGATGAGCTGTCATTCATCGCGAACAAGTCGAATCCCGAACAGTTTCGACAACTCATCCGAGAGGATCTGGTGAAGATTGGCAAGGCGGTCAAGGAAGCCAGTATCCAGATCGACTTCTAGAGGGCGCCGCCATAGAAGTCATGATCGATCAAGGCGCAAGGCTTGCCCCGGAGGAGGTCTGCGCGCTGACGCTGCAGGAGATCCGGCGTCTGCGTGAGCGGTGAATCACAACTTTCGGAGGCGGACATGGATGCACTTGAAGCCGTTCGCGCGCGGCGCTCAATTCGCCCATACAAGCAGTTTCCCCTGCGTCGCGACTTGATGGCATTCCGAAAGGCTATGACCCGGAGGTCGCCATCGTGCTTGGGCATCCGGCGCAGGTTCCTCCCGGGCAGCCGCGGCCGAGGCCGGAGATCATGTGGCTTGCCTCCGGGGGCTGATTCCTGAGGTTGGGCACGGCTCGTGAGATCAGCAGTCCCGCGCCTTCTAGTCGAGCTGAACGCCACTGCGCTTGACCGCCTCGCCCCAGTGGGCGTACTCGCTCCGAATGAAAGCGGTTGCTTCCGCCGGGCTCTTGCTGAACCTCGGGACGGCACCGATCTGCCGCATTCGCGCATCGACCTCAGGCGTCTGCATGACCTTGTTCATCGCCGTGAACGTGCTCGCCACCAACTGGCCGTTCGTGCCGGCAGGATAGACGAGCATCAGCCAAGTGACCGCGCTGAAGTCCTTGAAGCCTTGCTCCGCGATGGTCGGCACGTTGGGCATCGTGCTCAGCCGCGTGCTCGTGCCAACGCCCAGCGCCTTGAGTCGACCGGATTGGACAAAAGGCTGCACTGCCGCTGCCGTCTCCAAAGCCAGCGACACCTGCCCCGCAACCACGTCCGTCAGGCCGGGGCCGCTGCCCTTGTATGGCACATGCAGGATGTCGATGCCCGCACGGCGCTTGAAGTCTTCCATGGCGAGGTGCGAGACCGTGCCGTTGCCCGACGACGCATTCGTCAGCTTGCCCGGATTCTCCTTGGCGTAGCGCACCAGTTGCTCCAGGTTGCTAAAGGGCATCGAGGGATTGCACACCAGCACAAAGGGAAGGTCGCCGAGCAATCCCACCGCCTCGAAATCCTTCAATGAGTCGTAGGGCACGGACTTGTACATGTGCGGATTGGTCGCGACGGCGGACATGTGCGTCAGCATCATGACGCTTTGTGCTGGTCAAGTTTTTTCAGACACTGCGATAGGTTGTTTGATTGCCAATTGCTGCTCGAAGGCATTGGGCGGCAAGTTGCCCAGTTTGGAGTGCAGGCGCACGCTGTTG
>NZ_JBBKZT010000023.1:0-94766 GCF_037889975.1 Variovorax rhizosphaerae | reverse complement strand
GGGCTTCCATGCGGAAGACGTGCCGCACGACGACCCGAACTTCCTGGTCGCGCTGGCGGCCTTCATGAACCGCCGCTACCGCGCCCGTGCCTCGGGCATCAGCGGCCAGCTGGATGGCCATGGCGTGAAGGTCGGCGAGAAGTTCGTCGTGGTCACGCTCGGGCAGAAGGGCGAGCATGTGCACACGCCCGTCTCGGTTACCGATTTCCATGGCAAGACCGGCTGCAGCGCGGTGCAGGTGGGCGACAACACCTACCGCATCTGCAGCACGGCGCAACTCGGCAGCGTGCGCATCGAAGGCACGGTCAACGACAAACCCTTCACCGCCCAGGTCGAGCGCGGTGCCGGAAAAAACCCGCTGGCGCTGCGCGTGTCGCACAACGGCACGCAGATCGAGGCCATGGTGCTGTCGCCGCTCGGCGCACGCCTGCAGAAGCTCATGCCGTACAAGGCACCACCGGACCTCAGCAAATACCTCATGTCGCCGATGCCCGGGCTGCTCGTCGAAGTGGCCGTGAAGCCGGGCCAGCAGGTGCAGGCGGGCGAGAAGCTCGCAGTCATCGAGGCGATGAAGATGGAGAACGTGTTGTTCGCCTCGCAGGACGGCGTCGTCGGCAAGATCTCGGCGGACAAGGGCGAGTCGCTGGCGGTGGATCAGGTGATCCTGGAGTTCGCATGAGCACAAGCATGAGCGCGTTGCGTCCGTTCAAGGTGCTGGGCGTCCAGCAGATCGCCATCGGCGGGCCGGACAAGGTCAAGTTGCAGAAGCTCTGGGTCGAGATGCTCGGCCTGGAAGTCACCGGCACCTTCCGCAGCGAGCGCGAGAACGTCGACGAAGACATCTGCGCCATCGGCAGCGGCCCGTTCAAGGTCGAAGTCGACCTGATGCAGCCGCTGGATCCCGACAAGAAGCCCGCGGTGCAGACCACGCCGCTCAACCATATCGGGCTGTGGATCGATGACCTGCCCATCGCAGTCGAGTGGCTGAGTGCCAAGGGTGTGCGCTTTGCGCCGGGCGGCATCCGCAAGGGCGCGGCGGGTTTCGACATCTGCTTCCTGCATCCGAAGGCGAATGAGGAGTTCCCGATCGCGGGCGAAGGTGTGCTGATCGAACTCGTCCAGGCACCGCCCGAAGTGGTCGCGTCATTCACCGCCCTGAGTTCAACGCCAGCCCTTTGATTCTTCGTTCGTGAAACACCACCGAAGCGGCTTTGCCGGGCCGTTGGTGTTGCCCCCCGGTGGGGGTTGGGCGGACTACACGAAGTGAGTCCAACCTGGGGAGGAGCAACATCTTCACGAAACCGGCCTTGCCGGGCCGTTGGTGTTGCCCCTCGTGAGGTGGAGTCGCGCACGAAGTGCGCAGCGACCTGGGGGAGAGCGAAATCTCATGCGTTCGTCACTTTCCGGATCGGCGGCTTCACATCTGATCTCTGCGGCGGCAGCATCGCCTGGTGCTCCCGCGCCGGATTCAGGATGATCGAAGTCGCCGTCTCCGTCAGCAGGCAGAACTTCGTCACCACCGCATCGAGGTGCGCCACGTCGATCACCGCGATCTCCAACACCCAGCTGTCGTCCCCCGTCACGTTATAAGCATTGATGCATTCCGGCGTCTGCTGCACCAGCTTCACGACGCGCGCGTACTCCGCGCGCCCGACGCGGATGATGGCGCGGATGCCATAGCCGAGCTTCGACAGGTCCACCGTCGCGCGATAGCCACTGATCACGCCGCACGCTTCGAGCTTGCGCACGCGTTCGGTGACCGCCGGTTGGCTCAGGTGGACGCGGCGGCCCAGTTCGGCCATCGTCAGGCGCGCATCGGCCTGCAGTTCGGCAAGGATGCGCGTGTCGTACGCGTCCAAGGCGGGGTTCAAGGTCGTGTCCATGAATCTCCTTTGAATTGACGGCATTCTGGATCAAGGACCGTGAATCGCACATGGTTTGGTGCGCTCGACCTTCATAGCATTGGAGGCATATCCTCCCTGCCTTGGACGATCCGGATGCCTGTCTTGAACTCACTCACTCCCGCGGACAAGTTGGCGCCAGTCCCCTCGCGCGCCGGCCTGCCACCACTGCTGGTGTTGTGCCTCGCCGCCACCTGGCTGGTCTGGGGCTCGACCTACCTGGCCATCAAATACGCGCTGCTGAGCTTCGCGCCCTTTCTGCAAATGGGCACGCGCTTCCTGGTCGCGGGCGCCTTGCTGGCCGCATGGATGCGTTGGCGTGGGGCAGCATGGCCGACGCGCTTGCAGTGGCGCAACGCACTGGTCATCGGCGGACTGATGCTGGGCGGTGGCATGGGCGGGACTGCATTTGCCGAGGTGTCGGTGGGCTCCGGGCTGGTCGTGGCTTTCATTGCCGTCGTGCCGCTCATGATCGCGCTGCTGAACCTGTTCTGGGGCGTTGTGCCTCGCAAGCTCGAAGCCCTCGGCATTGCGCTGGGGCTGGCGGGCGTGCTGCTGTTGACGCAGGGCAGCGGCTTCCAGGCCTCGCCTTCCGGCCTGGTGGCCATCGCGACGGCCTGCATCTGCTGGTCGGTGGGGAGCGTGTTGAGCCAGCGCACCCTGCCGCTGGCCGATGGCGCGATGGGCTTTGCCAGCGAGATGATCTGCGGTGGCGTGGTGCTGATGTTGCTGTCGGCATTGCACGGCGAGTCCTTCACTTGGCCGCCGCAGCCGCTGGCCATCGCGGCCTGGCTCTATCTCGTGGTGTTCGGCTCGCTGATCGCGTTCAACGCGTACATGGTCCTGCTGGCCCGCGCGTCCGCCGCACTGGCGTCGAGCTACACCTTCGTCAACCCGGTCATCGCCATGCTGCTGGGCGTGCTGATCGCGGGCGAGACGGTCACGCCTTTCGAGTGGGGCGCGGTCACGGTCGTGCTGTCGGGCGTACTCTTGCTGCTATGGAAGCCTCGGGCCTGAACGCCCAAGCCGTTCAGACGCCGGGTCGGCGCCAGAAGGCCAGCATGGCCGCCAACGCCCACATCCCCGCCGCGCAGCCGCGGTTGAGCCGCTGCAAGCTGCGCTTCGACAGCCAGCGCACGGCCTGCGTGCCGGCGCCCGCATAGGCCAGCATCACGCAGGTGTCCAGCACCACGAAGATCGCGCCGAGCACCATGTATTGATGCACCTGTGGCTGCGCCGTATCGATGAACTGCGGCAGGAACGCCGCGAAGAACAGCACCGACTTCGGATTCGACAACGCCACCGCCAGGCTGCGGAGCAAAGCACGTCCGCCTTGCGGCGACTCACCCTGCTCAGCAAGCGCCGCCTGCACGTCCGGCGGCGGCGTGCGCCAGAGCTTCACGCCGAGCCACATGAGGTAGATCACACCCGCCACACGCAGCGCGTTGAACAGCAACTCCGACGCCTCCAGCAACGAGCCGAGGCCCAACGCCACCGCGGAGATCACTGTGATGCTCCCCATCGAAGCACCCGCAATGCCCCAGCCCGCGCGTCGCATGCCGCCCGAGATCCCGTTCGACAGCGCCAACAACATGGTCGGCCCCGGCGTGACCGCGAGCAGCAGGGAGGTGAGGGTGAAGAGCAGCAGGGTGTCGATGGTCATGGCTTTCTCGCTGGGGCACGCGCGGCGGCGGCGCGCGCACGCGCCAGGGCCGCTTCGACGATGGCGCGCTTGCGGTCCTCGGCGGGCGCGGGCGCTTCGTCGGGTTCAATCAAATCTTGCTGTCCGCGCGCCGGGCGGTGGACCGCATGGAGGCTATAGCGTTTCAGCGCCTCGTCGGCCTGCCGTTGCGACCAGGCCTGCCAGCCGCTGCGTCCCGGTGTCACATCCTCGAGCGAAATGCAGTCGACCGGGCACACCGGAATGCACAACTCGCAGCCGGTGCAATGCGGCTCGATGACGGTGTGCATGCGCTTGTGGATGCCCAGGATGGCATCGGTCGGGCAGGCGTCCAGGCACAACGTGCAACCGATGCACCAAGCCTCGTCGATCACGGCCATGCGGCGCGGCCCTTCAGCGCCGAACTCCGCCCCCAGCGGGCGCACAGGCTGGCCCGTGATGGCGGCCAGTCGCTCGATGCCTTCGGCGCCGCCCGGCGGGCATTGGTGGATGCCCGCCTCGCCGCTCGCGACCGCCTCGGCGTAACCGGCGCAATCGGGGTAGCCGCAGCGGGTGCACTGCGTCTGCGGCAGCGCGGCGTGGATGCGCACTGCCAACGGAGTCATGGCGGACTCGCGCGGGTGGTCAGCGCGCAGCGCGGCGCGTCCTGGCCGGCGCGGCAGGTTTGCCCGCGGCCTTTGTCGCAACCGTGGTCTTGCGCACAGCCTTCGCAGCCGCTTGCGCCACACGCCTCTTCGGTGCGCGGATGGTGTCTTCGGCCGTGATGCGCGTGGTCGAGCCCGCGCGCTTCTGCGGTTGGTCATGCGCCGCGATGAAGGCCGCGGCCTTCGGGTACACCAGGTCGCGCCAGCGGCGACCGCTGAAGATGCCATAGTGGCCCGCGCCCTTGACTTCGTAGTGCTCCTGCTGCTCCGCCGGGACGCCGGTGCACAGTTCATGCGCCGCCTTGGTCTGGCCCGAGCCCGAGATGTCGTCCAACTCGCCTTCGACGGTCAGCAGCGCGGTGTTTCGGATGTCCTGCGGCCGCACGCGTTCGATCTCGCCTTGCGGGTTCTTCACGTCCCAGGTGCCATTGACCAGGCCGAACTCCTGGAACACCGTGCGGATGGTTTCCAGATAGTAGTCCGCGTCCATGTCCAGCACGGCGTTGTACTCGTCGTAGAACTTGCGGTGCGCCTCGGCGCTCGCGTCGTCGCCCTTGATCAGGTCCTTGAAGTAGTCGTAGTGGCTGCTGGCATGGCGGTCCGGGTTCATCGCGACGAAGCCGGTGTGCTGCAGGAAGCCCGGATACACGCGTCGGCCTTCGCCCGGGAAGCCTTGCGGCACGCGGTAGATCACGTTGTTCTCGAACCACTCGAAGCTCTTGTTCGTGGCGAGGTTGTTCACCGCCGTCGGCGACTTGCGCGCGTCGATGGGCCCGCCCATCATGGTCATCGTGAGCGGCGTCTGTTCGCCGCGGCTGGCCATCAGCGAGATGGCGGCCAGAACCGGCACCGTCGGCTGGCACACGCTCACCACGTGGCAGTTGCCGTATTCGGACTGCAGCAGGCGGATGAATTCCTGCACGTAGTTGACGTAGTCGTCCAGGTGGAACGCGCCTTCGGACAAAGGCACGATGCGCGCGTTCTTCCAGTCCGTGATGTAGACCTTGTGGCCCTGCAGCAGGGTGCGCACGGTATCTCGCAACAGCGTCGAGTAGTGGCCCGAGAGCGGCGCCACCACCAGCACCACCGGCTGCGTCTTCAGCGTCTGCAAGGTGTGCGGGTCGTCGGTGAAGCGCTTGAAGCGGCGCAACTCGCAGAAGGGCTTGTCGAGTTCGATGACCTCCTGGATCACGACCTCGTCGCCTTCGACCTTGACGCTCTTGATGTTGAACTCGGGTTTTTCGTAGTCCTTGCCCAAGCGGTATAGCAAGTCGTAGCCGGCGGCCATGCGCTGCGCCATCGGCAACTGGCCCCAGACGGCGCCGGGCGCATAGAGTTTGGAGGCGGCTTGCGCGAAGTCCGAGAACGGCTCCATCAAGGAGCGTTGAGCTTCGTAGAGCTGGTAGAGCATCATGGGCACCCTGTTATGTAAATGTTGCAGTGCAATGTATCAGCGTGCGCCACGATGCGTGTAGGTGAAACCTACCAATCGCGATTGTTTAAATCACCTGCGCGACACATTTGCACACATATTCGATGTTCTTGCTGTTCAGCGCGGCCACGCACATGCGGCCGGTGTCCGTCCCGTAGACACCGAATTCGTTGCGCAGGCGCACCATCTGGTCCTTGCTGAGGCCGGAGTAGCTGAACATGCCGATCTGCGTCGTGATGAAGCTCATGTCCTGCTGCACGCCAGCAGCCTTGAGCCCGTCGACGAACTTCTGGCGCATGGCCTTGATGCGGACACGCATTTCGGCCAGTTCGGCCTCCCAGACCGCGCGGCGAGCCGGGTCGTTCAGCACGGCCGCGACCACGGCGCCGCCGTGGATCGGCGGGTTGCTGTAGTTGGTGCGGATCGCGATCTTGAGTTGCGACAGCACGCGCGCGGCTTCTTCCTTGCTCTCGCACAACACCGACAGGGCGCCGACGCGCTCGCCGTACAGGCTGAAGCTCTTCGAGAACGAGGTCGAGACGAAGAAGGTCAGCCCGGCCTCGACGAACTTGCCGATCACCGCGCCGTCCTCGGCGATGCCGTTGCCGAAGCCCTGGTACGCCATATCGAGGAAAGGCGTGAGGTTCCGTTCCTTGACGGCTTCGATGACCTGGTCCCACTGCGCGGCGGTGATGTCATAGCCCGTCGGGTTGTGGCAGCAGGCGTGCAGCACGACGATAGTGCCTGGGGCAGCAGCCTTCAGCGCGGCCAGCATGCCGTAGAAATCGATGCCACGCGTGGCCGCGTCGTAGTATGGATACGACTCGACCGGGAAGCCGGCGTTGGTGAACAGCGCGCGGTGGTTTTCCCAGCTCGGGTCGCTGATGAGCACGGTGGCGTTCGGGCTGAGCTTCTTCAGGAAGTCCGCGCCGACCTTGAGACCGCCGGTCCCGCCGATGGCCTGGATGGTCGCTACGCGGCCGGACTGGACCGGTTCGCTGTCCGCGCCGAACACCAGGCCCTTGACCGCGTTGTCATAGGCCACGATGCCGTCGATCGGCAGGTAGCCGCGCGCCGTCTGCGCCTTCATCATGTCGGCTTCCGCGTCTTTCACGCAGTTCAGCAGCGGAAGCTTGCCGTTGTCGTCGTAGTAGACGCCGACGCCCAGGTTGACCTTGTTGGGGTTGGTGTCGGCGGCAAATTGTTCGTTGAGGCCCAGGATCGGGTCGCGCGGCGCCATTTCGACGGCGGTGAACAGTGACATGGAGAAAAGTCCTTCGGGTGAGATTCGATGCAACCGGGTGTCGCCCAGGTTTGCGCATGTGCTCGGGGCCCGCACGCCTGCACGGAGGCGGCGTACTCGGTTAGCCTAACGAGTTCGCTTGAATTTTACCGACCGGGCCGCATTTCTTCCCGAACCCATGCCTGAAATCACCGAAGTCATCCCCGAACGGCAACATGCCGAGCCTGTCGGCCCTGTGAAAGAGGGCGAGTTCGTCAAGTTTCCAGGGTCGCCTTTCGAGCTGTTCCAGCCCTATCCGCCGGCGGGCGACCAGCCGACTGCCATCGAAGGCCTGGTCACAGGCGTGGAAGACGGCGAGGTGTTCCAGACCTTGCTCGGCGTCACGGGCTCCGGCAAGACCTTCACCATGGCCAACGTGATCGCGCGCCTCGGCCGCCCGGCCATCGTGTTCGCGCCCAACAAGACGCTGGCCGCGCAGCTCTACAGCGAGTTTCGCGAGTTCTTCCCGCACAACGCGATCGAATACTTCGTCAGCTACTACGACTACTACCAGCCCGAGGCCTACGTCCCGCAGCGCGACCTGTTCATCGAGAAGGACTCGTCCATCAACGAGCACATCGAGCAGATGCGCCTGTCGGCCACCAAGAGTGTGCTGGAGCGGCGCGACACGGTGATCGTGGCCACGGTGAGTGCCATCTACGGCATCGGCACGCCCGAGGACTACACGCAGATGCGCTTCATCATGCGGGTGGGCGACAAGATCGGCCAGCGCGACGTGATCAGCCGGCTGATCCGCATGCAGTACACGCGCAACGAGCAGGATTTTTCGCGTGGCACTTTCCGCGTGCGCGGCGACACCATCGACATCTTCCCGGCCGAGCACAGCGAGCTCGCCATTCGCATCGAGCTCTTCGACGACGAGATCGAGACGCTGCAGTTGTTCGACCCGCTCACCGGCCGCATCCGCCAGAAGATCCCACGCTTCACCGTCTACCCGTCGAGCCACTACGTGACGCCGCGCGACAAAGTGATGACCGCCGTTGAGACCATCAAGATCGAGCTGGCCGGCCGGCTCAAGGAACTGGTCGGCGCCGGCAAGCTGGTCGAGGCGCAACGGTTGGAGCAGCGCACGCGCTTCGACCTGGAGATGCTCGCCGAGATCGGCCATTGCAAGGGCATCGAGAACTACTCGCGCCATCTCTCCGGCGGCGCACCCGGCGATCCGCCCGCCACGCTGACCGACTACCTGCCGAAGGACGCGCTGATGTTCCTCGACGAGAGCCACCAGATGATCGGCCAGCTCGGCGGCATGTACAACGGCGACCGCGCCCGCAAGACCACGCTGGTCGAGTACGGCTTCCGCCTGCCGTCGGCGCTGGACAACCGGCCGCTCAAGTTCGACGAATTCGAGACGCGCATGCGGCAGGCGATCTTCGTCTCCGCCACGCCCGCGCAGTACGAGAAGGACCATGCCGGCAATGTCGTCGAGCAGCTGGTGCGCCCGACGGGCCTGATCGACCCCGAAGTCGAAGTGCGCCCCGCCACGCACCAGGTCGACGATGTGCTCGGCGAGATCCGCCTGCGCGTCGAGAAGAGCGAACGCGTGCTGATCACCACGTTGACCAAGCGCATGGCCGAGCAGCTCACCGATTACCTGAGCGACAACGGCGTCAAGGTGCGCTACCTGCACAGCGACATCGACACGGTGGAGCGCGTGGAAATCCTGCGCGACCTGCGCCTGGGCTCGTTCGATGTGCTGGTTGGCATCAACCTGCTGCGCGAGGGTCTCGACATCCCCGAGGTGTCGCTGGTGGCCATCCTCGACGCCGACAAGGAAGGCTTCCTGCGCGCCGAGCGCTCGCTGATCCAGACCATCGGCCGCGCGGCCCGAAACCTGAACGGCAAGGCGATCCTCTATGCCGACAAGATGACCGACTCGATGCGCAAGGCCATCGGCGAGACCGAACGCCGCCGCGCCCGCCAGATCGCCCACAACGAGGCGAACGGCATCACGCCGCGCAGCATCGTCAAGCAGGTGCGCGACCTCATCGATGGCGTCTACAGCGAGAAGACCGGCAAGGAAATGGCCAAGCAGGAGCTGGAGCGCGCCAAGGTCGAGGACATGAGCGAGAAGGACGTCTCGCGCGAAATCAAGCGGCTGGAGAAGCTCATGCTCGAGCACGCCAGGAACCTCGAATTCGAGAAGGCCGCCCGCGTGCGCGACCAACTGGCGCTGCTGCGCGAGCAAGCGTTCGGCGCCCGCGGTAGCGACAACATCGCCGTGCTGACGCCCGGAGATTCGCGCGCCTGACCACTGTCTCACCGGCGAATCGGGGTTTACCCGAGCGAGACGGAGGGCTTTCTGGTATAGTTGACAGAAATAGTCAACAACCAACGAACTCCAGATGAAGGGCCGGCTCCAACCAGATGGCAACACCAATGGTTTTGGGTCGGGCAGGGCGGAGACGACGTTGCCGAGCCTACCCGGCACGGTGTCCATTCAACGGTAAGCACACAAGGAGCTTGCGATGCGCCTCACAACCAAGGGCCGTTTTGCGGTCACCGCGATGATCGACCTGGCCCTGCGCCAGAACACCGGTCCGGTCACGCTGGCTGCGATCAGCCAGCGGCAACAGATTTCGCTGTCCTACCTGGAACAGCTCTTCGGCAAGCTGCGTCGCCATGAACTGGTGGAATCCACCCGTGGCCCCGGCGGCGGCTACTCGCTGGGCCGCAAGGCCTCCGAGATCACCGTGGCCGATATCATCGTGTCGGTCGACGAACCCATCGACGCCACCCAGTGCGGCGGCAAGGAAAACTGCCTCGGTGAGGCCGGCCGCTGCATGACGCACGAGCTGTGGGCCTCGCTGAACCAGCGCATGGTCGAGTTCCTGGACTCGGTCACGCTGCAGAAGCTGGTCGACGACCAACTCGCCAAGGGCGTGCAGGTCGAGAACAAGCCGGTCGTCAAGCGCGCCATTTCGCCGCAGCCGGTGGTCAAGCCGATCCGTGTCAACGCGCCGAACTCGGTGTTCGCCCTCGGAAACGTCTTCGCCAAGTCCTGATGATCCAGCCGGCGCCCGCGGGTGCCGGCACCCCCGAATTCACCCATCTTCCATCCTTCGCCAGCCCAAGCCAGCCATGGACGCTACGCCTCATTTCCCGATCTACCTTGACTACGGCGCCACCACGCCGGTGGACCCGCGCGTCGTCGACGCGATGATCCCCTGGCTGCGCGAGCACTTCGGCAACCCCGCATCCCGAAGCCACGCCTGGGGCTGGGAAGCCGAGGAAGCGGTCGAGAAAGCCCGCGGCGAAGTCGCCGACCTGATCGGCGCCGACCCGCGCGAGATCGTCTGGACTTCCGGCGCCACCGAGTCGAACAACCTGGCCCTCAAGGGTGCGGCGCACTTCTACAAGGGCAAGGGCAAGCACCTGATCACGGTGAAGACGGAGCACAAGGCCATCCTCGACACCATGCGCGAGCTGGAGCGGCAGGGCTTCGAAGTCACCTACCTCGACGTCGAGGAAAACGGCCTGCTCGACCTGGAAAAGTTCAAGGCGGCGATCCGTCCCGACACCATCCTCGCCAGCGTCATGTTCGTGAACAACGAGATCGGCGTCATCCAGGACGTGGTCGCGCTGGGCAATGCCTGTCGCGAAAAGGGCGTGATCTTCCACGTCGACGCTGCCCAAGCCACCGGCAAGGTCCACATCGACATGGCCAAGCTGCCGATCGACCTGATGAGCCTGGCCTCGCACAAGACCTATGGCCCCAAGGGCATCGGTGCGCTGTACGTGCGCCGCAAGCCGCGCGTGCGGCTGGAAGCACAGATGCACGGCGGCGGCCACGAGCGCGGCATGCGCTCCGGCACGCTGCCCACGCACCAGATCGTCGGCATGGGCGAGGCCTTCCGCATTGCCAAGCTAGAGATGGACGAGGACATCGCCAAGGCGGCCAAGCTGCAAAAGCGCCTGCTGGACGGCCTGAAGGACGTGGAACAGGTCTTCATCAACGGCGACCTCGAGCACCGCGTGCCGCACAACCTGAACATGAGCTTCAACTATGTCGAAGGCGAATCGCTGATCATGGGCATCAAGGGCCTGGCGGTGTCGTCGGGCTCGGCCTGCACCTCGGCTAGCCTGGAGCCCAGCTACGTGCTGCGCGCCCTCGGCCGCAGCGACGAATTGGCCCACAGCAGCCTGCGCATGACCATCGGCCGCTTCACGACCGAGGAAGAGATCGACTACGCGGTCTCCACCATCAAGCACAACGTGGCGAAGCTGCGCGAACTCAGCCCCCTGTGGGAAATGTTCAAGGACGGCATCGACATCAGCACGATCCAGTGGGCCGCCCACTGACATCGACGCATTGACCGAACAAGACGCAAAGAGGTAACCCCATGGCATATTCATCCAAGGTCATCGACCACTACGAAAACCCGCGCAACGTCGGCTCCTTCGAAAAGGGTGACGACACGGTAGGCACCGGCATGGTCGGCGCCCCGGCTTGCGGCGACGTCATGAAGCTGCAGATCAAGGTCAACGCCGAAACCGGCGTGATCGAGGACGCGCGCTTCAAGACCTACGGCTGCGGCTCGGCCATCGCCTCGTCCTCGCTCGTGACCGAATGGGTCAAGGGCAAGACGCTGGACGAAGCGGCTGCGTTGAAGAACGCGCAGATCGCCGAGGAACTGGCGCTGCCGCCGGTGAAGATCCACTGCTCGATCCTGGCGGAAGACGCGATCAAGGCAGCCGTCAACGACTACAAGGCGAAACACGGCGCGGCCGTGGCCGCGACGGAAGCGACGCACTGACATGGCTGTGACGCTCACTGAAGCAGCCGCGCGCCATGTCACCCGCTATCTCGGCAAACGGGGCAAGGGTGTGGGGGTTCGGCTGGGCGTCAAGACCACGGGCTGCTCGGGCCTGGCCTATAAGCTCGAGTACGTGGACGAACTGGCGCCGGAGGATGTCGTTTTCGAGGACCGTGGCGTGAAGGTGCTGGTCGATCCGAAGAGCCTGGCGTACATCGATGGCACGCAGCTCGACTTCGTGCGTGAAGGGTTGAATGAAGGTTTCAAGTTCCTGAACCCGAACGAACGCGACCGTTGCGGCTGCGGAGAGAGCTTCAGAATTTAAGCTTGCCCCCAGGCTGCGCGACACTTCGTTTCGCTTCGCCAACCCCCTGCCGGGGGCGCCGCCAGCGGCCCGGCAGTGCCCGTTCCGCGGCGGTTCTGGAAAAGAATGGATGCCGCCGCTGCGAAGTCAGCGGCTTTTTTGTGTGATGAACCTCAACGACACCGATTTCCAGCTGTTCGACGTGCCCGCCACGTTCGCGCAGGACCGCGGCAGGCTGGACGCGCGCTGGAAGGAACTCCAGCGCGAGGCGCACCCCGACCGCTTCGCCGCCCAGGGCGCGGCCGCGCAACGCGTGGCGATGCAGTGGTCGGTGCGTATCAACGAGGCCTACCAGCGGCTGAAAGACCCGATCAAGCGGGCCAGCTACCTGTGTGCCCTGAATGGCTCGCCGATCGATGCCGAGAAAAACACCGCCATGCCGGCCGACTTCCTGATGCAGCAGATGGAATGGCGCGAGGAACTCG
Source organism: Variovorax rhizosphaerae (assembly GCF_037889975.1). Taxonomy (NCBI): domain Bacteria; kingdom Pseudomonadati; phylum Pseudomonadota; class Betaproteobacteria; order Burkholderiales; family Comamonadaceae; genus Variovorax; species Variovorax rhizosphaerae. The sequence continues at coordinate 82,259 of NZ_JBBKZT010000023.1, read as the reverse complement.
ACGAGGTCCACGACGAGACCGGCGCGGACAAGCTGCGCGACGAGGTGGATGCCAGCCGGGTGCGGGCGCTGTCGTCACTCGACTGGCTGATCGACGAGAAAGCCGACTACCCCGGCGCGGCCCGGCAGGTCAGAGCCCTCATGTTCATAGAGCGCTTCGCAGAAGACATCGATGCCAAGTCGGCACAGTGGGGACAATAGACACATGAACCGCCCCCACGCTCACCATTTCACGCATTCGTTGCCCCGCAGGCGGGAGGCCTGATGGCACTGCTCCAGATTTCAGAACCGGGCCAAGCGCCGGATCCGCATCAACGACGCATCGCGGTCGGGATCGACCTGGGCACGACGCATTCGCTCGTCGCTTCCATCCGCAACGGCGTGGCCGAATGCCTCCCCGATGCGGAGGGCCGCATCCTGTTGCCGTCCGCGGTGCGCTACCTCGACCGTGAGCGGCGCCAGATCGGCTATGACGCGCTGGCCGCACGCACGGACGACCCGGGCAACACCATCACCTCCGCCAAGCGCCTGATGGGCCGCGGCATGGCGGACATCGCCAACCGCCACGCGATGCCCTACACGCTGGTGGACGAAGGCGGCATGGTCAAGCTCGACACCGTCGCCGGCATGAAATCACCGGTGGAGATCAGTGCTGAGATCCTGGCCACCTTGCGCTATCGCGCCGAGGACAGCTTCGATGACGACCTCTATGGCGTCGTCATCACCGTGCCGGCCTACTTCGACGAAGGCCAGCGCCAGGCGACCAAGGATGCGGCCGAACTGGCCGGGCTGAACGTGCTGCGTCTCATCAGCGAGCCGACCGCCGCCGCGATCGCCTACGGCCTGGACAACGCCAGCGAAGGCGCTTACGCGGTGTACGACCTCGGTGGCGGCACCTTTGACATCTCGATCCTGCGGCTCACGCAAGGTGTGTTCGAGGTGATTGCCACGGGTGGCGATTCCGCGCTGGGTGGCGATGACTACGACCATGCGCTGGCCGATTTCATGCTGTCGCAAACCGGCCTCGAGATCGATACGGCCGTGGACAAGGCCGCGTTGCTGATCGCCGCGCGTGCGGCCAAGGAGGCCTTGACCGGCACCGAGTCGGTCAACTTCCACGCTGGCTTGTCTGTCGGGACGATCAACCAGCGCTTGACGCGCGAGCAGTTCGACGCGGCGACCAAGGCGCTCACCGACCGCACCGTTTCAGCCGTGCGCAAGACGTTGCGCGACGCGAAGCTAAAGCCGGACGACCTCAAGGGTGTCGTGCTGGTCGGCGGTGCGACGCGCATGCCGCAGATCCGCCGCGCAATGGCGACGTTCTTCGGTCGCGAACCGCTCACCAACCTCAATCCGGATGAGGTCGTCGCGCTCGGCGCCGCGATCCAGGCGAACCAACTGGCCGGCAATGGCGGCGCCGGCGACCTGCTGCTGCTCGACGTCATCCCGCTGTCCCTCGGCATCGAGACCATGGGCGGCCTGGTCGAGCGCATCGTGCCCCGCAACCAGACCATCCCCACTGCGATGGCGCAAGACTTCACCACCTACCAGGACGGCCAGACCGCGCTGGCGCTGCACGTGGTGCAAGGCGAACGCGACCTGGTGGCCGACTGCCGCAGCCTCGCGCGCTTCGAGCTGCGCGGCATCCCGCCGATGGCCGCCGGCGCCGCGCGCATCCGCGTGACCTTCACCGTCGATGCGGATGGCCTGCTGAGCGTGGGCGCGAAGGAGCAAGGCAGCGGCGTGGAGGCGCATGTCACCGTCAAGCCGTCGTACGGCCTGTCGGACGACCAGATCGCCAAGATGCTGCAAGAGAGCTTCACCACCGCCGCCGCCGACATGCAGGCGCGCGCGCTCGTCGAAGCACGCGTCGATGCGGACCGCATGCTGCTCGCCACGCAAAGCGCGCTCGATGCCGATGGCGACCTGCTCGATGCCGATGAACGCGCCGCAATCGAATCGCTGATGAACGGGCTGCGCGAAGCACGCGGCACCGAAGAGGCGGCCATTGTCGAAGCTGCCACCAAGGCACTTGCAGACGGTACCGAAGCCTTTGCCGCGCAGCGCATGAACCAGGGCATTGCGCGCGCGCTGTCGGGCCGCAAGCTCGAGTCTCTCTAGAAAAAAAGAATGCCCACGATCAAGATCCTTCCCCACGCCGAGTACTGTCCGCAGGGCGCCGAAATCAGCGCGCCCACCGGCACCTCGATCTGCGAGGCTTTGCTCGACCACAAGATCAACATCGAGCATGCCTGCGACATGAGCTGCGCCTGCACCACCTGCCACGTGATCGTGCGCCAGGGCCTCAATTCGCTCAACGAAGCCGACGAGGCCGAAGAGGACTTGCTCGACCGCGCCTGGGGGCTCGAACCACAATCGCGCCTGAGCTGCCAGGCCATCCTCGCGCAGCAGGACGTGACCATCGAGATCCCGAAGTATTCGATCAACCACGCCAAGGAAAATCACTGATGAGCGCAGCGCAGGGCCGCCCCAAGCAAGCTCGCGCCCCCGCCGGCGGCGGCGAGGACACGAAGTGCCGAGACGGGGGGCACGCATGACGCGCCAGATCGTCCTCGACACCGAAACCACCGGCCTGTCCGCCGACAACGGCGACCGGGTGATTGAACTCGGCTGCGTCGAGCTGTATGCACGCAAGCTCACCGGCAACGACCTGCACATCTACTTCAACCCCGAGCGCGAGAGCCATGAAGACGCGCTCAAGGTGCACGGCCTGACCACCGACTTCCTGCGCGACAAGCCCAAGTTCAGCACGCTCGCGAATGACGTGGTCGAGTACCTGCGCGGCGCCGAGCTGATCATCCACAACGCGGCCTTCGACGTCGGCTTCCTCAACAAGGAACTCGAGCTGGCCGGCCTGCCGCCCCTGCACACCTTCGTCAGCGAAGTCACCGACACGCTGGCCATGGCCAAGCAGCTGTATCCCGGCAAGCGCAATTCGCTCGATGCGCTGTGCGATCGCTACGGCGTGGACCGCTCCAACCGCACCTTCCACGGCGCGAAGCTCGACGCGCAACTGCTTGCCGACGTCTACATCAACCTCACCCGCGGCCAGGATGCGTTGCTGATCGACGTGGGCCAGGACGAGCCGGAGATCGGCGCGGTCGTCGCCATCGACCTGCGCCAGTTCACCTTGCCGGTGCTGATGGCGGGCGAGCAGGAACTCGCCGCGCACGAGGCCGCGTTGCTGCAGCTCGACAAGGCCAGCAACGGCCGCACGTTGTTTCGGCAAGTCACTGAAAATTCTGTGGCATAATCTGAGGCTCCGCTTGAAACGGCGGAGCAAATCTGGCGGTGCCAACAACCCACGCGGTTGCACAGGTTCCGATCAGGGCGGTTAGCTCAGGGGTAGAGCACAGCATTCACACTGCTGGGGTCGGAGGTTCGAAACCTCCACCGCCCACCAAATTTCTTCTTTCGCAAGCACACGATGTCGGCCCGGGCCGACGTCTCGTCACGCCTGCTCGTCGCATGCGCCCAAATGGGTTCAAACTAGCGCGCATCGAAGGAGACTCGTCATGGTTCCATTCCCTGGCATGGCCACAGCCCCCGCACCGGACCCACCCGACATGCCGGTCGAGCCGGACGAAGGCCCCGTCGCACCCACACCCGATCCCTCCGAGCCCGACGCACCGCAAAAGGTGTAGTTGCCCGCGTGCTTGCGTGGTTAAGCTCGGGCAATGGATGAATTTGATTGCGCCGTCATCGGCGCCGGAGTGGTCGGACTGGCCGTCGCGCGTGAACTGGCGCTGGCGGGTCGCGAGGTCATCGTGCTGGAGAGCGAGGGCGCCATCGGCACCGGCACCAGTTCGCGCAACAGCGAGGTGATCCACGCCGGCATCTACTACCCCAAGGGCTCCCTCAAGGCGCGGCTATGTGTCGAGGGCAAGTGGCTTCTGTACGACTACCTGGACGCGCGCGGTCTGCCATTCAGGCGATGCGGCAAGCTCATCGTCGCGACCTCGGCGGCGCAGGTTGGCGAACTGGAGGCCATCCGCGCGAAGGCTGTCGTCAATGGTGTCGACGATCTCTCATGGCTCGATCTCGATGCCGTCCGCGAGATGGAGCCGAAGCTCCACTGCATGGCGGCGCTGCATTCCCCAAGCACCGGCATCGTCGACAGCCATGCACTGATGTTGAGCCTGCAGGGCGAACTCGAGAACGCGGGTGGCGTCGTGGCGCTCAAGTCGCCGGTGCAACGTGCCGAGTGTCGTGATGGCGCGATCGTCCTCCAGGCCTCGGACGGCACGCAACTGCGTTGTCGCAGCGTGGTCAACGCAGCAGGCCTCGGCGCCCCGGCGCTGGCGCGGCGCTTCGAAGGCCTGAACGCGAGTCTCGTACCGACGCCGTACTTCGCCAAGGGCAACTACTTCACCTTGGCCGGCCGTGCGCCCTTCAGCCGTCTGATCTACCCCGTCCCCGAGGCGGCCGGCCTCGGCGTGCACCTCACGCTCGACCTGGGTGGACAGGCGAAGTTCGGACCTGACGTGCAATGGGTCGATACGCCCGATGACCTCGTCGTCGACCCCGCGCGCGGCGACGCCTTTTATGCGGAAGTCCGGCGCTACTGGCCGGAGCTATCCGACGGTGCCTTGCTCCCCGGCTATGCCGGCATGCGACCCAAGATTTCCGGGCCCGGCCAGCCCGCCGCCGATTTCATGATCCAGGGGCCCGAGGACCATGGCGTGGCCGGCTTGGTCAACCTTTTCGGCATCGAGTCGCCCGGTCTCACCAGCAGCCTGGCGATCGCGCGGCACGTGGCCAAACTGCTATCGAAAGTATGAGTTTCGGTGCGCCAAAGCGCGGGGGCGCATGTACCATGAGTCGGCACGCCACTTGCTGGCGTGAAGTGGCCGGCGCGGTGCCGGCCCACCATCTACTGGAGGGAAGATATACAAATGACTGCATCCACTCAAAATCTTGAAGCGGCAGCGAACGCTGTGGCGGAGGATCTGGCCAACGACGTGCGCGGCGTGCTGGCCAGCAAGGAACTCGATTCCATCCCGCACATCAAGGCACTGCGCCAGCGCGTCGACGCCAAGCTGGCGATCGCCCGTGAACTGGCCCAGGAGAAGACCAAGCTTGCCGCCAAGAAGGCGCGCGAAGCAGCCGGTTCGGCCAATGCCTACGCGCATGACGAACCCTGGCAGATCGCTGGCGCCGCATTGGCCGTCGGCGTGCTGGTGGGCCTGCTGCTTGGCCGCCGCGACTGACGGCACCAAGTCTCACACGCCACCGCATCGACCCGTGCACTTGATTCGCAGACGTGGAGTCTGCCCATGAAGTTGTCGTCCCTGTTCGGGCTCGATGCCCGGATACGCAGGCTGCGCATCGCGGCCAGCGAAGGCGCTCTCGCGGCCGAAGACCGTGTTCAATTGCTGCGCGCGGCGTGGGAGGAAGAAAAGCAGCGCTACAAGCAGATGCTCTTGCTCGTGGTCGCCGTGCTGGGGCTCACGACGGTTGCCGTGGCCTTGCTCTCGGTCGCGGTCGTGGTGCATTTCTGGGATACGCCGAATCGCATCGCCGCAGCCTGGTCGGTTGCGGCCTTGTGGATCGTGCTGTGGGTGATCGCGGTGGTGAAGCTCGTGCGGGCCATGAACGATGCGAAGACTGTCGTTGCGGAGACGCGCCGCGAGTTCGAGCGTGACTGGCAATGGACGCGGCACCGCCTCGGCCTTGACAGCCACGATGACGAAGAGCGGCCCGCGCGACCCGTCACGCGCGAGGAGTTGCTGGCGCGCATCGAGCGGCAACGGCTGCGCATCATGACCCTCGAAGCGCCAGACCCGGAGCCTGCACCGGGCACCTTGCCCGACGAATCCGCCAGTGCCGCCGCGCTGCGCATTGCGCGCGAGCATCCGGTGGCTGCGGGCGTGGCAGCGGCCGCCGTCGTTGCCGTGGTGGGTCCGCGCCGGTTGATTCGCTGGAGCGCCGTGATCGCGCCGGTGATCTGGCGCATGCGCTGAACCTTCAGCCGCGCTTGAGCGCGCTGGCGGCCTCGCGCACGAGCCCGGGGCCGCGATAGATCAGGCCGGTGTAGATCTGTACAACGTCTGCACCGGCTGCGATCTTCGCCTTCGCGTCGGCCGCACTCATGACCCCGCCGACCCCAATGATTGGAAATGCCTTGCCGAGCGCGACGCGCAGTTGGCCGATGACGCGGTTGCTGGCTTCGCGCACCGGCGCACCGGAGAGGCCGCCCGCTTCGTTCGAATGCGGCAAGCCGGCCACCGCCTCGCGCGAGAGCGTCGTGTTGGTGGCGATCACGCCGTCCATTCCGTGGCGCTTCAAGGTGGCGGCGATCACCGCCACCTGCGATTCATCGAGGTCGGGCGCGATCTTCACGAACAGCGGCACCTGCCGGCCCTGCTGCGCCGCAAGCGACTTGCGCCGCGCTGCGAGCGTGCCAAGCAGGGCGTCGAGCGCCTCGTCGCTCTGCAGCGTGCGCAGGTTGGCCGTGTTGGGGCTGGAAATGTTGATCGTGACGTAGTCGGCGTGCGGGTAGACGCCTTCAAGGCACTGCAGGTAGTCGTCGGTCGCGCGTTCGATCGGCGTGGCGGCGTTCTTGCCGATATTGAGGCCCAGCAGCATCGGCACCTTGCTGCCAGCGCTCTTGCGAAAGCGCGCACGCTGCACGTTGGCGATGAAGGCATCGAGCCCGTCGTTGTTGAAACCCAGGCGGTTGATCAGCGCGTCGCGCTGAGGAAGGCGGAACATGCGCGGCTTGGGATTGCCCGGCTGGGCCTTGGGCGTGACGGTGCCGACTTCGACGAAGCCGAAACCCATCGAGGCGAAGCCATCGATGCAGCGTGCGTTCTTGTCGAGTCCCGCAGCCAGGCCGATCTTGTTGGGAAATTTCAGGCCAGCCAGCGTGACAGGATCCTCGACGCGCGAGCCGCCGTAGACGCAGGCGAGCGGCGTGTTCTGCGTGCGCTCCAGGCCGGCGATGGTGAGTTCATGTGCCTGCTCGGGGTCGAGCCCGAACAGGAAGGGGCGCGCAAGCGCGTAGGGGAGCAACAGGGACATTGGATAATTCTCGGCTTCAGACACTCAGGATTTTCCCCTATGAATGCATCCGCCCCGGCGCCTTTGACCCAGGACGAACTCAAGGCCCTCGTTGGCTTGGCCGCGCTCGAATATGTGGTGCCTGGCGAAATCGTCGGCGTGGGCACGGGTTCCACGGTGAACAAGTTCATCGAGGCGCTCGCCACCATCAAGGACCGGATTCGCGGCGCGGTTTCAAGCTCGGTGGCATCGACCGAACGCCTGCGCGCATTGGGCATCGAGGTGTTCGACAGCAATGAAGTGGACGAACTTTCGGTCTACATCGACGGTGCGGACGAGATCGATGGTCGCGGATTCATGATCAAGGGCGGTGGCGCGGCACTCACGCGCGAGAAGATCGTCGCGGCCCAATCGCGACGCTTCATCTGCATCGCGGACGCGTCGAAGCGGGTCGAGGTGCTGGGGGCATTTCCGCTGCCGGTGGAAGTCATTCCGATGGCTGCGCGCCGCGTGATGCATCAGTTCGAGAAGCTTGGCGGCATCGCACAGGTGCGCGAGCGCGAAGGCCTGCCGCTGGTGACCGACAACGGCCAGCACATCGTCGACGTCACCGGATTGAAGATTGTTGATCCCCTGGCGTTCGAGAGCGAGATCAGCCAGTGGCCCGGCGTGGTCACGGTGGGCGTGTTTGCGCACCAGAAGGCGGACGTGTGCCTGCTGGGTATGCCAACGGGCGTGCAGACGCTCAAGTTCGACTGAGGGCTTTCAAAGTCGATGGGGCCTTGCCGTATCGACTTGATCCCCGCCCGGGACGGGCTCGGCCGGCGGGCCTAGAACTTGATCCCGGCGGGGTTGTCGGGCGTCGGCCCCGAGATGGCCGCTGGCGCTGGCGGAGGCGCGACCGGCGCAGCAGCGCTGGCGGGCGCACGTGCAGCTGGAGCTTCCTTGATGGCGACCAGCGGCTGTGCGGACGGCCTGGCGTAGCCGGCGCTCAACTGGTTGCTCTTCGGGTAGCCCGCCGCATCGAGGTACTGCGACCATTCGATGTCCGAGTAGCCCTTCAGTTGCTGCGTGCCGATGCTGACCAACGGGAGGGTGTTCTGGCCGCTCAGGCGCTGCAGCGCCGCGACGTCTTCGTTGGACCTGACGGTGCGTTCGCTGAAGGGCACGCCACGGGTCGTCAGCATCGAGCGCGCGGCGTTGCAGGGCTGGCAGTCGTCGCCGGTGTAGAGCGTGACGGGATAGCGCTGGACCACCTGCCGAAGCTCGTAGGGCAGTGCGCTGGCGCCCGGATCAGGTATCTCGTTCACCGTGCCGCGGCGGGGCGTCGCGGGCGGCTGTGCGGCGCTGGATGGCGGCTGGTCGGAGTAGCTCACGACGCCGTTCTTGTCCACTTGGCGATAGACCTGCGCCATCGCACTGCCGGCCAACAACAGCAACAGGAGCGGGAGGTGCCGAGCGTTGCGGCAGGAAGAGGAAAAGCTCATCGGGAAACTCCGGGTCGTCCGCGTCAGTTGGGGCCGAGTATCCGTCAGGGCTTGGAGGGTGTGAAGATTTCTCGCCGGCCAATGGACCAGTTCGGGCAGCACAGCCGCACTCCCGTGTGATTGCGCAGCGCAAGCCCGAGTTTGGTGGCCTCGATAGAAATATTCACACCTTCGTCAGGCCGCGTGCGACTCGGCCATGCCCTGATGCCGCAACAGCGCATCAAGTTGCGGCTCGCGGCCGCGGAAGGCCTTGAAGGACTCCATCGCGCTGCGGCTACCACCGGCTTCGAGGATGGCCTGGCGGTACTTGCGGCCGGTCTCGATGCTGGGTTCGCCATTGGCGCCAGCCGTTTCCTCGAAGGCGGCATAGGCGTCGGCGCTCAGCACCTCGGCCCACTTGTAGCTGTAGTAGCCGGCCGCATAGCCGCCCGAGAAGATGTGGCTGAAGGTGTTGGGCGTGCGGCTGAAATCCGGTGAAGGCATGACGGCCACTTCGGCGCGCACCTGGCCCAGCAGCGCGAGCACGTCGCCGGGCTGGGCCGTGGCGGCGTCGTAGCTCGTGTGCAGCAGCATGTCGAACAGCGAGAACTCGATCTGGCGCAGCGTCTGCAGGCCGCTCTGGTAGTTCTTGGCGGCGGTCATCTTGTCGAACAGGGCGCGCGGCAGCGGCTCGCCGGTGTCGACGTGTGCGGTCATGTGCCGCAGCACGTCCCATTCCCAGCAGAAGTTCTCCATGAACTGGCTCGGCAACTCGACCGCATCCCATTCGACGCCGCTGATGCCCGATACATCGCGCTCGTTGATCTGCGTGAGCATGTGGTGCAGGCCGTGGCCGAACTCGTGGAACAGCGTGGTCACGTCGTCATGGGTCAGCAGCGGCGGCTTGCCGTCGACGCCGTCGGCGAAGTTGCAGACCAGTTGCGCGACGGGCGTCTGCAGCGCGCCGGTGTCGGGTCGCAGCCAGCGGGCGCGGACGTCGTCCATCCAGGCGCCGCCGCGCTTGCCGGCGCGTGCGGACGGGTCGAGGTAGAACTGGCCGACCTTCTGCGCGCCTTGCGGGGTCTGGCGCTCGATGCGATAGAACTCGACGCTCGGGTGCCAGACCGGCGCGTCGTCGCGGCGGATGTTCACTTCGAACAAGGTCTCGACGATCTTGAACAGCCCGGCCATGACCTTCGGCGCGGTGAAGTACTGCTTGACCTCCTGTTCGCTGAAGGAATAGCGCGCTTCCTTGAGCTTCTCGCCGATGTAGCTCCAGTCCCAAGGCTGCGGGTCAGCCAGGCCGAGCGATTCGGCGGCGAAGGCGCGCAGGTCGGCCAGGTCGCGCTCGCCATACGGGCGGGCCTTGGTAGCGAGATCGCGCAGGAACTTGATGACCTGTTCCGGCGACTCGGCCATCTTCGGCACCACCGAGAGTTCGCCGAAGTTCCTGTAGCCGAGCAACCGGGCTTCTTCCTGGCGCAGTTCAAGGATCTCGCGGATCAGCGCGGTGTTGTCGAGTTCCGGCGGGCCGAACTCGCTGGCCCGCGTGACGTAGGCGCGGTAGAGCGTCTGGCGCAGCGCACTGCTCTTGGCGAACTGCATCACCGGCAGGTAGCAAGGCATCTTCAGGGTGAGCTTGTAGCCGGGCTTGCCTTCGGCTTCCGCGGCGGTGCGGGCGGTGCTGATGACGTCGTCCGGCACGCCTTCGAGTTCCGGCAGTTCGGCGTAGTAGGCGAAGGCATCTGTGGCGTCGAGGGCGTTCTCGCTGAACTTCTGGCTCAGCTCGGCCTGCCGTTCCTGGATGGCCGCGAAGCGCTCCTTGGCTGCGCCCTGCAGTTCCGCGCCGCCGAGCACAAAGTTGCGCACCGCGTACTTGTGGGCCTGGCGTTGCTCGGCGTTGAGCGTGGCCACGTCGACGGCCTTGTACTTGGCATACATGCGCTCGTCGGAGCCCAGTTGGGTCCAGAACGCGGTGACGCGCGGCATCGCCTCGTTGTAGGCGGCGCGCAATGGGGGCGTGTCGGCGACGGCATTGAGATGTCCGACCGCGCCCCAGGCCCGGCTGAAGCGCTCGGTGGAGACGTCCAGTACCTTGGCGATGGCCGACCATTCCGCCGGGAACTCCGGCGCGGTCACGGTTTGCAGCGCGGTCTCGGCATCGGCCAGCAGAACATCGACGGCGGGCGCCACATCCTCGGGCTTGATCTTGTCGAACAGCGGGAGGTCGGAGAAATCGAGGAGGGGATTGGTCATGGTCTGGTTGAGATGGCGGGCGGAGGCGCCGAGTTCAAGTGTGCCGTTGTTTCGGCCGGAAGCACCATGGCGCCGGCTTTACCGGGTCATTGGTGTGGGGGCTCTGGTCGCAGGTGTGAGGAGCTGAGTACGCGGAGCCTCACCCCGCGTTTTCGGCCGCCTCGAGTGTGTTGACGAGCAGCATCGCGCGCGTCATCGGGCCGACGCCGCCCGGCACTGGCGTGATCCAGCCGGCCACCTCGCGCACGCCGCCGAAGTCGACATCACCACAGAGTTTGCCTTCGTCGTTGCGGTTCATGCCCACGTCGATCACCACCGCGCCGGGCTTGACCATGTCTGCTGTGAGCACATTGCGCTTGCCGACCGCGGCGACGATCACGTCGGCCTGCAAGGTCATGGCCTTGAGGTCGGCGGTGGCGCTGTGGCAGATGGTGACGGTGGCGCTTTGCGCGAGCAACATCATCGCCATCGGCTTGCCGACGATGTTGCTGCGGCCGATGACCACCGCATGCTTGCCGCGCAGCGAGTAGCCGATGGATTCGAGCATCTTCATGCAGCCGTAGGGCGTGCAGGGCCAGAAGCCGCGGGCGCCGGTCATCAGTGCGCCAGCGCTGTGGATGTGGAAGCCGTCGACGTCCTTGGCGGGGGAGATGGTCTCGATGACCTTCTGGCTGTCCATGTGCTTGGGCAGCGGCAACTGCACGAGGATGCCGTGCACCTTGGGATCGTCATTGAGCGCGCGGACGCGGGCGAGCAGGTCGGCCTCGGTCATCGTGGCCGGATAGCGTTCCAGCGTGGCCTGCAGGCCGGTCTCGGTGCTGTCGTTGACCTTGTGCTTGGTGTAGACCTGGCTGGCCGGGTCTTCGCCGACGAGGATGATGGAAAGGGCTGGCGTGATGCCGCGTGCGCGCAGGGCCTGGGTGCGGCCGGCGACTTCGGCGCGGATGGTCTTGGCAAGTGCGTTGCCGTCGATGAGTTGTGCGGTCATGGGCGGTGATTCTCCAAGCAAAAGCGCCCGTTCACGCGAGGCGTGACGGGCGCTGTGGGGTGAGGTGGCGAATTCGGGAACGCGCCGTGCCTCAGTTCTTCGGGGCGTTCTGCCCCAGCGCGATCTTCAACAGGTCGGCGACCGTGTTGGCGTTGAGTTTTTCCATGATGTTGGCGCGGTGCGCCTCCACCGTCTTGATGCTGATGCCGAGGTCGTCGGCGATCTGCTTGTTCAGGCGGCCGGCGACGATGCGCTCCAGCACCTGGGCTTCACGGCCGGTCAGCTTGGACAGCAGCGCGTCGCGGCTGGCCGATTGCTGGTGCTGGGCGAAGGCGCCGCGGGCGTGTTCGAGCATGCGCTCGACCAGCGTGACGAGTTCCTCGTCGTTGAAGGGCTTCTGGATGAAATCCATCGCGCCCTTCTTCATGGAGTCGACTGCCATCGGCACGTCACCATGGCCGGTGATGACCACGATCGGCAGCGGGGAGCGGCGCTCGATCAGCCGGTCCTGCAACTCCAGCCCGGTCATGCCGCCCATGCGGATGTCGACGATCAGGCACGCGACTTCGCGCGGGTCGTAGCGGGAAAGAAAGGATTCAGCCGAATCGAAACAGCGAACCCGATAGTCTTTGCCTTCCAGCAGCCATTGCAGGGAATCTCGGACCGCTTCGTCGTCATCGACAACGTAGACCGTGCCCTTCTTGGGAATCAAACTCATGCCGTTACCTTTGTCTCATCACTTGCAATGGGGTCTATCGCGTCAAACACCGGAATCCAGAAGGAAAAACGGCAGCCAACTACTTGTGAGAGATTGTAAATGTTCTCTGCCTGCATCCTGCCACGGTGGGATTCCACGATGGTCCGGCACAAGTTCAGCCCGATGCCCATTCCTTCCGGTTTGGTCGAAAAGAATGCTTCGTACAGCCGGTCCATGACTTCCGGCGCCAGACCCATGCCGGTGTCCTGCACCGAAAACTCGACGGCATTCTGACCGTCGATCACTCTCGGAACCACCCGCAACTCTACGCTGCGGCGCGCGAGGGGCCGGTTGGCGACGTCAATGGACTCCGCCGCGTTCTTCAGGAGGTTGACCAGCACCTGTTCGATCAGGATCGGGTCCACCCGCAGGATCGGCAGGCGCGCCGCCACATAGTGGTTGAGCCGCACATTGCGTCGACGCAATTCGATGCCCGCGAGTTCCACGGCCTCGCTCACCATCGTGCTGGCTTCGGCCGGGGTGCGGTTGGGCTCGCTGCGCTTCACGAAGGAGCGGATGCGCTGGATGATCTGGCCGGCGCGCTGGGCCTGCTTGGAGGTCTTGTCGAGCGCGGCCAGGAGCGAGTCGCTGTCGATGGTCTGGCCCTTGATGCGCGAGGCCATGCCGTTGCAATAGTTGTTGATGGCAGTCAATGGTTGCGTCAGTTCATGCGCAACGCTGGAAGCCATTTCGCCCATCGTGATGAGGCGGCTGGCGGCCTGCGCGCGGTCGGCCTGCGCGGCTGAAAGGTCCTCGGCATCGCGGCGTGGGGTGATGTCGGTGGCAATCACCATTTGCGCCAGGCGGCCATCGACCCAAGTGAGGTAGCGCGAGCGCACTTCGAGCCACTTGCCCAGGTCGGGTACGAAGATCTCGTTGTTGCCGGGTTGGGCCGCAGTGAGCGTGTCGATCGGCAGTCCGGCATAGGGGTCGACGTCGTCCAGGCCGTCGTCGTGCGCCTGCGACGCCGGGACGCCTGCCTGCGCCACCATGTCGAGGTGACCGACCGTGTTGGAGCCGAACCAACTCCGGTACAGCTTGTTGGCGAAAAGCAGTTCCTTGCTGCCGAGCGGTGCCACCGACACCGACGCGTCCAGCGCCTCCAGCACGATCGTGAAGCGCTCATGTGAGGCCGACAACTGCTCGCGGATGCGGGTGGGCTCGGTGATGTCGGTCATCGAGGTCATCCAGCCGGTCTGGTGGCCGCGCGCGTCGATGAGCGGGGAGACATAGAGTCGGGCATCGAACACGCCACCGTTGCGGCGCTTGACGCGCACCTGGAAGCCGCCGGGCAGGGCGCGGCCGTGCAGTTCTTCCTCGAGGCGCTCGTTCATGACTTCGCGGTCGGATTCGAGCCAGTAGGGGAAGGGTGGCGTCTGGCCAACCAGTTCGGCTTCGCTCCAGCCGGTCATGGCGCAGAAGGCGGCGTTGACGTAGGTGATGCGGCCTTCGAGGTCCAGCACGCGCATGCCGGTGAGCATGGAGTTTTCCATCGCGCGGCGGAAGTTGGTTTCGGCAACCAATGCCTGCTGGGCCTGCAGGCGGCGACGCGTGTGGCGCCAAGTGCCGATCAGCATCCAGCTTGTCAGCACGCTGAGTGCGCCAACGAGCCAGAACAAGCCATTGCCGACGAAGCCCTGCGAGGTGCGATAGGCCTGCGCGCGCAGCAACAGGCCATTGCCGACCGGCGAGACCGGCACCTCGTATTCGTTGGTGTGTTCGTTCCACGGCAGCACGCGCGTGCCGGCTTCGCGCGGGTTGACCGTGTTGCCGGCGATGAGGCCATTCTTGGCGTCGAGCAAAGACACCGCATAGCGCGCGGCCACCTCGGGCGGGATGCCGTAGCGCAAGAGGCCGTCGATGGAGAACTCGCCCATCAGCACGCCGGCAAACAAACCCTGGTCAAACAGCGGGATGTGGAGCTGCAACAAGCTCGGCGGGTCGTTGCCCGCGATCGGCTGCGAATACACCGGCTGGCGCAATTCGCGAGAAAGGGCGTAGTTGGTTTCGATATCGCCAGGCCGCAGCACTTCGCCGAGCGGGTGTTGCTGCGAGGGATGCACGCTGGGCGCGGCGTACGCGGCCTTCACGCGGCGGCGGTCGTCGATCCAGGTGACGGCTTGCAACTCCGGGAACTGGCTCACCAGCGACTCGGCGCGACTGGCGAATTCGGAGGAATCGATCTCGCGGTTGGAGGCGTCGCGTGCGATGCGCATCAACTGCTCCTGCCGCTCAAGCAGGCGCAGGCGCAGGCGTTGCTGGGCGTATTCGACGTCGCGCTTGACGGACTCCTGTTCGCGCTCCAGTTCTTCCGCACGCAGGTACCAGAACGCGGAAACGATGGCTGCGAGGAACAGCAGAACCGCCGCGAGCGGGGCCAGCATCGCAACCGCATCCTGCAGGACGGGTGTCTGGCGGCGCCACCACCGTCGCCACCAGGACAAGGGCGACGAATTGGCGACTTGGCGCGCTGCTTCGACGGAGGACGTAAACGGCATTGCCCCCGAGTGTAGGGGAACCCCTCTGCGGGGCCGTGGAATGGACCGTGACACTCGCGCAGGAAAGGTCACTGGACTGAAACTTAAAATATCACAATATAAAATCAACAAGCACCATTTGAAATTACACAAATGTTGTGCGAAACTTCCTGCCGTTGCAAACACGGCGGTAAATTGGCTGCCATCCACACCCAGGAGACATCAATGTCGGCACAACCCGAGAATCTTTTTGGCTCGGCCGCGAATGACGCGGACGCGCAGGAAACACGTGAATGGATGGACGCCCTGTCCGCCGTCATCCAGAGTGAGGGCCCTGAACGCGCTCACTTCCTCCTGGAGCAGCTCCTCGAGCATGCGCGCCAGAACAGCATCGACAAGCCGTTCTCGGCCAACACCGCCTACGTCAACACCCTGGAGCCGGACCAGGAAGAACGCTCCCCTGGCAATCTCGAGATCGAAGAACGGCTGCGCTCCTACATGCGCTGGAACGCGATGGCGATGGTGGTCAAGGCCAACCGCCACCACCCGCCCGAAGGCGGCGACCTCGGCGGCCACATCGGCTCGTTTGCCTCGCTCGCCACCATGTTTGGCGCCGGCTTCAACCATTTCTGGCATGCCGAGAGCGAGAACCACGGCGGTGACTGCCTCTACATCCAGGGCCACGTGTCGCCGGGCGTCTATGCCCGCGCCTACCTCGAAGGCCGCCTGAGCGAGGAGCAACTGCTCAACTTCCGCCAGGAAGTCGACGGCAAGGGCCTCTCCAGCTACCCGCATCCGAAGCTGATGCCCGAGTTCTGGCAGTTCCCGACCGTGTCGATGGGCCTGGGCCCGCTGATGGCGATCTACCAGGCCCGCTTCCTCAAGTACCTGCATGCCCGCGGCATTGCCAACACCGAGAACCGCAAGGTCTGGGTGTTCTGCGGCGACGGTGAAATGGACGAGGTCGAATCGCTCGGCGCCATCGGCCTGGCCGCACGCGAGAAGCTCGACAACCTGGTGTTCGTCATCAACTGCAATTTGCAGCGCCTGGACGGCCCGGTGCGCGGCAACGGCAAGATCGTGCAGGAACTGGAAGGCGAGTTCCGCGGCGCGGGCTGGAACGTCATCAAGCTGCTGTGGGGCAGCAACTGGGATCCGCTGCTGGCGCGCGACAAGGAAGGCGCGCTGCGCAAGATCATGATGGACACGGTCGATGGCGACTACCAGTCCTTCAAGGCCAACGACGGGGCCTACGTTCGCAAGCACTTCTTCGGCCGCGATCCGCGCACCGCCGCGATGGTCGAGAAGATGAGTGACGACGACATCTGGCAGCTGCGCCGCGGCGGCCACGATGCACAGAAGGTCTACGCGGCCTTCCATTCGGCCGTGAACCACAAGGGCCAGCCGACGGTGCTGCTGATCAAGACCGTCAAGGGCTTCGGCATGGGCAAGATCGGCGAAGGCAAGAACACGGTCCACCAGACCAAGAAGCTCAGCGAAGACGACATCAAGCTGTTCCGCGACCGCTTCAACATCCCGATCCCCGACAGCCAGATCGCCGACATCCCCTTCTACAAGCCGGCCGACGACACGCCGGAAATGAAGTACCTGCACGAACGCCGCAAGGCGCTGGGCGGCTACCTCCCGCACCGCCGCACCAAGGCCGACGAGAGCTTTACCGTGCCGGCGCTGGAAGTGTTCAAGGCCGTGACCGAGCCGACCGCCGAAGGCCGCGAGATCTCGACCACGCAAGCCTACGTCCGCTTCCTCACGCAACTGTTGCGTGACCAGGCGCTCGGCCCGCGCGTCGTACCGATCCTGGTCGACGAGGCGCGCACCTTCGGCATGGAAGGCCTGTTCCGCCAAGTCGGCATCTACAACCCGGATGGCCAGCAGTACACCCCGGTCGACAAGGACCAGGTCATGTACTACAAGGAAGACAAGGCCGGCCAGATCCTGCAGGAAGGCATCAACGAAGCCGGCGGCATGTCGAGCTGGATCGCGGCGGCCACGTCGTACTCGACGAACAACCGCATCATGGTGCCGTTCTACGTGTACTACTCGATGTTCGGCTTCCAGCGCATCGGCGACCTGGCCTGGGCGGCAGGCGACATGCAGGCACGGGGCTTCCTGCTGGGCGGCACCTCGGGGCGCACCACGCTGAACGGCGAAGGCCTGCAGCACGAGGACGGCCACAGCCACATCCTGGCCAACACCATCCCGAACTGCGTCAGCTACGACCCGACCTTCGCGCATGAAGTTGGCGTGATCCTGCACCATGGCCTGAAGCGCATGGTCGAGCGCCAGGAAAACGTCTACTACTACATCACGCTGCTCAACGAGAACTACCCGATGCCCGGCCTGCAGCCCGGCACCGAGGAGCAGATCATCAAGGGCATGTACCTCGCGAAGCAGGGCCCGGCGCTCAAGGCCAAGGCGCCGACGGTGCAGTTGCTCGGCAGCGGCACCATCCTGCGCGAAAGCTTCTTTGCACAGGAGTTGCTGGAGAAGGACTGGGGCGTGAGCGCCAGCGTCTGGAGCTGCCCGAGCTTCAACGAGCTGACGCGCGACGGCCAGGAAGCCGATCGCTGGAACCTGCTGCACCCGACCGACGCGCAGCGCGTGCCTTTCGTGGCGCAGCAACTCGCGGCCAGCAGCGGCCCGGTGGTCGCGTCGACCGACTACATGAAGGCCTACGCCGAGCAGATCCGTCCGTTCGTCCCCAAGGGCCGCAACTACAAGGTGCTGGGCACCGACGGCTTCGGCCGCAGCGACTTCCGCGCCAAGCTGCGCGAGCATTTCGAGGTCAACCGCCACTTCATCGTCGTTGCCGCGCTCAAGGCGCTCAGCGAAGATGGCGCGCTGCCGGCAGCCAAGGTGGCCGAGGCGATCAAGAAGTACGGCATCAACGCCGAGAAGATCAGCCCGCTCTACGCGTAATCAACCAACAACCCGAACAACCGATTCGCCTCACGGGCGGGAGACAACGAGATGGCAACAGTGGAAGTCAAGGTGCCGGACATCGGCGATTTCGATGAAGTCGCAGTGATCGAGGTGCTGGTCAAGGTGGGTGACACGGTCAAGGCCGAACAGTCGCTGATCACCGTGGAGTCGGACAAGGCGTCGATGGAGATTCCGTCGAGCCAGGCCGGCGTGGTCAAGGAACTGAAGGTCGCGGTGGGCGACAAGGTCAAGGAAGGCTCGGTGGTGCTGGTGCTGGAAGGCGAGGGTGGCGGTGCTGCCGCTGCGCCGGCTGCCGCGCCCGCCGCTGCACCGGCTGCGACCCCGGCTGCCGCACCTGTGGCCGCGCCGCCGCCTGCTGCAGCACCCGCTGCGGCGGCCGGCCCGATCGAGGTGAAGGTGCCGGACATCGGCGACTTCAAGGACGTCGCGGTGATCGAGTTGCTGGCCAAGCCCGGCGACACGATCAAGGTCGAGCAGTCGCTCATCACCGTGGAATCGGACAAGGCGTCGATGGAGATTCCGTCATCGGCGGCCGGCGTGCTGAAGGAACTGAAGGTCAAGGTCGGCGACACGGTCAACATCGGCGACCTGATCGCGATCATCGAAGGCTCGGGTGGCGGTGCTGCGGCGCCGGCGGCCGCGCCGGCGCAGGCTGCCGCGGCGCCTGCGGCTGCAACCGCTTCGGCACCGGCGCCTGCTGCCGCGCCGTCCTCTGCCCCAACGAGTGCACCACCGGCGGCGCATGACCCGACGGTCGCGCCCAAGGGCAACCTGCCGCATGCATCGCCATCGGTGCGCAAGTTCGCCCGCGAACTCGGCGTGCCGCTGGAAGAGGTCAAGGGTTCCGGTCCCAAGGGCCGCATCACCGAGGAAGACGTCAAGGGCTTCACAAGGGCCGTGATGACCGGCCAGTCCAGCACCAAGGCATCGGCTGCCAAGGCCCCGGCCGGTGGCGGCGACGGCGGCGCGGCGCTGGGCCTGATCCCGTGGCCCAAGGTCGACTTCAGCAAGTTCGGCGAGTTCGAGCGCAAGGACCTGTCGCGCATCAAGAAGATCAGCGGCGCGAACCTGCATCGCAACTGGGTCATGATCCCGCACGTCACCAACCATGACGATGCGGACATCACCGACCTGGAAGCCTTCCGCGTCTCCACCAACAAGGAGAACGAGAAGTCGGGCGTCAAGGTCACGATGCTGGCCTTCCTGATCAAGGCCTCGGTCGCGGCGCTGAAGAAGTTCCCCGAGTTCAACAGCTCGCTGGACGGCGATGCGCTGGTGCTGAAGAAGTACTTCCACATCGGCTTCGCGGCCGACACGCCGAACGGCCTCGTGGTGCCCGTGATCAAGGACGCCGACAAGAAGGGCGTGATCCAGATCAGCCAGGAAATGGGCGAGCTGGCGAAGAAGGCGCGCGACGGCAAGCTCGGCCCGGCCGACATGTCGGGCGCCTGCTTCACGATCAGTTCGCTGGGCGGCATCGGTGGGCGCTACTTCACGCCCATCATCAATGCGCCCGAGGTTGCGATCATGGGTGTCTGCAAGAGCACGATCGAGCCGGTGTGGGACGGCAAGGCCTTCCAGCCGCGCCTGATGCTGCCGCTGTCGCTGAGCTGGGACCATCGCGTGATCGACGGTGCTGCCGCTGCGCGCTTCAACGTGTACATCGGGCAGATCCTCGGGGACTTCCGCCGCGTATTGCTATGAGCTTGGCGACGCCATCGGCGTCCGCGGCCCTGCGAGGGTTTGCAAGCCCATTGACCCTTGCGGCGTCATCTCTTGGGGGAAGCAGACTTGTTGGGGTGGCCCGGCGAGGTTACCTATGACCACCGTCGTAGCCGTCCGCAAGGGCGGCCAGGTGGCCATGGTGTCGGACTCGCTCGTGACCTTCGGGGACACGCGCATGTCGCATCGCATGGAGGCCAACCGCAAGATGTTCAAGGTCGACGATGCCGTCGGCCAGAGTGTCATCGCGGTGGCCGGGTCCGCAGCGCACTTTCCGGCGCTGCGGCATGCCCTGGCGGCGACGGCGCGCGAGGAGCTTCGCTTCGGCAGCAAGGACGAGGTGTACCGCACCTTCACCCTGCTGCACCCGGTGCTGAAGGACACGTTCTTCATGCAGACAAAGGAAGACGAGCACGAGCCCTACGAGTCGAGCCAGTTCACCCTGTTGCTGGCCAACCCGAGCGGGATCTACGGCGTCTACAGCTATCGCGAAGTGTTCGAGTTCAAGGAGTTCTGGGGCATCGGCTCCGGACGCAACTTCGCACTCGGCGCCATGCATGCGGCTTATGCCAGGGCGCGTACCGCACTGGAAGTCGCGCAGGCCGGCATCGATGCCGCCTGCGAATTCGATCGCAATTCGGCCGGACCGGTCGACGTTCTCACACTCAAACTCAAGGTGTCCAAATGAGCGAACAACAAATCAAGGTGCCCGACATTGGTGACTTCGACGAAGTCGCGGTGATCGAGGTGCTTGTCAAGGTGGGCGACACGGTGAAGGCGGAGCAATCGCTGATCACGGTCGAGTCGGACAAGGCCTCGATGGAGATCCCGTCCTCGGCCGCGGGCGTCGTGAAGGCGCTGGCGGTGAAAGTGGGGGACAAGGTCAAGGAGGGCTCGGTGGTGCTGACGCTGGAGGTCAGCGGTGCCGCCGCAGCGCCTTCACCCGCTGCGCCGGCGCCTGCGCCTGCTGCCGCCGCACCGGCGGCGAAGCAGGCGCCCGCAGTGTCGGCGCCGGCGCCTGCTGGCTCGTACAGCGGATCGGTCGATGTCGAGTGCGACGTGGTGGTGCTCGGCGCCGGCCCTGGCGGCTACTCGGCCGCCTTCCGCGCGGCCGATCTGGGCCTCAAGGTCGTGCTGATCGAGCGCTACGCCACGCTCGGCGGCGTGTGCCTGAACGTCGGTTGCATCCCGTCCAAGGCGCTGCTGCACGTCGCATCGGTCATGGACGAGGTCAAGCACTTCGAATCGCTGGGCGTGACCTTCGCTGCGCCGACGGTCGATCGCGCCAAGCTGCTCGGCCACAAGAACAAGGTGGTCGGCAAGCTCACCGGCGGCCTCGCGGCGATGGCCAAGATGCGCAAGGTCACGACGGTGCGCGGCGTCGGCAACTTCATCGACCCGTACCACATCGAGGTCGAAGAAACCTCCGGCACGAGCTGGGACACCACCGGCAAGAAGCAGGTCGTCAAGTTCCGCAATTGCATCATCGCGGCCGGTTCGCAGGCGGTGAGCCTGCCCTTCATGCCGAAGGACGATCCGCGCGTGGTCGACTCCACCGGCGCGCTGCAGATGGGCACCGACCCCAAGCGCATGCTGATCCTGGGCGGCGGCATCATCGGCCTGGAAATGGGCACGGTGTATTCGACGCTCGGTGCGCGGCTCGACGTGGTCGAGATGCTCGACGGCCTGATGCAGGGCGCCGACCGCGACCTGGTCAAGGTCTGGCAGAAGATGAACGCGCCGCGCTTCGACAACATCATGCTGAAGACCAAGACCGTGGGCGCCGAGGCAACCAAGGACGGCATCAAGGTCACTTTCGAAGGCGAGCAGGCACCGAAGGAGCCGCAGGTGTACGACCTGGTGCTGCAGGCCGTCGGCCGCAGCCCCAACGGCAAGAAGATCGGCGCCGAGAAAGCCGGCGTGGCCGTGACGGACCGCGGCTTCATCAACGTCGACATCCAGATGCGTACCAACGTGTCGCACATCTTCGCGATCGGGGACATCGTCGGCCAGCCGATGCTGGCGCACAAGGCGGTGCACGAGGCGCATGTGGCGGCCGAGGTGATCGCCGGCGAGCAGAAGGGCGACAAGGAACTGTCCAGCGCCGCTTTCAACGCCCGCGTGATCCCGAGCGTGGCCTACACCGATCCCGAAGTGGCATGGGTCGGCATCACCGAGGACCAGGCCAAGGCCGAGGGCGTGAAGGTCAAGAAGGGCCTGTTCCCGTGGACGGCGTCCGGTCGGGCCATCGCCAACGGCCGTGACGAGGGCTACACCAAGCTGCTGTTCGACGCCGAGACGCATCGCATCATCGGCGGCGGTATCGTCGGCACGCACGCCGGCGACATGATCGGCGAGGTGGCGCTGGCCATCGAGATGGGCGCGGACGAGGTGGATATCGGCAAGACCATCCATCCGCACCCGACGCTGGGCGAAAGCATCGGCATGGCGGCAGAAGTGGCGCACGGCACCTGCACGGACTTGCCTCCGTCGAAGCGCTGAACGCGCGAAGCACTGCGCCAATAAAAAATCCCGCCCTTTGAGGTGGGATTTTTGTTTGGGGCAATGAACCGGCTGGGGCCATTGCCTCGATGGATGCAGGCTATTCGCCGGCGCTCACCGGTCCTTGCACCGCCTCGACACGCCGCGCGCCATTGAAGCGACGTTGCCAGTAGCTGCCCGTCATGTCTTCCACGCGCACTTCGGCGCCGCTGCGTGGCGAATGGATGAACTTGCCTTCGCCAATGTAGATGCCGACATGGCTGAAGGCGCGGCGCATTGTGTTGAAGAACACCAGGTCGCCGGGTTTCATGTCCGCGCGGGCGACGGGTTCGGTCGCGCGGGCCTGCTCCTCGGCGCGGCGGGGCAGCACCATGCCGACGGTCTGGTTGTACATGGCGCGGACGAATCCGCTGCAATCAAAACCTGTTTCGACGCTGTTGCCGCCGCGGCGGTAGGGCACGCCCAGGAAACCGACGGCACTGACGACGAGTTCGGAGGTTCGGTCGGTGACGGACTGGCGCACTTGATCGAACTGGCTGATCAATCCCTTGTTGTTGGCATTGAGCGCCTGGTCCAAGTCGTTTGTGCGGTCCTGGTGGGGTGCCGCATGTGCGGCGACGGCCAGCAGGAGGGGGGCGAGTAAGACTAAAAAACGCATGACCGGTAGGATATTGATGACAAACGGTCATGTCAAATAAATCACACTTTGCGATTCATGCGCTAAGTGCTTGTCGCATAACGATATTTTTCAATAATCGTGATGTGAAATGTAAAGCTTGGCAAGTTTCGCGATCGATTTGTCATTTCCCTGTAATCTTAAAGTTCGTTAAATGATGTTAATTGCATCTAACTTCTCCGATTGATTTGATGGAAAAGGGGGCGAACGCATGGGAAACGGCATGAACCGGCGCCACTGGCGTGTCGCGGCGGGGTGGCTGCTGGCAGCTCACGGCCTTGCTGCAGGCGCGGCTCCGCGGCCGGAGGTCGTGGCGAGCGGACTAGACCATCCTTGGGCGGTGACTTTCCTGCCCGAGGGGCGGTTCCTGGTCACGGAGCGTCCCGGGCGGCTGCGAGTCGTTGAAGCCAGCGGCAAGGTCGGCCCTTCTGTTGCGGGCGTGCCGATGGTTGTGGCAGGGGGGCAGGGCGGCCTGCTGGACGTGGTGGCCGATTCCGGATTTGCGCGCAATCGCGTGGTGTACATCTGCTTTTCAGAACCCGGTGGCGTCGGCAACAGCACGGCGCTCGCCAGCGCCCGGCTCTCGGAGGAAGGGAGCCGGCTGGAAGACCTGAAGGTCCTCTTCAGCCAGAAGCCGAAGGTCGTGAGCCGGTCGCACTTCGGCTGTCGCATCGTCGAGGCCAGGGACGGCACGTTGTTCCTCACGCTGGGCGAGCGATTCAGCCGCAAGGACGACGCGCAGACGCTGGACAACCATCACGGCAAGCTTGTGCGCATCGGCAAGGACGGCTCGGTGCCGAAGGACAACCCCTTCGTGGGCAAGCCGGGAGCGCTGCCCGAGATCTGGAGCTACGGTCACCGCAACAGCCAAGGCGCCACGCTGGCGCCGGACGGCGTGTTGTGGATGACCGAGCACGGGCCGCAAGGCGGGGACGAGATCAACATTCCGCAGGCGGGGCGCAACTACGGCTGGCCCGTCGCCACCTACGGCGAGAACTACGGCGGCGGCAAGATCGGCGATGGCATCACGGCGAAGGAAGGCATGGAGCAGCCGCTGCACTACTGGGTTCCGTCGATCGCGCCGTCGGGCATGGCATTCCTCACCAGCGACCGGTATGGGTCGGCGTGGAAGGGCAACCTGTTCGTCGGCTCGCTGAAGTTCGGCTACCTCGACCGCATTGAACTCAAGGATGGCAAGGTGGTGGCCGAGCACAAGTTGCTGACCGACGACGGGAAGCGCGTCCGCGACGTGCGGCAAGGCCCGGACGGGCTTCTGTATGTGGTGACGGATGAATCCAACGGGCAACTGATCCGGCTGCTACCTGATTGATGGCTGCCGGGCGAAAGGCGTGAGATTCCGCAGCCAGATCGGTGGCCGCAGTAGAAGGATTCACCCCTTTCAACGGCAACGGGGCAATGGCAGGCGTGGCAACAGGTTGCGCCAGAGGCGCATCCATTCCGGCCAGTCATGCCCGCCCTCGGTCGTCGCCACATGATCCGCGTGCAATGCGTCGGCGAGCAGGCGATGGCTGAAGGCGAAGCGATCGTCCAGTCCGTAACCGAGCCAGAGCGGCGGATGGTCGCTCGGCGGCGGCTCGTTGGAATAGGCCTGTAGCCAGCGCCATACCCGCAGTTCACGCCGTTCGCGTGGTGACATCTCAGGCAGCACCGGGGGCGCACGCCATCGGGCCAGGCCGCCGGCGTTGTCGATGCCGGTGGCGATCAGGCGCTCGCCGAGGTAGGGCGCGATGGCGACGATGCCGGCCAACTCGCCGGGGCGCTCCTCGGCGTAGACCATGCCGCCAAAGCCGCCGATCGATATGCCGACGATCCAGATCGAGCCATAGCCTTGGGCTTGCGCCGGCGCGATCACGTCCGCTCGCAGCCGATCGATGATGACGCCGTTGCTGTAGTAGCCGAGGTGCGCGTCGACGCGCAGCACGTCGACTGACAGGCCGCGCTCCCGCACTGCGTCGATGTAGCCTTCCCGCACGAACTCCGCGGGGTCGGAGTACGCGCCGGGCAGCAGCACGAGCAAGGTATCGGTCTGCGCGGGACAGGCGCTTCGGTCAAGTTGTTGGGCCATCGGCACCACCGGCGCGCGCGATGCGCAGCCGACAAGCAATGCGCACGCCGTGAGAGCGAACGCCACGCCGCGACGGCGAGGGGTGGTCGATCGCATGACTTCAAGGGGGACTGCGCCGACGTGCGAGAGCAGTGCGTTCAAGGGTGTCTCCGGGTCTCGAATGGCGCGGGGCATCGGCGATTTGAACACCGCCTTGTCTTGCCGCCATGCGGGTTGCGCAGACGACGAATGTTGAGGTGATGGACGTCGTGCCCGATAGATGGTGTCTGAAGAAACCGCGATATTCCGACAACCGAAGGCAAAGGTCGCGAGGGATTTGCGATGGTCGCAAGAGGAAGCCCGAAGAATTCTCTGGAGTCGATGTGGCTCTGCCATCTCGACTCAATCCCCCGCGGGGGCGGGTGGGGCATGGCCCGGCCCTGCGACTCTTCTTGAGTTCTTCGCGGCTTCGGCGAAACCCTTGCGGCTCTTGCATTCGGCTGTCCGCTTTCGGAATTCAGCGTCCCATCGACGGCAGGCTCCAGGTTCGGTGGTACGTTCCATGTCCGCCGTTCTTGAAGAGATATTTCGCCATGCTGCTCGATGCATCCCAATCCCAACTCGTGCTGGTTGATTACCAGGCGCGCCTGATGCCCGCGATTTTTGAAGCGGAGGCGGTGGCCGCCAACGCCGTGCGGCTCGGGCAATTTGCCAAGCTGCTGGGGGTGCCGGTGTTCGGTACCGAACAGAACCCTTCGAAGCTCGGCGAGAACTTGCCGGCCATTCGCGCGCTGTGTGACCGCACGCTGGCCAAGATGCATTTCAGCGGTGCGGAAGAGGGCCTTGGCGAGTGGCTGCGTGCGCCCGCCTCGGCGCCGAAGGGCAATGCGCGCAGCCTGCCCAAGCACTTGCAGAAGCCGGCAGCGCAGGCGGACGAGCGCAACAGCATCGTCATCGCGGGTTGCGAGGCCCATGTCTGCCTGCTGCAGACGGCGCTGGATCTGCTGGAGGACGAGTTCGAAGTCTGGGTTGTGGTGGACGCCTGCAGCTCGCGCACCGAGCGCAACCGCGACGCGGCCTTCGACCGATTGGCGGGTGCGGGTGCGGAACTCGTGACCACCGAGATGGTCGGCTTCGAATGGTTGGCCACGGCCGAGCATCCGAAGTTCAAGGAATTTCAGGCGATGATTCGATAGCGCTGGGGGCGCGCCAAGGATCCGCGCACTTCGTGGCGCATCTTCACTCCCCGCCGGGGCAGCGCCAGTGGCCCCGCAATGCCGGTTCCACGGTGCGCCGGATCGAAGCAAGCAGGCCTGATCCGGGCATGAGATTTCGCGCCACAGCGGAACGTATCAAGGAGACAAGTCAATGGGTTCGTACAGTGAGTTCTATGGTCGTTCTGTGGACGACGCGGAGGCGTTCTGGGCTGAGCAGGCCGGCTTGATCGATTGGCAGACAGCGCCCAGGCAGATCCTGGATGCGAGCAATCCCCCCTTCGCCAGATGGTTCGTGGGCGGCACGACCAACCTGTGCCACAACGCCGTCGACCGGCACCTCGCGACGCGTGGCGACGACGCCGCGCTGATCTTCGTCTCGACCGAAACCGGCGTCGAGCGCGCCTACGCCTTCAAGGAACTGCATGCCGAAGTGCAGCGCATGGCCGCGAGCCTGATCGAACTCGGCGTGGGGCAGGGCGACCGCGTGCTGATCTACATGCCGATGATCCCCGAGGCTGCCTTTGCGATGCTGGCCTGTGCGCGCATCGGGGCGGTCCATTGCGTGGTGTTCGGCGGCTTCGCCAGCGTCTCGCTGGCATCGCGCATCGAGGATGCGGAGCCCAGGGTCGTCGTCAGCGCCGATGCCGGTTCGCGCGGCGGCAAGGTGCAGGCCTACAAGCCGCTGCTCGACGAGGCCATCCGGTTGTCCAGGCACAAGCCCGATGCCGTCCTGCTGGCCGATCGCGGGCTGGCGCCCATGGACCTCGTGGCGGGACGCGACCACCTGATGAGCGCACTGCGCGCCAGGCACATCGATACCCAAGTTCCGTGCACCTGGCTCGACGCCACGGCCATCAGCTACACCCTCTACACCAGCGGCACGACGGGCAAGCCCAAGGGCGTGCAGCGTGACACAGGCGGCTATGCCGTCGCGCTCGCTGCCAGCATGAAGCACATCTTCGACGGCCGCGCCGGGGAAACCTACTTTTCCACCAGCGACATCGGCTGGGTGGTGGGCCACAGCTACATCGTCTATGGCCCGCTGATCGCCGGCATGGCGACCATCATGTACGAGGGCCTGCCGACGCAGGGCCTGGACCAGCAACCGGACGGCGGCATCTGGTGGAGCCTGGTACAGAAGTACAAGGTCACCGTCATGTTCAGCGCGCCCACCGCGGTCCGCGTGCTGAAGAAGCAGGACCCCGCGTTGCTCGGAAAGTACGACCTCTCCAGCCTGCGCGCCCTGTTCCTCGCCGGCGAGCCTTTGGACGAGCCCACCGCGCGCTGGATCAGCGAAGGCCTGGGCGTGCCGATCATCGACAACTACTGGCAGACCGAAGCGGGCTGGCCGATCCTCACCATCGCCAATGGCGTCGAGAAGAAGCCGAGCAAGCTGGGCAGCCCCGGTGTGCCGATGTACGGCTGGCGCGTGAAGATCCTGGACGAGGAAACCGGCGAGGAACTCACCGCGCCCCACGCGAAAGGCGTGGTCGCCATCGAAGGCCCGACGCCGCCCGGCTTCATGCAGACCGTCTGGCGCGATGACTCACGCTTCGTCAAGACCTACTGGAGCAGCGTCCCCGGCAAGGTCGTGTACTCGACCTTCGACTGGGGCATCAAGGACGAGGACGGCTATTTCTACATCCTCGGCCGCACCGACGACGTGATCAATGTGGCCGGGCATCGCCTGGGCACGCGCGAGATCGAGGAAAGCATTTCAGGCCATTCGAACGTGGCCGAGGTTGCGGTGGTCGGCGTCGCCGATGCGCTCAAGGGCCAGGTCGCGATGGCCTTCGTCGTTCCCAAGGCTGGCACGGCAGCCAGCGATGCGGACGCGGCCCTGGCGCTGGAAGGGGAAATCATGCAGCGCGTGTCCGACCAGCTCGGTGCAGTGGCCCGCCCGGCCCGCGTGCGCTTCGTGACGGCGTTGCCCAAGACCCGCAGCGGCAAGCTCCTGCGCCGCGCCATCCAGGCCATTTGCGAGCAGCGCGACCCCGGTGACCTGACGACCATCGACGACCCTTCGTCGTTGCAGCAGATCAAACAACTGGTTGCACCTTGAAAGCTTCACGAAAGCTTCGCATGTTGTGTCACGTTTCAACGTGGCACAATCGCCCCCGTACTCAGGCCCTTCCCCAGCCACAGTCGCATCCGCCAATCGGTTCAGCCGTGTCGCGGAAGGTTTCTTAACCAGCTAGTGCTTCCCCCAGGGAAGCGAAGGTCAGCGGAATATGAGCGAATCCAACACGCCATCGGCGTACCGTGCCTATCAAGGCAACACCTACCTCTTCGGCGGCAATGCGCCCTATGTCGAAGAGATGTACGAAAACTACCTTGCCAACCCCGGCAGCGTGCCCGACAACTGGCGCTCGTATTTCGACGCGCTCCAGAACGTCCCCGCCGGCGACGGCAGCAACACCCGCGACGTTCCTCACCTGCCGGTGATCAACGCCTTCGCCGAACGGGCCAAGCAAGGCACCACGCGTGTGGTGCAGGCCAGCGGCGCGGATTCCGAACTCGGCCGCAAGCGCACCGCAGTCCAGCAATTGATCGCCGCGTACCGCAACGTCGGCGCCCGCTGGGCCGACCTGGACCCGCTCAAGCGCACCGAGCGCCCCTCCATTCCTGAACTCGAACCCTCGTTCTACGGCTTCCACGACGCCGACCTCGAGACCGTGTTCAACACCAGCAACACCTTCTTCGGCCGCGACACCATGTCGCTGCGCGACCTGCTCAACGCCCTGCGTGAGACCTACTGCGGCACCATCGGCGCCGAGTACATGTACACCACCGACCAGAACCAGAAGCGCTGGTGGCAGGAAAAGCTCGAACGTGCGCGCACCAACCCGCAGCTCACCGCCGAGCAGAAGAAGCACATCCTCAACCGCCTGACCGCCGCCGAAGGCCTCGAGCGCTTCCTGCACACCAAGTACGTCGGCCAGAAGCGCTTCTCGCTGGAAGGCGGCGAGAGCTTCATCGTCGCGATGGACGAACTGGTCAACCAGGCTGGCATCGCCGGCGTGCAGGAAATCGTGATCGGCATGGCCCACCGCGGCCGGCTCAACGTGCTGGTCAATACCCTCGGCAAGTTGCCGGCGGACCTGTTTGCCGAGTTCGAGCACACCGCGCCGGAAGACCTGCCGGCTGGCGACGTGAAGTACCACCAGGGCTTCAGCTCGGACGTGACCACGCCCGGCGGCCCGGTGCACCTGACCCTCGCGTTCAACCCCTCGCACCTGGAAATCGTCAACCCTGTGGTCGAAGGCTCGGTGCGCGCACGCATGGACCGCCGCGGTGACTCCGAAGGCGACTCGGTGCTGCCGATCATCGTGCACGGCGACGCGGCCTTTGCCGGCCAGGGCGTCGTCATGGAAACGCTGGCGCTGGCACAGACCCGTGGCTACTACACGGGCGGCACGGTGCACATCGTCATCAACAACCAGATCGGCTTCACCACCAGCGATCCGCGCGACAGCCGCTCGACGCTGTATTGCTCGGACATCGTCAAGATGATCGAGGCGCCGGTGCTGCACGTGAATGGCGACGACCCCGAAGCCGTGGTGCTTGCGACCCAATGGGCGCTCGAGTACCGCCAGGAATTCAACAAGGACGTGGTCGTCGACATCGTCTGCTTCCGCAAGCTGGGCCACAACGAGCAGGACACGCCTTCGCTGACCCAGCCGCTGATGTACAAGAAGATCGCCCAGCATCCCGGCACGCGCAAGCTGTATGCCGACAAGCTGGCCGCGCAAGGCATGGGCGACACGCTGGGTGACGACATGGTCAAGGCGCAGCGCGCCGCCTTCGACGAAGGCCGCAACACCATCGACCCGGTGCTGACCAACTTCAAGAGCAAGTACGCGGTCGACTGGAGCCCCTTCCTCAACCGGAAGTGGACCGACGCGGGCGACACCGCCATTCCCACCTCCGAGTGGAAGCGCCTCGCCGAGAAGATCACCACCGTGCCTGGCGGCTTCACCGTGCATCCGCTGGTGAAGAAGGTGCTGGACGACCGCGCCGCCATGGGCCGCGGCGAGATCAATGTCGACTGGGGCATGGGCGAGCACATGGCCTTTGCCTCGCTGGTGGCGAGCGGCTATCCGGTGCGCCTGTCGGGTGAAGACTGCGGCCGCGGCACCTTCACGCACCGCCATGCCGTGCTGCACGACCAGAACCGCGAGAAGTTCGACACCGGCATCTACACGCCGCTGGAAAACGTGGCCGACGGCCAGGGCCCGTTCGTCGTGATCGACTCGATCCTGTCGGAAGAGGCCGTGCTCGCCTTCGAATACGGCTATGCCTCGAACGACCCCAACACGCTGGTGATCTGGGAAGCGCAGTTCGGCGACTTCGTCAACGGCGCGCAGGTGGTGATCGACCAGTTCATCGCGTCGGGCGAAGTGAAGTGGGGCCGCGTCAATGGCATCACGCTGATGCTGCCGCACGGCTATGAAGGCCAGGGCCCGGAACACAGCTCGGCGCGCATCGAGCGCTTCATGCAGCTGTCGGCCGACACCAACATGCAGGTGGTGCAACCGACCACGGCCAGCCAGATCTTCCACGTGCTGCGCCGCCAGATGGTGCGCAACCTGCGGAAGCCCCTGGTGATCATGACGCCGAAGTCGCTGCTGCGAAACAAGGACGCGACCTCGCCGCTGTCCGAGTTCACCAAGGGCGGCTTCCAGACGGTGATCCCGGACAGCCGCGACCTCAAGGCCGAGAAGGTCAAGCGCGTCATCGCCTGCTCGGGCAAGGTCTACTACGACCTGGCCAAGAAGCGCGAAGAGCGTGGCAGCGACGACGTGGCGATCATCCGCGTCGAGCAGCTGTACCCGTTCCCGCACAAGGCCTTCGCCGCGGAACTGAAGAAGTACACCAACCTCGCCGACGTGGTGTGGTGCCAGGATGAGCCGCAGAACCAGGGCGCCTGGTTCTTCGTGCAGCACTACATCCACGAGAACATGCAGGAAGGCCAGAAGCTCGGCTACGCCGGACGTGCCGCGTCGGCATCGCCGGCCGCAGGCTACTCGCACCTGCACCAGGAACAGCAAAAGGCGCTCGTCGATGCGGCGTTCGCCAAGCTCAAGGGCTTCGTGCTGACCAAGTAATCCGAATCACAAGAACTCAACAGAACGCGCACGAAGCGGAGCGAAATTCAAATGTCTATCGTAGAAGTCAAAGTCCCCCAGCTGTCCGAATCGGTGGCCGAAGCCACCATGCTCACCTGGAAGAAGAAAGCCGGCGAAGCCGTCGCCATCGATGAGATCCTGATCGAGATCGAGACCGACAAGGTGGTGCTGGAAGTGCCGGCGCCTGCGGCTGGTGTGCTGGCCGAGATCGTCCAGGGTGACGGTGCGACGGTGGTGGCCGAGCAGTTGATCGCGAAGATCGACACCGCCGGCAAGGCGAGCGCGGCGACACCTGCTGCTGCGCCCGCTGCCGCGGCACCGGCAGCAGCACCCGCCGCGGCTGCTGCTACTGGCGGCTCGAAGTCCGACGTCGCCATGCCGGCCGCCGCCAAGCTGCTGGCCGACAACAACCTGAAGGTCGGCGACGTGGCCGGCTCCGGCAAGGACGGCCGCGTGACCAAGGGCGACGTGCTCGGTGCCGTGGCTGCCGGCGCCACCGCCAAGGCCGCACCGGCCGCGGCAGTGCCTGTGGCCGCCGCCCGCCCGGCGCTCGCGCAAGTCGCGGCGCCGGTCAGCGCACCGGACCTCGGCGACCGTCCCGAACAACGCGTGCCGATGAGCCGCCTGCGCGCCCGCATCGCCGAGCGCCTGCTGCAATCGCAAGGCACGAACGCCATCCTGACCACCTTCAACGAAGTCAACATGGCCCCGGTCATGGAGATGCGCAAGAAGTTCCAGGACGCGTTCAGCAAGGAACACGGCGTCAAGATCGGCTTCATGAGCTTCTTCGTGAAGGCCGCGGTGCATGCGCTGAAGAAGTTCCCGGTGCTCAACGCCTCGGTCGATGGCAACGACATCCTGTACCACGGCTACTTCGACATCGGCATCGCCGTCGGATCGCCGCGCGGCCTGGTCGTGCCGATCCTGCGCAACGCCGACCAGATGAGCTTTGCCGACATCGAGAAGAAGATTGCCGAGTACGGCAAGAAGGCACAGGAAGGCAAGCTGGGCATCGAGGAAATGACCGGCGGCACCTTCTCGATCAGCAATGGCGGCACCTTCGGCTCCATGCTGTCGACGCCGATCATCAACCCGCCGCAATCGGCCATCCTGGGCGTGCATGCGACCAAGGACCGCGCAGTGGTGGAGAACGGCCAGATCGTCGTCCGCCCGATGAACTACCTCGCCATGAGCTACGACCACCGGATCATCGACGGCCGCGAAGCCGTGCTGGGCCTGGTCGCCATGAAGGAAGCGCTGGAAGATCCGTCGCGCCTCTTGTTCGACATCTAAGCACTCCCCCAGGCTGCGCGCACTTCGTGTCGCTTCGCCAACCCCCTCGCCGGGGGCAACACCAGCGGCCCGGCA
This sequence comes from Variovorax rhizosphaerae, assembly GCF_037889975.1. NCBI lineage: Bacteria > Pseudomonadati > Pseudomonadota > Betaproteobacteria > Burkholderiales > Comamonadaceae > Variovorax > Variovorax rhizosphaerae. The sequence goes on along the minus strand of NZ_JBBKZT010000023.1, from coordinate 49,650 downwards.
GAGCCGGTTCCGCGGTGTTTCGCGAAGGGGCGTCGGCCTTGCAACGCGGCAAGAAAAAGATACTGAAAGATCCAAATGAGTAAACAGTTCGACGTCGTCGTCATCGGCGGCGGCCCCGGCGGCTACATCGCGGCGATCCGCGCGGCGCAACTCGGCTTCAACGTCGCCTGCGTCGACGAGTGGAAGAACGGCAAGGGCGGCCCGGCGCCGGGCGGCACCTGCACCAACGTCGGATGCATTCCGTCGAAGGCGCTGCTGCAATCGTCCGAGCACTACGAGCATGCCGGCAAGCACTTTGCCGACCACGGCATCAAGGTCGAGGGCCTGGGCCTGGACGTTGCGAAGATGCTGGCCCGCAAGGACACCGTCGTGAAGCAGAACAACGACGGCATCCTGTACCTGTTCAAGAAGAACAAGGTCACCTTCTTCCACGGCCGTGCGTCGTTCTCCAAGACGGACGAGACGGGCTATGAACTGAAGGTTGCTGGCACCGCCGAGGAATCGATCAGCGCCAAGCACGTGATCATCGCCACCGGCTCCAACGCCCGCGCGCTGCCCGGTGCACCGTTCGATGAAGAAAACATTCTTTCGAACGACGGTGCCCTGCGCATCGGCGGCGTGCCCAAGAAGCTGGCGTTGATCGGCTCCGGCGTGATCGGCCTGGAAATGGGCTCGGTCTGGCGCCGCCTCGGTTCCGAAGTGACCGTGCTCGAAGCGCTTCCGACCTTCCTCGGCGCGGTCGATGAGCAGATCGCCAAGGAAGCCAAGAAGGCCTTCGACAAGCAGGGCCTGAAGATCGAGCTCGGCGTGAAGGTCGGCGAGGTGAAGTCCGGCAAGAAGGGCGTGAGCATCGCCTGGACCAATGCCAAGGGCGAAGACCAGAAGCTGGACGTGGACAAGCTGATCGTCTCGATCGGCCGCGTGCCCAACACCATCGGCCTGAACGGCGAGGCGGTCGGCCTCAAGCTCGACGAGCGCGGCGCGATTGTGGTCGACGACGACTGCAAGACCAACCTGCCGAACGTCTGGGCCGTGGGTGACGTGGTGCGCGGTCCGATGCTGGCGCACAAGGCGGAAGAAGAGGGCGTGGCCGTGGCCGAGCGCATTGCCGGCCAGCATGGGCACGTCAACTTCAACACCGTCCCGTGGGTCATCTACACCTCGCCGGAGATCGCGTGGGTCGGCCAGACCGAGCAGCAACTCAAGGCCGAAGGCCGCGCCTACAAGGCCGGCACCTTCCCCTTCCTGGCCAATGGTCGCGCACGTGCGCTGGGCGACACGACCGGCATGGTCAAGTTCCTCGCCGATGCGGCGACGGACGAGATCCTCGGCGTGCACATGGTGGGCCCGCAAGTCAGCGAGCTGATCTCGGAAGCCGTGGTGGCGATGGAGTTCAAGGCCAGCGCGGAAGACATCGCGCGCATCTGCCATGCGCACCCGTCGCTGTCGGAAGCGACCAAGGAAGCCGCTCTCGCAGTGGACAAGCGCACGCTGAACTTCTGAGCTCCCTTGAGCAGCGTCCTCCAGGCCTATCAGGCGGAACTCGTCACGCGCGGGTTCCAGAGCGACCCCGCGCAACTGCGCGCGGTGGAAGCGCTCGACCGCTGCGCGCGCGAATGGGCCGACTACAAGGCGCAGCGCTCCAACGCCTTCAAGAAGTTCCTCAACCGGCCCGACATCCCGCGCGGCGTCTACATGTACGGCGGGGTCGGCCGGGGCAAGAGCTTCCTGATGGACCTGTTCTTCAACGCGGTGCCGCTGCGTCGCAAGACGCGGTTGCACTTCCACGAGTTCATGCGCGAGGTCCATCGCGAATTGGCTGACCTGCAAGGGACGGTCAACCCGCTCGACGAACTGGGCCTGCGCATCTCCAGGCGCTACAAGCTCATCTGCTTCGACGAGTTCCACGTCGCGGACATCACCGACGCGATGATCCTGCACCGCCTGCTGAAGTCGCTGTTCGACAACGGCGTGGGCTTCGTCACCACCTCCAATTTCAAGCCGGACGATCTCTATCCGAACGGCCTGCACCGCGACCGCATCCTGCCGGCCATCGCGCTGCTGAACGAGAAGCTCGAAGTGCTGAGCGTGGACAACGGCACCGACTATCGGCGCCGCACGCTCGAGCAGCTTCGCATGTACCTCACGCCCAATGGCGCAGCGGCGGACGCGGAAATGCGCGATGCGTTCGTGCGGCTGGCGGAGTCGGCCGATGAGAACCCGATCCTGCACATCGAGGCGCGCGAGATCCACGCGCGGCGCATGGCGGGCGGTGTTGTCTGGTTCGATTTCAAGACCTTGTGCGGCGGCCCGCGCTCGCAGAACGACTACTTGGAAATCGCGGCCCAGTACCACACGGTGCTGCTGTCGGACGTGCCGCAGATGGGCGTCAACCGGGCCTCGGAAGCCCGCCGTTTCACCTGGCTGGTCGACGTGTTCTACGATCGGCGCGTGAAGCTCATCATGTCGGCAGAGGTTCCGCCCGAGGCGTTGTACACCGAAGGCCCGCTGGCACACGAGTTCCCCCGCACCGTCTCCCGCCTCAACGAAATGCAGTCGGCCGAATTCCTCGCCTTGGAACGTCGCACCGTAGACACCCGTCTCACATGAAGAAACTTGCGTTTTCGCTGCTGTTGGCGCTTCTGGCCGGGTTCGCAGGGGCCCAGGGCAGCAACTCGGGCGGGCTCGACCCCGCGGTCGAGCGGGCGCGCATCGCCGCCGAGCGGCAGGCGCTGCAATTGCGTGTCAGCACCGAGCGCGCCGCCTGCTACCAGAAGTTCGTTGTCGAGGATTGCCTCAGCGACAGCCGCCGCCGTGCGCGGGTGGTCAGCGATGACCTGAAGCGGCAAGAGTCGGCACTCAACGACATCGAGCGCAAGCGCCGCGCCGCTCTCGAAACGCAGAAGCTCCAGGACAACGCCGCGGAGAAGCGCGCGCGAGACCAGGCGGCCCAGCGCGAACAAGCCGTCGATGCGCAAAAGGGACGCGAACAGCGTGCCGCGGATCATGCGGCCAGCCGTGAAGCCATGACGGCGCAGGAAGCTCAGAAGCAGCGCGCCTTTGCCGAGAAGCAGCAGCGCCATGCCAGGGCCCAGGCCAAGCGCCAGCGTGACCGGGCGCAGGAACCAGTCAAGGAGGAGGCAGACAACGAGCGGCTGGAGAAGGCGGCAAGGCATCGCTCGGACATCGAGAGGCGCAATGCCGCGCGCGACAAGCCCCGCGCCGCGCCACTGCCGCCCTGACGCGCGGACCAGTGCGCGCCCTAGTCCTCGGCGGTCATTGGCCCTCGCGGCAAGGCTTCGAGTTTGAGCACGGCAATCGATATGTTGTCGCCAGTACCCATGGCCCGCCTGCGCGCTTCGTCAACCAGCAGTTCGACGGCCGATCGCGGCGATTGATCGGCCAGCACCGCTCCCATTTCTTCCGGCGTGAAGTAATGCCAGAGTCCGTCGCTGCAGGCCATCAACAAGTCGCCCGGCCTGAGCTTGGCAATGTGGTGCGTATCGATGGGCGGCGGCGCCGCCGTCATGCCAAGGCAGCCGATCAGGATGTTGCTCTGCGGATGCACCTCGGCCTCGTCCTCTGTGATCCTGCCGAGGTCGACCAGCGCCTGGACGTACGAATGGTCCCGCGTGCGCAGCACCATGCGCCCGCGCTGGAAATGGTAGACGCGCGAATCGCCAGCGTGGATCCAGACGCACTCGCCGCCGGGGTTGACCAGGAACGCGGCCAGCGTGCTGTGCGGTTCGCTCTCGCTCGACAAGGCCGTCAGCTTGATCACCGTGTGCGCATCGTTGACGATCCGGCGAAGCAGGTCGTGCATGTCGTCGACGGCGGGCGAGAAGCGGCTGAAAAGCTGTTTGGCCGTCATCAACACCTGGTCGGATGCCTTTCGCCCGCCACTGCGCCCTCCCATGCCATCAGCCACGAGGCCCAGCACGCAACCCTTGGCGCGGGGGTGTTCGATCAGGAGCACCTGATCCTGTTGATACGGGCGGTCTCCCTTGTGGAGACCCGTGGCTGCTGCGATTCGAAAGCCTCGGCTCATGCGCGCCTTGTGCGCCTCTGGCGCGATCCATGTGGTGTTCGTCAGGCAAAGACTGGACGTATTATCAAGTGAACACGTGTCGGCCCTCATGCGGTCGAACCCCATCCCGTTGGACTCCAATCTTCACTCCCTCTCGCGCCAGTTGATCGAACTGCGCATCGAACACGCCGACCTCGACGCCTCCATCGACCGGCTGGCGGACGCGTCGCCGCAAGACGAATTGCTGCTGCGCCGCCTCAAGAAGCGCCGCTTGGCCCTGCGCGACCAGATCGAGCGGCTGGTGCGGCAGATCGATCCGGCCGAGCCCGCTTGATGGCGAGCGAGGGGGATCTTGTCGCGCGGACGCGCGAAGCCTTCGCGCAGGAGGGCGCGCTGTCGCTGGCCGCCGACCAGTTTCGCGAGCGCGGCGGCCAGACCGACATGGCGCTGGCCGTGGCGCGAACCATCGAGGACGGCGGGCAACTGGTGGTCGAGGCCGGCACCGGCGTCGGCAAGACCTTCTCGTACCTCGTCCCGGCGCTGCTGAGCGGTGAGCGGGTACTGCTGTCGACCGCCACCAAGACCCTGCAGGACCAACTCTTCGGCCGCGACCTGCCACGGCTCGTCAAGGCGCTGGGCCTTCCGGTACGCACGGCCTTGCTCAAGGGCCGCGCCAGCTACCTCTGCCTGCACCGCCTCGACCTCGCGCGCCATGACGCGGGTCCGGACCGGGTCTCGGCGCGCACGCTGGCCAAGATCGAGCAATGGGCCCAGGCGACGCGCACCGGCGATCTGGCCGAACTGCCCGGCCTCGACGAGCGCTCGCCGCTGATCCCGCTCGTCACCTCGACCCGCGAGAACTGCCTCGGCGCGCAGTGCCCTCAGTTCCGTCCTTGCCACGTCAATGCGGCCCGGCGCGAGGCGCTGGCGGCGGACGTGGTGGTGATCAACCATCACCTGTTCTTCGCCGACCTGGCCGTGCGCGAGTCGGGCATGGCCGAATTGTTGCCGACGGTGCGCGTCGTGGTGTTCGACGAGGCGCACCAACTCAACGAGACCGGCGTGCAGTTCCTCGGCGTGCAGATCGGCACCGCGCAGGCCCTCGACTTCGCGCGCGACGTGCTTGCTGCGGGGCTGCAGCATGCGCGCGGGCTGGTCGACTGGACCTTGGTCGCGGCCACGGTGGAGCGCGCCGCGCGCGAGCTTCGACTGGTTGTCGGCAAGCAATGGCCTGGCGCCAAGTTGCGCTGGCTGGACGCCGCGCCCGAAGGCATCGAGCCCGAGGGTTGGCAGCGCTCGCTCGAGGCCCTGCAGCAGGGCTTTGAGCAGGCCGCCGAGGCCATCGACACGGTCAGCGAGATGGCGCCCGATTTCGTGCGCCTGCACGAGCGCGCCACCCAACTCGCGCAGCGCGCCGCTCGCTTTGCACTGGCATGCCCGCCGGAGTCCGTTCGCTGGGTCGATGTGGGCCAGCAGCTGCGCCTGATCGAGTCGCCGCTGGACATTGCCGAAGCCGTGCAGACGCGCGTGCTGAAGGCGGACAAGACCGACCCCGATGCCATCGGGCGGGCGTGGGTATTCACCTCCGCCACGCTCGGCGACGATGCCCGGCTGCGCTGGTTCACCGAGCCCTGTGGCCTCGGCGAAGCGGAGGTGCTGCGCGTGGCCAGCCCGTTCGACTACGCGGCACAAGCGGCGTTGTATGTGCCGCGGCAGTTTCCCAAACCCAACGATCCGAGCCACAGCGCCGCGGTCGCACAACTCGCCGCCCGCGGCGCCGCCGTGCTGGGCGGCCGTACGCTCGTGCTCACCACCACGCTGCGGGCGTTGCGCGCCATCGGCGATGCCATGCGCCAGCACTTCGAACACACCGAAGCCGAACTGCGTCCCGAGGTGTTGGTGCAGGGCGAACTGCCCAAGCGCGTGCTCATGGACCGCTTCCGCGAAGGTGCGGATGCCGGTCGGGCCGGCTGCGTGCTGGTGGCGTCCGCGTCCTTCTGGGAGGGCTTCGATGCGCCGGGCGACGTGCTGCAACTGGTGGTGATCGACAAGCTGCCGTTCCCGCCGCCCAACGACCCGCTGGTGGAGGCGCGCTCGCGCCGCCTCGAAGGCCAGGGGCGCAGTTCCTTCAACGATTACTTCCTGCCCGAGGCGGGCGTGGCCCTCAAGCAGGGCGCGGGCCGGCTGATCCGGCGCGAGACCGACCGCGGCTTGCTGGTGATCTGCGACACCCGCCTGGTGGCGATGGGCTACGGCAAGCGCCTGCTGGCCGCCTTGCCGCCCATGCGGCGAGTGGAGGGCGAGGCCGCCTTCGACTCAGCGCTCGCCGAACTGGTGTAGCCAGGCGGCTACCACAGCTTCCACCAGGGGTCGTCCTTGCCGCGGAAGCCTTTGGCGACGAACTGGCTGTTCGGGTAGTTCTGCGCCAGCACGCGTTGCGCGTCGTCGCGCAGCTGCGTCAGGCCAAGCTGGTCGTACGAACGCACCATGATGTACAGCGCCTCCTCGAGCGCCGGCACCTCGCGGTAGTCTGCCAGCGCGATCTGGGCCCGGTTGATGGCCGCCAGGTAGGCGCCACGCGAGTAGTAGTAGCGCGCCACGTGAACCTCGTACTGCGCGAGCGAGTTCACGATGTAGTTCATGCGCGCGCGGGCATCGGGCGAGTAGCGAGAGTCCGGGAAGCGCGTGACCAGTTCCTTGAACGCCTCGAACGATTCCTTGGCCGCCCGCTGGTCGCGCTCGGACAGGTCCTGCCGCGTCATCCACGAGAACATGCCGAGGTCGTCGTTGAAATTGATGACGCCCTTCATGTAGAGCGCATAGTCCATCGCCGGGCTGGCCGGGTGCAGCTTCATGAAGCGGTCGAGCGTGGCGATGGCATTGGGCTTTTCGCCGGCCTTGTACTGGGCGTAGGCCTTGTCGAGTTGGGCCTGCTGGGCCAGCGGCGTGCCGGCGGCGCGGCCCTCGAGCTTCTCGAACAGCGGCACGGCCTTGTCGTAGGCGCCTGAATCGGCCTCGTCCTTGGCTTCCGCGTAAATCTTGTTGGGGCTCCAGTTCGCCGTCTTGTCGTCCTCGGTTGTCGAGCAGCCGGCCACCAGCCCTGCCGCGGCCAGAGCCACCATCCAGCCGGGCACCGCCGATAATTTGGCGCGAAACATCACATGAAGCTTTCGTGAAACAGGAGCCTTCAATTATATCGACCGACCCTTTGGACATGACCCTGACGCCAGGAGAGTCGGACGAGGCCGCCGACCTTTCCGACGCCAGCGAAACCCGCGCCTTCACCATCGACGTGCCCCAGCACGGCCAGCGCCTCGACCGGGCCTTGGCCGTGCTGGTGCCCGAGTTCTCGCGCAGCTACCTGCAACAGTTGATCGAGGCTGGCGCGGTCAGCTTGCAGGGCGGGCGGGCGGCCACCAAGCCGTCCATGACGATGCATGCCGGCGAGGCGGGGACGATCGAACTCAAGCCCACGCCGCAAAGCCAGGCCTTCCGTCCCGAGCCGATGGAACTGCGCGTGGTGCACGAGGATGCCCACCTGCGCGTGATCGACAAGCCTGCCGGACTCGTGGTCCATCCCGCGCCGGGGCACTGGAGCGGCACGCTGCTGAACGGCCTGCTGGGCCTCGACCCAAAGGCGGTCCTGCTGCCGCGCGCCGGCATCGTCCACCGGCTTGACCGTGACACCAGCGGCCTCATGGTGGTTGCACGCACCCGCGCCACGATGGACGCCCTGGTCGCCCTGATCGCCGCGCGCGAGGTCACCCGGCAATACATTGCCATGGCCCACCGGCCCTGGGAGGGCGCCGCGGCGCGCCACGTCGATGCGCCGATCGGGCGCGATCCGCGCAATCGCCTGCGCATGGCCGTGGTCGACCTCGAGCGCCATTCCGGAAAGACGGCGCGCACGCTGATCGAGCGGCTCGACAGTGGCGACAAGGGCTGCATCGTCCGTTGCACGCTCGAAACCGGGCGCACGCACCAGATCCGCGTGCACATGGCGTCGATCGGCCATCCGCTGGTGGGAGACGCCACTTACGGCGGCTTGCCGGCTGCGGGCGTCGTACGACAGGCGTTGCATGCCTACCGGCTCGCCTTCGTGCATCCCGCGACGCAGGCCGCCATGACCTTTCACTCGCCATTGCCGCCCGATCTGGCGGCGGGCGCGCACGAATGGGGGCTGGACTACAATCGCGCCTGACGGCCTGCGGGCCGCGCCAGCCACCCGGAGCCGGCCCTGCGTTGCACTTGCCCATGTGCCTGCAACGCCCCACCCGACCTAGATCCCACTGAATGCGCGCCTGCTGGCGCCTTGTCCCGGACAAAAACGCGAACCATGAACACGGCGGATGCCAAGCGCATTCTGGAAACGGCCTTGATCTGTTCAGCCCAACCGCTGCAGGTCCGCGAGTTGCGGGTGCTTTTCGACGACGAACTCGGCGCCGACACCATCAAGTCCCTGCTGCATGACCTGCAACTGGACTGGGCGCAGCGTGGGCTCGAACTGGTGAGCGTGGGCAGCGGCTGGCGCTTCCAGAGCCGCCCCGAACTGCGCGACCACCTGGACCGCCTGCACCCCGAGAAGCCGCCGCGCTACACCCGTGCCGCGCTCGAAACGCTGGCCATCATTGCCTACCGCCAGCCCGTCACGCGCGGCGACATGGAAGACATCCGCGGCGTGACCATCAGCTCGCAAATCCTCAAGCAACTCGAGGACCGAAGCTGGGTCGAGGTCATCGGCCACCGTGAGACTGTCGGGCGCCCGGCGCTCTACGCGACCACGCGCCAGTTCCTCGACGACCTCGGCATTGCCTCGCTCGACCAGTTGCCATTGATCGAATCGCCGGCCCGGCAGGGCGCGCTGGTCGATGCGCTGGCCGCGGCGGCTGCTGCGGAGGCCGTGCAGCCCGACCTGCCGATGGGCGCGCCGGCGTCGAACGGCGATGCCATCGACGAACCTGTGCCCTCGCTGGTCCAAGCCAGTGGCGCGACCGAATCGGTGGCCGCGCCGCTCCCCGATGCCGACGCCGATGGTGCGACGGATCCGGAGACCCCACTGGTCGCCGAAGCCGACGAGCTGGCCGGCACCCATCATCCAGACCCCACCTCGTCCGACTCCGACACCGATCGCGACCCGGCCGACGACCTGACTCCTGCCCCTTCCGGAACCCCATCATGAGCCCCACCGATCCCGACGCACTGATCTTGCCGGTCGAGCCTGCTGCTGAAGACAAGGCGGCCGCGGCGGCAGTCGCGCCCGTGCAGGATGCCGATACTGCCGAGGGTGGCCCCGCCGCGCCGCGCAAGCGTCGCCCACGCGCCCGCAAGGCCGCAGTGCAGGACGCACCGGTGCAGTCGAGCGAATCCGGCGAATCGGCGAGCTCGATGGCGCCCACGGAATTGCCACCTCAAGCGGAGCCCGTCACGCAGGCCGAGCCTGTAGCGCATGACGTGCCGGTTGCTCGGGCCGAGCCCGTTGTGCAAGCCGAGCCAGTCGGGCAGGCCAAGCCCGTCAAGCGGGCCAGGCCCGTCAAGCGGGCCAAGCCCGTTGAACGGGCTGAGCCCGTCGCCCAGGCCGAGTCCTTGACCCCAGCCGAGCCAGTTGCGCAGGCCGAGCCAGTTGCCCGGGCCGAGCCAGTTGCGCAGGCCGAACCAGTTGCCCGGGCCGAGCCGGTTGCCCGGGCCGAGCCAGTTGCGCAGGCCGAGCCCGTTGTCCGGGCCGAGCCAGTTGCCCAGGCCGAGCCAGTTGCGCCAGCCGAGCCGGTTGCCCAGGTCGAACCCGTTGCCCAGGCCGACGCAGACGACAACTACGACGAGGAAGAAGAACCAGACGAAGAGGAAGACGACCTCGACCGCGCCCGACGGCAAGCCGAACGCGAACAGCGCAATGCCCCGCCGCCGCAACCGATCCGCTTTGCCGACGTGGTGTCGGGCCAGTTCGATGCCGACGAAGAGAGCCCGGAAGTGCCGGCCCTCAAGCGCGTGCTGTTGCCCGAAGCCGATTCGCCCAAGCTGCACAAGGTGCTGGCCCAGGCCGGCCTCGGCTCCCGCCTCGAGATGGAGGCGCTGATCCTCCAGGGCCGCATCTCCGTCAACAACGAGCCGGCCCACATCGGCCAGCGGATCCAGTACGGCGACCAGGTCAAGGTCAACGGCAAGCCGATCCGCTACCGCATCGCACCGCCACCGGCACGCGTCATCGCGTACCACAAGCCCGTCGGTGAAGTGGTCACGCACGACGATCCGCAGAACCGCCCGACGGTGTTCCGCAAGCTTCCGCGCCTCCAGCAAGGCAAATGGCAATCGGTCGGCCGGCTCGACCTGAACACCGAAGGCCTGCTGCTGTTCACGAGTTCCGGTGAACTGGCCAACAACCTGATGCACCCGCGCTTCGGTCTGGAGCGCGAATACGCCGTGCGCGTGCTCGGCGCGATCAGCAAGGAAGAGCGCCAGAAACTGCTCGACGGTGTGCGTCTCGACGACGGCATGGCCCAGTTCGGCAGCATCGAGGATGGTGGCGGCGAAGGTTCCAACTGCTGGTACCGCGTGACGATTTCCGAGGGCCGCAACCGCGAAGTGCGCCGCCTGTTCGAATCGGTCGGCCATGCGGTCAGCCGGCTCATCCGCATCCGCTATGGCGCGATGGTGCTGCCGCGCGGCCTCAAGCGCGGCGCCTGGATGGAACTCGACGAACGCGACATCCGTGGCCTGTTCCAGGCAGCGGGCGGTGTCGCCGAGCGCGGCCCGCGTCCGCAGCAGGCGCGCGGTCCGGGCGGTGGCGGACCCGGCGGCGAAGGTGGCAACCGCAACAAGCGCCGCCGTGGCAAGGGCGGCAAGGGCCCGGCCGGCCCGCGTGACGACATGCGCGGCCAACCCAACAACATTCCGAACCCGCTCGGCGACGGTCGCGGGCCCCGGGGCAATCGCGGCAACGCAGGTGGCCAAGGCCAAGGGCAGGGCGGCCAGCGACGTGGTGGCGGTGGCGCCCCGCGTGGACGTGGCGACGGACCACCGACCGGCGCCAACCAGCCGGACCCGATGAAGACCTCGCTCGGCTACATCGGCGCGGACAGTTTCTCCCGCCAGCGCAAGGAACAGCGCCAGGGCCCGCGACGCGGTGGCCCCGGTGGCGGTCCCGGCGGTGGTGGTGGCGGCCAGCGTCGCCGCGGTCGCTGAATTCAGGCGACTGGCAGCGGTCTTTGATGGGTCCGGCTTCGGACCCCAAGTCCGCGCCGGTTAAAATCAAAGGCTTTGTCAATGCAGTGCAACCCTTCGTTGCGCGCTTGATCGAACATTTCAAAAATCCTAATCTCAGGAAGCATCTCAATGGCCATCGAACGCACCCTCTCCATCATCAAGCCCGACGCCGTCGCCAAGAACGTCATCGGCAAGATCGTCTCCCGCTTTGAAGCTGCTGGCCTCAAGATGGTCGCCGGCAAGCTGGTGCACCTGTCGCGCAGCGAAGCCGAGCAGTTCTATGCCGTCCACAGCGCACGTCCTTTCTTCAAGGACCTCGTCGAGTTCATGATCTCGGGCCCGGTGTTCGTGCAAGTGCTCGAAGGCGAAGACGCCATCGTCAAGAACCGCGACCTGATGGGCGCCACCGATCCCAAGAAGGCAGCCGCCGGCACCATCCGCGCCGACTTCGCTGACAGCATCGACGCCAACGCCGTGCACGGCTCCGACGCACCCGAAACCGCGAAGGGCGAAATCGCCTTCTTCTTCGCGGGTCTCAACGTCTACCAGCGCTGATCCATGACCACGGCCAACCTGCTCGAATTTGACCTCGAGGGGCTGGCCGCGTTCTGCGAAAAGCTCGGCGAGAAGAAGTTCCGCGCCACGCAGCTGTTCCGCTGGATCCACCAGCGTGGCGCCAGCGAGTTCGGCCAGATGACCGACCTTGCCAAGTCGCTGCGCGAGAAGCTCGCCGGCACTGCCCGCGTCGAGGCGCTCAAGGTGCTCTCGCAGCACGAATCCGCCGACGGCACCATCAAGTGGCTGTTCGATGTCGGCGATGGCAATGCGGTCGAGGCCGTGTTCATCCCCGAGGACGATCGCGGCACGCTCTGCGTGTCCTCGCAGGCCGGCTGCGCCGTGGGCTGCCGCTTCTGCTCGACGGGCCATCAAGGCTTCAGCCGCAACCTGACGACCGGCGAAATCATCGCCCAACTCTGGTTCGCCGAGCACTTCCTTCGCAAGCACCTGAAGCGTTCCGAGCGCGTCATCTCCAACGTGGTGATGATGGGCATGGGCGAGCCACTGCAGAACTACTCCGCGCTGGTGCCAGCCTTGCGCACCATGCTCGACGACAACGCCTATGGCCTGTCGCGCCGTCGCGTGACGGTGTCGACCTCCGGCGTGGTGCCGATGATGGACCGCCTGGGCCTCGATTGCCCGGTCGCGTTGGCGGTGTCGCTGCATGCGCCCAACGATCCGTTGCGCGACGACCTGGTGCCGCTCAACAAGAAGTACCCGATCGAAGAACTGCTCGATGCCTGCCGCCGCTACCTGGCGCATGCGCCGCGCGACTTCATCACCTTCGAATACTGCATGCTCGACGGCGTCAATGACCAGCCCGAGCATGCGAGGCAACTCATCGGACTCGTGAAGGGCGCACACGGCGTCTCTTGCAAGTTCAACCTGATTCCGTTCAACCCGTTTCCCGCCTCGGGCCTGCTGCGTTCACCGCAGCCGCGCGTGCTGGCGTTCGCGAAGCTGTTGAGCGAGGCCGGCATCGTCACCACCGTGCGCAAGACGCGCGGGGACGACATCGATGCGGCCTGCGGGCAACTGGCCGGCGACGTGAAGGATCGGACGCGCGCTGCCGAACGGATGGCGCAACGCCGCCTTGCGGAACACCCCGTGACGGTGCATCGGCCGCGGCGCGCCGCGGCGAAGCCGGGTGTGCAGGAGCTTGAACCTTGAATCCGCTGTTCACCGTGCCTTCGCCTCGCGGGACCCGCACGTGCCATGACGTCGCCGACTGCGATCGCGCTCGTCGACGAGGCTGCAGGCGCCTTGCACCTGATCGCACGCTGCCGGGCGCAACCTGCCTCACGGCTCGATCGCGCCTGGTTCGCCCCCCTTTGTCCGTTCGTCTTGGCCGGCACACTGATCGCGGCGCCCTCGGGCGCATCCAATTGCCGTTTCAAGGTTGAATCCATGAGCAAAGTCTTTCCGGGCCGGTGGGTACTAGCCCCGTTGTTCGCGGCCACGGTGGTGACGCTGGCCGGCTGCGCGAACAAGGGAATGCCGGCGGCGTCCACGACGACGGCCGCCAGTGGCGCCGAGCTCACGACCGAATCCGACGAGGGCAAGGCGCGCAAGCGTGCGCGCACCCGCCTCGAACTGGCGATCAGCTATTTCGAGGCCGGGCAGACGACGACCGCGCTGGATGAAATCAAGCAATCGCTGGCGGCGGACCCGAACTACGCCGAGGCCTACAACCTGCGCGGCCTGGTGTACATGCGCATGGACGACCCCGGCTTGGCCGAAGACAGCTTCCGGCGCGCCATCGCGATCAATCCGCGCGACGCCAACACTATGCACAACTACGGTTGGCTGCTGTGCCAGCAGAATCGCTTCAACGATGCGATGCAGCAGTTCAATGCCGCGTTGGCTGTGCCCGGCTACATCGACTCATCCAAGACCTTGATGACACAGGGCCTGTGCCAGATTCGCGCGGGCCAGAACGCCGATGCCGAGAAGACCTTGATGAAGGCCTACGAATTCGATGCCGCCAACCCCGTGATCGGCTACAACCTTGCGGCGCTGCTGGCCAAGCGCGAGGACTGGGCCCGTGCCCAGTTCTATGTGCGCCGCGTCAACAACGGCCCTGCGGCCAATGCCGAGACGCTGTGGCTCGGCGTCAAGGTCGAGCGAAAGTTGAACAACCGGGAAGCAGTGAGCCAGTTGGGCGGCCAGTTGCAGACCCGCTTCCCGCAGTCGCGGGAAGCCATTGCGTATGAGCGCGGAAACTTCAATGATTGAACGTGCGAGTCAGTTTGGTACCACGGCCGCCGTGCCGTTGGGAGGCGGCGACAGTTCGCTGATGACCGCCGGCGCGATGTTGCGCCAGGCGCGCGAGGCGCATGGCTTGGACATTGCCGTGGTTGCTGCCGCGCTCAAGGTGCCGGTGCAAAAGCTGGAGGCCCTGGAGGACGACAACATCGGCGCATTGCCCGACCCGGTGTTTGCGCGCGCGCTGGCGGCCAGCGTCTGCCGTGCGCTCAAGGTCGATCCCGCGCCGGTGCTGGCCAAGATCCCTGGCGCCAAGCGGCCGGGACTCGCCGATGCCGACCGCACCATGAGTTCCAACATCCGTTCGGGTGCGCCGCACCAAGGGCGCGCTGGCGGCGTGTCCATGCCGTCCCGTGCCTTGATGGTAGTGGTGGGCTTGCTGTTGGCGGGCGCCGCCTTGATGTTCTGGATTCCGCAATCGGCATTCGACAAGCTGAGCGCTGCGGTCTCGAAAATGAGCGGCCGGTCCGAGACGGCAGCGGTCGAGGCACAACCGGCACCGACCGGCACCGTTGTCGAACCCGTCGCACCCAGCGCTCCCGCTGTGGAACCGATGCCGCCGGCGGCTCCGGTGGTTGCATCTGTTCCGGCGCCGGCGCCGCCTGCGGATTTGGTGCAATTCACCGCCAAGGGCGATTCGTGGGTCACCGTGACCGAATCGGGGGGCAAAGAGTTGCTGCGCCGGATCGTCAAGGCCGGTGAAACGGTGGGCGTGTCGGGTACGCCGCCCCTGAAGGTGATCGTCGGGCGCGCTTCGCAGGTCGACGTGCAAGTGCGAGGCAAGCCCTTCGACACCGCGCCGCTGGCCAAGGCCGGCGGCGTTGCAAGATTCGAGGTCAAGCCGTGAATGATCTGATCGTCCCTCCCTGCCTGCCGATCGAACCGGCATCGCCACGGGCGCGCAACTCGCGCCAAGCCAGTGTGGTATGGGGGGCTCGCACGGTGACCGTCGGCGGCGACGCACCTGTGCGCGTGCAGTCGATGACCAACACGGACACGGTCGACGCCATCGGCACGGCCATCCAGGTCAAGGAACTGGCGCTGGCGGGTTCCGAGATGGTGCGCATCACCGTCAACACGCCCGAGGCGGCGGAGCAGGTGCCCTACATCCGCGAGCAGCTCGACCGCATGGGCGTCGACGTGCCGCTGATCGGCGACTTCCACTACAACGGCCACCGCCTGCTGACCGACTATCCGGCCTGCGCCGAAGCGCTCAGCAAGTACCGCATCAACCCCGGAAACGTGGGCAAGGGCGACAAGAAGGACAAGCAGTTCGGCCAGATGATCGAGGCCGCGATGCGCTGGAACAAGCCGGTGCGCATCGGCGTGAACTGGGGCAGCCTGGACCAGGAACTGCTCGCCAGCCTCATGGACACCAACAGCCAGCGCGCCGAGCCCTGGGATGCCAAGTCGGTGATGTACGAGGCGCTGGTTACCTCGGCGATCGATTCGGCGAAGCTGGCCGAGTCGATGGGCATGAATGGCAACCAGATCATCCTGAGCTGCAAGGTGAGCGGCGTGCAGGACCTGATCTCGGTCTACCGCGAACTGGCCAAGCGCTGCGACTACACGCTGCACCTGGGCTTGACCGAGGCCGGCATGGGCACCAAGGGCACGGTGGCTTCGGCCACGGCACTCTCGATCCTGCTGCAGGAGGGCATCGGCGACACCATCCGCGTGTCGCTCACGCCGCAGCCGGGCGAATCGCGCACGCAGGAAGTGCTGATCGCCAATGAGATCCTGCAGGCCCTCGGCTTGCGCGTATTCGTGCCCAGCGTCACGGCCTGCCCGGGCTGTGGCCGCACCACCAGCACGACCTTCCAGGAACTGGCCAAGCAGATCGACGACTACCTGCGCCAGCAGATGCCGGTCTGGCGCAACAAGTACCCTGGCGTCGAGAACATGAAGGTGGCCGTGATGGGCTGCATCGTCAACGGTCCCGGTGAGAGCAAGCATGCCGACATCGGCATCAGCCTGCCGGGCACCGGCGAGTCGCCGGCCGCGCCCGTCTTCATCGACGGCCAGAAAGCCCTGACGCTGCGCGGCGACAACATCGCGAACGAGTTCCACCAGCTCGTCGAAAACTACATCAAGAAGCGCTTCGGCCAGCCGGCCGTCGTTGCCTGACATCCAGGACCCATGGCTGAAAAACTGAATGCCGTCAAAGGCATGAACGACATATTGCCGGGCAGCGTGACCCGCAAGGACAAGCTGCCGGATTCGCAGCTCTGGCTGTGGTTCGAGAACACGCTGCGCTCGGTGCTGGGCCGCTACGGCTACCAGTACATGCTGACGCCGATCGTCGAGCCCACGGCGCTGTTCGTGCGGGGCCTGGGTGAGGTGACGGACATCGTCGAAAAGGAGATGTATTCCTTCACAGATTCGATGAACGGCGACAAGCTCACGCTGCGTCCCGAAGCTACCGCCGGCATCGTGCGCGCGATGGTCGAGCACAACGCGCTCTACAACGGGCCGTTGCGCCTGTGGACCCTCGGCCCGATGTTCCGCCACGAGCGCCCGCAAAAGGGGCGCTACCGCCAGTTCAACCAACTCGACGTCGAGGCCCTGGGCTTTGCCGGGCCGGATGTGGATGCCGAACTGATCCTGATGCTGCGCCGGCTCTGGAGGGAGCTGGGCCTGGTCGAAGGCGAGCATGTGCGCCTGGAACTCAACAGCCTGGGCCAGCCCGCTGAGCGTGCGGCCCATCGCGCCGCATTGATTGCGTACTTCGAGTCGCATGCAGAACAGCTCGACGAAGATTCCAAGCGCCGCTTGCTGACCAATCCGCTGCGCATCCTCGACAGCAAGAATCCGTCGATGCAGGCGCTGATCGATGCAGCGCCACAGCTGATGAGCTTCCTCGGTGAAGAGACCCTGGCGCACTTCAACGCCGTGCGTGCGGTTCTCGACGAGGCCGGCCTGGCCTACCGCGTCAACACCCGCCTGGTGCGCGGCATGGACTACTACAACCTGACCGTGTTCGAGTGGGTGACCGACCAGCTCGGCTCGCAGGGCACCGTGTGCGGTGGTGGCCGCTATGACGGCCTGTTCGAGCAATTGGGCGGCAAGCCCACGCCGGCCGTGGGCTTTGGCCTGGGTGTCGAGCGGCTGCTGTTGCTGATCGATACCCTGGGCTTGCCTGTGCCTTCCGCTGCGCCGCAGGTCTACGCGGTGGTTCCCGACCCGAGCCTGAGCCCCAAGGTGCAAGTGACCCTGGAAGCTCTGCGTTCTGCCGGCCTCACCGTGCAGATGCACGCGGGCGGCGGCAGCCTCAAGTCGCAGCTCAAGAAGGCAGACGCCAGCGGCGCGCGCCACGCATTGATCTTCGGTGGCGATGAACTGGCCCGCGGCGAAGTCTCGGTCAAGTCGCTGCGCGATGGCGATGGCGGCCAAGTCGCGCGCACCCTCTCCGAGGTGGCCCAATGGGCCGCCACCCTACAATCCCCGGCTCCCTCACATTGATCCGCATGGCACAACCTCTAGACCTCCAGGAACAGGAACAACTCGACCAGATCAAGCATTTCTGGAAGACCTGGGGCAACCTCATCACCTCGGTGCTGCTCGTGGCCGCGCTCGCCTTTGCCGGCTGGAACGGCTGGCAGTACTACCAGCGCAACCAGGCGGCGCAGGCCGCCGCCCTGTACGACACGCTGGAGCGCAGCGTCGAGGCCGGCGACCCGGCCATCGTCGAGCGCACGCTGGGCGAGATGAAGGACCGCTTCGGTTCCACGCCGTATGCCCAGCAAGCCGGCTTGCTCGCTGCCAAGGCCTTGCACGACAAGGGCAACGCCGAGGCCTCGCGCGCCGCGTTGACTTGGGTGGCCGAGAAGGCCGTCGACCCCGGCTACCAGGCCGTGGCACGCCTGCGGCTTGCGGCCGAACTGCTCGACAGCAAGTCCTACGACGACGCGCTGAAGCAACTCGCCGGTACCTTCCCCAAGGAATACGAAGCGCTCGCTGCGGACCGCAAGGGCGACATCTACATGGCCCAGGGCAAGCGCGACGAGGCCCGCGCCGAATACCAGAAGGCATGGACCGCGCTGGAGCCACGCAACGATTACCGGCGCATGGTCGAGATCAAGCTCAATGCGGTCGGCGTCGACCCGCAATCCCTGAAGCCTGCAGCCTCCAAACAATCCTGATCGAAACATGAATCTCAAGCGTCTCCTGCCTGCAGCACCCGTTCTTCGCACCGGGTTGGCGATGGTCCTG
Organism: Variovorax rhizosphaerae; assembly: GCF_037889975.1. Taxonomy (NCBI): domain Bacteria; kingdom Pseudomonadati; phylum Pseudomonadota; class Betaproteobacteria; order Burkholderiales; family Comamonadaceae; genus Variovorax; species Variovorax rhizosphaerae. The sequence goes on along the minus strand of NZ_JBBKZT010000023.1, from coordinate 31,391 downwards.
GTCGCGGCTTTGGCGGCATGCTCCAGCACGAGCAAGCCCAAGCCGCCGGAACTGCCGGCCAATGTGGTGGTGCTCGGGGTGCGCCAGGCCTGGAACGTGAAGATCCCGCAGGTCGCCTTCCCCTTGCAGTCCAACGTGAGCGGCGACATGGTCACGGTGGCCAGCGCCGACGGCACGGTGGTGGCCATCGATGCGCGCACCGGCACCGAAGCCTGGCGCGCCAGCGCGGGCGCGCCGCTCACCGCGGGTGTCGGCAGCGATGGCTCGATGGCCGCCGTGGTGACCAACAAGAACGAACTCGTCGTCATGGAAGGCGGCAAGATCCTGTGGCGCGAGCAACTCGCGGCAGAAACCTATACCGCGCCGCTGGTGGCGGGGCGACGCGTCTTCGTCCAGACCGCTGACCGTGCCACCAGTGCGTACGACGGCGGGAGCGGGCGCCGCCTCTGGATCCAGCAACGTACCCCCGAGGCCCTGGTGCTGAAGAAGCCCGGCGTGTTGCTCGCGGTGGGCGATACGCTGCTGACAGGTGTCGGTGGCCGCTTGGTGGGAATGAACCCCGGCAACGGTTCCTCGCGCTGGGAAGCACCCATCGCAGCGCCTCGGGGCACCAATGACGTCGAGCGACTGGTTGACTTGACCGGCAGCGTCAGCCGCGTCGGCGACAGCGTCTGCGCGCGCGCCTACTACACCAATGTCGGTTGCGTCGATGCCGTGCGTGGCGGCCTGCTGTGGAGCAAGCCGGCGGTCAGCGCCGAGGGCCTCAGTGGCGACGGGCAGTTCGTGGTCGGCACCGAGTCCGACGGCAACCTGGTCGCATGGCGCCGTGCCGATGGTGAGCGCGCCTGGCAGTCGGACCGGCTCAAGCACCGAGACCTCACGGCGCCGCTGGTGGTCGGCCGCTCGATCGTCATCGGCGACCGCACGGGCCTGCTGCATTTCGTCTCGCGCGAAGACGGCGCCCCGCTCAACCGCCTGACGGTCGATGGCTCGGCCATCGCCGCCACGCCGGTGGTCGCCGCCAACACGGTGGTCGTCGTCACGCGCAACGGTGGCGTGTTCGGCTTCCGCCCTGAATGACCCACCCCATCTTGAAAGACCGACCTTGAAGCCAGCAGTGATGAGGGCCCGGCCATGAAGCCGGTACTGGCGCTGGTCGGGCGGCCCAACGTCGGCAAGTCGACGCTGTTCAACCGGTTGACCCAGACCCGCGATGCGATCGTTGCCGACTTCGCCGGCTTGACGCGCGACCGCCACTACGGCAACGGGCGCCTGGGCAAGCACGAGTTCATCGTGATCGACACCGGAGGCTTCGAACCCGACGCCGGCAGCGGCATCTTCAAGGAGATGGCGAAGCAGACGCGGCAGGCCGTGGCCGAGGCCGGCGTGGTCATCTTCGTCGTCGATGCACGCGAAGGCCTTTCGGCGCAGGACCATGACATCGCGCGCGAATTGCGCCGGCTCGGCAAGCCGACGGTGCTCGTGGCCAACAAGGCCGAGGGCATGCAGGACGGCACCAAGCTGGTCGACTTCTACGAGCTCGGCCTGGGCGATGTGCATGGCGTCTCCGCGGCGCACGGACAGGGCATGCGCGACCTGATCGAACTGGCGCTGGAGCCGCTGAACCTGGCCGAACCCGAGGAAGAGGAAGATGACGGCGAAGCCAAGCCCATCAAGCTCGCCGTGGCGGGGCGCCCCAACGTCGGCAAGTCGACGCTGATCAACACATGGCTCGGCGAGGAGCGCCTAGTGGCGTTCGACATGCCCGGCACGACCCGCGACGCGATCTCGGTGCCTTTCGAGCGCAACGGCCAGCGATTCGAACTCATCGACACGGCCGGGTTGCGACGCAAGGGCAAAGTGTTCCAGGCGATCGAGAAGTTCTCTGTGGTCAAGACGCTGCAGGCCATCGAATCATCCAACGTCGTGCTGCTGCTGCTGGATGCGACGCAGGGCGTGACGGACCAGGACGCGCACATCGCCGGCTACATCCTCGAATCTGGCCGTGCGGTGGTCATTGCCATCAACAAGTGGGATGCCGTCGACAGCTACCAGCGCGAGCAGATCCAGCGGCAGATCGAGACCCGCCTGCCGTTCCTGAAGTTCGCCGCCTTGCACTTCATCTCGGCCATCAAGCGGCAGGGCCTGGGCCCGGTCTGGCAGTCGATCGCGCAGGCGCATAAGTCGGCCACCCGCAAGATGTCCACGCCGGTACTCACGCGCCTGCTGTTGGAGGCCGTGCAGTTCCAGGCGCCGCAGCGCGCCGGCATGTTCCGCCCCAAGATGCGATATGCCCACCAGGGCGGCATGAACCCGCCGGTGATCGTGATCCACGGCAACTCGCTGGAACACGTCACGGATTCGTACAAACGTTTCCTCGAAGCGAGGTTTCGCAAGGAGTTTGATCTCGTTGGGACACCAATGCGAATCGAGTTCAAGACCTCGACCAATCCGTACGCCGATAAATCGGGACAGTGAACTCCCTATTGGTGCACTTTTGACTGCTAAAGACAACAGTTCCGCTGTCCAGAGGCGAAAGTTGAGTCGGATAGAAGAAGTTATTTTTCCAGGGCATTGGCAACCGTTGCTGCAGCGCGGAAACGCTGTGTTAAGGTCGTCGCTCCTATAACTCTTCCTTGAACACGGAGAATATCGTGAGCAACAAAGGGCAACTTTTGCAAGACCCGTTCCTGAACACTTTGCGTCGGGAGCATGTGCCGGTTTCCATCTACTTGGTGAACGGCATCAAGCTACAGGGTCAGATCGAGTCTTTCGATCAGTACGTCGTGCTGCTGCGCAACACTGTTACTCAAATGGTGTACAAGCATGCAATTTCCACGATCGTTCCAGGTCGCGCGGTGAATTTTTCGGCCGCCGAGAGCGACGACTCGGGTTCTTGAGCGTTATCTCCGACGCGGCGGCCATGCCCGCCGCGCTTTCCCTGATCGGTACGGTTCCGTTTGTCTGAACTGATTTCAACCCAGGAAGGCGCCGCCGTTCTCGTCGGCGTCGACTTCGGTTTGCCTCACTTCGACAGCGGACTGGAGGAACTCGGCTTGCTCGCGCAAACCGCGGGCCTCCAGCCTGTGGCGCGCGTTGTGTGCAAGCGCAAGGCGCCCGACGCCGCCCTGTTCGTGGGCAGCGGCAAGGCTGGCGAGATCAAGGAGCTGGCCTTGATGCATCGCGCGAGCGAGGTCATCTTCGACCAAGCCTTGAGTCCGGCGCAGCAGCGCAACCTCGAGCGCCAGCTCGATCTTGCGGTGTACGACCGGACTTTTCTCATTCTTGAGATCTTCGCGCAGCGTGCACGCTCGCACGAAGGCAAGTTGCAGGTCGAACTCGCGCGCCTGCAGTACCTCAGCACACGACTCGTTCGCAGGTGGTCCCACCTGGAGCGCCAGACCGGCGGGGCAGGCGTTCGCGGCGGCCCCGGTGAAAAGCAGATCGAACTCGACCGCCGCATGATCAGCGAGTCGATCAAGCGGACGCGCGAGCGCCTGGCCAAGGTACATAAGCAACGCGGCACGCAGCGCCGGCAGCGCGAGCGGCGCGAGACCTTCAACATCTCCCTGGTCGGCTACACCAATGCCGGCAAGTCGTCGCTCTTCAATGCGCTGGTCAAGGCTCGCGCCTATGCGGCCGACCAGTTGTTCGCGACGCTCGACACCACCACGCGTAACCTGTACCTGGGCGATGCGCGGCGGCAGGTTTCGATTTCCGACACGGTGGGTTTCATCCGTGCACTACCGCACGGATTGGTCGACGCGTTCAAGGCCACATTGCAGGAAGCCGTCGACGCGGACTTGTTGCTGCACGTTGTCGATGCGTCGAACCCGCATCATCCCGAGCAGATGGCAGAGGTGCAGCGGGTGCTCGCGGAAATCGGCGCGGGCCATATTCCGCAGTTGCTTGTGTTCAACAAGCTCGACGCCCTTGAAAGTGAGCAACAGCCGCTTCATCTGCAGGACGAGATCGAGGTTGACGGCGTCCAGGTTCCGCGCATTTTCGTCAGTGCCCATTCGGGGCAGGGGGTGCCGGCACTGCGGGCCGAACTGGCCTCGCGTTCCGGCTCCGCGAGTGCCGCGGCCATGACCTTAGACGCCGACGCTGAATTGCACGATGCAGCAAGTTGATTGGGCACAATCCCGCCTCTGACGAGATAACAAGCAAAACGAATGAATGCAAAGCCAGTGTGGAGTCGTCTTCAGGGCATGTTCAACCTGAACGACGGTCGATGGGGACGGGGCGACGAGCCCTCGTCCAATGGGGAGCAGCGACCGTCCGGTAATCGGCCCGACAGCGAACCACCCGCAACGCCACCGCCTCCGCCGCCCCCGCGGCCCAGCCCGCCGCGTGGGCAGGGTCCGAACCAAGGGCCGCCGGACCTCGACGAACTCTGGCGTGATTTCAACCGCAAGCTCGGTGGGCTGTTCGGTAGCAGCCGCGGCGGCGGCAACGGCCAGCGTCCAAATGGGGGCGGCAATGGCAACGGCAACGGTGGCGGGTTCAAGCCCGACATGAAGAACGCCGGTTTCGGCCTGGGGCTCGTGGGTGCGGTAGCGGTGTTGATCTGGCTCGGCACGGGCTTCTTCATCGTCAACGAAGGCCAGCAGGCCGTGATCACCCAGTTCGGCAGCTACAAGAGCACGGTGGGTGCCGGCTTCAACTGGCGCCTCCCATACCCGATCCAGCGTCACGAGATCGTGGTCGTGACGCAGATTCGCTCGGCCGACGTGGGGCGCGACAGCATCGTGCGTTCCACCGGCCTGCGCGAGTCGGCCATGCTGACCGAGGACGAGAACATCGTCGAGATCAAGTTCGCCGTGCAATACCGCTTGAGCGATGCGCGGCAGTACCTGTTCGAGAGCAAGTCGCCTGGCGAGACCGTGGTGCAGGTGGCCGAGACCGCGGTGCGCGAAGTCGTCGGCAAGATGAAGATGGACAAGGCGCTGGCCGAGGAGCGCGACCAGATTGCGCCGCGTGTGCGAACGCTGATGCAAACCATCCTCGACCGCTACAAGGTCGGCGTGGAAGTCGTCGGCATCAACCTGCAGCAGGGCGGCGTGCGTCCGCCCGAGCAGGTGCAGGCTGCATTCGACGATGTGTTGAAGGCCGGCCAGGAACGCGAGCGCACGAAGAACGAGGCGCAGGCCTATGCCAACGACGTGATCCCCAGGGCGACCGGCACCGCGTCACGCCTGAAGGAGGAGTCCGAAGCGTACAAGGCGCGCATCGTGGCGCAGGCGCAAGGTGATGCCGGGCGCTTCAGCCAGGTGCTGGCCGAGTACCAGAAGGCCCCGCAGGTCACGCGCGACCGCATGTACATCGACGCCATGCAGCAGATCTACGCCAGCACGACCAAGGTGCTGATCGACTCCAGGCAAGGCTCCAACCTGCTTTACCTGCCGCTCGACAAGCTCATGCAGATGAGCGCGCAAGCCGGCGCTGCCACGCCGACGCCATCTGATGCAGCCAGCCCGAATGTGGCCGGCACCGCGCCGACCCAGTCCTCGGTGATTCCGGTGACACCGACGACGGGCGCCGAGACGCGCGCCCGTGAAGGCCGTTCGCGTGATCGCGACGCCCGCTGAGGAAACGTTGACATGAACAGAATCGGATTTATCGCAACGTCGATCCTGGTGGCGCTTGCGCTGCTGAGTTCCACGCTCTTCGTCGTCGACCAGCGCCAGTTCGGCGTGGTCTACCAACTCGGCCAGATCAAGAACGTGATCACCGAACCGGGCCTCAACTTCAAGATGCCGCCGCCGTTCCAGAACGTGTCGTACATCGACAAGCGCCTGCTGATGCTGTCGAGCGTGGACACCGAGCCGATGCTCACGGCCGAGAAGCAGCGCGTGGTGATCGACTGGTATGTGCGCTGGCGTATCTCCAACCCGTCGGAGTACATCCGCAACGTGGGGCTGGACGAGAACGCCGGCGCCATGCAACTCAACCGCGTGGTGCGCAATGCGTTCCAGGAGAACATCAACAAGTACACGGTGCGCCAGTTGATCTCGGCCACCCGCGAAGAGTTGATGACTAACGTGCAGCGCGAGGTGCTGGCCGTGGTGAAGGGTGCGAAGCCCTGGGGCGTGGATGTGGTCGACGTGCGCATCACGCGCGTGGACTATGTGGAGGCCATCACCGAGTCGGTCTATCGCCGCATGGAGGCCGAGCGCAAGCGCGTGGCGAATGAACTGCGTTCCACCGGCTTTGCCGAAGGCGAGAAGATCCGTGCCGACGCCGATCGCCAACGCGAAGTGACCGTGGCGAATGCCTATCGCGATGCGCAGAAGATCAAGGGCGACGGCGATGCGCAGGCCGCCGGTATCTATGCCGATGCCTTCGGCCGGGATCCGCAGTTCGCGCAGTTCTATCGCAGCCTCGATGCTTACAAGCAGAGTTTCAACAAGAAGAACGATGTGATGGTGGTTGACCCTGCATCGAGCGACTTCTTCCGCGCGATGCGTGGTTCTGGCGCCGGTGCGGGTGCTGCATCGGCCGCTGCCGTGCCGCCGGCTGCGCGGCGCTGACAGAAGGGGTCGTCGCGGTGAGCTCCGACGTCTTCTGGAGCGCGCTGGCGCTGGTGCTGGTGATCGAGGGTGCAATGCCCTTCCTGTCGCCCGGCACCTGGCGCAAGGGCTTCATCCAGTTGCTCCAGTTGCGCGACGGGCAGCTTCGGTTCTTCGGACTTTGCAGCATCCTGCTCGGCGTACTACTGCTGTGGGTTGCAAACTGAGGCTCTGAACTCGGTCGTCGGGAGGCTGCTGCGGGGCCGGTAGAATTCACGTTTAACCCACGCCTCCTTTTCCCATGTCCGCTTGGGTCCTCCCGGATCACATTGCCGATGTGCTGCCTTCCGAAGCGCGCCACATCGAAGAACTTCGTCGTCAGCTGCTCGACACCGCCCGTGGCTATGGCTACGAGCTGGTCATGCCGCCGATGCTCGAGCACCTCGAATCGCTGCTCTCGGGCACCGGCGAGGCGCTTGGCCTCCAGACTTTCAAGCTCGTCGACCAACTCTCCGGTCGTAGCATGGGCCTGCGCGCCGACACCACGCCGCAGGTTGCGCGCATCGACGCGCACCTGCTGAACCGCCAAGGCGTTGCGCGGCTGTGCTACTGCGGCCCGGTCGTCCACGTGCGACCCGATCGTCCGCATGCCACGCGCGAGCCGCTGCAGTTCGGCGCCGAGATCTACGGGCATGCCGGCCTGGAGGCCGATACCGAGTCGCTCGTGCTCGCGCTCGATTGCCTGCATGCGGCCGGCATCAAGGACAAGGTGCTGGTCGACATGGCCGATGCGCGCATCGTGCGTTCGCTGTTTGCGGGTGTGCCGGTCGATGCCGCTGTGCTGGCCCGCGTGCATGCGGCGCTGGCGACCAAGGACGGCAGCGAACTCCGTACGCTGACGCGCGACTTTCCCGCGGCTTCGCGCGATGGTCTGCTGGCGCTGGTGCAGTTGTACGGCGACGCCAAGGTGCTCGACGAAGCCGAGCGCGCCTTGCCTGGCACCTCTACCGTCCGGCAGGCGCTGGCCGACTTGCGTCAACTCGCGCAACGGCTCAGCGGCAGCGCCAACGTGAGCTTCGATTTGTCCGACTTGCGCGGCTACGCCTACTACAGCGGCATGCGCTTCGGCATCTACGTGAATGGCGCGGCCGATGCGCTGGTGCGCGGCGGCCGCTATGACGAAGTCGGTGCGGTGTTCGGTCGCAACCGTCCTGCCGTCGGCTTCAGCCTGGACCTGCGCGAGCTGGTCGAGGTGCTGCCCGCGCGTCCGTTGCGCGCGGCCGTACGCGCACCGTGGAGCGATGCTTCGGGCTTGCGCGCCGCCATTGCCGCGCTGCGCCGCAGCGGCGAAACCGTGGTCTGCGTGCTGCCCGGCCACGAGAGCGAAATCGACGAATTCCACTGTGACCGCGAGCTCGTCGAGCGAGGCGGGCAGTGGACAGTGCAATCCATCTGAATCTGTTTTTGAGAAGCGAGTAGTCATGAGCGTTACCACCGGAAGAAACGTGGTCGTCGTCGGCACCCAGTGGGGCGACGAGGGCAAGGGCAAGCTGGTCGACTGGTTGACCGAGAGCGCCCAGGGCGTGGTTCGCTTCCAGGGCGGCCACAACGCGGGCCACACGCTGGTCATCAACGGCGTGAAGACCGCACTGCACCTGATCCCGAGCGGCATCATGCGCCCCGGCGTGAAGTGCTACATCGGCAACGGCGTGGTGCTGTCGGCGGCCAAGCTGTTCGAGGAAATCGAAGGGCTGGAGAAGGTCGGCGTCGAGGTGCGTTCGCGCCTGCGCATCAGCGAGGCCTGCCCGCTGATCCTTCCGTTCCACTCCGCGCTCGACATCGCGCGCGAGGCTTATCGCGAGAAGGGCGGCATCGAGAAGATCGGCACCACCGGCCGCGGTATCGGCCCGGCCTATGAAGACAAGATCGCGCGCCGTGCACTGCGCGTGCAGGACCTGAAGCACCCCGAGCGTTTCGCGGCCAAGCTGCGCGTGTGCCTGGACCTGCACAACCATGTGCTGGTGGAAGTGCTGGGCGCTCCGGCGGTGGACTTCGATATGGTGTTCAACGAGGCGATGAAGCATGCCGAACTGCTCAAGCCCATGATGGCCGACGTGTCGCGCGAACTGAACGACGCCCACAAGAATGGCGCCAACCTGTTGTTCGAAGGCGCGCAAGGCACGCTGCTCGACGTCGACCATGGCACCTACCCGTACGTCACCTCCAGCAACTGCGTCGCCGGCAATGCGGCCGCAGGCTCGGGCGTGGGTCCGGGCATGCTGCACTACATCCTGGGCATCACGAAGGCCTACTGCACGCGCGTGGGCGGTGGTCCGTTCCCGACCGAGCTCGACTGGGCCACGCCCGGCACGCCCGGTTACCACATGAGCACCGTGGGCGCGGAGAAGGGTGTCACCACCGGTCGCAGCCGCCGCTGCGGCTGGTTCGATGCGGCGCTGCTCAAGCGCTCGGCGCAGGTCAATGGCCTGTCGGGCCTGTGCATCACCAAGCTCGACGTGCTCGACGGTCTCGAGAAGCTCGAGTTGTGCACCGGCTACACGCTGGACGGCGAAGTGACCGACATCCTGCCGATGGGCGCGGACGAGATCGAGCGTTGCACGCCCATCTACGAAACGCTGGAAGGCTGGAGCGACAGCACCGTCGGCGTGACGCAATACGACAAGCTGCCGGTGAACGCGCGCCTCTACCTGCAGCGCATCGAGCAGGTGACCGGCGTGCCGATCCACATGGTGTCGACCAGCCCGGACCGCGACCACACGATCATGATGCGGCACCCCTACCTCGCCGACTGATCATCCCTTTCCCACGACCTCAAAACATCCCAAATCAGGAGCCAACCCATGTTGACGGAAGACGGCAAGCATCTCTACGTGAGCTATGACGAGTACCACAATCTGATCGAGAAGCTCGCGATCAAGGTGCATCAGTCGGGATGGGCGTTCGACACCATCCTGTGCCTGGCGCGTGGCGGCATGCGCCCCGGTGACGTGCTCTCGCGCATCTTCGACAAGCCGCTGGCCATCATGTCGACCAGCTCCTACCGCGCCGATGCCGGCACGGTCCAGGGCCACCTCGACATCGCCCGCTACATCACCACGCCCAAGGGCGAGATCGCCGGCAAGGTGCTGCTGGTGGACGACCTGGCCGATTCGGGCCACACGCTGCACGCGGTGGTCGACATGCTGCGCAACCGCTATGCGCCGATCACCGAACTGCGCAGCGCGGTGATCTGGACCAAGGCCCTGTCGACCTTCGAGCCGGACTACTCCGTCGAATTCCTCGCGACGAATCCGTGGATTCATCAGCCCTTCGAAGGCTATGACGGCATGGGTGCGGACAAGCTGATCGAGAAGTGGTCGGTCTGATTCATATCACTTTCCTGCCGTGCGGTTGCGCGACCCGCGACGCCTGAAACCAAGTCGAGCAATGCCTGTTCGTGGGCTTCCGCGAAATCGGTTTCGCCTGGCCGTTGGGTGCGCCCCATTGAGGGACTGAAGGCCGCGGCTCCAAGCCTGAGGCTTGGACGGCCTGCAGGAGCAGCCGGCTCTGGCGGCCGCCCCGGCGCCGCAGGCGCATTCAGGGGTGGTTCAATTCAAGTAGACATCATGGCGGTGTAGCGCCGCTGCATTTCCTCGGGCGTCACATCCTCGATGCTGTGCCCGATGCTCCATCGATGGCCGAACGGGTCGTCGAAGCTGCCGGAGCGCTCGCCGTAGAAGTGGTCCTGTGGTGCCATCACCAGCGTGGCGCCCGCGGCGACCGCGCGCTCGATCAGCACGTCGGCGTTGTCTACGTGAAGGTGCATCGCGACAGGGCTTGCGCCGATGGCGCGTGCGCTGTCCATGCCGTATTCGGGGTATGCGTCGGACAGCATCAAGGTGGCCCCATTGCCAAAGTCGATCTCGGCATGGCCGATGCGCCCGCTGGGTTCTGTGAGCCTGAACTTCTCCTTGACACCGAACAGGGCGCAATAGAAATCGATGGCCGCCGCCGCATCGTGCACGCGGAGGTAGGGGAAGAGTTCGTGGATCGCCATGGGCAATTGCTCCTTGCAGCGCGTCTGCGCGCGCTGTGATGATTCTGCGCCTTGCCGGACTTCGCGCGTGATCGAATCAGCACCGAGGCGGGCGCATCGCGACGAACCCCGTGTCCCGGCGCGTGGAACGATCTAACATCGACCGAGACCTGCAAACAGGAAGCAGCGGGAAGGATGTTCGCCCGACGCCAGACCATCGACGCACCATGAACGGCACTACCACGCATCTCGCCTTCGGCGCACCTGCGCGCTACATCCAGGGGCCCGGCACCCTGGCCCAACTGCTGCCCTTGCTCGACGAATTCAGGTCGACGCGCGCGCTGGTCGTGGCCGACGACTTCGTGCGCAAGCTCCTGTGCGATGCCGTGCCAGAACTGCAAGGCTTGCGCTGGCATGTGTTCGCCGGCGAATGCACCGCGACCGAGGTGGACCGCGTGGTGCAAAGCTTTCGTGACGGCGCTTGCGACCTCATCGTGGGTGCCGGTGGCGGCAAGTCGATCGACGCCGCCAAGGGTGCGCAGATCGCGCTGGGCTGCCCGGTGTTCATCGTGCCGACCGTGGCCTCGACCGATGCGCCGACCAGCCGCGTGGCCGTGCTCTACACCGACGACCATCGCCTGGCTGAAGTGCGCGCCATGCGTGCCAATCCCGACGTGGTGCTGGTCGATACCGCTGTGCTGGTCCAGGCGCCGCGGCGCTTCTTTGTCTCGGGGCTGGGCGATGCGTTGTCGAAGAAGTTCGAGATGGGCCAGTGCGTTGGTGCCGGCGGCATCAACTTCTACAAGGGCCGGCAGGGGCAACTGACCACGCTGATCGGCGAGGCCTGCTTCAGCACGCTGATGGCCGATACCGCTGATGCGCTCGCGGCGGTGGAGGCGAAGGCGCCGAATGCCGCTTTCGAACGCGTGCTGGAGGCCACGATCTTGTTGTCCGGGCTCGCTTTCGAGAACGGCGGGCTGTCGGTGGCGCATTCGCTGACGCGGGGCCTCTCCGCCATACCCGCGATCCACGGCAGCCTGCATGGCGAAGAGGTGGCCTTCGGGCTGCTGGTGCAGTTGCTGCTCGAACGGGACGTGCAGCAAGCCATGCTCGACCAGCTGCTGCCGTACTACCGCATGACCGGCCTGCCGGCCTCCTTGCAGGCACTTGGCGTGCCGCAGGATGGGCTGGCCGAGGCTGCGCTGAAGATTGCGGAGGTCACCGTGGCGACATCCCCGCATCTGAAGCACTTTTCGCGAACGCTCGTCGCGGGCGAGTTGGCGGAAGCGATCCTCGCCACTTCGCGGGCCTGAGCGGGCCCCGTTCGGCAACGTGCTTCGGGGAGTCGCTGGCGGCTGGAGCGTCAGCGGCAAGAGCGGGCGAAGCGGGCAGAGCGGACAAAGACGGGCAAGGCGGGCAAGGCGGGCAAGGCGGGCAAGGCGGGCAAGACGGGCAACGCGGCCTTTGCGTTGCACAAGGCACGCGCGCCGGTTGCGCACGCCATGCCGACGATGCCCCCAACCGGGCTAGCATCGCGTCATGGCTCACGAACCGATCACCGACCTCATCCATCATCCCTACAAGCCGCCCGCGAAGTTCGCGGCGCCGCAGCCGGGCATCTACAAGGCCTCGACCGTCTTCTTCTCCGATGTCGCCGCGATGCGGGCGCGCGACTGGAAGACCAAAGTGGGCTACACCTACGGCCTGCACGGCACGCCTTCAACCTTCACGCTGGAAGAGCGGCTGGCCACGCTGGAGGGTGGCACGCATTGCCTGCTGGTGCCCAGCGGGCTCGCGGCCATTTCGCTGGTGGCATTCGCCTTCCTCAAGACCGGCGACGAGGTGCTGCTGCCCGACAACGCCTATGGCCCGAACAAGGCGCTGGCCAATGGCGAGCTGGCCAACTTCGGCATCACGCATCGCACCTACGATGCGATGAATCCGGCCGACCTGGCGGCCAAGCTGTCGGAACGCACCAAGCTGGTCTGGGTCGAGGCCGCGGGCTCGGTCACGATGGAGTTTCCGGACCTGCCGGCACTGGTGGCCCTGTGCCGCGCTCGCGGCGTGATCACCGCGCTGGACAACACCTGGGGCGCAGGCCTGGCCTTCGACCCGTTCGATTTCAACGGCACCGGGCAAGGCGTCGATGTGTCCGTCCATGCGCTGACCAAGTACCCGAGCGGCGGTGGCGACGTGCTGATGGGCAGCGTGGTCACGCGTGACGACGGCCGGCTGCACCAGGCACTGAAGCTCACGCACATGCGCATGGGCTGGGGCGTCGGCGTGGGCGACGTCGAGACGTTGCTGCGCTCGCTGCCGAGCATCGCGATCCGGTATGCGGCCCATGACAAGGTTGCGCGTGCACTGGCGCACTGGCTCGGCGCGCGCGACGAGATCGCGCAGGTGCTGCATCCCGCCATCGAAGGCTCGCCGGGGCACGACAACTGGCGCGCGCTGTGCGGCGACAGCGACCTCGCCGCCGGCATCTTCTCGGTGGTGTTCGACGAGCGTTTCAGCAGCGAGCAGGTCGATCGTTTTTGTGACGGCTTGAAACTCTTTCGACTGGGCTATTCTTGGGGCGGGCCCATCAGCCTGGTCGTGCCCTACGACATCGGCCTGATGCGCGACGCCAGCGTGGCGCGCTGGCCCTACAAGGGCACGCTGGTTCGCTTCTCCGTCGGGCTGGAGGCGCTGTCCGACTTGCAGGACGACTTGACGCAGGCTCTGGAAGGCATGGGTAACTGACCGCTTTTCGGGTGCGTTTTCGCGGGAAGCGTTATCGCTTAAAGTGAGTGCAGATTTGCCCCGCTTCCGGGGCGCGACATCAGGAGCAACATGGCCGCACCCAACTACGGATACGAGAAGCGCCAGAAGGAACTGGCCAAGAAGAAAAAGAAGGAAGAAAAGCTTCGAGAAAAGGCCATCCGAAAGCTGAGCCCGAGCAGCGAAGGGTTGATGCCCGGTGATCCGGAAACGGACGTGGCCTCCCTGGAGAACGAGCCGCCGACGGTGCCCACGATCCCGACGAAGAACGGCTGAAAAGACCCACCAGGCCGGCAAGGAAAAAGCCGCCACCTGCGCAATGCAGGCGGCGGCTTTCTTGTTGGCGCAAGCAGCGCGGCCTTGAAGCTATTTCAGCAGCTTCTTCAGCTCGGGCCAGATGTTGTCCAGGATGCGCGGGTGCGCGGCGGCGACTGGGTGGATGCGGTCGGGTTGAAACATCGTCGCCGCATCGGGGCCGTCCGCCACGCCTTTCAGCATGAAAGGCACCACCGGTGCCTTGCCCGCCACGCCCACGTTTGTGAAGACCTTGTTGAAGTTGTTGAGGTACTGCATGCCGTAGTTCGGCGGCACCTGGATGCCGACGATCAGCACCTTGGCGCCCGCCGCCTTCGACGCATCGACCATGGCCGAAAGATTGGCCTGGGTCTGGGTATAGGGCAGCCCGCGCAGAGCGTCGTTGCCGCCGAGTTCGATGACCACGACGTTCGGCTTGTGCGTCTTGAGCAAGGCGTCGATGCGCTGCTTGCCCCCGGCCGTTGTCTCGCCGCTGATACTGGCGTTGACGACCTGGGCCGGGATCTTCTCGGCGGCCAGCCGCTTCTCCAGCAACGCGACCCAGCCTTCGCCGCGCTTCAGTCCGTATTCGGCGCTCAAGGAATCGCCCATGATCAGGATGGTCGGGCCGTTCGTTGATTGGGCCCATGCGCCCAGCCCCGGAAAGCCCATTGCGAGGGCCAGCGTGGCTACCGGGATAAAGTGTCTGCGATTCAAAACGAGAGCCCTTCCAAATGTCTGTACTCAAGTCCGAGCAAATAGTTGCGGTCGAGCATGTCTTCAAGTCCGTGACCGACTCGACCGGCACGCTGGACATTCTGCAGGACATCGACTTCACCCTGGGTGCGAAGGAGACGGCGGCCATCGTCGGCGCCTCGGGCTCGGGCAAGAGCACGCTGCTGTCGATCATCGCCGGCCTCGACACGCCGACGCGCGGCACGGTGAAGCTGGCGGGCGCGGACATCTTCGCGATCAACGAGGACGACCGGGCCGCGCTGCGTGCGCAGAAGGTCGGCTTCGTGTTCCAGAGCTTCCAGCTGCTGGCCAACCTGAGTGCGCTGGAGAACGTGATGCTGCCGCTCGAACTGGCCGACCGCAAGGATGCACGCAAGGCGGCGACCGAGATGCTCGGACGCGTCGGGCTGGGGCAGCGGCTGGGCCACTATCCCAAGGTCCTGTCCGGCGGCGAGCAACAACGCGTGGCGCTGGCCCGCGCCTTCGTGGTGCAGCCGGCGCTGCTGCTGGCCGACGAGCCGACGGGCAGCCTGGACTTTGCGACCGGCGAGCAGGTCATGCAACTGATGTTCGACCTGAACCGCGAGCGTGGCACCACGCTGGTACTGGTGACGCATGATCGCGGGATTGCGGCGCAGTGCGAGCGGCGCATCACGATCGAGGCCGGGCAGGTCGCGTCCGATTCATAGTCGCCAACCAAGGGGCTCGCCATGTCGAACCTGAACCTGCCGCCTGATGCGATTGCCGCGATTGATCGCGGCGAATGGATCGAGGCCATCAAGCTGGTGCGGGAACACACCGGGCTCGGTCTCAAGGAGGCGAAGGATGCGGTCGAGCGCTACCGCAACGGCGACCGGTCGCCGCTGGGCGTGGCGGCGGGCACGACGGAGGAGTTCGACGAGGCGTTCGCGCCGCCAGTCCATCATTCGACGGTCGACCGGAGCATGCGCAATGTGATGGCCGACCCGATGGCCGAGCCGGGGCGGGTGCGCAGCACATTCCTCTCGTCGCCGGTGTTCTGGTTGGTGCTGTTGGCCATCGCGGTAATTGCCTGGCGGTTTTTCAAGCCAGGCGAATAGCGGGCGACTTTCCCTCGGCGCCTGACAGCGATCGAGCCTTCAGGCGCCGAAGAGCTTGTGCACCCGCCCGCGCAGCCAGATGTTGGCCGCGTCCTGGTGGAAGCGCCGGTGCCAGAACTGGTGTACCTCGACCACCGGCGCCTTGAAGGGCGGATCGACGATGCGGATGTCGGCGTGCTGCACACAGATGTTCGCAAGGTCGCGCGGCACCGTCGCGACCAGGTCTGAAGTCTCGATGATGGGCAGCAGGCTCATGAAGTGCGACAACCCCACCAGCACGCGCCGCTTCAGCCCGCGGCGCTGCAGGAACTGGTCGAGCAGGTGCTCGCGGCCATCGGGGCTCACCACGGCGTGCGAGGCGGCCAGGTAGGTCTTGAGCGTGAGGCGCTCGCCGATGGCCGGATGCTTGCCGCGCACGATGCACACGTAGTCGTTGCGAAACAGCTTCTGCAGGAAGAAGCCGGCCTTCTGCAGGTCCGGCAGGTAGCCGATGGCGAGTTCGGCCGCGCCGGTTTCCAGTGCCTCCGCCGCGGCCTGGCGCGGCATGGAAAGCGTGCGCAGGTCGCAATGCGGCGCCTCTTGGGCGAAGCAGGCGAGGATCTTCGGCAGGAAATGCACCTCGGCGATGTCCGGCGTGACCAGCGTGAACACCTTGCTGTCGCGCAGCGGGTCGAAGTCCGGCGCGGGCAGGATCTCGGCCTTCACCGTGTCGATCACGCGCCGCACCGCACCGTCGAGTTCGGCCGCGCGCGGGGTGGGTTGCATGCCGGCGCCGGTCTTCACGAACAGGGCGTCGTTGAACAGCAGGCGCAGTCGCGCGACGGCGGCACTCATGGCCGGCTGGCTCAGGCCGATGGACTCCGCGGCACGGGTCACGCTGCGGTGTTCCGACATGGCGTGGAAGGCCACGAGCAGGTTGAGGTCGACTTGGCGGATATCCATGGCGTGGATTCTATGTATACGTCCAATCCACTTCATCAATGCGGGGCTCCTGCCTAGACTTCACCTCCACAAGCCCGTCGACCTGATCGTCGGGCGCCAGGAGACGACATGGACCGAAGGACTTCGCGGGGCGCACCGCATGGTTGACGACGTACCGCAGCGGCTGCACTGTGCCTGCGGCATCGATGTGCATGCGCACATGGTGCCGGCGGAATTCCCGGCCTACCTCGGCCGCAAGATGCCGGCGCAATGGCCTTCGACCGCCGCTGCGCCGGATGCCGGCGGCCTCTGCCACCGGCACGTGATGATCGCCGGCAAGAACTACCGGACCGTCTCGGAAAAGTGCTGGAGCGTGACGCGCCGCCTGGCCGACCTTCCCGAGATGGGCCTGGCACTCCAGGCCATCTCGCCCATGCCCGAGTTGCTGTCGTACTGGATGGACCCGGCGGATGCGCAACAGTTGCTGCGTTATCTCAACGAGCAGATTGCGTCGATGGTGGCCGAGAGCGGTGGCGCCTTGATCGGCATGGGTGCGGTGCCGCTGCAGGACGTCGATGCGGCGATCGCGGAGCTTCGCTACGTCATCGAGACCCTGGGCTTTGCGGGCGTGGAGATCGGCAGCAACGTGAACGGCGTGCCGATCGGCGACCCGTGCTTCGATACCTTCTTCGAGGCCTGCGAGGCGCTCGATGCGGCGGTGTTCGTGCATGCGCTCAAGCCGACCGGGATGGACCGGCTGGTCGGCCCCGCGCCGCTGGAGCAGGTGCTGGGCTATCCGACGGATGTCGGCCTGGCTGCCGCATCGGTGATCACCGGCAACCTGATGCTGCGGCGGCCTCGGCTGCGCATCGCCTTCAGCCATGGCGGCGGCACGCTGGCGATGCTGCTGCCGCGCCTGCAGCAGGGGTGGGGAGTGTTTCCGGCGCTGAAGGAGCAGGTGCAGGTATCGCCGGTCGAGCAGGCGCGGCAATTATTCTTCGACACCCTGGTGTTCGATGCGCCGACGCTGGCGCACCTGATCGCGGTGTTTGGACAGACACAGCTGATGGTCGGCACCGACTACCCGTTCAACTTCCACGAGCGCGCGCCGCTCGCGCGAATCGATGCGGCTGGATTGGACGCTGACGTGGCGGCACTGCTGACCGATGGCAATGCGCGCCGCTTCCTGGCGCGCGCGTTTGCGGCACCAACCGAATCACCGAAGGAGAGGGCATGAGTTCACCCTGGATCAGCGGCCTGCGCAGCGTGGCGCTCAACGTGGCCGACTTGGCGCGCGCCGAGACGTTCTACACCGATGTGTGGCACTTGGAGGTGGCCGAGCGCCATGACGATGCGCTGTACCTGCGCGGCACCGGCGGCGACCATCATCTGCTGTCCTTGCATCGTCATGAAGGCCCCTGCGCGATCCGCCATGTGACCTTGCGCGCACGAAGCGCCGAGGCATTGCAGGCCGTGGCAGAAGCGACGGTGCGCGCTGGCGGCCAGGTCGTTCAACCGATTGCCTCCCTTGCGGCGCCCGGCGGCGGCACGGGACTGACGATGCGAGATCCGCATGGCCGGTTGCTGCAGGTCGTGCACGGCGATGCGCAGCACGCCGACGCACATGAAGACAAGGACCGGCCATCCCGCCTCGCCCATGTGGTGCTCAACAGCCATGACGTCGCCGCCACGCAAGCCTTCTTCGAACAAGCGCTGGGTTTCCGCCTGGCTGATCGAACGCGCATCATGGCCTTCCTCAACTGCAACAGCGACCACCACAGCGTGGCGCTCGGCGACACCGACAACGATGCGCTGAACCACATCGCCTTTGTCATGCCGGACCTCGAATCGGTGATGCGCGGCGGCGGTCGCATGAAGGACGCGGGCCATGCCATCGAATGGGGCCCGGGTCGCCATGGTCCCGGGGACAACGCCTTCAACTACTTTATCGGCCCGTTCGGCGAGGTCATCGAGTACACGGCCGAGGTCGAGCAGATCGACGACAGCTACGTGGCCGGCGGCCCCGCCGACTGGACCTGGCCGCCCGGCCGGGTCGACCAGTGGGGCATCTCCCAGCCGCCCTCGGCGCGCCTCAAGGAAGCGCAGCGACAGGTTTTCTTCATCCCGACTCCGGAGCATTCATGAGATTCACCACCTTCCTGAAAGACGATCGCGCGCGCCTGGGCGTGGTCGATGGCGACCAGGTCATCGACCTCAACGCGGCACAGCCGCAGGTGCCGGACAGCCTTCGCGCGGCGCTGGCTGCCGGTGTCGACCTGGCCGCCGCCGCGAAGGCGGCCATCGCTTCCGATGCACCACGCCAGCCGCTGGCGTCATTGAAGCTCGCACCGCTGGTCCCGGAGCCCGGCAAGATCATCTGCCTCGGCCTCAACTACTTCGACCATGCGAAGGAAGGCGGTCGCGAGAAGCCCGATTACCCGTGGTTCTTCTTCCGCGGCGCCACCTCGCTGGTCGCGCACGGCGCGCCGGGCATCCTGCCGAAGGTCTCGGGCAAGTTCGACTACGAGGCGGAGCTGGCGCTGGTGATCGGCAAGCGCGTGCCACGCCATGTGTCGCAGGACGACGCGCCGGGCCATGTCTTCGGCTACACCTGCTTCAACGACATGTCGGTGCGCGACTACCAGAAGCGCACGCCGCAATGGACCATCGGCAAGAACTTCGACGGCACGGGCGGCTTCGGGCCGGTGCTGGTCACGGCCGACGAACTGCCGCCCGCCGCGACCGGCCTGAAGATCCAGGGCCGCCTCAACGGCGAGGTCATGCAGGACGCCAACACCACCGACATGATCTGGGGCGTGGCCGAGACCATCTCGCTGCTGAGCGATGTGCTGACGCTGGAGCCCGGCGACGTGATCGTGATGGGCACGCCGGCCGGCGTCGGCCAGGCGCGCACGCCGCCGGTGTGGATGAAGGCGGGCGACACCTACGAGGTCGAGATCGAGCGCATCGGCACGCTGGTGAACAAGATCGTCGCCGAGGGCTGAACCATGGATTCCCCAGTGCAGCGCGATGTCGTCTTCGACGTCGCGGTGGTCGGCTTCGGCCCGTCGGGCGCGGTCGCTGCGGGCCTGCTGGCGGGCATGGGCCTGCGCGTGTGGGTGTGCGACCGGTCGCGCGAGGTGTACGACAAGCCGCGCGCCGTGGCCATCGACCACGAGATCCTGCGCGTGTTCCAGCAACTGGGCGTCGTGGATGCGGTGATGCCCTTTGTCGAGCCCTTCACGCCGTCGGAGTACTTCGGTGTGGACGGCCAGCTGATCAAGCGGCTCACGATGGTCGAGCCGCCGTATCCGCTGGGCTACACGCCGTCGAACGTGTTCACACAGCCGCCGGTCGAGGCGGCGTTGCGAGCGCATGTGCAGTCGCTGGAGCATGCAACGGTTGCGCTCGGCACCGAAGTGACCGCGCTCTCGCAGGACGCCGAGGCCGTCACCCTGCAGTGGCGGCGCGATAACGATGAGGTGGGCCGCACGCGCGCCCGCTACGTCGTGGCATGCGACGGCGCATCGAGCTTCGTGCGCGAGCAGGTGGGCATCGCGCTGGAAGATCTGAGCTTCGATGAACCCTGGCTGGTGGTCGACGTGCTGGCCAACGAGCGCGGGCTGGCGAAGCTGCCGAAGACCAGCGTGCAGTATTGCGAGCCTGATCGGCCCTGCACGATGGTGATCGGCCCCGGAAACCATCGACGCTGGGAGATCTCGCTCAAGCCCGGCGAAGACCCTCAAAAGGTCATCGAGCCTGCCGAGACCTGGAAGCTGCTGTCGCGCTGGCTCTCGCCGGACGAGGGCACGCTGTGGCGGCAGGCCAGCTACCGCTTTCATGCGCTGGTGGCGGACACGTGGCGCCGTGGCCGCGTGTTCGTCGCGGGCGATGCGGCGCACCAGCAGCCGCCGTTCCTGGGGCAGGGCATGTGCCAGGGCGTGCGCGACGTTGCCAACCTTGCGTGGAAGCTCGCGGCGGTGTTACGTGGCGAAGTGACCGGCGCTGCGGCGGAGTCGCTGCTCGGCAGCTATGGCGTCGAGCGCAAGCGGCACGTGGAGCAACTGACGACGCGCATCAAGGGCATCGGTGCGGTGATCTGCGAGCGGGACGTGGCGAAGGCGCGCGAACGCGACGCACGAATGCTTGAAGAGTGTGGGGGCGTGGTGCGCGACATGCCGCGACAGGATGTGATTCCGGGGCTTGAAGGCGGACTGCTGTCGCCGGTGGCGCATCCGGGCAATGGCACGCTCTTTCCGCAACCGTGGATCGCGCAAGGCAGCGAGCGCGTGCGCCTCGATGCCCTGGGCGGCAATGGCTGGTGGCTGGTGCTGGACGAAGGTTTCGATGACGTCGACTGGGAACACGCCACGCCGCGCATCACGACCCTGCGCTTGGGCGATTCGCTGCCCGAAACCGAAGGCATCGCCGCGGCCTGGTTCCGTCGACACGGCTGCCGCGCGGCCATCGTACGCCCCGACCGCTATGTGTACGGCGTGGCCTCCAACGCGCCCGAACTCGCCGCGCAACTCGATGCGCTCGCCGCCCGATTCACAGATCACTCACCCATTCAAACAACGGAGACAACGTGATGATGAACAGAAGAAGCTTCCACCTGAGACTTGCAGCGGCAGGGGCGGCGGCCGCATGCGGGTCATGGCGTGTGGCCAACGCGCAGGACCCGTGGCCCTCCAGGCCCATCAAGCTCGTGCTGTCGCAGCCCGCCGGCTCGGGGCCGGACGCCATCGCGCGCATGCTGAGCGACGGCCTCGCGCAGTCGATCGGCCAGCCCTTCGTCATCGACAACAAGCCAGGCGGTCAGAACGTGATCGGCGCGCAGGCAGTCAAGCAGTCGCCGCCGGACGGCTACACCTTCTATTTCGCGACCACGGCGGCGCTGGTCACCAACAGCTACCTGTTCAAGACCTTGCCCTACGACCCGCTAAAGGATTTCGCGCCGGTCGCGTTCGTGGCCAACAGCCCGTTCGCATTGCTGGTGGGCGCGGAGTCGCCGATCAAGACCGTGCAGGACCTGGTCGCGCGCAGCAAGGCCGATCCCGGCAAGCTGTCGTTGGCCAACGAGGGCCCGCGCACCTTCGGCGGGATGATCGCGCGGCTGTTCAATGCGCGTGCCAAGGCCGGCGCCAATCTCGTCGCCTACAGCTCCATTGCCACCGGCGTGCAGGACCTGATCGGCGGTCAGGTGGATGCGTTGGTCGCGGATGTGGCGTCCACCGGGCAACTCGTGAAACAGGGCCGCATGCGCATGCTGGCTGTGACGTCGCCGAAGCGCATCGCCGGCTGGGACAACGTGCCCGCATTGGCCGAGACCTTGCCGGGTTTCGACATGGTCGGATGGCTCGCCGTGGTCGCGCCGGCCGGCACGCCCGCACCCATCGTCGCGCGCATGAACGCGGGCATCAACGGCATGCTGGAAAAGCCGGCCCTTGCCGAGAAGATGCTGGCCGTCGGACCGATTGCCGCGCCGCCGCAGACGCCGCAGCAATTCGATGCCTTCCTTCGGGCGGAGCATCAGCGGCTCGGGCAGATCGCGGTGGAGATCGGGTTGTTGCCGGAGTGAGGGCTGTCAGCTTCGAGGGGTCATCGAAGCGGCAGTCATGCATCTTTGCAATCAAGCGCGGTACAGGCCCGAACGCCGCAGCCAGCGCAGCACCGCGATGCAACGCGGTCATGCGCTGGAGTGCGAGGTCGTTCGAGGGTCAGCCGGGCAGGAGTCCGGCTGCCTTCACGCCCGCGATGCAGATCGCTTCGTCTTCGTCCCCACTGCCGCCGCTCGCGCCGACAGCGCCGAGCACCGCACCATTCGCATCCTTGATCAGCACCGCGCCGGTCTGCGGCAGGAAGCGTCCGTTCGACGTGGCCGCGAGCGACACGAAGAAGTTCGGGTTGCCCTTGGCGCGCTCGCCGAGCGTGCGGCTCGACACGCCCATGCCGACCGCGCCCCAGGCCTTGGCTTGCGCCACGTCGAAGCGGAACATGCTGGCGCCGTCTTCGCGCGCGTAGGCCTTCAGGTTGCCGGATTCGTCGAGCACGGCGACGCCCATGGGCGCATAGCCGGCCTCCTTCGAGGCGGCAAGGGCGCCGCTGATGATCTGGTGGGCCTGGAAGAGGGTGAGTGTGGTCATGGCTTGTGGGGGGGAGTGGTGGCTGTGATTGTCGGCCGCGTGAGCGCATCGAAGCCGAAGCGGTTCATGGCGCCGAAGGCCGGGCCGGCGGGGTGCGGAACGAAGCGCGTGTGGCAGTCCAGCACCGCGGGCAGGCCGGAGGCCAGTGCACGCGCCATCGCGGGCGCCACGTCTTCCACGCGCTTCACGGTCTCGCCGAAGCAGCCAAAGCCGCGCGCGATGGCGGCGTAGTCGGTGTCCGCGAGGCTGGTGCCCAGCTCGAAGTCGAGTTGCATCTTCTGGCCCTGGCGAATGATTCCCCATGCCGCGTTGTTGTGGACGATGGTGAGCACCGGCAGCCGGTTGCGCCGCGCGCTGTCGAGTTCGTTCAGTGTGAAGCCGAAGGAGCCGTCGCCGGTGATGTGGACCACGGGGCGGCCGGGGTGCTGCAACTGCAAGGACATGGCGCAAGGCAGGCCGAAGCCGAGGTGGCTCATGCCTGGCTCGTGGAATCGTGTTCGCACCTCGTGGACCGGCGTGAAGTCGTTGCTCCAGAAGGTCGTGTGGCCACCGTCGTAGACCGCGAGCGCGTTCGAGGGGAGGGCATCGGCGATGGCCTTGGCGAGCGCGGCCGGGTGCATGACCTCGGTCGTTTCGCTTGCCATCACCGCGAGCCTCGCTTCGTAGCTTGCCCGCACGTCGCGGATGCCTTGCAGCCAACCTGCATCGGTCGCGGTGGGCGTGGCGAGCGCGGCCAGCAGGTCGTCCAGCGCCTGCTTCGCATCCGCCTGCATCGCCACTTCGTGCAGGGCAGGATGGCCAAGCGCGGACGGATCGATGTTGATGTTGATGCTGCGGTGATGCCGGCGCGCGAACGGGCCGCGGTCATCCCACATCCACGACGAATAGCGGCAACCGACGCTCAGGATCACGTCGGCGCCATCGAAGGCTGCGCGCACCGCATCGCCCGAGATGAGGCCACCGTGGCCGATGAACTGCGGATCGTCGCTGGCCACCACGCCGAGCGCCATCTGCGTCGGCACCACGGGCGCGCCAAGGCGGCGCGCAATCTCGCGCAGGGGTGTCGCCGCGCCGCTTGTGACGACGCCGCCACCGGCGACGACCAGCGGGCGCTTCGCCTCGCGCAACAGTTGCACCGCTGCATCAACCGACGCGGCAGCCGGACGAGGTCCGACCGTCAGCCGATACCTCGACGGCGGCAGCTCGAACTCGTCCTCCGCGAACTCCGCGACCGCCGACAGCACGTCCTGCGGCACGTCCAGATGCACCGGCCCAGGCCGTCCCGACAGCGCTTCGCGAAACGCGCGCCGCGCCAGCTCCGGCATGCGGCGCGGATCGTGCACGACGGCGTTCCATTTGGTGATCGGCGCGAACACGGCGCGCGTGTCCAGGTCCATGAACATGCCGCTGTGCGGATAGGCCGCGGCGCGGTGCTGGTTGGTGGTGATGGCCAGCAGCGGCAGGTTGTTGTTGAAGGCGCCGCCCATGCCGGCCGCAAGGTTCAATCCACCAGGCCCCATCTCGCCGAGCGCCACGGCCATGCGCCCGGACCCCGCGTGCACCGCCGCAGCCATCATCGGCGCTGTCGATTCATGCCGCACGCCGACGAAGCGCACGGCTTCCTGCTGCGACAACGCATGCATCAGCGGCGCCAGCTTGCCGCCGACGATGCCGAAGGCGAAGGGCACCTGCTCGGCCTGCAGCACGCGCACCAGGGCCTGGGCGCCAGTCAGTCGGATCACGTTGCTCAATCCTCTGCGGTGAAGCCGGTGGCGCGCACGATCGGGCCCCAGCGCTCGTAATCGGCTTTCACGCGGCGCGCGAATTCCTCGGGCGACTGGTGCACTGGCTCCAGCCCGTAGGTGGCAAGTTGCGCGACGAAGGCAGGATCCTGCAGGGCCTCCCGCACCATCGTGTTGAGTTGCTGCACCGTGGCCGCGGGCGTCTTCGCGGGCAGGAACCAGCCCAGCCATTCCTGCACCGCGATGTCCTTGTACCCCTGCTCGATCAGCGTCGGAACCTCGGGCAGGAAGATCGAGCGCTGCGCGCTGGTGATGCCCAGCGAGCGCAGCTTGCCCGCCTTGATGTGCGGCATCACCTCGCCGATCACGTTGAAGCTCACCGGCACCTGGCCGCCCATCACGTCGTTGAGCAGCGGTGCGCCGCCGCGGTAGGCGACCGCAGTCATCTCGATGCCGGTGGCCTTCTGCAGCATCATCCCGGCGAAGTGCAGCGCGGAGCCGGACGCCGGCACGCCGTAGTTGGCGAGCTTGGGATTGGCCTTGGCCCACGCCACGTACTCGGCCACGGTCTTGATCTCCGCCGGCAGGCCGGGCCCGGCGGTGAAGGAGAAGGCATAGGTCACGGTCGAGCACACCGGCGCGAAGTCGGCCAGCGGGTCGTACGTGAGCTTCTTGTAGGTGTGCGGGTAAAGCACCATCGGCGAGCTCGGAATCTGCAGGATCGTGAGGCCGTCGGGCGCGGCCCGCTTGACGTACTCGACCGCGATGCGGCCGCCCGCGCCGGTGCGGCTTTCCACGACGATGGTGCTCGCATAGTGGCCGCGTAACTTCTCGGCCACCGGCCGCGCCACGTTGTCGCCCATGCCACCGGCCGGAAAGCCCGACACGATGGCAGCCGTGCCGTTGATCTGCGCCTGTGCCAGCCGCGGCAGCGCGAGGCCTGCCAGCGCCGACAGTCCGGCACCGCGCAACATGAGTTCGCGTCGATTCCACATGGTCTTGTCTCCTGTCTTGGGGTCCGTGTCGATTCTGCGGAGGCATGCGCACAAGCGCCATGGACGAAGGGGTCGGCGGCATGTAGATTTCCGGCATCCTGATCGACCCACGATGCGCGCCGCACCCCTTCTCGTCGTCCCGTTCCGCGAAGTCCGGCACTTCAAGCCGGAAGACAGCCTGCACTTCGAGGCCATCCGCGTGCGGGCCAGCCAGCATGGTTGGACGATTCCGGCACATCGCCATGAAGGCCTGCACCAGTTCCAGTTGCTCACGGAAGGCGCGATGGTGGGCATGCTCGATGGCGAGCGGCATGTGCTGAAGGCGCCGGCCGCGGTCATGGTCGCGCCGGGCGTGGTGCACAGCTTCGTCTACGAGCCTGACAGCGTGGGCTCGCAGGTCACGGTGCCGAGTGAGGCGCTCGTGGCACTGAGCGCGCACTCGCCGGCGATGGCACAGCGTCTTTCAAGGAAGCTCGTGCTCGATGCGGCCACGCTGGCCTCCGGCCTCGATGAGTGCATGCAGCGCTTCGCCATGCTCGGCGACGAGTTCCTGGCCCAGCGTGCCGGCCGAGCCGAGGCCTTGCAGTCGCATGTCACCTTGCTGGCGCTCTGGTTCGTACGGCATCAGGATGCGACCACGGGCACGGGCCGCCTGCGCGCATTGCGGGACACGCTGGTGCAGCGCTACCGCGGCCTTGTCGAGATGCACTATGCCGAACATCGGCCGCTTGGCTTCTATGCCGCTGCATTGGGCGTGACGCCCGACCACCTGAGCCGCGTGTGCCGTGCAACGACCAGCTGCAGCGCGCTCGAACTGCTGCATGAGCGGATCGCGCTGGAGGCCAAGCGGATGCTCGCCCACGCGGATGTCAGCGTGGCCGACGTAGCGGCGCGGTTGGGCTTCGACGACGTGGGCTACTTCAGCCGGTTCTTCAAGGTAGCCACCGGAAGCGCGCCCTCGGCGTATCGCGAGGCACTGGCTGCAGGAATCGCCGCGGCGCCCCGCAACCCCGCGCGGAGCCAGGCAGATTGATCCGATGGCCGGTCAAGGTCGGATGCGCAGCACCTTCCTCGTCACCGGTATGCTGGCTGGTGCTGCCACCCATCGCGTTCATCGCATGGCGGTTTTCAAGAACGATCGAACGGAACAAACAGGGAGCTTCAAGGGATGATCATTCCGGCATATTGGGCGGAAGGGCGCTTGCAACAGCAGGTCAACGGCCAGCAGGTCACGGTGCGGCGCTTCGGCTGGTCCGATGACAGCGCCGATGCAGCGCAGGTGCATGCCGACGGACGCACGCTGGCTGCATTCGAGCGCATTGCGACGGGCGAGAAGCTGGCGCGGCGCGAGCGCAAGGTGGCTTACAACGGCGCCGATGGCATGCCGATCCGTGAAGAGATCGTGCAGCGCGCCGGGGACGCCGTCATCACGCGCAACAGCTATGGCGCGCTGTGCCTCAACACGCCCGATGTGCTGTTCCTCGACATCGACTTCGAGGCGCAGAAGCTGGACAGCGGCGCGATCGAGTTCGCGCTCGGACCTGCGCTGGTCGGTGGCTTGCTGGCCGGTTGGTCTGCGAATTCATGGATCGCCGGCGTGGTCGCGCTGCTGGTGGTGTTCGTCGTGGCGTTGCGCATCGGCAAGCAGCGCAAGCAGGGCGTTGCCAGCGCTGTCAATCCCGGACCCGAGAAGCGTGCCAAGGCGCGTATCGCGCGCTTCATGCAGCAGCATGCCGACTGGCACTTGCGCATCTACCGCACGCCCGCGGGTTTCCGCTTGCTGGCGATGCATGACGTCTTCGATCCGGGGAGTGCCGCTGTCTCGGATTGCTTCAAGCACTTGGGTGTCGACAAGGTCTATGCGCGCATGTGCCAGAACCAGGGCTGCTTTCGTGCGCGCCTGACGGCCAAGCCCTGGCGCATTGGCATTGCCGAACACCTGCGGCCGCGACCGGGTGTGTGGCCTGTGGCAGTGGAGCGGCTGCCGATGCGCGAGGCTTGGGTTGCGCGCTATGAGGCCGTGGCGCGTGACCATGCGGCCTGCCGTTTCCTGGAGGCCGTTGGCAGCGACAGGGTGCATCCTGCGGCGCAGCGTGTGCAGGACGTTCACGATGAAATGAGCGGTGCCGCGAGCGGCTTGCCCATCGCCTGAATGAAGTCGGTCCGCAATGCGTCTGAGGAGCCTCCGGATCTGGCATCGATAATCCCCGCATGTCTTCCCCCAAAGTTATTTTCGGCTTCCATGCCGTGGGCGTGCGCATCAAGACCGCGCCGGCATCGGTGCTGGAGGTGCTGTTCGATGCCAGCCGTCGCGATGCGCGCATGAAAACCTTCGTCGCGCGTGCCCAGGAGTCCGGCGTGCGGCTGGTCGAGGCGGATGCGCTGCGCATTGCCAAGCTGGCCGGCAGCCATGGGCACCAGGGCGTTGCCGCACGCGTTTCGCCGATGCAGCAAAGCCATTCGATCGACGAACTGCTCGAAGGCCTCGAAGCCGCCGGTACCGTGCCGCTGTTGCTGGTGCTCGACGGCGTGACCGACCCGCACAATCTCGGCGCCTGCCTGCGCGTGGCGGACGGCGCCGGCGCCCATGCGGTGATCGCGCCCAAGGACCATGCAGCCGGCATCAATGCCACCGTGGCCAAGGTGGCGAGCGGCGCGGCGGACACCGTGCCGTACTTCATGGTGACCAACCTGGCCCGCACCTTGAACGAACTCAAGGAGCGCAACATCTGGTGCGTGGGCACCAGCGACGACGCGTCGGGTACGCTCTACCAGTGCGATCTGAAGCGTCCGCTGGCGCTGGTGCTGGGTGCCGAAGGCGAAGGCATGCGGCAGCTGACGCGCAAGACCTGCGATGAATTGATCAGCATCCCGATGGCGGGTGCGGTAGAAAGCTTGAATGTGTCCGTGGCCAGCGGTGTGTGCCTGTACGAGGCCATGCGGCAGCGCCAACCCATCCGTACCTAGAAAGAGGAGCAAGCCCATGGAGAACAGGCACGAAGAAATCGATGTTTCCGCGAAGCTGGTCTTCGACGTCAATCTCGCGCTCTACCTGGACCTCGTGGCGGTGCTCGAGCGATCGGGCGTGGTCACCTATCGCCAGATGGCGGCGCGCGTGCTCAACATCAGCATGGACGCGCGCGATGACGGCGACGCCAACCTCGCGACTGCGCTCGAAGGCATCGCCAAGGGCTTCGCGAACCAGGAAGAGGGCTTGTCGATCGGACTGCTCAAGGCCGCGCATGGCGTGCGCAATGACGAGGCGCTGGGTGATATTCCCTTGGCGCCCGACCAGAGCTGAATCCGGTTTCGTCCAAGCTCGCGGGCGCCGCCGCACGGTGACTGGCCGACGGCGCTGCAACGCAGGTGCGGCATCTTCCTCGCGGCCGCCTCGACCCATGGACCGGTGGCGTTGACATACCTTCGATCTAGGTCGATTGGTAAGTCAAAAGGTTCAGCGCTTCTGTAGCATCCGAGCCAATTCATCGGAACGGGTGAATTGGATTGGCAGGGGGATGCAAGAACAACCTGGCGGCACACCTTGGCGTGTGATCGCCGGAAGCCGTCAATCACCGCACGCGACCCGCTGGGGTACGCGTGTGTGCGTGCCTGACGATCGCGATCGCACATCAACCCTTCTTCATCCTGCATGCCGGTGCATGGGCCGGTCGAGGGCTGCTGCCTGGACTGCGCCCGCGCATCGGATTTGTTCAGCTTTGACAAGGATCGCTCGACATGGCAACTGCCTATTTCGCCTCGCCCATCGTGATTTCCAAGCCGGCAAGTCCCGGCAACGATAGCTACTACGATGTACTGTTCAATGCCGCCTCGCCACTGGGGCCGTCGGGCACGGTACTGGATGCCTGGTGCATCCAGCCCCAGGTCCGCCTGGACTACAACAGCGGTTTCGTCTATTCGGGCTTCGGCTATCCGGGCTTCGAAGTGGCGGCCGACAACGGATTCGAACAGTCAGGCGCCATCAACTGGCTGCTCAACCATTACCGCGGCGGGACCTCGGGCTACTCGGCCGAGTCGGTGCAAGAGACGATCTGGCAACTGATCACCGGGGACTATTCGGTTCCCAACGGCCTGGTCGACATGGCGAAGAGCCACAACGACTTCGTGGCCGATGCCGGCCAGATCATCGCCGTGGTCATCGACCCGGTGAGGGGCGAGATCCACGACCAGAACCTGATCGTCGAGACCCGGGCCGCCAAGCTCGGTGACCGCGTCTGGGCCGACAGCAACGCCAATGGGATCCAGGATGCGGGTGAGTCCGGCATTTCGGGCGCCACCGTGCAACTCGTGCGTGACGCCAACGGCGACGGCCAGTTCATCGGCGCCAACGAAGTGCTGGGCACCACCACCACCGATGCCAACGGCAGCTACAGCTTCAAGGGCCTGACGCCGGGCCTGAGCTATCAGGTGCGCTTCGTCAACCCCGCGGGCTACGACGCGGCCAGTCCGCGCCAAGTGGACGGCAATGCGGCTTCGGGGACCAACAGCGATGGCCTGCTGTCCAGCGTCATCAAGCTCGCGGCCGGGGAGTACAACGCCACCGTCGACTCGGGCTTCTACAAGTACGCCAGCATTGGCGACAAGGTGTGGGTCGACACCAACGGCAATGGCGTCCAGGACGCGGGCGAAGCCGGCAAGGCGGGTGTGACCGTGCAGGTCTACACGGCAGTCAACGGCGCACCGGGCACCTTGGTGGGCACGCAAACAACAGATGCCAACGGTGGCTACAACTTCACGGGCCTGAAGCCGGGCGATTACATTGTCAAGTTCACAAGCCCGGATGGCTCGACGCTGACCACGGCCAACGTGGGTGGTAACGATGCCACCGACTCGGACGCAGGCGCGAATGGCCTGACGGGTGTCTACACGCTCACCTCGGGCGAAGTGAACACCACGGTGGATGCCGGCTTCAAGCCACTGGCCACCGCCAGCATCGGCGATCGCGCCTGGATCGACGCCAACGCGAACGGGCTCCAGGATGCGGGTGAAGCGGGCCTGGGAGGTGTGACCGTCACGCTCTACAAGGGCGGCAACGCCATCGGCTCGCAGACCACCGATGTGAATGGCAACTACCTTTTCAACAACCTCACCGCCGGCAACGACTACTGGGTGAGATTCACGGGGCTCAGCGGGTACGTGGTCACCGCAGCGAACGCGGGTGCGTCGAACATCGACAGCAACATCGACCAATGGGGCTACAACACAGCCGGCGTGTTCAGCCTGGCCGACGGTGAGAAGAACCTGACGATCGATGCGGGCTTCTACAAGAACGCCAGCATCGGTGACCGTGTCTGGACCGACACCAACGGCAACGGCGTCCAGGACGCGGGCGAAGCCGGCAAGGCGGGTGTGACCGTGCAGGTGTACACCTCGGTCAACGGTGCACCGGGCACCTTGGTGGGCACGCAGACCACCGATGCCAACGGGGGCTACAACTTCACCGGCCTGAAGCCGGGCGACTACGTCGTCAAGTTCACCAGCCCCGATGGTTCGACGCTGACCACGGCCAACGTGGGCAATGACGCGACGGACTCGGACGCAGGCGCCAATGGCCTGACGGGTGTCTACACGCTCACCTCCGGCCAGACCAACACCACGGTGGATGCAGGCTTCAAGCCCCTCAACAATGCCGCCATCGGCGATCGCGTCTGGCTGGACGCCAACAACAACGGTCAGCAAGACGCCGGTGAAGTCGGCCTGGCCGGCGTCACGGTCAAATTGCTCGACAGCACCGGGGCGGTGATTGCCACGCAGGTCTCCAATGCCAGCGGCAACTACCTGTTCAACAACCTGGCAGCGGGCACCTACTCGGTCAAGTTCATGGTCCCCGATGACTATCGCTTCGTTGGCTACAACGTCGGCAATGACGCCTCCGACAGCGACGCCAACCCCTATGGGGATGCGAACACGCCCACCTATGGCAACACGGGCCAATACACCTTGGCCGCGGGCGAACAGAACCTGACGGTAGACGCGGGCCTGGTTCGTGTCGGCTCGGCCCAACTGGGCGATCGCGTCTGGGTGGATGCCAATGCCAATGTAAATGTCCGAGCGTCCCCGTTCTTGCGAATGGATCCTTGATGAAGGAAGGTCGACGTCTTCACATTGAGGATGTTGACGATGGAACTGGACAAGGATGGCGGTGCACGG
>NZ_JBBKZT010000022.1:0-96870 GCF_037889975.1 Variovorax rhizosphaerae | reverse complement strand
ATGCGCGCGTGAAGGTGCCGATGCCCGCGCCCGCGAGGCCGAGGGACATCAACGCATGCAACGCGTTGCGGCGGCCGGGCAATGCGCCGGACTTGCGAAGGGAAGACATGGAGGCTCCTTGTTGAAAAGTCTGGATGGACGACGAACAGAAAGTGGCCAGCGCAGTGCCCTCAGGCTCAGGGAGTGTCGGCCTCAGCGCGGTCAGGGCCTCGGCCCGCGTGGGCATGGACGGGACCGTACGTGGACGTGTCACTGAAATCCTCGCGGCCGCACTCGCGAACCGCAAGGCTTCGCGCACGGTCATTCGCGCTTGCATTGGATGACATGCTCGACTCCATCGGGATTCAGCAACGCGGTGCGGGCGCATGTCATGTGCCCAACCTGTCTTCGGGCGGCAGGTCTTGCAGCAGGCCCGGCGCACCGAAGCGGACGTTGGCCGGCTGCACCCATCCGGCGCCCATGACGCGCCGCGCCAGGCCCAGGTAGGCGCTGGCGTCCGAACGGCTCCTCACACGAATGATCTTTTTGCAACAAAAAATGTTATAAATATAACAATCAAGGTGCCAAGGATCAAGCGCTTTTTTGGACCGCTCCGGGCAAAAAATCAGCGCGTGGCATTTAGTCAGGTCTTCGGCACGTCGAGTGGTCGGCGGCCTCGCCCAAATCGAGAACCCCTCGCACCACCAGGGCTTCGTCGAGCTGCTGGACACAGGCTCCGCGCGGACTGGACAGCATGTAAAAACAGGGTGGCATGGATGTCAGAATCCTGACATCCACACGGTTTGGATGGCACAGGCTCGGCAACTCATCATGAGCGCACTTCCGCTATGGCATATCTATCAGACCCCGACCGGATCAGTCTTGATGCCAATCAGCGACCCGCACGGACCGCGCAGGGCCCGATCGCGCGGATCATCACCAGGCAACCCATCTACCTTCGCAGCAGGGTGCATGCCTCCATCGCCATGACGATCGGATTTCCCATCCCCGCCCTGCTGCGCCACCTTGCGACCTGATCGCCGCTGCATCGAAGCAGTGGCTTCCACGTCGCACCGGCCGCGATGACGCACAGCCGCGCGGGCTTACGCCTTGGAACAGCCACCTTGCAGGCCGCGCTCCAGAATCCGCCAATGACAAGCCCATCCTCTCCACGCATCGCCCGCATCTGGCGCGGCCGTACGCCGAGTGCCAAGGCCGACGAATACGAGCGCTACAACTACGAGCACGGCGTCAGGACGCTCATGGCCAAGGCGCTCGGCGTACAGACCTTTCGCGAGGACCGCGACGGCGAAACCGAGTTCATGACCGTGTCGTACTGGGCCAGCATGGAAGCCATGAAGAGCTTTGCCGGCGAAGACCCGACACGCATCCACCATCTGCCGCGCGACGCCGAGTTCCTGATCGAATTGCCCACCAGCGTGCAGATCCTGCGCATTGCCAACACGCACGGCGATACGGGCGGCACCGCGCGTGGATGACCGCCTCGGTCAGGCGTCAGCGGCCGCGCCGAAGCGATAGCTCGACACCACGAGACCACCCATGAACGCGTCTTCGTGGTAGACGCGGACGCCCTCCTCCGATTCGGCCGCGCCAACGGCAACCATCAACGGGATCAGGTGTTCCTCGCGCGGATGCGCCGCACGCGCCGACGGCGCCGTTGCCCAATGGGCCAGTTGTCGTGCGCGATCGGCCGGCTCGCCTTCCACCACGGCCTCTTCGAGCCAGTCGTCGAAGGCCTTCGACACACCATGCGCCTGCGGCCCGAAATTGCGCAGGTTGTGATAGCTCAGACCGCTGCCGATGATGAGCACGTCCTCGTCACGCAGCGGCGCCAGCGCACGGCCGAGGGCGACGTGCTCGGCAGGATCAAGGCCGCGCCGCAGCGACAGTTGCACCATCGGCACATCGGCATCCGGGTAGATCGCAGCCATGGGCGAGAAGGCGCCGTGGTCGAAGCCGCGCTCGGCGTCGATGGCGGCAGGCAGGCCCGCGCCTTCGATCAACGCCTTCACGCGCAAGGCCAGGTCAGGCGCACCGGGCGCGTCGTAGCGCACCTGGTAGGTATGCGCCGGAAAACCGCCGTAGTCATAGATCATGGGCGGCTTCGGGCTGGCCTGCACTGTGAAGGCCGGCTCTTCCCAATGGGCCGAGACCATCAGGATGGCGCGCGGCTTGCGACCGATCTGGCGCGGCATGTCCGCCAGCGAAGCTTCGAGCCTGGCGTAGGCCTGGCCCATCTCCTTCTTCATCCAGGGCCAGGGGCCGCCGCCGTGCGAGATGAAGTAGGTGGGCAGGCGTGAATTCGTGGTGGGGGTGGTCATGTCTTGAATCTCCGTTTCAACGAATGTAGTGATTTCCCCTGCAGAATTCGAGAGCCACTGATTCAATGATTCGTTTCTCCAGAGGAAATCATCCATGGACCAACTGACCAGCCTTCGCGTCTTCCGCGAGGTCGTCGACGCCGGCAGCTTTGCCGCCGCCGCGGAACGGCTCGCCATCTCCGCGCCCATGGCCAGCAAGCATGTGGCGCAACTGGAGAAGTCGCTCGGCGCGCGCCTCCTGAACCGGTCGAGCCGGCACCTGAGCCTGACCGAAGCCGGTACCGCCTGGTACGCGCAAAGCAGCCAGGCGCTGGACCTGCTCGATGCGGCGCAAGCCTCGATCGGCCAGCGCGACGCGACGCCGCGCGGCCAGCTCAAGGTCAGTGCGCCCGTCTGGTGCGCCACACCGCGCTTCGCCCGCCTGCTGGCCGCCTACCGCGAGCGCTGCCCCGAAGTGCTGGTCGACATGCACCTGGAGAATCGCAAGGTCGACCTGGCCGCGGACGGCTACGACCTGGCGTTGCGCGCCACGCACGAGCCCTCGCCGGCATTGATTGCCCGGCGGCTGTGCAAGGTGCAGTTCCACCTGGTGGCGGCCACGGCGCTCGTGAAGCGGGTTGGCACGCCCGCCGTGCCCGCCGAGCTTGCGCGGCTCGGCGCCATCGTGCCGAGCTACGTGAACATCGAAGGGCTTTCGCTCAAGGCCGCGGGCGGCCGGCAGGCACCGCTGCGCCTCGCGCCGGTGATGCGCTCCGACGACACCACGCTCAGCCTGCACGCCGTGCGCGCCGGCATGGGCATGGCCTTCCTGCCGGAATGGCTGGTCGACGAAGACTTGGCGAATGGCCTGCTCACCCGCCTGGTGCCCGACTACACCGCGCCAGCAGTGACCTTGTTCGCGGTGTACACGAGCCGGCAATACATGGCGCCGAAACTGCGCAGCTTCATCGACTTCCTCGCGGAGCGCCTCACGTAGACATCCAGCCCTGTACAAAGCATCCAAGTCATTCGACACTGCGCACCCGCTCGACGCGCGAGGAGAACTTCCTTGATTCCAGCAGACCCCAGCCGCACCGCCCTTGCCACGTCCATGATGCGCGCAACCCATTCGCGCACGGCACCCAGCCCATTGCTTGACGACCGTTGGGGCGACCGGCTCGTTCCCGACGCCGTGCGTGCCGCCGCGCTGCAGGCCGTGCTGTCTCGATTGGAACCGGACGCGCGCACGCAGGCGCTGCGGGCGCCCGATTCGGTGCTGGACAACGCACTGCGCGCCAATGCCGCCTACGCGGACGTCATCCTCCGGTCGCGCTACGCGGAAGACGTGCTGGCAACGGCCATCCAGCGCGGCGTCGACCAATATGTCCTCGTCGGTGCCGGCTTCGACAGCTTTGCACTTCGGCAACCCGCGCACACCCCGTCCTTGAGCGTCTTCGAGATCGACCATCCCGCGACACAAGGGATGAAGCGGCGGCGGCTGGCCGAGTGCGGCATTGCGCCACTCGACAACCTGCACTTCATCGCGGCGGACCTGTCGACCGAAAGCCTCGACGCCGCGCTCGCCAGATCATCGTTCCAGTCCACCCGCCCCAGCTTCTTCTCATGGCTCGGCGTCACGATGTACCTCACGCGCGAAGCCAACCTCGCGACGCTTCGCGCCATCGCCACGTGCGCGGCGCCGGGCAGCGACCTTGTCTTCACCTATGTCGACAGCGCCGTCTTCGAGCCCGGGTATTCGGCCAGCGAATCGTTCCAGCAACTCCGGGCTTCCGTGGCGTCGGCTGGTGAGGCATTCCTTTCGGGCTTCGATCCGGCGACGCTCGCGGATGAACTTCGCGAAATCGGGCTCGATCTGCTGGAAGACCTGAGCGGGCTCGAGGTGGCCGCCCGGTACGACAAGGCGGGGGTGAACGGTTTGCGTTCCAGTGCCGCGGCGCACATTGCGCATGTGCGTGTGGTCGGTGGGGCTGCCCAACGCAAGGGTGAATAGCTTGCGGTTCCGCTGAAGGCGCCTGTTCCGCGTTGCCCTACGTACGCACAGGTCCCACCTTCGGCAGCAACCGCTTGATCCGCTGGCGCAGCAGCGCCGGCGGGACAGTCATCTGCATCATCTGCATGCAGCGCTCCAGTCGCCCTTCGCGCGTCAGCAGCTTGCCGATCGCCCGCGCCAGGTCGGTGTCGATGCTCTCACCGTAAGCGACCATGGCTTTCTCCCGCGCCTGCTTCAACAACTTCGCACCCGGCTGCATCATCGCGAGGTCGATCAGGTCGCGGCTGAAAACGGCGTCGTCCGCCCATCGGTCGGAGTTGGCCAGCAGCTTGCTGGTGGCCATGTCCAGCGGGGACAGCGTAGCCACGCCGCATTGCATGTCATCCGGCCCGGGTGACGCCAATTCGATGCGCGCCTCGAGGACGATCTCGAACTTGATGGCGACGCCATCGACCCCGACGGCCGTGCGAATGCCGTACTGGTCGGCGCGCACTTCCCGCAACTGATTCAGCGAGGCGCCTTTGCGGGCAATGTTGGCGAGACCTTCCTTGCCGGTGAGGCGCTGCCGCAGTACGCGATAGCCGTCGATGTCAGACACCAGGAAATCGATGTCGACCGACTCGCGGTACTCACCGTAGCGCAACGCCATGGCGGTGCCGCCACCGAACAGGCATCCGTTCGCCAGCAAAAACGGACCATCGAGCGCCGCCAGCACTTCGGCGACGCGAGCGTGGTGCGGGCGCTCAAACAAGCAATTGCCCCTTGCCCACGGTACGGACCAGCGAATCGATCAAGGCACGCTCGTTGGCTTGCAGCTGCGCAGGGTCGACGTGCCGCCAGTTGCGTTCGTAGAGGCCCAATGCTTCTTCGGGTGTCAGCTCGGTTGCGCCAGGAACATGCCAGGCCAATTGCTTCAGTTGCGGATAGTCGACAAGCTGGATGCGCCGGACTTTCCTGCTCCGCGCCTCGCCCGGGGCCGCCGCTTGTACCGGGGCTCCTTCTTCGCCATCGACCACGCGCATCTTCAAGCCAAGTGCCGCCATGGCATTGGCATATGCACCCATGGTGACCGAGGGCTCACCGCGCTCGATGCGATGCAAGGTCACGCGGGACAGGCCGGCCGCTTCGGAGGCCGTGACGGCGCTGATGCGCAGGGCTTTGCGCCGCTGGCGAATGTGCGCTCCCAGCGTGCCGAGGGCATCGGCAGCATCTGCTTTCGGCTTGGGTGCTCTGGCGGGCATGGTGTTTCTCATTTTATGCGATTTTCCACTTTTGAAAACAATGAGAAACGCCTTGAGCCATTGCCTTTGAAAAGCCACGATTTCGCGCAGGGCTCAAAATCACCTCCCGCACGACTGCCGTGACGCGCCAGGAGCCACTCCCCTTGTTCCGCCTTTTCGAAAAACTCCTCCACCCCTACCCGCCCACCGAGCCGACACTGCCGCCCTCCGGCTTCTTCGCCTTCGTCTGGGCCTGCACGGATGGCGTGCGCGGGAAGATCCTCGCGATGGCCTTGCTCACCGCGGCCATGTCGTCCTTCGAGGCCTTGCTCTTCGCCATGCTCGGCCGCATCGTCGACTGGCTGGGCGGGCAGGATCCGGCGCGGCTGTGGCAGGAGCGCGGCGTCACGCTGATGTGGCTGGGCTTCGCGCTCATCGCGAGCATCGGCGTGGTGGCGCTGCAGACCATCGTCAAGCACCAGACGCTCGCGGTGAACCTGCCGATGCGCCTGCGCTGGAACTTCCATCGGCTCATGCTCGGCCAGAGCATGGCCTTCTACCAGGACGAGTTCGCCGGCCGCATCACGGCCAAGGTGATGCAGACCGCGCTCGCCGTGCGCGACACCATCTTCGTGCTGGCCGACGTGCTGGTGGCGATGGCGGTGTACGTCGCGACGCTGATCGTGCTGGCGGCCGTGCTCGACCGGCAACTGATGCTGCCCTTCATCGCCTGGCTGCTGCTGTATGTCGTGCAGCTCTGGTTCTTCGTACCCCGACTCGGCCAGATCGGCAAGGCGCAGGCCGATGCGCGCGCGATGATGACCGGCCGCGTGACCGATGCGTACACCAACATCGCCACCGTCAAACTGTTCTCGCACACGCACCGCGAGGCCGGCTTCGCGCGCTCCGCAATGCAGGACTTCATGCAGACCGGCTACGGCCAGATGCGGCTGGTGAGCGCCTTCGAGATCAGCAACCACATCCTGAGCATGGGGCTGACCGCCGGCATGGCCGGCACCGGACTGTGGCTGTGGTCGCACGGCGCGGTCGGCATCGGCGCGGTGGCGGCATCGACCGCGATGGCGCTGCGGCTGCAGGGCATGTCGCACTGGATCATGTGGGAGATGACCAGCCTGTTCGAGAACATCGGCACCGTGCAGGACGGCATGAAGACGCTCTCGCGTCCGCGCAGCGTGCTCGACGCACCCGATGCCGTTGCGCTCGACGTGCCGCGCGGCGAAGTGCGCTTCGACCATGCGGTGTTCCGCTACGGTACCGAGGCGGAGAAGGGCCGCAACGTCATCGACAACATGAACCTGACCGTCGCGCCCGGCGAGAAGATCGGCCTGGTCGGCCGCTCCGGCGCCGGCAAGTCCACGCTGGTCAACCTGCTGCTGCGCTTTCATGACCTGCAGGGCGGGCGCATCCTCATCGACGGGCAGGACATCGCGCATGTCACACAGGATTCGCTGCGCGCGCACATCGGCATGGTCACGCAGGACACCTCGTTGATGCACCGCTCGGTAGCCGACAACATCTCCTATGGCCGGCCCGATGCGGACCCTGCGGCGGTCCGCGCGGCGGCACAGCGTGCCGAGGCGCATGACTTCATCCAGACGCTGAGCGACGCCAGCGGACGTCGCGCCTACGACGCGCATGTGGGCGAGCGCGGGGTGAAGCTCTCCGGCGGCCAGCGGCAACGCATCGCCATCGCACGCGTGATGTTGAAGGACGCGCCGATCCTGCTGCTCGACGAAGCCACCAGCGCGCTGGACTCGGAGGTCGAGGCCGCGATCCAGGCCAGCCTCTATCGACTCATGGAAGGCAAGACCGTGATCGCGATCGCACACCGGCTCTCGACCATCGCGGCGATGGACCGGCTCATCGTGCTCGACGAGGGCCGCATCGTGGAGCAAGGCGACCACAAGACGCTGCTGGCACTTGGAGGGCTCTACGCGCGGCTGTGGTCGCACCAGAGCGGCGGCTTCCTTGGCGAGCTGGACGAGGAAGACGAGACAGCGGAAGCGGCCTGATTCCTACACCACGCGACCACGCCCGCCGACAGCCTTGCGCCGCGATGCGCCCAATACTTGAGGCACCTAAACAGAGGAGTCCCCCGTGAATTCCATCATCTATATCGTCGGGCTGGTTGTTGTCGTGGTTGCAGTGCTTTCGTTCTTCGGAATGCGCTGACGAAGGCGTGAATATTTCTACTGCGGCCACCGATCTCGGGTCTGCGGTGCTCACCGCACGAGAGTGCGGTTCCGCTCCTCAACCCGACCTCGGCGCCCTCGCTACGAAATCTTCACACCTTCGAACCTCGAGCAAATAACTCACGCGTGACTCCGCCTGGACAAGGCGGCGCTCGACGGGCTGCTTTGGCAGCCCTTTTCCATGGCGCATCGGCGGGCATAATTTCAGCGCTCTGACAAGCTGTTGCCCGAGGGAAGCTATTGAACACCGCACTGCGCGAAACCGATTGGCTGTTGAAGGATGCGGTGATCGCCGAGGCGGTGCAACTCATCGAGCAGACAGGGCCGCTCGATGATGCTGCCGCCATGCGCGAGGCAGCCCTCATTCGATCATCACCTGCGGGCCGGGTTGCCCATCGTGCCGCCGTGCTCGGTGAGCGCATCGGGCTCCACGCCGAACTGCTCCGGGCACGCCACTGGGCGCCCTGGGTCGGACTGGGACTGGTCGTCGTGGTCGTGATCGCCGGCCTGTCGCTCGCGGGCAACGTGGTTGGAGGCAGCGAGCGGCGCATCAACATCATGGTCGCGCTGGTGAGCCTGCTGGGCGTTCACCTGCTGACGCTGCTGTTGTGGCTGGCCGGACTGGTGCTCCCACTGACCTCGTTCAACACCTCGCTCGGATGGCTGTGGATGGCCCTGACCGCGCGGGTCGCAGGCGGCAAGCGTGGGCAGGCGCCCGTGCTCCTGCGCGCTTCCACGCAATTGCTCGGGCGAGCGCGGCTGGTGCCCTGGGCCTTCGGCTTCGTCAGCCATTGCATCTGGGCGCTGTCCTTCGCGGCGGTACTCGGCGCGCTGCTCTTTGCGCTGGCCTTTCGCAGCTACACGCTGAGCTGGGAGACGACGATCCTGGAGCCGGGCTTCTTCGTCAACGGCGTGAAGTGGCTGGGCTGGGCGCCGGGCTTGCTGGGCTTTCCGGTGCCGGACGCGTCCACGGTGCTGACCCCCATCGCCGGCCAAGGCGAGCAACGAGACTGGGCGCTATGGCTCACCGGCTGCATCGTGACCTACGGGCTGCTGCCGCGTTTCTTCTTCGCCGTCATCAGCGCGTTGGTGTGGCAGCGCCGCAAGCGCCATCTGCAGCCCGACCTCACGCAGCCTTACTACGTCAAGCTGCTCGCACGCCTGAGCGCAATGGCGCCGGCCACCATCGTTGACGGCGACCCGGGCTTCGTGCGCGGGCGGTCGCCGGTCGGCCTGGGCGCGGGCGAAGCCAGCGACAAGCAGGTTCTCGTTGGCTTCGAGTTGCCTGAAGAAACGCCGTGGCCACCCGCCGGCCTGCCACCCTCCATCGCCCCGGTGCTGCATGTGGACGGCAGCGCCGGCCAGCGCCACGCGGTGCTCGCCACCATCGGTCGACTGCGGCCCCGCACCTTGCTGGTGGCCTGCCACGCCGCTTCCAGCCCCGACCGCGGCACCGAACGCCTGCTGCGCGAATTGCTCGCACACTGCGGCGAATGCCGGCTGTGGCTGATGGCCGGCGACGAAGCCGCACGCGGCCGCTGGCGCCGCTGGCTCGGCGACGTGGGCCTGGACTGCATCAAGGCCTGCGACAACCTTGCGGCGACACTGGCGGACGCATGAACGACTCCAGCATCCGCATCGCCGTCGTCGGCCACACCAACGCCGGCAAGACCTCGCTGCTGCGCACGCTCACCCGCCGCATCCGCTTCGGCGAAGTGTCGGAACGCCCCGGCACCACGCGCCATGTCGAGAAGATCGCGCTGGAAGTCGCCGGCCGCGCGGCCGTCACCTTCCTCGACACGCCCGGCCTGGAAGACGCCGTCAGCCTGCGCGAGCACCTTGCCCACTTCGCCAGCGCGCCGACGCCGCCCGATCGCATCCGAGCCTTCCTGCAGGGCCCCGAGGCGCATGGCGCCTTCGAGCAGGAAGCCAAGGTGCTGCGCGCGATGCTCGACGTCGATGCGGCCTTCCTCGTGATCGACGTGCGCGAGCCGGTGCTGCCCAAGTTCCGGGCCGAGATCGAGTTGCTCAACTCCTGCGCAAGGCCGGTGCTGCCGGTTCTGAACTTCGTGCGCAGCGACGCCAGCCGCGAGCCCGCCTGGCGTGAACTGCTCTCCGCCTACGGCCTGCATGCCGTGGTGCGCTTCGACGCCGCCGCGCCCTTCGTCGGCGCCGAACGCGCGCTGTACGAAGACCTGGGCACGCTGCTGCGCGACCGTCGCGAGCAACTCGCCCGCATCGCCGCCTCGCTCGCTACTGAGGCCACCGAGCGCCGCAGCGCCGCCGCCGCGCGCATCGCCGAACTGGTAGTCGACGTGACCGCCTTGCGCCGCACCGTGCCGTCCGATGAATTCAACGACGCGACGCGCCGGCAGAAGCTCATCGCCGACCTGCAAGCCACCGTTTCCACCAATGCCCAGCGCTGCGCCGACGACCTGCTCGCGCTCTACGGCTTTCGCGAAGGCGATGCCGACGAGGCGCCGCTGCCGCAGCTCGCCGGCCGCTGGAGCATGGACTTCTTCAGCGCCGAGGCCATGAAGGACGCGGGCCTGCGCCTGGGCAAGGGCGCAGCGGTCGGCGCGGCCGTCGGCGTGGTGGCGGACATGGCATTGGCCGGCCTGTCGCTGGGCGCCGCGACGGCCCTCGGCGCCACTATCGGCGGCGCGCTGTCGCAGGGCTTCGGGCCGATGGGCCGCAAGCTGATCAACCTGATGAATGACGTGCAGGAGCTGACTGTGGAAGACCGCGTGTTGCAGGTGCTCGTGGCCTGGCTGCTCGCGCTGGTCCATGCGCTGGAGCAGCGCGGCCACGCCGCCACCGGCCGCATCGCCGCGGCCTCCGACCCGCAGGCCGAGCCTTTCATCGGCCACCGCCTGGAAGCCATCGTCGAATCCGCCGAGCCGGCGCGCGGCCACCCCGACTGGGAAGCTGGCCTGACCACGCGTTGGCTCGCCACGACGGAACGCCGCGAACTGGTCGACGAGGTGGCACGCGCCGTGCGTCCGGCCATCGACCGCGCTTGAAGAAGGAGCACACCGTGATGAAGGAAGACCTTGGCGATATCACAGCGCCCGGCACGTTGCGCTTCGAGCGCCAGTTGCCCGTGGGCATCGACCGTGCGTGGGCGTACTTGGTCGAGCCCGATTTGCGCGCCCATTGGATGGCCGGCGGCGCCATGGGCACGCGACCTGGCGATGCCTTCGAGTTGCTGTTCGATCACACCGCGCTCAGTGGCGAACAGGCGCCCGAGCGCTTCCGGCAATTCCGTGCGCCGGTATCTCAAGCCTCCCGCGTGCTGCAGCGCGACGAACCGAACCTGCTGGTGCTGGCCTGGGGCAGCGACGCCAATGGGCCGCCGTCCGAAGCCCGGTTCGAGCTGGCGTCGCAAGGCGACAAGCAGACCGCGCTGCATCTGACGCACAGCGGCCTCGCCAGCGTGGCAGAAATGCGCGATGTGGCCGCCGGTTGGCACGCGCACCTGGGCGTGCTGCTCGACGTGCTGGACGGACGCATCCCGCGTCCCTTCTGGACGCACCTCGACAAGGCCGCGGTCGAATACAACCAACGAATCACCGATTGAAGCCCACAGGCATGGAAGACGCTCTCCCCCACCCCCTCGTCATCGTCAAGACCGGTGACACCTTCGACGACTTGCGCAACGAACGCGGCGACTTCGAGCACTGGATTGCCGAAGGTCTCGGCGATACGCGCCTGCCGGTGGTGGTGCTCGACCCGCGCCGCGGCGACACGCTGCCGGGCCCCGCGCAACTCTCCGCGGTGGTGCTGTCCGGCTCGCATTCGATGGTGTCGCATCGCGAGGACTGGAGCGAGTCCACCGCCGCCTGGCTCGCCGACGTGGTGAACCAAGGCAAGCCCGTGCTCGGCATCTGCTACGGCCACCAGTTGCTGGCCCACTCGCTCGGCGGCGAGGCCGACGACCATCCCGGCGGTCTGGAGATCGGCACGGTGACCGTGTCGCTCACCGACGCATCCGTCGACGACCCGCTGTTCCAAGGCATGCCGCGCGAATTCCCGGCCAACGTGGTCCATCGCCAGAGCGCCCTGCGACTGCCTCCAGGCGCGGTTCATCTCGCGGGCAATGCCTTCGAGCCCCATCAGGCCTTTCGAATCGGCGAGCGTGCCTGGGGCGTCCAGTTCCATCCCGAATTCGACGCAAACGCCATGCGCGGCTACGTCGACGCGCTGGCCGAAGACTTGCGCGCCGAGGGCGCCGACCCCGACGCACTGCGCGACAAGGTCCAGCCCACGCCCTCCGCCGCGCAACTGCTCGGCCGCTTCGCGAAGCTCGCCGAAGCGCACGATGCCATTGCGCCCGCCATGCGTTAAGGTGCACCAGTTCCCCCGGAGGTCCCTCATGCCCCTGCCCAGCCCCGCCACGCGGCCCCGCAAGCACTTCTCGATGATCCGAGGCTTCCACCTGGCCGACGCCTTCACGCTCGGCAACGCGGCCTGCGGCGTCGGCGGGGTGTTCCTCGCCATGGCCTACGCGGCCAAGGCGGACCTCTCGCTGTTCATGTGGGCGGCGGCGCTGGCACCCGCGGCCTTCATCTTCGACGTGTTCGACGGCCGCATCGCGCGCTGGCGCCAGACGCACTCGGCACTGGGCCGCGAACTCGACTCGCTCGCCGACGTGATCTCCTTCGGCGTGATGCCCGCCTCGCTGGCCTTCGCCGCCGGCGCCAATGGCGGCTGGGATGCCTTGATCCTGATCTATTTCGTCTGCTGTGGCGTGAGTCGGCTCGCACGCTACAACGTCACCGCCGAGGCACTGTCCGAAGGCGCCGACAAGGTCAAGTATTTCGAGGGAACACCCATCCCGACCAGCGTGGTGCTCGTCGG
Organism: Variovorax rhizosphaerae; assembly: GCF_037889975.1. NCBI lineage: Bacteria > Pseudomonadati > Pseudomonadota > Betaproteobacteria > Burkholderiales > Comamonadaceae > Variovorax > Variovorax rhizosphaerae. Next base: position 84,266 of record NZ_JBBKZT010000022.1, on the reverse strand, counting down.
GGTGTTGGCATATGCCGCGTGGAAGGGCAATATCGGCGCCACGCTCTGGGGCGGCGCATGGACGATCGGCCCCTGGATGCTGCACCCGATCGCGTTGCTGTTCGCGCTGTCGGGCACGTTGATGATCAGCAAGACGCTTCGCATTCCCAAGTTCTGAGCCCGCTGGGGCGGGGAAGCGCGGCATGGATACGGCTCAGTCACTACGACAGCACGGCAAGCGTTCCAACGAGGAATGCAAAGCCGAGCGAGGAGACAGGCATGCAGCTCTACTACAACCCATACAGCCGCGCGGTCACGGCCAAGTGGATGCTCGACGAATGCGGCATCGACTACGCGTTGGTCAACATCGACTTCAGCAAGCGAGACCACAAGCAACCCGCCTTCCTGCAGATCAACCCGTCCGGCAAGCTGCCGGTGCTGGTCGATGGGCACACCCGGCTCTTCGAATGCGCGGCCATCTGCATGTACCTGGCCGAGCGCTTTCCGCAAAAGCGCCTGGCGCCACCGGTGGGCGCCGATGACCGCGGCCGCTACCTGTCGCTGATGGCGTACTCGACCTCGCAACTCGAACCCGCGATGGGTGATGCCTTCATGAAAGTCACGCCGACGGCCGCGCGCGAATGGACCGGCTTCCGGGAAGCGGTGCACGTGGTGGAGCGCGAACTGGGCTTTGGGCCCTGGCTGCTGGGCGCCCAGTTCAGCGCCGCCGACGTGATGATCGGCTCGGCCTTCATCTGGCAGAAACTGTTCGGCGGCCATTCCGGCAGCCACAAGATCGACGCCTACATCCAACGCCTGCAGGCCCGGCCTGCAGCAATGAAAATCGGCACCACCGCCTCCCACAAGACTTCATGAGCACCACAAGCAACGCGTCCCTCGTCACTCCCGCCCATTTCCACCCCGCCGGGCTCGACCAGCTGGTGCAACTGGCCGCCGCCGAACCCATCACACCCGCCTGCGACCACTTCTATTTCCTGCGCCACGGCCAGACCGGACGCAACGCGCTGCGCATCTTCCAGGCGGCCGACGAACCGCTGAGCGAACTCGGCCTGGCGCAGGCGGCGCAGGCCGCGAGCGTGCTGGCCGGCGAGACGATCCGCAGCATCGTCTGCAGCGATGCGCCACGCGCGCATGTCACGGCGCAGACCGTGGCGGTGCCGCACGGGCTCGTACCGGCCGCCGAGGCCGGTTTGCGCGAGCGGCATTTCGGCGCGCTCATCGGGACGTCTTCGGCCAACATCGACTGGGCCTGCGAACCCGAGGGCGGCGAGACGCTCAAGCAGTTCGTCGACCGCAAGCGCATCGCACTGGCCGCCGCGCTGGCGCAACCGGCGCCGGTGCTGGTCGTGGCGCACGGCGGCAGCCTGTTCGTGCTGGCCGCGCTGCTCGGCGTGAAGATCGACCTGAGCATCCTCGGCAATGCGCAGCCATTGCGATTCGAGCGCATCGGCCCCACATGGTCGATCAGGGCGCTGCAGGCCAAGGGCGATGCGGAGTCCGCCATCGCATAGCTCTCTCTTTCAATTCCCCATCACCATGGAATTCAAGGACTACTACAAGACCCTCGGCGTCGAGCGCGGCGCCAGCGAAGACGACATCCGCAAGGCCTACCGCAAGTTGGCCCGCAAGTACCACCCCGACGTCAGCAAGGAAGCCGACGCCGAAGTGAAGATGCGCGACGTCAACGAAGCCAACGACGTGCTGCGCGACAAGGAAAAGCGCGCCGCCTACGATGCGCTGGCCGACCGCGTGGCACGCGGCGGCTCGCCGGATGGCGACTTCCAGCCGCCGCCGGGTTGGGACACCGGCTACGAATTCCATCGCGGCCCCCACGCGGGCCCGGCCGACCATGCCGACTTCAGCGAGTTCTTCTCGTCCATCTTCGGCGCCGGCGAGCGCCGCGGCGCAACCCGGCAGAACATGCGCATGCGCGGCGAGGACCATCACGCCGCCATCGAGATCGCACTGGAAGACGCGCTCAACGGCGCCGAGCGCGAGATCACGCTGCGCGCGCAGACCCTCGACGCGCAAGGCATGCCGCAGTGGGAGAACCGCACGCTCAGCGTGAAGATCCCGCCCGGCGTGCGGCCCGGCCAGTTCATCCGCCTCGCGGGCCAGGGCATGCCCGGCCACGGCGGCGAACCGGCCGGCGACCTGTACCTGGAAGTCCGCATCGCGCCGCATGCTCACTACCGCATCGAGGAGCGCGACCTCTACATGACGCTGCCGGTGACGCCCAGCGAAGCCGCGCTCGGCGCGAAAGTCGAGGTGCCCACACCGACGGGCGGCGTGGTCGAGGTGACCGTGCCACCCAATGCGCGCAACGGCATGAAGCTGCGCCTCAAGGGCCGCGGCCTGCCCGGCAAGACGCCGGGCGACCTGTACCTGCTGCTGGAAATCGCGCTGCCGCCCGCCGACAGCGACGCCGCCCGCGCCGCCTACGAGGCGCTTGCCAATGCGGCCGCTTCGTTCAACCCACGCCGCCATCTGGGAGTTTGATCATGGCGACTCGATCCGTCATCGCGACCACCACGGTGGTCAGTTCCGCGCAACCGCTGGCCGTCGGCGAACTCGCGCATGCCTGCGGCGCCGATGTCGCGTGGGTGGTGCAGCTCGTCGAAGTGGGCATCGTGCGGGCACGCATCGAACAGCAGGACGCGCCACCGACGCAATGGCGCTTTGGCAGCGGCGACCTGCAGCGCGCGCTGGCCGCGCGAAGGTTGGAGCGGGACTTCGGGGTGGGGCTGGATGCGGCTGCGTTGATCCTGGATCTGCAGCATGAAGTGCGCAGGCTCAAGGCAGTGCTGGCGTCGCGCGGGATGGATTGATCCTTCGCCCTGCTTGCGCTGCGGCCAACGGCAGCGCATGAAGCGTCCACCGCTTTGAGGACGCGCCGTGCCCTCGGCGCTTGACCCCATGCGCCGATGCCCTCAGGCTGTGACCCCGCCCTGCAAGGCCGCAATGGAGCGCAGCAATGAGCCATGAGGACATGAACAACGGCCGCCTCGGTGTGGGCGGCAACAAGAGTTCGGTCGACTACCAGGAAGGCGTCGCGGTCCGGGAGCGGCAACGTGCTCAAGAGCAGCGCGACGCCGCGCACGCCGCAAGGACCTACTCGAGCGGGGCGATGATACATCGGCTCCCGGCCACTGGCATGCGCCCGGCGGCAGCACTCGGGGCGGTGGCTCAACCATCGTGCAGCCGGAAACCCTGGCGACCTCGGCAAAGTCCGGCGCCGGGCTGTTCGCGGTCCTCTGTGTCGGCTACATGCTGCTCCATGGCGGATGCTCGCTCGGCACGCTCGCGGTCTATGCGGGCGTGGCGGCGGTGGCAGGCGCTTTGGCAGGCGCAGCGCTTTACATCGCACTCAAGGTGCTGGCTGTTGCGCTGAAGGTCGGCGGGATCTTGCTGGCCATTGGCATCGTGCTGCACTGGCTGGGCGTCATCAACATGTGGCCCCTCGTTGCGAGGCTGAGGCACGTGGCAGGCCTCTAGCGTCACACACCGTCCGCGGGAGCTTCGTCACGAGGCAACGGACTTGCCAGGCTTGCCTTTGTCGGAGCGGAGTCTTGCCAGGCGCGCGTCAAGCCGCGCCTGCATCAAATCCAGCGCATCTTTTGCAGAGTAGTACTCCCCTGCCTTCGCTGCCCGTTTCAACGAAGCACGACCGCGCGCAAGAAACTCCTGCTGAGATGTGATGGGAAGCATCCGTAGAGAGTACCGCCAAGGCGTCTGTCAATCCAGGCTGATATTCCCCCGCACCACCAGTTCCCCGTACACCTTCGACTTCGCCTCCACATTCCGCGCGATCTCTTCCAGCGACCAAGCCATGCGACGCAATGAGGCCGGCGTGGCGCCGCCGATGAACGCTCGTCGATCCGTCATGGACGCCTCTCGCGGACTTCGGGCAAAGTCGGTGAACGCCCCTGCCCATCGCATTCCAGCAGGCGCGGTGGCATCATCCGATGCATGGACTCCCAGCCCTGCGCGCGTGATGTCGTTGCCTTCTGGCGCGAGGCCGGGCCGCGGCGCTGGTTCGCCAAGGACGCCGGCTTCGATGTCGAGTTCAAGGCGCGTTTCGAGGGTGTTCACCATGCCGCCGCGGGCGGCGAACTCGACCGCTGGGCCGAGGATGCAGAAGGCGCGCTGGCCCTTTTGATCCTGCTGGACCAGTTGCCGCGCAACGCCTGGCGCGGCAGCGGCCACATGTTCGCAACCGATGGCAAGGCACGGGCCATCGCTCGCGCGGCGGTCGATGCCGGCCTCGACCAGCGCATCGACGAACCGGAATTGCGCGCGTTCTTCTACCTGCCGTTCATGCACTCGGAATCGCTGGATGACCAGCACCGTTGTGTCGCGCTCTGCGCCACGCTGAGCGAAGAGCAGGCGCGCTACGCCGTGCACCATCGCGAGATCATCGAGCGCTTCGGCCGCTTTCCGCATCGCAACGCGGCGCTGGGGCGCAGCAGCACGGCGGGCGAGCAACAGTTTCTTGATGGCGGCGGGTTTTCAGGCTGAGGCCGGCCATGTCCTTCCTCTGGCCTCAATACCTCTGGTTGTTGCCGGCGCTGGCCTTGCTGCCGCTGGCCTACCTGTGGCTGCTGCGCCGCCGGAACAGGACGGCCTTGCGCTACAGCAGCCTGGGCATCGTGCGACCGGCGGCGGCAGGCCGCAGCTGGCGCCGGCACTTGCCGCCGGCGCTGCTGCTGCTGGCTTTCGCGGGGATGCTGCTCGCTGCGGCGCGACCGGTCGCGCGGGTGCCGCTGCCTTGGGCGCGCTCCACCATCATGCTGGCCATCGACGTGTCGCTCAGCATGCGCGTCAGCGACGTCAAGCCGACCCGGCTGGAGGCCGCGCAGGACGCGGCCAAGCTGTTCCTGCGTGAGCTGCCCAAGGACATCGAGGTCGGGCTCGTCACCTTCGCGGCCAGCAGCCAGGTTGCGCAACGCGCCACGCTCGACCGCGCGGCGCTGGTCGCAGGCATCGACGCCTTCCAGATGCAGATGGGCACGGCGGTCGGCAATGCCATCGTGCTGAGCCTGGCGGAGCTGTTTCCGGAGCACGGCATCGACCTGGCCGACCTGAGCTTCGGCGGCGGCTACGGCAACGGAAAGCCGCAGGGACGCAGCCTGGACGCGCAAGCCAAGGCGCCCCCGCGCGAATTCACGCCGGTGGCGCCGGGGTCGTACAACTCCGCCGCGATCATCCTCCTGAGCGACGGCCGCCGGACCACCGGCGTCGACACGCTGGAAGCGGCAAAGATGGCGGCCGACCGCGGCGTGCGCGTCTACGCCGTCGGGCTGGGCACGGTGGATGGCGAGGCCGGCGCGCCCGAGGGCATGGCGATCTACCTCAAGCTGGACGAAGCGACCTTGCGCGAAGTGGCGCGCATGACCGGCGGCGAGTACTTCCATGCCGGGACGGCGGAGAAGCTGCGCAGCGTTTATGAAAACCTGGGCACGCGCGTGCAGGTGGTGACGCGGGAAACCGAACTGGCCGGTGTGCTGGCGCTGGTGTCGGCGGTGATCGCGATCGTGGCTGCCCTGCTCTCGCTGCTCTGGTTCCGCCGCATCGCCTGAACCTGCAACAGGCCCTTCGTCATCCTCCACTCCCCCACGAAGTTCACGATCATCAGCGATGAGATTCCGACGGCGTTGACGACGTGTTGCACGCCAGTCCCGCAACGTTGGTGACAAGTGCGGCAATCGATGTGATCCAAGGTCCGCGTGTTCGTCGATCACCGTGCAATCGCCTGGTCAAACGCTAGGCGTCTTCCAGCGTCGAGAACATCACCGCGAAGATCTCGCGCGTCGCCAGCGATCCGCTCTCGTCCTTGTCGACCACGATCAATTGCTGCGCATCGGGCAGCCCGGCGGGGATCACCATCTTGCCGCCGGGCTTCAATTGGTAGGTGAGCGCGGGCGGGATCAGTTCCGGGGCTGCAGTCACGATCACCTTGTCGAAGGGCGCGTGTTCCGGCCAGCCGTTGCAGCCGTTGCCAACCTTGATCTCGACATTCAGATGCCCTTGCTGCACCAGCCGGCGCCGGGCCTGGCTGGCCAGTTCCTCGATCAGTTCCACGCTGTAGACCTGCGTCGCGAGTTCGGCCAGCACCGCCGACTGGTAGCCAAGCCCGGTGCCGATCTCCAGCACCTTGTCGGTCGGCTGCACGTCGAGCAGGTCGGTCATCACGGCAACGATGAAGGGCTGCGAGATGGTCTTGCCGAAGCCGATGGGCAGCGGCGAATCGACGTACGCATAGGGCCGCAGCTCGAAGGGCACGAACTCGTGGCGCGGCACCTTGCCTATTGCCGCCATGACAGGCCGACGCAGCGCCGCCTTTCCGAGGTATGAGGTGGCAAAGATCGTCTTCGCGGTGATTTCCGCAACCATGATTTGCCGCAGGGTCGTGAAGTCGGGGTCGCTCATCAGGAAACCTCCGCGCTGTGCGCTGCGGTGCGAGCGCCTTCGGGCGGCCGCGCAGCGCTCTGAACCTTGTGAAGGAGCAGTTGCAGACACCGCCCATCGTACGCCTCCGCGGGGCTTTGCGGAGAGGAACTGGCGGCGTGGCGAGTGCCAGCGCAAGCCCGCGCGATGGCCCCTGCACCCTGACCATGCCGCTCGCCAAACGCGCATACGACTTTGCAATCACGCGCAGAACAAGGCGGAGCGCCGCAGACAGTGCTGTCGCACGGCCAGGCGGAAGGACACCGATCCTTGCAACCTGGCCGGACCCGTCCGCGGCCGACGCCAGTGCGGCCGCGAGGCAAAGTACCGACGCCGTGCTCAAGTGGAGCGCTGTGCGAAGCGTCGTGTGCCACCTCGACGACACGAGCGCAGCGCGCCGAATCGGATCGAATCGGCTTGTCGACCGCGCACTTTCTGAGTCGGTCGAACAAGTTACGCCGCTGCCTTTGCGCGCGTCAATGATCCCCGTCTGCCTGGCGGACGGGCCCCGTTGCCGGGTTTGACGACTGCGTCAAGGCGTGACGATATTGAAGTGCGGGTCGAAGGTCTCGACGTTCGAGAACACGCTGGCCAGCACCTTCGGATCGCCCTCCACGCTCACCATCTTCGCCTCGACCAGCTCCGGCAGCTTCTTGCCCTGCAGCAGCATCGCCAGGAAGGCCGGGCGCGTCAGCGTGAGCTTGACGTCGGGCTGCTTCAACACGCGGCCCTTGGTGTTGTTGAGCACCGAGTTCGACAGCTCCAGCGCCCAGGTTTCCTTGAGGTCGGTGAACTCCATCTGGATGGAGGCCTTCATGCCGTCGGTCTTCTCGTGATCGAGGCGCAGCGCGATGTAGTCGAACAGCAGTTCGTTGTCCATGCCGCGCACCACGTCCGGGCCCTGGCTCGATGACGGCGGCTTGATGACGCCCTGGCGCAGCTCGCGTGCGCCCACCAGGTAGGCATTGCGCCAGGTGCCGGCTTCGGCCTGGTAGCCCAGTTGTTCGAAGGCGTCGGCCTCCAGCAGCTTGGCGGCGGTGTTGGCCGGGTTGGCGAACACGATGCGGTTGGTCACCTCCACGGTCCAGCGGTAGTCGCCCTCGTCGAAGGCCTTGCGTGCGACTTCGAGCGCCTTTGCCTCGCCACCCATCGCGGCGATGTAGCGCTTGGACAGGTCGGTCGGCGGCAGCCTGTTCAGCGTGGCCGGATTGGCGTCGTAGTAGCCCAGGTAGAAGTTGTAGACACCGCGCAGGTTGTGGCTGAGCGAGCCGTAGTAGCCGTGGGTGCTGGAATCAGCGGCCAGGCCCTTGGGGAAGAACTTTGCATCCCCGATCTCGTCCATCGTGTAGCCCTTGTTGGCCAGGTTCAGCGCCTGGTCATGGAGGAAGCGGTAGGTGTCGCGCTGGTTGGTCAGGTACTTGTGGATGTTGTCCTTGCCGAAGGTCGGCCAGTGATGGCTGGCGAAGACCACTTCGGCGTCCGGGTAGAGGTCCAGCGTGGAGTTGATGTACTTGCTCCACGACAGCGCGTCGCGCACCTTGGCGCCGCGGATGGTGTAGATGTTGTGCATCGTCTTGGTGATGACTTCCGCCGCGCACAAGGCCTTCTTGTCGGGGAAATAGAACATCATTTCCGAGGGCGCCTCGGAGTTCTGCGCCATCTGGAAGACGATGCGCACGCCGTCGATGGTGGCTTCCTGGCCGGTCTTGGTGATGTAGTCGGTCGGCGGGACCAGGCCCGGCGTGCCGGAAGTGAGGGCCTTGCCAAGGCCACCGCCGACGGCCTGGCGGTCGTTGGCTTCGAGGCCGGTGCCGAACTGGTAGGTGGCGCGGCGCGACATGGCGTTGCCGGCCAGCACGTTCTCTGCGATGGCACTGTCCATGAAGGCTTCGGGCGCATAGATCTTGACCTTGCCGGCCTTGACGTCGGCCTCGTCGATCACGCCGCGGATGCCGCCGAAGTGGTCCGCATGGCTGTGGGTGTAGATCACGGCCACGACCGGCTTGGTGCTGCCGAGTTGCTTCATGGTAAAGGCCAGCGTGGCCCGGGCCATTTCGGCAGTGAAGATCGGGTCGATGACGATCCAGCCGGTCTTGCCTTCGACCAGCGTCATGTTGGCCAGGTCGAGGCCGCGGATCTGGTAGATGCCGTCGGTGACCTTGAACAGGCCGCTGGCGTTCTCCAGCTTTTCATGGCGCCAGAGGTTGGGGTTCACCGTGGCCGGCGCATCGCCCTTCATGAAGGTCGAGAAGCGGGTCTGGTCCCAGACGGTGTTGCCGTTCGCGCCCTTGACGACGGCGTCAGGGAACTGCGCAATGAGGCCGCGGGTGGCTTCGTCGGTGTCGGTCTTGTCGTCCATGGCCATGGCCTTGGCGACGGCCTGGTTGGCGCGGATCGTGGCTTGCGTCGCAGACTTGGGTGCGATGTCCTGCTGGGCGAATGCGAAGGGAACGAATGCCGATGCGATGAGCGCGGCGACCAGGGTTCGATGGAAAGGCTTCATGCGTTGTTGTCTCTTGTGTACTGAAGGTTTGCGATGGAATGGAAGGGGTTCACGGCTGGGGCCCGGCGTCGATCATGCCGGGTGCCATTTCCGCAATCCCGGCAGGCGTGCCGCGGTTGCTGCCTGACAGGTTCGATTGTTGAACCTGGGCAGCGTTGCGTCCATTGCATATTGGTCGATGACTCAATGCAGCGACTGCATCGACCTGTCGCATCGCGATTCAGCGCGTCTCCCGATGTCCGGGACGCTGTCGGGACGGTCCGCGCTGCCTAGGACGCGGCGCGAATGGCGTCGATGAGACCGCGCAACTCCGAATCGCGGTTGTGCGCCTCGGCGCTCGCGTAGTGAGGTTCCGGATACACCGCCAGGTTGACGACCACGAGTCTCTCGGCGCGATGGACATAGAGCCGTTGTCCCGAATGTCCCATGGCCATCATCCCGCCGTCGTCCGTGAGCCACCAGCTGAAGCCGTAGCCCGTCAATCCGAGCGCGCGACGCGAGGCCGATTCAAAGGTCGCGGGAATGCTGAAGGCGCGGCGGCCCGCATGATCGACCCAGCCCTCGGGCAGCACACGCCGGGTGCCGACCAAGCCGTCGTCGAGCACGAACTTCCCGATGCGGCCAAGGTCGCGCAGCGCCATCCCCGCCCGGCTGCCGCCGATCTCCTGGCCGCCGTCCGATTCCAGCGTGTAGTAGCCATCGAACTCCATGCCGCACGGCTTCCAGATCCGGTCGGACATGTAGTCCGCCAGGGTCTGCCCCACGGCTGCGCTGACCAGGGCGCCGAGCAGGTAGGTATCGCCGGTGTTGTAGTGCCACGCCGTTCCGGGCGGATGGGCGGGTCGAAGCCCTTGCATCATCGCCAGCACGCCGCCCGGAACCTTGTTGCCCAGCGATCGGCTGTAGCGGCCGACGTCGGACTCCTTGTCCGTGTAGTCCTCGGTCCAGGCGACGCCCGAGGACATGGTGAGGAGATGGCGGACCGTGACGTTCTCATACCCGGACCCGATGAGGCTCGGCAGGTAGCGCACGACCCGGTCGTCGATGCTCGCGATGGCGCCATCATGGACCGCGGCGCCGACCAGCAACGCGGTCATCGACTTGACCATGGACATCGTGGTCCATCGATCGTGCGGCTGGAGTCCGAGGCCGTATCGCTCGTGGACCACCTGCCCGTTCTTGATCACGAGCAGCCCCGCCACGTCGTTGCGGTCCATGAAGCTCCCGACATCGACCAGCGCGCCGTCGCGCTCGTAGCGGGGGCTGATCTCCGGGCCCCGTGGCAGTTCGATGCGCTCTGCACCGCGGCGTATCACGCGCGTGGCGAACAGCTTGTCGACGTTGCGGTAGCCATAGGCCTGCCGGGGCGGGGAAAAGAGAAGGAAGTCTTCGCCGCGCGGCAGGTGCTCGCGCGGTTGTGCGATCGTCGCGGCGATGCTTTGGGGATTGCTGGTCATGACGAGCCTCAATCGTTCTGGATGCCGAGCCGCGTGATGATCGGACCCCAGACGCTGGCCTCCTCTGCCATCGCCTTCCGGACGCCCTCCGGTCCGAGCGAGGTGGGTGGATCCATGTACAGCGCGGCGAGGCTCGACTTGGTTTCAGGGTCGGCCCAGAACTTCGCCGTCGCCGCGTTGAGCGTCGCGATCACCTCCGGCGGCGTTCCCTTCGGCACCACCAGGCCATACCAACCTGCCTCGGGGAAGTTCTTCACGCCCGCCTCGTAGATGGTCGGCACGTTGGGCAGCGCGGCCGAGCGATGGCGCCCGAAGATGGCCAGCGGCGTGATCTTCCCGGTCTTGACCTGCGGCACAACGCTGGACAGGGCATCCGACACGACGGAGGTCTCGCCGGCGAGCAAGCCCATCATGGCCGGTGCCGCCCCCTTGTACGGCACGTGGACCAGGTCGAGTCCGTAGGCGTCCGCCACGAACTGCACATACAGGTGGGTCGAGTTGCCCTTGCCCGCCGAGCCGAAGTCGACCGAGCCCGGCTTGGCCCTGGCGACTCGCACCAGGTCGTCCAGCGACTTGATGCCCGATGCGGTGCTGGCGACCAATACCTGGCTGGTCGTGGCGAGCATCGTGACCGGATCGAAGTCACGGGTCGGGTTGTAGTTCAAGCTCTTGTACGAGAACGGATTCAGCGACATGTTGGATGTGCTGCCGAAGAAGATCGTGTAGCCGTTGGCAGGTTGCTTGACCACGTAGCTGGCAGCGAGCGTTCCATTCGCGCCGGGCTTGTTGTCGACGACTACGGAGGTTCCCAGGGTCTTGCCGACCGCGGCGGCCCATGCCCTGGCAAGCGCATCGGCGGCACCACCGGCCGCCACCGGCACCACGACGGTGATCGGCTTGCTGGGATACGGCTGGGCAATGGCCGGCGATGCGAAGTTCGCGGCCATCAACGCGGCGGCCGCCAGGAGACTCGAATGTCGAAACGAACGCATGGTCATGGACGCCACCGGTTGGGTTGTGGGCACAGTGCTTGGCGCTGTGGTGTGCGGCCATCGTAGAAACGCGATGCCGCAACGTCCAATGCATAATAATTCTGCAACGCATTACCAAAGCTCATGCGACCGTGAACCTTCAGCAACTCCAACACCTGCTGGCCGTGGCGGAAACGGGATCGTTCAGCCTGGCTGCCGAGAAGGTGCATCTCACCCAGCCGGCACTCAGCCGAAGCATCCAGGCTCTTGAAGAAGAAATCGGCGGGCCGCTGATCGAGCGTTCGCTCAAGGTGAAGGAGTTGACGCCGCTGGGCGTGGTGGTCGCGGCGCGAGCCCGCCGCATCGGGCTGGAGATCTCCGAAGTGAAACGCAGCGCCGCGCTGCTGTCGGAAGGCGGCACGGTCCGACTCGGGCTGGGGCCAGCGCCCGCGGCGATGCTGTCGGCGCCCTTGCTCAGGCACGTGATGGAGGGCCATCCGCGCGTGCGCATCCTTCTGTCCGGTGGCCCGGCGGAGCGCCAGTTGCAGGCGCTGCGGGAACGCACGGTCGACGCGCTGGTCCTGCATCGCGATGGCGTGCCACCGCAGGCGGACCTGCGCATCACCCTGTTCCCCAAGATGCGCCTTGCCTTCGTGTGCAGCAAGCGGCATCCGCTGGCGCAATCCGCAGCGGTGTCCGCCGAGGCGCTGTGGAGCTATCCGATTGCAGCGGGCGGCGTGGGACTTCGCAATGAGACGGTGCATCGTCTCGCCGAGCACTTCGGGCAATCGCTGGACTTCGGTGAAGCGGTGCAGTTGCACTCGGACGAGTTGTCATGTCTCGTCGAGACGGTGCGCAACAGCCATGCCATCTTCTTCGGCGTGCGGGAAGTTGCCCGAAGCCTCCTCGATGCCGGCGAACTCGTGGAATTGCAACTCGCCGCGCCCATCGATTTCAGCTCCGAGTTCGCGTACGTCACGCTCGCGGGCCTGACCGAGCCACCGGCATTGAAGGTCGTGCGCGAGTTCTGCGAGATGAGGATGCGCGACCAGTAGGTAGTGCTGCGCTTAGCGTTTGCAAAGCCCCAGCACCACTTCCTGCTCCGTGCAGGGCCGCGTGCGCGGCCGTTCCGGCGCGGGCGACGCCACGGCAGCAGTGGATGCCGTCTTGCCCGCGATGCAGGCACGAAGGCGCTTTTCGATGGGCGGGTAGTAGCGCCAGCCGGCGCCGAGCGGCGGCAGTTCCAGGCGCACCTGCTTCCACTTCTGATGCCCGTTGGCCTGCAGCTTGTCGAAGTTCGCGCAGAGCGAGTCGGCAAATTGCGTCAGGTTGCCGACGGTGGACTGCAGGCCGTAGTCATAGGTGACCAGGTAGGCCTTGACGGTCCAGGTCGGGATGTCGGCCGTGAGCCATGCCGAATAGCTGGCGGCGCGGATGGTCGCGGGGAAGTAGGTCTTGCGGCCGCGCGCTGTTTCCGGGGCCTTCTCGTCGAGCTTCAGGATCTTGATGTAGTTGCGCGCCTCCGGCAGCATTTCAGTGAACAGCTTGGCGGGCTGCCCGGCCACGATGATGGCGACGTCGATGGTCTTGTCGACGGTGAGTGCGACCAGCGCGTCTTCATTGCTGAGGTACTGCGCATTCGCTTGCGGGATCGGCTCGCCGAACATCAGCTGGTAGAGCGTGCGGGACGTGAGCGCGGTGCCGCTGCCGATCGGGCCGACGCCGAGCTTCTTGTCCTTGATCTCGTGGATCGAGTTCAGCGGTGAATCGGCCCGGGCGACGAAGTAGATCTCCTCGTCATAGAGCGGCATGATGAGCCGCAGCGGACGGATGATGTTGCCGGCATCCGCGTTGCCGGCCTTGGCTTCGTCGAGGAAGGCCTGGTAGACGTCCGACTGCACCAGCGCGAACTTGACCCCCTGCTCGAAGCGCATGCGGCTGATGTTCTCCGCCGAGCCCTTCGACTCGAGCACCTCGAGATCGATGCCCGCGGGTTCGGCGACGTACTTGGCAAGGTCGCGGCCGATCTGGATGTAGGTGCCGGTCTTCGACGCCGTGACGATCTTGTACGGCGTCCTAGCCTGCTGCGCGAAAGCGGGGGACAGGAAGACCATGAACAACAGGCCCATGAGGATTGATCTGATTCGCATGCTGGCTCCAGCAAAAAAATGTGGACAGTCGCGCCAGCCTAGGCCGGGCCCGTTCTCGTTGTTCCCTGACTGGCGGCTCCATCTTGCGTCGATGTGGCCTTGCCGTCTCGACTCGGTCCCCCGCTGGGGGCGGGCTCTCTATTTCTCTCTATTTCTTCGTGCACAGCGCCAATGCCGCAAGCGCGTCACTGCAATCTTTGTTCCCGACCGCGTTCGCAGGGACGGTCGCCGGGGGTTCGCGCGGGGTGATCCCCGGCGCCGGTTCGCTCGTGGCGGGCCGGGCGGGCGGCGCTGCCGCTGCGGCAACGGGTGCCGGTGCCGGAGTCGGTGCCGGAGTCGGTGCCGGAGTCGGTGCCGGAGTCGGTGCCGGGGCCGACGTGGCTGCCGGTGCCGGCGTGGGTGTCGACGCAGGAGCCCGTCGGGTCGCAGGCACGGCCGCGCTGGCCTCCGGCCCTGGTTCACGCGCGTCGACGGATTGACGTTGCTCCTGCAACCGACGGTCGAGCGCCTGTTGCAGCGACTGCACGGTCGGGTTGGTCGCGTAGTCGATGTCGAGCCGGTCCAGGCCACGCTCCGCGGCCACCAGGTCGCCACTGCTCAATGCGCTGCGCACGGACTCGACATGCGTGCGGAACTCGCGCAGCTTGGCGGCCTCGCGCTGCTTGTCGAGGTAGAAATGGTCGTACGCAAAGGCGAACCCCAGCAAGGCCACGAGCGCCGCCGCGATTCCGAGGATCAGCCGGTTGGGAGTGACGGGGCTGTCGGACCAGTCCACCCGGCCCTCGCCAGCGGGCACTTCCTTCCGCCAGGGCACGCCGGGCCGCACGAAGCCGACGTTGGAGCCGACCTCCTCCATGATCGCGGTGGACGGCACCGGGTGGCCGGTGACTTCCTTCGGGTCTTGCGGGTCCACGAGCGGGTAGTCGATCTCGTAGGACGTCAGCGACCGGCTGCCGCCGTGCTCGATGGCCACCTCGACATCGAACCTCGGATCGCGCGCGCCCTCCACCCCGGTCCGGTCCGTGCCGCAGAACGGACAGAATCGCTCCCGCTCCTGCAGCAGCTCATTGCAATGCTTGCAGGGCTCCAGAAACGATGTGTCGGAAAAATCGGCGAGATTCACCATGACGCGGTTCGAAGGTGGTGCGCTTGACGGGGCATGCTGGTTTCATTTTGGCTCCGATCTTGCAATTGCAACAACTCTGCCGTGCGGCCGATTTCGACAGCCGAATCGCCCCTTTTCCCAATGAAGAAGCGCCCTTCGAGGAGGCAACGCGCACAGGGCCGGCCATGCAACCTATGTCGTTCGGCCAATGGCGGAGCGGGTCTTTTTCAGTGTTCATGTGCGCGCAGCCAGCTGGCGATGGCGGCCGGGCTGCGGAAGTCGTCGCAGGCGCGCGCGGGGATGTCGGGGTAGCGTTGATTCCACATGCGCGTGAGGGCCTGGCCCGGTCCGACTTCCAGCACGCAGCGCACCTGGCGCTCGGCAATGCTCTCCATGCATTGGTCCCAACGGACCGTGCGCGCGATCTGGGCTGCGAGCGCCGACCTTGCCGAAGCTGCATCGAAGATGCGATCGGTGGCGTTGCTCAACAGCACGGTGCGTGGGGCGCGGAATGGCACTTCGGCCAACGCGTTCGAGAAATGCTCCGCCGCGTCCTGCATCCAGGGCGTGTGGGAGGCGACATTGACGCGCAGGCGGGTGCATTGCGCGCCCTGCCCTGTCGCGATCTGCTGCGCCTGCTCCAGGGCTGCAACGGGGCCGCCGAGGACGACGCTTTCGACGCCGTTCCGGATCGCCAGCGCCAGGCCGGTCAGCGCGCACAGCCTTGCCAGCGCGGACTGCGGCATGCCGGTCACGGCGAGCAGTCCGCCGGGCAAGCGTGCGGCGCACGCATCCATGGCCGCCGCGCGCAACGGCGCCAGGGAAGCTGCCACATCGTCGTCGATCACGCCCGCTGCGCTGAAGGCTGCCAGTTCACCAACGCTGTAGCCTGCAATGACCGAGGGCGATGCGACGAGCGGCGCCAACTGGCCCCACGCGGCGAGGGCGAGGCTGGTGAGCAAGGTTTGCGCATTGGAATTGTTCGCAGCCCAGTCCGGGTCGGCCAATGCAGCACGCCAATCGTCCACGCCGAGGCATTCGCGCATCTGCCGGACCATTGCGTCGTCGGCCAGCCAGGGCAGCATCGCGGGATGCTGGTTGCCCTGGCCGGAGAAGACCAATGCAAAGCTCATGAAGCCCCACAGATGCGCATCACCCAGCACGCCGCCGCCAGCGTGTCGGCCGCGCCACCGGGCGACAGCCGCCGCACGACGAAGTCGTTTGCGATGGTCTCTGCCGCCGCGAGCCCACCGGGCGCTGCACTGCCGCCCCGGTCGATGTAGCCCTGCGCGACGCCTTGTGCATGGCGCAGGCCTTCGAGCCCTCCGCGATGCGCGAGGTTGCTGTCGTCCAGCACGGCCATCACATGGAACAGCGTGTCGAGCCTTGCCAGGCGCGGCGACAGGCCACGGGCAAGGCCGCGGGCCAGCGTCGGCACGGCCGTCCGGAACAGCACCGGGAAGCCCATCGCCGCTTCCTCCGACGCGCCGCGCAAGCCGAGCCGGCGTGTGGCGATGCCACCGGGCAGGATCGGTGCGCGCTGGCTGCGTTGGGCGAGCGCGTCACCCCAACGCACTTGCATTGCCTCGCGCAGCACGCTTGGCGTCATCGCATGGGCCCTGTCGCGTGCAACCGCGCCGGCAGCGGCGCACAACAGGCCGAGCATGAAGATGGCGCCGCGGTGGGTGTTGATGCCTCTTGTCGCGTCCAGCATGCGCGCCTCGGCCGCGATGCCGAGGCGTTCGAGTTCGGGGAACCCGGCGCCTGCCTGGCCCGCCTCGGCGATCTGCACGAAGTACCGGCGCAATGCGAACAGGCTGCGCATGAAGGTGTGGGCGTCCATGTCGCTGTGGGCGCCGCGGTCGATCAGCGTGACCAGGCCCGGCTTGGGCGTCAACGCGAGTTCATCGTGCAGCGCCAGCGTGGCGGCGTGGCCGATGAACGCCGGGGTGAGCGGCGCATCACTGCGCAGTGGCAGCGTCACGCGGTTCAAGTCGCAAGCGCCGCATGGCGGGCGCCCTCACACCAGTCCGCGTCATGCCGCAGCGAAGGGCCGGTCAGTTGCTTGACCATCACCGCGCGGGTGCGGCCCGCACGCCAATCCGACCATTCACGCCAGGCCACTGCGGTGCCGTCGGCGAACATGATTTCTCCGTCCAGCCGCAGGCGCGACGATGTGAAGCGCTCCAGGCGATGGGCCACGTTGTCGGCGTGGGCCACACTGCGCACTGCGATCCAGAGATCGAGATCGGAACCCTGCCGAATGTGATCGAGGCCGCTCAAGGCCTGCCAGCCGTAGCTGCCATAGACGTGCGCCGTGGCATGGCATGACGCGAGCCCCGCTCGCAGGTCATCGGCCACGCGCTCGGACAGCGGCAGCAAGTCCACCACTTCGGCGAGCGTTGGAAACTCATCGAAGCGCGACACCGACGACGGTGGGACATGCAACGCCAGCCGGCGGCGCGCCCAACGGCCCGGCGCAGGCAGGCCCAGCGCGATCAGGTCGCAGTCGCCGGTGTCCGCCGTCTGCCGCGTCACGACCAGCGGCAATTCATGCCGTGCCCAATGGGCCAGGCACTCGCGCGCCTGTGCGTCCCACGCACGGCCCAGCACCGCGTCCCAGCCCGCGCTGGAGAGTCGCGCCAGTCGATGTCTGCGAAGCGTTTCCATGGTCGCGGCCTCCTCCGCTTCAGGCCGCGGCCAGCACGCGCTGCACGACGGAGGCAGAGAGCTTGCGTCCACCGCGCGCCGCGCCGTCCTGCGCACGGGTGTCTTCGACGGGCGTGTTCACCAACGCGTCGCGAAGAGCGCCTTGCAAGTCGCCTTCCCACAGCGCGCGGACGCCACCCATCGCCACATAGTTGCCCACGCCCGGCGCGAACACCGGGTTCGACTGCGACAAGGCCGTGAGCGTCTCCTCGGACAGCTTGGTGACCCGTGCCATCGCCGGAATGCGCATCACGCGGATCTCGGCTTCGGGCAGTGCGTAGCAGCCGTCCGCGATCAGGCCGGAGGTGATGAAGCCGCCCGACAGCGCCTGGTCGTACACCAGGCCGATCACCGGGTGGCCGCGTCGGCGTGCGAGGTCAATGCACATGCCCAGGTGCGCCATCGCGCGGTTGATGCCCAGCGTTTCATCGCGGCGGCGCAATTGCTGGCCTTGCGTGTCGATGAAGAGCAGGATCGGCCGCGCGGGGTGGCGTGCGATGGTGTCGAGGATCACGCGGGCCTGCGCCAGCGCGAGCGCCACGCCGATCGGCGCATGGTTCGTGGTGCCGACGACCGTGATCGGCTTGCCCTCGAAGATCACGTCGCCGTGCAGGAAGTCATCCTCCGCGTGGATGCCGTGAGAAGGCCCGAAGAGTTGGGTCGCGAGTTCGTTCCATTGCATGTTCGTTGCTCCCGTTCACACCGCGCGCAGCGCGCGCACATCGTCCACATCCAGATCCGGCACACGCTCGGCCTTGTCGATGCCGAGTTGATGCCACAGCCGCGTGGCCTGGTCTGTTCCATCGGATTCGAGCGGCAGCATCGCCAGGCGGGCGTCGAGCAGCGCATGCTCGGCTTCCAATGCTTCGAGCGTCACCGGCCGCGACACCGTCATCGCCGCGATGGCCGCTGCGCGAAACGCCGCCACGTCGTCCTCGACCAGCGCATCGCAATCGCCAGTGAGCCAGCGATGCTTGCCACCGGTGGTGCGCCAGACGAGGGCACGGTCGCGCGAGTCGTATTCCTCCACGCCGTGCGAGGCCTCGATGACCTCGGGGCCCGACATCGCGAGACGGCCGACATCGCTCATCACGATGAAGTCCGCGCAGCGCGCGACGATGCCCATGCCGCCGAAGCATCCATTGGCCCCGCCAATGAGGAACACGACCGGGATGCCGGCCGCGCGCACATCGAGCACGGCGCGCATGACCTCGGACACCGCGATCAGGCCGGCATTGGCCTCATGCAACCGCACGCCGCCCGACTCGGCCAACACCACCACCGCGGTGGGCTTGTCGCGCAGGGCGCGCTGCAGCAGGCCGACCAGCTTGGCGCCATGCACCTCGCCGACGCCGCCGCCCATGAACTCACCCTCTTGCGCGGCGACGAACACCGTCTTTCCATCGAGCGTCGCACGCCCGATGGCCACGCCGTCATCAAAGGCCGAGGGCACGCCCAATTGCGCCAGGTGCGGGCTGGTCAAGCGCTCGACTGGCGGAATCCATTCGTGAAAGCTGCCCGCGTCGAACAGCAGGGCAATGCGCTCGCGCGCGGAGCATTCGGCAAAGCTGATCATGCGGGGGCTCCTTGCGAGGGCAGTTCGGCCACGGCCTGGTCCAGGCGCAGGCTCACGACGGCGGGCGTGGCGCCCATGTCGTTGATGGAAACACGCACGCCGCCGATGGGATGGCGTGCGAAGAAGTCGTCGGCGACGGCTTGCCAGATCGGTCCGAAGCCGCGCGCCGAAGTCTCGACACGCACCGCGCAGCCGTCACCGTCAGAAGCCTCAAGCATCACTTCCAGGTTGCCCGAGCCGACCACGCCGACAAGCACTGGTGAAAAGGCGCCGACGGGTCGGCCGCCGGAGAAAGAAAAGTCCAGGGTCTCAAGCCCCACGGGGATGTCGCTCATGTCGTTGCTCCTTACCAATTGCGGAAGCGCTTGGGCGGCTGGTACAGCCCGCCGGATGCGCGCACCAGGTCGCGCATGCTGCGCGCGGCCAGCAGGTTGCGCGTGGCCTCGCGCGGGTCGATACCGAGGTCCTGTGGACGCTTGATGACACCACGGTCGCGCAGGTTCTCCACTGCGCGCTTGTCGCGGCCCAGCCCCACGGAGGTATAGCCGGCCACGCCGCGGATCGCCTGCTCGCGCTCCTCGTCGCTGCGGCACATCAACAGGTTGGCGATGCCCTCTTCGGTCAGCACATGCGTCACGTCGTCGCCGTAGATCATGATCGGCGGCAGTTCCATTCCGGCTTGCTCCTGCAGCGTCCAGGCATCGAGCCGATCGACGAAGGCGGGCTGCATGTGTTCGCGAAAGGTTTCGACCATCTGCACGACCAGCTTCTGCCCGCGCGGCGTTCCCGCTGCGCCGGTTCGGCCGGCGCGGGCTTCGCGGCCGGCCTTGAGCCAGGCCGGGCTGGTGTGCCGGCGGCCACGCGCATCCGCGCCCATGTTCGGCGCACCGCCAAAACCCGAGATGCGGCCCAGCGTCGCCGTCGAACTGTTGCCATCCAGATCCATCTGCAAGGTCGAGCCGATGAAC
Source organism: Variovorax rhizosphaerae (assembly GCF_037889975.1). Classification (NCBI taxonomy): domain Bacteria; kingdom Pseudomonadati; phylum Pseudomonadota; class Betaproteobacteria; order Burkholderiales; family Comamonadaceae; genus Variovorax; species Variovorax rhizosphaerae. The sequence continues at coordinate 64,380 of NZ_JBBKZT010000022.1, read as the reverse complement.
AGGTCGCAGGCATAGTGCCCGGCCGCCTGGCAGAACGCGCGGTTGCTGCGCAGGCTGCCATCGGGGCCGGTGAAGAACACATCGGAGCGTGCACGGATGTAGTCCTCCATGCCCAGTTCGGAGCCGAAGGAATGGACAGACTGCACCCAGCCCGCCTCGATCGCCGGGATCAACGCCGGATGCGGGTTCAGCGCCCAGTGCTTGGCGATCTTGCCCTTGAGCCCCAAGGATTCAGCGTACGTCGGCAGCAGCAACTCGATCGCCGCCGTGTCGAAGCCGATGCCGTGGTTCAGCCGCTGCACGCCGTATTCGGCATAGATGCCCTTGATTGCCATCATCGCCATCAGCACCTGGATCTCGCTGATCTGCGCCGGGTCGCGGGTGAACAGCGGCTCGATGAAGTTGGGCTTGGGTGCCTTCACGACGAAGCTCACCCAGTCGGCCGGGATGTCGATGCGCGGAAGCGTCGTCGTCTTTCCGTCCACCAGTTCATTGACTTGCGCGATGACGATGCCGCCCGAGAACGCCGTGGCCTCGACGATGGCCGGCGTGTCCTCGGTGTTGGGGCCGGTGTAGAGGTTGCCGTCGGCATCGGCCGCCTGCGCCGCGACCAGCGCGATCTTGGGCGTGAGGTCGATGAAGTAGCGCGAGAACAGTTCGAGATAGGTATGGATCGCCCCGATCTCGATGCGCCCGGCCGACACCAGCTTGGCCAGCCGCGCACCCTGCGGCCCGGAGAAGCTGAAGTCCAGCCGCGAGGCCACGCCGTTCTCGAAGATGTCCAGGTGCTCCGGCAGCGCCAGCACCGACTGAACCATGTGCAGGTGATGCACGCGTTGCGGATCGACCTGCACCAGCGCCTTGGCCAGGAAGTCGGCCTGCTTCTGGTTGTTGCCTTCGAGGCAGACGCGGTCACCGGGGGCGATCACCGCCTCGAGCAGCGCCCCGATCGCCTCGGCCTCGACGCGCTTGCCGGCGAGCTTGCCGCCGAGCGCCTCGGCCGCCCGCGCGAGGCGCGCTGCCCGATCGTCGGCCTTGGTGTTCCAGTGTCTTGCGTTCATTTTTTTCCCGTCATTGAAATCCGGTTCCGGCCTGCGCATCACAGCACCACGAAGAGCAGCCACACCACCACGGGTGCCACCACCGTCACGATGGCGCCATACGCCATCAACTTGCGGAAGAACACGTCACGGTCCACACCCTTGGCATTGGCCAGCACCAGCGCGCCGTTGGTCGAGAAAGGACTGACGTCGACGATGGTGGAGGACACCGCCATTGCCGCGATGAAACCGATCGCGCTGACCGCATGATCGCCTTGCAGGAAGGGCACCGCCAGCGGAATCAGCGAACCGAGCACCGCGGTCGAAGAAGCGAAGGCCGATACCACCGCGCCGACGAAGCACAGCAGCAGCGCTGCCATCAACGGCGAGGTGAGCCCCGCCACGCTGTGGCCCACGAAGTCGATGGTGCCCATCTTCTCCATCACGCCGACATAGGTGCTGACGCCCACGATCAGCATGATCTCCGGCCAGGACACCTGCCCCAGCGCGCGCTTCTGCAGGTTGGGCGCCATCAAGGTCAGCAGCAGGCCGATGGTGATGGAGACAAAGCCGATGTCCTGCTTGAAGAGCAGCGTAAGCACGGCCAGCGCGATCAGGCCGAGGACGGTGGCGACCTGGTAGCCGCGCGAGCCCTGCGCCACCGGCGCTGCCTTGGCCGGGTCCATCAGCGAATCCTCGCCCGAGCTGGCGGTGAGCTTCTCTTCCGAGAACGATTCACCCTCTGCATCGCCATACACCTGCGGGCCGGACTGCCCCTTGGCCACGCGACGCACGGGTGCTGCCATCTCGCCGCTGGCATCGGCCCGTTGCCGGATCAGCTTCATGCCACCGAACATGAAGAACAGCAGCAGCGCCACCGCCAGGTTCACGCCCAGGCTCGCGAACATGGTCGCCATCTCGCTGAGCGGCAGGCCGGCCTTGGCGACGATCTTGTTGGTGATGCCACCGTAGATGCTGATCGGCGAGAAGCCGCCGCCCTGTGCACCGTGCACGACCATCAGGCCCATCATCAGCGGGTTGATGCCGTACTTGGCCGCAAAGCCGAGCGCGATGGGCGCAATGATGGCCACCGCCGCCGGGCTGACCGCACCCACCGCCGTGAGCAGCGCCGCGATGAAGAACATGATCCACGGGATGGCGGCGATGCGCCCGCGCACCGCTCGCACCGCCAGCTTCACGAGCCAGTCGATGGTCCCGTTGTTCTGCGCCAGCGCGAAGAGGTAGGTGATGCCGACCAGCGTCAGGAACAGGTCGGCCGGAAAGCCGCCCATGATCGCCTTGGCATTCATGCCGGCCACCAGCGTGCCGATCAGGAAGGCTCCGACAAAGGCAATGACGCCCATGTTGATGGGCAGCAGCGTGGCCAGCACGAACATGCCGGCCAGCGTGCAAATTGATATCCAGTGGGCACTCATCGTTTCGTCTCCGCCAGGTTTTATGGAACGGTGCACGAGGGCCGTGCACCTGGGTACGTAAGGTACGCACCCCCTCCCGGGCGATCAATGAAGCAGCCCCTGCGACCTTTACACGCAGTGAAACGATCGGGGGTTAACCCGCATTCACCCCAATTCACCCCTGGCAGTGCGGCAAACCGTCAGCAACGCCAGCAGGTTCGGGTCGCGCTCCCGCGTGCGCAGGAAGTTGAGCGCGATGGTCTGGCGCATCAGGTACTTCGGCTGCAGCGGAATGAACTGCACCTTGTCCGGCATCACCGTGCGCACCCGGCCCGGCAGCAACGTGCAGCCGACGCCGCCGCTCACGAGGTTCATGAGCGAGAAGATGTCGCCCGTCTTCATCACGACGTTGGGCGTGAAGCCGGCCACGCGGAACGAATCCAGGAAACCGCTGTAGGTGACGAAGCCTTCGCTCAAGGTCACGAAGCGTTCGTCGGCGCAACTGGCCAGGTCGACCTGCGCCATCTCCGAATAGCGCGATCCCACCGGCGCGGCGAAGTAGATGTCGTCCTGGAACAGCGCTTCCGACTCGACATCGGCCGCGCCCTCGGGCACGCCCATCAGCGCGGCATCGACGGCGCCGTCGCGCAGCTTCTTCAACAGGTCGGCATTGGAGCCGAGGATGAGTTCGGCCTGGATGTCCGGCTTGCGCAGCTTCATGCCCATGACCAGCGCGGGCACGGTGCGGTTGGTCAGCGAATAGAGCGAGCCGATGCGGATGCGATCGGCCGAATAGCCGGCCACCTCGCGCGTGGTCCGGATGCCCTCCGACATCGTGCGCAGCACGGTGCGCGCCACCTCCGCCAGCGCATGGGCCGCCTCGGTCGGATGCAGGTTTCGACCTTCATGGCGAAACAGCGCACACCGCGCACCGGCCTCCAGCGAATGCAGCGCCCGGTGCACGCTCACCGTGCTGACATCGAGGCGCTCCGCGGCCCGCGTGAGATTGCCCGTCTCCATGAAGGCCAGGAGGATTTCGAGCTTGCGGAAGGTGATTTCCTCGTCGATGCGGATCGGCATGGGGCAGGTTTCGCGGAGGGGTTCGGGTCAGGCGATTATTGGGGCGAAGCATGCGGGGCCGCGCGCATCCCGGCGTCGATAATCCTGCCCGATGCCTACCGACGTATTGGTCCTTGGCGCCGGCATGGTCGGCACCTGCACCGCCCTGCAGCTTGCGCGCCGGGGCCATTCGGTCGCGCTGGTCGACCGGCAGGCGCCGGGCCGCGAGACCTCCTATGGCAATGCCGGCATCATCCAGCGCGAGGCGGTCGAGCCCTATGCCTTCCCGCGCGACTGGTCATCGGTGCTGGACGCCGCCCTGAACCGCGGCCCCGACGTCCACTACCACCTCGGCGCCCTGCCCGCCGTGATGCCGCGGCTGGCCCGCTACTGGCATGAATCCGCGCCGGGGCGCTACGCCGCCATCGCCCGGGACTACAGCCGCCTGATCCAGCACTGCCTCAGCGAGCACGATGCGCTCATCACCGAATCCGGCGCGGCGGACCTGGTGCGCAAGGAAGGCTTCCGCGTCGGCTTCCGCACGCAGGCCGCGATGGACGTGGCCGCGAAGAGCGCCGACGACCTGCGGCAACGCTACGGCGTGCGCTTCACGCTGCTCGATGGCGATACGCTGACCAGCGCCGAGCCCGGCCTGCACGGCCGCCTGCAGGGCGCCCTGCATTGGCAAGACCCGTGGTCCGTCAGCGATCCGGGCGAGCTGGTCGACCGCTATGTGCAACGCTTCGTCGATCTCGGCGGCCAGGTGGCCCGGGGCGATGCGGCCAGCCTGCGCCCTGCAGCAGATGGATGGCAAGTCCGGACCACGGACGGGCCGCTGCGGGCACGCCACGCGGTGATCGCACTCGGCCCGTGGGCCGGCGAGCTGACAAACAGCCTGGGTTACCGCCTGCCGCTGTTCGTCAAGCGTGGCTATCACCGCCACTACCGCGGCGGCCCGGGCCTGCGCATCCCGCTGCTGGATGCCGAGCGCGGCCTGGTCATCGCGCCGATGGCGGCCGGCATGCGGATCACGACCGGTGCCGAATTCGCCCGCCTCGATGCACGTTCGACACCCGTGCAACTCGACAAGGCCGAGGCCGCGGCGCGCGAACTCATCGACCTGCCCGAGCCGGTGGAGTCCATGCCGTGGCTCGGCAACCGTCCCTGCACGGTCGACATGAAGCCGGTCATGGGCCCGGCACCGCGGCATGCCGGCCTGTGGTTCAACTTCGGCCATTCGCACCAGGGCTTCACGCTGGGGCCGGTCAGTGGACGGCTGCTGGCCGAGATGATCGAGGGCTCGCGGCCCCTGGTCGATCCGTCGCCCTTCTTGCCAACGCGGTTTTGATACGGCTTCGCTTTCAAGGCCATCACGCGTTGAGTCGTCTTGCCGTGCTACAGCACAGTCTGCAGTGCTTCGCCTTGTCCTGCGCTTGAATGCAAAGCCCTGGGAGTTCACATGCCGGGCCGCCGCGCCAGGCTCGCACGCCCGTGGTGGATCACGTCGAGACGGCACAGCCACATCGACTTGACCCCAAAAGTAAGTCCGAAGTTGGGGGCTTGCCCGATCCCCCCGACATCCAGACAATCCCCGGCGGGAGTATTCCCTCCTGGCTTAAAACTACACAACCGGAGCAGCAACCCGTGCAAATGAAATCCAAGGCCGTGGTCTTCCGCGGTGAGAACCTGACCGTTCACGTCGAAGACACCCTGGTCGATCCGCCCGGCCCGGGCGAGGTGATGATCAAGATGTCCGCCTGCGGGGTCTGCCACAGCGACCTCTCGGTGACCAACGGCACCCTGCCCCTGCCGCCACCCATCATCCTCGGGCACGAAGGCGCGGGCGTGATCGCGCAGGTCGGCCAGGGCGTGACCGACTTCAAGGTGGGCGACCACGTCATCAGCAGCTTCGTCAACACCTGCGGCAAATGCCGCTTCTGCATGACCGGCCGCGCCAACCTCTGCGACGCGGCCACCGCCGCGCCGATGGCCCTCTACGGCGGCCATGTGCGCACCGCGGACGCCAGCGGCAAGCCGCTCTGGGTCATGGCCGGGTGCGGCGTCATGGCTGAATACGCCACCCTGCACGAGAACAGCGTGGTCAAGATCTCGCAGGACGCGCCGCTGGACCGCTGCGCGCTGATCGGCTGCGGCGTGATGACCGGATGGGGCGCAGTCTGCAACACCGCACAGGTCGAGGCCGGCTCGACCTGCGTGATCTTCGGCGTCGGCGGCGTCGGGCTCAGCGCCATCTCCGGCTGCGTGGCGGCCGGCGCCTCGATGATCATCGCGGTCGACATGCTCGCGAGCAAGCTGGAAATGGCCAGGACCTTCGGCGCCACGCATGTCGTCGATGCGTCCAGGTCCCCCGATTCCGTGAAGGAGGTGCGCACGCTCACCGACGGCGGCGCCGACTACGCCTTCGAATGCGTGGGCCATGGCGATATCGTGGCGCAGGCCTATGGCAGCGTGCGCAAGGGCGGCACGGCCGTCGTCGTGGGCGTTGCACGGCCGGACAACACCACCACCATCAACACCGCCAGCCTCGCCTTCCAGGAGAAGACGCTCAAGGGCAGCTACTACGGCTCGACCCGCCCGCGCTATGACTTCCCGCGCCTGGTGAACCTGTACCAGGCCGGCAAGCTCAAGCTCGACGAGTTGATCACGCAGCGCTACAGCATCGACCAGGCGCCGCAGGCTTTCGACGACCTGGCGCAGGGCCGCAATGCGCGCGGCGTGATCGTGTTCTAGAAGGGGCGAATCTTTCTACTGCGGCCACCGATCTCGGGTCTGCGGTGCTCACCGTACTGGAGTACGGCTCTGCTCCTCAACCCGACCTCGGCGCCCTCGCTACGAAATCTTCACCCCTTCTGGGCGCGCGGCGTAATGGGCTGAAAAAAAGGCTCCATGACGCTCTCAGGCCGGCGGGCGCGGCGTTTCCAGCGGCACTGCAGGCGCACCCGCCGGCACCGCGACCGCCACCGGCCCGATCGCATCCTTGTCGTCCATCCAGGCAACGACCAGCGTGTAGGCCACCGCCAACATCACCGGCCCGACGAACACGCCGACCAGCCCGAAGCCCAGCAGTCCGCCGATCACGCCAGCGAAGATCAGCAGCAGCGGCAGGTCGGCACCGCGCTTGATCAGCGCGGGCCGGATGAAGTTGTCCATGGTGCCGACGACCAGCGTCCACACGGCCAGGAAGATGCCCCAACTCGTGGAGCCGTTCCAGAACATCCAGATCGTGGCCGGGGCCAGCACCAGCGTCGGGCCGATCTGCACGATGCACAGCATGAACATCACCGCGGTGAGCAGGCTGGCGAACGGAATGCCCGCGATGGCCAGGCCGATGCCGCCGATCACCGCCTGCAGGATGGCCGTGACACCCACGCCCATGGCCACGCCGCGGATCGCCTTGCCGGCCAGGACGACCGCGTCCTCGCCCCGTGAACCGCCGAGCCGGCGTCCGAAGCGGCGCACCCAGGCGGCTGCGTCCTCGCCGCTGGCGTACATCACGCCGGCAATGGCCACGGTCAGCACGAACTGCACCGACAGCGCCCCCACCACCCCCAGTTGCGACACCAGCCAGCTCGTCACCTGCCGGGCATAGGGCGTGACCTTGGCCTCCACGCCCGAAACGCCCGATGCCACCGTTTCGTTCCACAAGGCGGCGAGCTTCGACCCGACGAAGGGCAACTGGATGACCCAGTCAGGGAGTTGCAGCGGGCCGTCGCGCGTCAGCGACCGGAACCAGGCGACGGCGTCATCGGCATTGGCGGTGATGGTCGAGATCGCCAGCGTCAACGGCAACACGAACAGCAGCAGCAGGATCAGGACCATGACCATCACCGCCGGGCCGCGCCGGTTCCACAGCCGCGACTCGAACCACAGCAGCGCGGGCCAGGTCGCCACCACCAGCATCGCGGCCCAGATCGTCGCGCCCAGGAAGGGTCGCAATATCCAGAGCGACGACCCGATGAGCAGGACGATCGTCAAGACGCCAAACGTGATCTTGGCGAGATCGATTCGGGGCTCGTTCATGATTCGCACCTCCTTTTGCGGCGATGCCCGGAGTGTGCGCGACGCCGGGCCAAGAGGTGTCGTGTGGGTGCCACAAGTGGCTGAAATGCCCCCGCAGGATCAGGCTGTCGCTTCCGTCTGCGCCACGAGTTCCTCCATGAGCTCCTTCTTCCGCGCGGCCAGCTGTTCCTTGAGGCCGACCAAGTCCATGCCGGAGGCGCGTGCCTTGGGGAACATTTCCTCGCGCTCTTCCTTCACGTGGTGGTCGATCTGCTCGCCCAGCACGACGACCTTGGCATCGAACAGCGGCTCGTCGGCGGCCATGCCTTCGATCTGCGCGATCAGCTCCTTGGCGCTGGCGTGCTCGACGGTGGCTTCGTCCATCAGCGGGTCGTCCTTCACTTCGAGCCGGGCAGCCGGATAGAAGATTTCTTCCTCGATGGTGGCATGCACCGTCAGCGAGCGGCAGATTTCGTCGGCCAACGCCTTGCGCTTGGCCGCGGGTGCCTTGGCTTCGGCAAGCTTGCCGAATGCCTGGAACAGCTTCTTCACGGCGATGTGGTCGGCGTCGAGGAAGTCGACGGCGTCATTCTTTTTCGGAGGAGCCTTGCTCATGATGATTCCTTTTGCGCGATGGTCGTGGGGGTGGATGCCGCGTGGGGGCACCAAGGCAAAACATAGGCAATGCACCGGGCGGGCATGTGGGGCGTGGCAGCCCTTGGGTGTAGGACGGCGGCAGGGGGCAGTGAGGCAGTGAGGCAGTGAGGCAGTGAGTCAGTGAGTCAGTGAGTCAGTGAGTCAGTGAGTCAGTGAGTCAGTGAGTCAGTGAGTCAGTGAGTCAGTGAGGCCATGCGGCAGTGCTGCCGCGCCGCAGTGCGCATTCGCGCGAAGACGCCCCACGAGTTCGCCCACCAGAGCCGAGCGCCCGCACGGAGGCATCCCAGCCATCCCATCCCATCCCATCCAAGCCGATCCAATCTCAGCCAGTCTGATCCCGTCCCATCCCCATCCCGGGCACACGGCCGGCGCTGGACACAGGACCCCGATGCGTCATACCGGCGAAGCCCTGCAGCCCCCCAGAACCGACACCAAACGGGTCGTCACGGGATACTTTCCGACAAGCATGGAGGACAAACGCCTTACATCGCGCGGGACGAGGGCCAGATCCGCCGATCGGCAGCCGCAATGCATTGATGATTCGGGCCTGCACCGGCAAACGGTCGCCGGCGGCTCATTCAAAGAGGAGTACTTTCATGATCAAGATCGGCATCGTCGACGACCACGCCATTGTCCGCAACGGACTGCGCGATTACTTTGCGAACCATGTCGATCTCCGGGTGGTCGGCGAGGCTGCAAGCGGCCGCGAGGCCATCGACCTCGTGCGCAACAACGAGATCGACGTGCTGGTGATGGACCTGCTGATGCCCGGACAGAGCGGCATCGACGCCATCGCCATGATCCGCGCCAAGGCGCCGGACGTGGGCATCCTGATCCTCAGTGGCTACCCCGAGGAGCACTATGCGATGAACATGATCCGCCAGGGCGCCTCGGGCTACCTGAACAAGGATTGCGACCCGGCCGAGATCGTGAAGGCGATCCAGGTGGTGGCGATGGGCCGGCGCTACATCACCCCGGCTGTGGCGGAGTTGCTCGCGCGCCAATTGGACCGCAAGGACAACGCGCCGGTGCATGAACATCTGTCGGAGCGCGAGTTCCAGGTGTTCCTGAAGCTGGCCAAGGGCGAAACCATCGGCGCGATCGGCGAGGCGCTTTCGCTTTCCGTCAAGACCGTCAGCACGTACCGCACGCGCCTGATGGAGAAGATGAACCTCACCAGCAACAGCGATCTCACCTACTACGCGCTGAAGTCGCAACTGATCGATTGATACTTGCCTGGGGGCGGCTCAAGCGCAACGCTGGACCGCCGGCCACGAGGTCTGCAGACCCATGAGGGCGCGCGCATAGAGGTAGTTGTGCCGCGCCCTTTCACTCAGCGAATCCATGTCGACATTGCCGCGCGCATCGCAGGGAAACGCATAGAGCTGCATGCCGTCCTGCAGGCGGCAAAAGCAGAGTACAAATCCAGTGGGTGCTTGCGATGCGTTCATTCTCATCTCCTGCTTGTCAACTCATGCGCTGAGTGTGGGCCGCGCGGCGCTGGGTGGATGTCAGCAGGCAGGCCCGCATGGCACGCGCGCGCAAGCCATGCGCGGGTAGGACGCAAGCCGGCTCATGGGGTTTTGCATTCGCGCACGGCTGTGCTGAATCGCCTTGCCGAGCGGCACGAGCTGCAAGCCTGCCAGGCGCGCCCTGCCGTGTCTGCGCTCGAATGAGAGGCGTAGGGTCGCAGTCGCCGCGTCAAGTTTCGAGTGAGCGGTAGGCGTTCATCCAGAAGTCGGTGAACACCGCGGGCGGCTCGGGCGAGTCCATCATGCGTTGCGTCAGGAGGATGCCGATGAACTCATTCCTCGGATCCGACCAGGCGGAGGTGCCGAAGCCGCCGTCCCAGCCGAAGCGGCCGGGCACGGTCCACGGACTTGTCGCAGCGATGTTCACGCCCATGCCGTAGCCCCAACTGCTGTGGCTGCCGAAGAAGAGTTCGCCGCCCTGGCGCTGCGTCGGGGTGAGTTGGTCGCGCGTCATCGCAGCGACCGCCGCTTCCGACAGCACGCGCTCGCCGCGCCAACGTCCCTTGTCCAGCAGCATGCGGCAGAACGCGTGGTAGTCGTCGACCGTGGAGACGAGGCCGCCAGCGCCTGACGCGAAGGCGGGCGGCTGGGACCAGTCGGGATTGGCTGCACTGTCGAAGACCGCCAGGCGCCCTTGCTCGTCGTCGAAGCAGTAGCAGCCTGGCAGCCGGCCGAGCTTGGACGCGGGCACTGTGAACGAGGTGTCCTTCATGCCCAGCGGACCGAACAGGCGCGCCTGCAGGAAGACCTCCAGCGACTGGCCTGACACGCGCCCTACCAGCACGCCCTGCACATCGGAAGCCGTGTTGTAGGCCCAGCGCTCGCCCGGCTGGTACATCAGCGGCAACGCACCCAGCCGGCGCATCCACTCGTCGGTGGCAGGCATGTGCATGCGATTGGGCGGGCCATCGCCGCCGAGGCAGCCAGCGGCAATCGGTTGCTGGATCGGATGCGTGCCGGGCATCGCCATGACGCTGCCGAAGCCGAAGGAGGCGTTCAGCACGTCGCGCACGGTGATCGGGCGCGTGGCGGGAACGGTGTCGTCGAGCGTCGAACCGATATCGCGGAGCACCTGTCGATGGGCCAGCTCCGGCAGCCATCGGTCCACGTCGTCATCGAGACGCAGCTTGCCGTCGTCGACCAGCGCCATGGTGGCGGCGGCCACGATGGGCTTGGTGATGGAGGCGGTCCTGAAGAGGGTGTCGCGCTGCATCGGCTGTTCACCACCGACCGTCATCGTGCCGAGGGCATCGACCTGGATGTCGTCACCGCGCGCGATGAGGGTGACGATGCCGGGGATGTCGCCGCGTTCGACATGGCCGCGCATGGCGGCGCGGAGGTGCGCGGGCTGGAGCTTGGGGTTCATGGTCCTCGCGGCGAGAGCGGTCGGAACGCGGATTCTGCGCGCGGACGGCTTTCGATGCGGGATCGGGATCGGGATCGGGATCGGGAGCGGACTTGGCCTTACGCAGAGGACGCGAAGGTTACGCGAAGGACGCGAAAGAAGACCAAGGAATTTCTTCTTGAATCTTTCGCGTCCTTTGCGCTTCTTCGCGACCTTTGTGTACGGTCAAGTCCGCATTTCAGACAGCCTCAGACGAGTTGCACCAGTGCATTCTCGAACGCGGTCTTCGCGATGCCGGTGGACGCTTTGGAGCGGCCGTGGCAGTTCTCCAGTGCCGTGGCGATGGTGGCCGAGACGTCGCGGAAGATGGCGTCGTCGGAGATCTCCGCATCGCCCTGCATCATGAAGGCGAAGGCGCGCGCCATGCCGCAGTTGGCGATGAAGTCGGGGATCACGGCGACCTTGTGGTCGGCGTGTTCGTAGATCGGGCCGTAGAAGATTTCCTTGTCAGCAAACGGCACGTTGGCGCCACTCGCCACCACTTCCAGGCCGCCGTCGATCAGTTGCTCGACCTGCTCCTGCGTGACCAGGCGCGAGCCGGCGCAGGGCAGGAAAACTTCGGCGCCGACGCTCCACACGAGCTTGTTGACTTCGTCGAAGGACAGCATGTCCTCGGTGTTCAGCTGGTTGCCGTTCTTGTTGAGGAACATGGTGCGGATCTGCGCGAAGCTGAAGCCCTCGGCATTGAGCACGCCGCCTTGGCGGTCGATGATGCCGACCACCTTGGCGCCTGCTTGCGCGAGGTAGTACGCGGCGGCGGCGCCGACATTGCCCCAGCCCTGCACCACCACGCGCTTGCCGAGGATCTTGCCGCCGTAGAGGCCGTAGTAGTGCAGCACCGACTCGGCCACGCCCCAGCCTGTGATGAGGTCGGCCACGACGTATTTCTTGCCGCATATCGGGGTGTAGCGCGGGTCCTCGACGACCTTGGCCACGCCCATGCGCAACTGGCCGACCTTCTGGATGCGCTCGCTGTCGGTGGGCTGGTAGTGGCCGTTGACCACACCTTCCTGCGGGTGCCAGAGGCCGTAGCTCTCGGTGATCGGGATCACCTCGTGCACTTCGTCGACGTTGAGGTCGCCGCCCGTGCCGTAGTAGGTCTTGAGCAGCGGCGTCACGGCCTTGTACCAGCGTTGCAGCACGCCTTCCTTGCGCGGGTCGGCCGGGTCGAAGTCGATGCCCGACTTGGCGCCGCCGATGGCCGGGCCGGAGACGCTGAATTTGACTTCCATGGTCTTGGCCAGCGACACGACCTCGCGCCGATCCAGGCCCGGGCGCATGCGCGTGCCGCCGCCGGCCGCGCCGCCGCGCAGGGAGTTGATGACGACCCAGCCCTTGGCGGGCGTCTCGGCGTCTTGCCATTCGAAGACGATCTCGGGGGCCTTGTTTTCGAAGCGGTTCAGGAGTTCTTTCATTTCAATCTTTCGGTGTATTTGGGAGTCTTTGAAGGTGCGGAGGTCTCGCAGCGAGGCGCCAGCCCGGAGGCCGGATTGCGCGCCGCAGCCGGACGCCCGTGCGGTGGCAACGCAGTCGCGGCGAGGCTGACAACTGCACAAGGTGCTTGTCATGCCGGAGCCGACAGCGCAGGCTCGAGATGGGTATCCGCAATGAATGGATTCGCGTCTTCAGGCGAGCAGGAGCTTGTCGTCGTCGAGCTTCTCGCCGCGCGTCTTCTCGAACATGCGCAGCAGGTCCGGCACGTCCATGCCGGCACGTTCTTCGCCCTCGACGTCGAGGATCACGCGGCCTTCATGCAGCATCACGGTGCGTGTGCCGTAGTCGAGTGCCTGGCGCATGCTGTGCGTGACCATCATCGCGGTCAGCTTGCTGCCTTCGACGATCTTGCGGGTCAGTTCCAGCACGAAGGCGGCCGTCTTCGGATCGAGCGCCGCCGTGTGCTCGTCGAGCAGCAGGATGCGCGACGGTTGCAGCGAGGCCATCAGCAGGCTCACGGCCTGGCGCTGTCCACCGGAGAGCAAGCCCATGCGGTCCGCCAGCCGGTTTTCCAGACCCAGTTCGAGGATGCTGAGCTTCTCGCGGAAGAACTCGCGCAGGCTGCGCGTCACCGCGAAGCCGAAGCTGCGGCGCGCGCCGCGCTTCATCGCGAGCGCCATGTTCTCCTCGATGGTCAGCGCCTCGCAGGTGCCGGCCATCGGGTCCTGGAACACGCGGGCGACCAGGTCCGAGCGCTGCCATGCGGCCAGGCGCGTGACGTCGGCATCGTCGATCTTGATGCTGCCGCTGTCGACCATCAGGTCGCCGCTGACGGCATTCAGGAAGGTCGACTTGCCGGCGCCGTTCGAGCCGATCACGGTCACGAACTGCCCCGTCGGAATCGTCAGGTTGAGCCCGCGCAGCACGCGGTTCTCGATCGGCGTACCGGCGTTGAAGGTGATCTCGAGTCCTTTTGCGCGCAACATTACTTGGCCTCCTTGATGGTCACTGAGGCGTTGCCACGCACGCCGGAAAACATGCCCGCCAGCTTGCGGCGGAAGTTGGGCACCAGCAGCGCCAGCGCAACGAGAACAGCGGTCACCAGGTTCAGGTCCTGCGCCTTCAATCCGATGAAGTCGCTGTTCAACGCGAGCGCAATGAAGAAGCGGTACAACACCGCACCCAACACACAAGCCAGCGTCGTGATGACGAGGCTGCGCGCCGGCAGGATGGTCTCGCCAATGATCACCGCGGCCAGGCCGACCACGATGGTACCGATGCCCATCGAGATGTCCGCCCCGCCCTGCGACTGCACGAACAGCGCACCGGCCAGCGCGACCAGCGCGTTGGAGATCGCCAGGCCCCACACCGTCTGCCGGTCGGTCGAGATGCCTTGCGCCCGCGCCATGCGCGGATTGCCGCCGGTGGCACGCATCGCCAAGCCGATCTCCGACGCGAAGAACAGGTCGATCAGCAGCTTTGCCGCGACGACGACCACCAGCAGCACGATCGGCTTCAGCCAGTAGTCCGGCATGCCGCCGAAGTCCAGCATGCTGAACACCGTCGCGTCATTGATCAGCGCGACGTTGGGCTTGCCCATGATGCGCAGGTTGACCGAATACAGGCCGATCATCACGAGGATGCTGGCCAGCAGTTGCATGATCTTGAGCCGCACGTTGAGCCAAGCCGTGAGGTAGCCCGACATGGCGCCGGCCACGATGGCGGCGCCGGTGGCGGCGAACGGGTTCCAACCCGAGACGATCAGGATGGCCGCGACGGCGCCGCCGAGCGGAAAGCTGCCGTCGACCGTGAGGTCCGGGAAGTTGATGATGCGGAAGGAGAGGAAGACACCGAGCGCGACCAGCCCGAAGATCAGGCCGATCTCGATGGCGCCAAGCGAGGCGATGAGCGACATGTTGCTGCGGCCCCGCTTACTTGACGACGACCTGGGCCGACTTGACCAGCGCCTCGGACAGCTTGACGCCCTGCTTCTCGGCCGCCGCCGGGTTCACATGCAGTTCGAAGGTGTTGCTGGTCTGCGAGGCGATGGTGCCCGGCTTCTGGCCCTTGAGGATGCTCACGACGATCTTGCCGGTCTGCTGGCCGATGTCGTAGTAGTTGAGGCCCAGTGCCGCGACCGCGCCGCGCTTGACCGCGTCGGTGTCGGCCGCGACCACCGGGATCTTGGCCTGCTGCGCGACCTTGACGATGCCTTCCAGGGCGGACATCACGTTGTTGTCGGTCGGCGCATAGATCACGTCGACCTTGCCGACCAGGCTCTGCGCCGCGCTCGCCACGTCGACGGTGCGCGCCGCGGCGCCTTCCACCAGCGTCATGCCCGAAGCCGGCATCGCCTTCTTCAGCGCTTCCACGATGGCGACCGAGTTGGCCTCGCCCGGGCTGTAGATCACACCCACGCGCTTGGCATTCGGCACCACGCGCTTGATCAGCTCCAGGTGCTTCTCCAGCGGTGACAGGTCCGACACGCCGGTGACGTTGGTGCCCGACGCATCCCAGCTCTTGACCAGCTTGGCCGCGACCGGGTCGGTCACGGCGCTGTACACCACCGGGATGTCCTTGCTCGCAGCCACCACGGCCTGTGCCGACGGCGTGGCGATCGCAACGATCACGTCCGGACGCTCGCCGACGTACTTGCGGGCGATCTGCGCGGCGGTGCCGGTGTTGCCCTGCGCGCTCTGGTATTCGTACTTCAGGTTCTTGCCGGGCTCGAAACCGGCGGCCTTGAGTTCATCACGCAC
Source organism: Variovorax rhizosphaerae (assembly GCF_037889975.1). NCBI lineage: Bacteria > Pseudomonadati > Pseudomonadota > Betaproteobacteria > Burkholderiales > Comamonadaceae > Variovorax > Variovorax rhizosphaerae. Next base: position 49,059 of record NZ_JBBKZT010000022.1, on the reverse strand, counting down.
GCCATCGCGCACGGCGTCGAGCGCCTTGTGCTCGACGATGGCGGTCACGGCGACCGACTTCTCGGCGGCAAAGGAAGGAGCAGCAACAACGCCAGCGACGGCAATGGCGAGCAGGGACAAGGGGGTACGGAGGAAAGAATATTTCACGGTGAGGTCCAGATGTGAAGAAGAGCGGATGGCCCGAATTCGAAAAACCGTCCCGAGCGAGGAAGCTTGTGATTCCCGTCGCTGAACTGCTTTCGAGGTGGAGAAGTGTGAACTTCTGCACGAACAATCTGCTTTCATCCCAGGCTAGGGCGAACCCTTGGCCGCGCAATATGATTGCGTCAACAGGTCACATTAGGAGACGATCTTGTATGGACGTTGAATTCGACCGGATCGACCGCAAGATCCTGGGCTTTTTGCAGGAGCATGGACGCGCGTCCAACCTCGAATTGGCCGAGGCCGCGGGCCTCTCACCCGCGCAGTGCCACCGCCGTCACAAGCGCCTGGAAGAAGCCGGCTTCATCGCCCGTTACGAGACGCGGCTTGCGGCGGAAAAGCTGGACCTGAACGTCGTCGCCTTCATCCACGTCGCGATGGAAAAGGGCCACATCCGCGAGATGTCGAAGTTCACCGACGTGGTGGTTGACCTGCCCGAAGTGCTGGAGTGCTACTCCACCACCGGCGACTACGACTTCATGATCAAGGTCATCGCCCGCGACCTCAAGTCGCTGTCGCAGTTCCTCATCGACAAGCTGATGCGCCTGCCGGGCGTGGATGCCGTGCGGTCGAGCGTGTGCCTGGATGAGTTCAAGTGCACGAGTTCGTTGCCGTTGCCGGAGTGAACGGTCGGACGATGGAATGACCCGAACATCATTGCTGTCCGGCGTGGCGATACAGGCAATCAGCGGTCAGGCCCTTCCGGCGACAAGCCTGGCGCACGGTAGAAGTCTTGTGGCGCTGCGCGCGCGGGCTGCAACTTCTGCAGTCCACGTAGGTTTCCGCTGCCTTGAGTTGCCGAAGTGCGCCGTCATCCGGTCCCGTCGCGACGTGCAAACTTGTCGTTTCAACCTACTGGAGACGAGTCATGGGAATGCTTTCCGAAATACTCGGCGGACTCGTCAACGGTGCGGTCGGGGGCCGCGGAACTGCGCAGCCGGGGGGCGGCGTGCGGAGTCCGATCCTGATGGCGTTGCTGCCCATCCTGTTGAGCGTGCTGAGCCGGCGCGGCAACCAGGGCGGAGGCGCGTTCGGCGGAGCGGCAGCGGGCGGAGGCGGGCTCGGAGGCCTGGGCGACTTGCTGGGCCGGCTGACCCAAAGGGGCTATGGTCAACAAGCGGCTTCGTGGGTAGGGACCGGCGACAACGAGCCGCTGCCTCCCGGCGCCATCGATGAAATCTTCGGCGCCCAGGAACTGCGACAAGTGGCCGACCAGGCCGGCATCAGCAGTGAGGAGGCGCGAGCAGGAATCTCCGAACTGCTGCCCGATATCGTCGACCACCTGACGCCGCAAGGCACGGTGCCAGAGGACAACGCGCTGGCGGACAGCGTCGACGCCTACTTGAGACGGTTGGCCTGAGCGCCGAGCAGCGACCGGCGGCTCACTCACCCTGTGCGCTCGCACCCTTCCGCATCGAGATCACGCGGAACGGGCACACCACTGCGCAATCGCTGCACCCCGTGCATCGCTCGGCGTCGTGCAGCATCGACGTCTTCCGCCATTGCACGACCTCAAGGCTCAACAGGTGCAGGTCGCATGCGGCCACGCACCAGCCGCAGCCGGTGCAACGCGCCATGTCGACGACAGGCAACCAGCCGGCGCGGACCGGCCTGGCGGGTCTCGCGGGCACTGGGGTTGATTCTTGGGAAGGGGTAGGCATGGGTTTTGCGATCCGCATCGAGGTCGAGCCGGACACCGTCTTGAGTCATCATAGACACCGATGCCCGAAGCTCGTTGCGCGGCCTGGGAAGGCCTTCGAAGCGGCCGGGCCGCGAGTCCGCTCCCTCAAACTTCACACCCGATCCATGCCCACGTTCCCCGCCGACATCTACACCGAGCCTTCCGACCTCGACGGCCACACCCTCGCCAACCTCGGCCCCTTGCGCCGCATGGCCGGCCTGTGGCGCGGCGAGAAGGGCGTGGACGTCAAGCCCAAGGCGCAGGGCCCGAAGACGCAGACCTACATCGAGCACTACGAGCTGCAGCCCATCGACCCGCAGACCAACGGCCCGCAAGTGCTCTACGGCCTGCGCTATCACGCCTTCATCCACAAGACGGGCTTCACCAAGATGTACCACGACCAGGTCGGCTACTGGCTGTGGGAGCCGGCCACCGAGACCGTCATGCATACGCTGGCGATCCCGCGCGGCCAGGTCGCCATGGCCAGCGGCAAGGTGGCGGCCGACGCCGACAGCTTCGAGCTCGTGGCCACGCATGGCAGCCTGGTCAACGGCATCGTGTCCAACCCCTTCATCGAGCATGCGTTCACCACGCTGGAATGGCGCATCAAGGTCGCGTTCCATGCCGATGGCACCTGGTCCTACGACCAGGACACCGTGATGCAGATCAAGGGCCTCTCCGAACCCTTTCATCACACCGACCGCAACACACTCGCCAAGGTCGGCGAGCCCTCCCCCAACCCCCTCGCATTGCAGGCGCGGTGACACGCGCCTGCAGCGAGCCCTCCCCAGGAGACTCTGAACTCGGCTCGGGAGGGAATGCAAGGCGCAAACCACAGCCGTAGCCGAAGCCATGGCGAGGATTTGCAACGCCGCAGACCGCCCGGGCAGAGGATGCGCGGCCCGCGGAGGACTTGATCAGGGTCTCCCCATTACCAGCTGTACTTGATCCCGGCCTGCGCCTTGACCGAGCGGTAGCCGTTGCCGCCGACTTCCCCGCCGATGCTGCCCCAGGCACTCACGTTCTTCGTCAGGTTGCCCTGCAGGCCAAGCTTGACCTCGTAGCGGTTCGACGGCATCCGGTCGGTGACGCGATCGGTGTTGAACTGCATCGACTGGTCGAAGGAACTGCCGTGCCACCAGTTGAACTCCGCGAAGGGCCGCAGCATCCGGCCGCCCGCGCCGTTGTCCATGCTGCCGTGGATGCGGACGCCGAGCCGCGTGGTCACGCCCGAATCCTTCATGCCCGACACGAAGGTGCCGGTTGCTTCCAGGTGGTTGTCGGCGCGGTAGTTCTGCACCACCACCTGGGCCTGCGGCTCGATGTACATCTGGTTCTTGCCGTCGTCCAGCACCTTGAACGAGTAGCCCGCTTCCAGCGACGCCGTGTAGACGCGGGAGTTGTACTTGTCTTCCACCAGCCCCTGGCCCCGCACCTTGTTGTGGTACGAGCCGCCCATCACCCAGGCGTCCGCGTAGGGGCCGGTGCTGATGTCCGGGTTGCCGTACCAGGTGGCATAGACGCCCAGGCTGTAGCCGTCGACATCGCCGTGGGCCGACAGGCCGCCGGCATTCCTCGCGCGGTTGTTCGCGCTGCCGTACATGCCCATCGCGCCGATGCGGATGCTGCCTTCTGCGCCATCGCCGAAGCGCACCAGGTCGGCGCCGCCGTGCACCAGGTGGGCGTCGCTGTGCGTGTTGCCGGACCGGCCGGCGCCGTCGTAGTGGGTGGTCGTGTCCACCACGCGAAGCCAGCCATTGGCACTGCCCGACGCGGCGCGGTCCTGGCCGTCGTGGCCCTGGCGATCGTGCAGCGTGTGCACGGACATCTGCAGGGCCGCCTGGCGATTGGCCAGGTACGCGCCGACTTCAGGGCGATAGACCGGGAAGGCGATCGCGGGCCCTTCACCGCCGGCCATCCCGGACCCGGACCCGCTCCCGGATGCGTCGACCCCGGGCGGGCTCGTGATGACCGCCGAGCTGGTGCTCGAGAGATACCAGTCCTGCGCATTGCCGCCATCGCCGCCGCGCACCAGGTTGTAGTCGTAGGCGCCGGCCGCCAACGTACCCCGACCCGCGCGATAGCCATCCGACAGCGGGTCGAGCGTGAAAGCCGCGGCGACAGTCGTCCCGCCGTTGCGTGTTTCGACGACGCGGATGCCCTGCCGTGTCTGCGCACCGATGCCACCTGCTGACTTCACCACCAGCTCCGTGGACCCGGACGCCCTGCCGCCGTCGATCACCAGCTTGTCGGTGGCCGACGAATCGTTGCCCATGACGGTGCGGATGACCACATGGCCGTTGTTGCCGACGTAGTTGCCTTTCACCACCAGCACGTTGCCCGGTGCGGCGCCACCCAGTCCGGCGAGGTTCAATGTGCCGCTGTTGACCAGGCCGTTGGCCAGCGTCAGGGTGCTGTTGGCTGTGCTTGCCGATGCAGCCAGCGCGTTCGACATGGCAACGGTGCCGCTGTTGTTCACCTGGCCGTTGACCACGCCAGCGCCGGCGAGCACCGCCCCTGGCGTCACCGTCACCGGGCTGGCGCCTGCTGCCCCGAGCGCGCCCGGCGTCGCGGCGCTGCCGACCACCAGCGTGCCGGAAGCCACGTCGGTGCGGCCGGTGTGCTGGAGGTTGCTGCCCACCGACAAGGCACCCGCACCCGTCTTGACCAGGTCGCCGATGCCGCTCACCGCGTTGACCAGGTCTCCGTTGCTGGCCACGTCGGCCACGAGCTTGCCGCCATTCGCGATGGCGCCGCTGCCCAGGCCATCGGCCTTCCGGATCACGACCACGGCGCCCGACGCAATGGAGGTCGCTGCCGACAGCGCCGCGTTGGAACCCGACACCAGCAGGACGCCACCCTTGACGTTGAGGCTGCCGCCGCCCGTCAGCGACCCGTCCGCCCGGCCGCCATTGGCGATGTCCAGCGTGCCGCCTTGCAGCGCCAGCGTCGAGCCGGCAGCCGCCTGGAGTTGCCCGATCGCCTGCGCGGTTCCTGCGAGTTGTGCCTGTGTCGATTCGCTCAGGTTCAGCGCGCTGGTGCGGCCCAGCGCGTTGTCAGCCGCGAGGCGCAAGGTGCCGCTCTGCACTGTCGTGGCACCGGTGTAGTCGTTGCTGGTGTTGGAGAGCGACACCGCGCCGTCGCCCGCGTCGATCGCCAACTGGCCGGCGCCAGTGATGCGGGCCGACTGGTCCGCCGCGTTGCCCGCCGTGCCTTCGCGCTGCTGCAGGGTCAGCGTCTGGCCTGCTTGCAGGTCCAGTTGCGTCAGTCCGTAGTTGACGTAGAGGCCGTCGTCCTTCTGCGTGGTCAGGCGGAAGTCGTAGTCGCCCTTGGCCACCACCTGGCCGCCTTGCGCGATGTCGACGCTGCGCCGGTCCGAGATCCGCACGCCATCCTGGCCGCGCAGCACCAGCGCGCCGCCACTGCCGTTCGTGGTGGTGGCATTGACCAGCTTCACGCTGATGTTGCCGTCGTCCTGCTCCATCAGCGAAGCCTTGCCGTCGACCGTCGGCGTCACCGGGATGTACGGGGCGGGCACGTTGACCTGCACGCTGCCGGCGCCGCTGGCGTCCAGCGTGGCGACCGTGATGGTGCTGGCCGCGAGCTTCGCGTCCGGCAGCGTGGCGTCGAAGATCGCCGTGCCGCCGCTGAACTTCAGGCCGCCGAAGGTCTGGTTGCCGGTGCCCACGGTGGTGACGCTCTTCTCGCCGAGTTCGAGCGTGGCGTTCTGCAGCGTCGCCGTGTTGACACCGTCGAGTGCAAAGCGGCTGTCGCCGAGCTTGACCGTACCGGCAAAGGCGCTGCCCACGTTGCCGGTGAAATCGAAGGACTGGCCCGCCGTGTCGGTCGTGACCGTGCCGGTGCCCGCCAGCTTGTTGTTCAGCGCGAAGGCCCCTCCCGGCGCGACGGCCAGTGTGCTGCCGGCGTCGATCGAGATGATGCCGGTGTCGGCCTGGTTGTCGTCGAGCCTGATCGCGGTCTTGAGCGTGAACACCGATGCGTTGCTGAGGTTCAGGTTCTCGAAGTTGCGGATGCGGCTGGTCGCGCTGTGGTAGTTCATCTGCACGTCGTCGAGCACCAGCGTATCGCGCGCACTGCCCACCCCGCCATCGAGCCGGCCTGTCACCTCGACCGCGTTGCCGCGCAGGGTCACGGTGTCCTGTCCGGTGCCGCCGATGAATTCGCCGGTGATGCTGCTGTCGGCGAGCAAGGCGGTGTTGGTGCCATCGCCCAGGCTCACGTTGCCGGTGATCGCGCCGCCGTTGCTGTTCTCGAAGGCATGGCCGGAATCGTCGAGGCGCACCGCATCCGAGCCGGCCACGCCTTCGAGCACGCCCTTGTTCACCAGGGACCTGGGCGCGCCGGCGACCAGCACCGCTGCGGCGTTGGTCGACCGGATGACTGCGCCGCGAGCGATCGTGACCGTGTCCGCGGCCTTCACCAGGACGCCCTGGCCCGTGCCGGTGACATTGATGGAATTGCTGGCCACGGTGAGATTGCCCGTCGAGTTCGCATACACGCCCGATCCGTTGCCAGTGACGCTGATGTCGAAATTCTTGCCCACGGAAAAGTCGCCGGAGGTGGCGCCGCCGCCCGCGAGCGAGAAGGCGACACCCTTGCCAGCCGTGGTGCTGCTCACCAGCACCTTGCCGTGCGAGGCCGGGTCGAGGCGGTGCTCAGCCATCAAGGCCGCGCCGCTGCCCCGCATTTCAAGGAAGGTGCCGTCGAGCAGGACGTTGCCGGCCACGCCCTGGTTGACGACCAGGAGCCCGTAGCCGCCGCCCAGGCCGATGATCCGGGCCTTGTCCGTCAGCACGACCCTGCCGGAATCCGCTCCCACCAGCACGCCGGTGGCGCTGCCGTCGACCGTGACGGTGTTGGAGGTGGTCAACGTGCCGCCATCGTGGACGTAGAAGCCGGCCTTGCCGTCGTGCACGGTGATGGTTCCCAGGATGCCCCTCGCATCCGCCCCCACGCTCGAGCCGGCGCCCGTGACCTCGATGGCGGTCCCGTGCGCCACGTCGATGTTGCCGCCGTTGGTGAGTTCGGCGCCGTTCTTCACCTGGAACACGGTCACGTCCCGGCCTGTCGTCGAGATGTTTGCACTGTTGATGAAATTCGAATGGCCCGAGCCGACCTTCTCACCGGCCAGGTCGTACTTGTTGTCGTCGATCGCCACGGCAATCGCGCCATCGCTGAGCTTCAGGTTGGAGGCACCGGTCATGCTGCCCGTGGCGCCGCCTTCCACCTTGAGCGCGGTCGCCCCCACACCGCTGACCGTGATGTCGGTGTTGTCCAGGTCGACGGTGGAACCTGCGCCGGTGGCCCGGATGGCTGTCGATCCCTTGCCCGACGCGATCAAGGGCGCGGCCACCCGGTTGTGAATGGTCGCGCCATCCTCGATGAGGAACAGGGTCGAGTCTTCTGTCGAGACATCGAGCGCGCCGCCGGTTGGCGCCGTCTCGATGTTGATCACGGAGCTGGAGCCGTCGGCGAAGAAGCCGACCTGGCGCGTTCCCATGCCGAAGTTGACATCGCCGCCACGGATGTCGATCGTGCCGCCCGAGCGGGCGTGCACACCGATGGCGTGCTCGCCGCTCAGGTTCACGTTACCCAGCACGGCCACGTTGCTGCCGGCGCCCTCGGCCCACAAGCCGTAGTTCGGCAAGGTCGGATCGGTGGACGTCCCCACGTTGATGGTTCCCGAACTCGACGCCTTGCCACCGTTCGTGACCTTGATGCCGACCCCGTTGACGCCACTCAGGTTGATCGTGCCGGTGTTGCTCACAACAGACGAGCCGCTGGGGCCCACCACCCAGATCCCCTGGTTTTCCAGCGGCTCGCCGGGGCGGGCGCCCTTGATATCGATCGTGCCGCTGTTGGTCACGATGGCCGAGGTGGCGTTTTTCACCAGGATGCCGGTCGTGGCCTGCATGCCGGTGCCGATCACGATCAGGCCTTGGTTGTCGAACTCGCTGCTGTCCTGGACCTGCACGCCAACGCCGCCGGCGCGTACCGTGGTGTCGGCCCCGCCCGCCGCCAGGCTGCCGGCCAGGCTGCCAGCCGCAATCGTGCCGGCTGCCCCACGGCCAAGATAGATCACGCCGGTCGACGTGTTGATGACCCGGCCGTTGCCGCTCGCGAGAACGCCCATGACCGGGCTGGCCAGCTCGGAATTGTTCGATCCGAGATTCATGGCCCCCTCGTTGGTGAACAGGCCCTTGTTGCTCACGCTGATGCGGGAGAAGCCGGTCAGCTCCCGCGGGTCGGAGTTCACCGCGCCCACGTTCCAGACGCCTCGGTTGGTCAGGGCGGTGTCCTCACCGTCCACGATGGTGTTGCCGCCGATGTAGACGATGCCTGGCGCCGACGCATCCGCGGCGGTGGAGGCATAGCCGGTCGTGATCACCCCGTTGTTGAACCCCTTCGCCTTGGTGCGCAAGACGAAAACGTCCGCGGTGCCGGCCGTCTCGGCAATGCGGCCATCGTTGATGACGGTGGCGCCCTGCTCGCCCCACAATGCGACCCCGTCTGCAATTTCAACGGTCGTCCCCACCGGATTTGCGATGCGTGCCGTGGCGTTGGGGCCAACGGCGCGCAGCAGGGCGCGGTTGCCGGCCGGGATGAGCAAGGGGTCATTGGCCTGCAAAGGTGCGTCGCTGCCCGTGGGCATGACGTGGATGGTCACAGGCGATGCGCCGTAGCCCAGCTTCACGAAGGCCTCGTAGTCGGCATAGGCGATGCGTCTGGCCGCGACCTCCCTGACCAACCAGTCGTTGTACTGGGTCAGGGTCGCCAGGTTGGTCACCGTGTGGGAGGTGGTCGTGCCCTTCGAGTCGGTCACGTTGAACGTGCCCTTGTAGACCACGGCATCGAAGGTCTGGTCGCGCGACGCGGTTTGCGCCGGCGTGGCGGTGATCTGGTAGGCGTCGCCAAAGCGAACGTAGTTGCCCGAACGCCAGACGGCCTCGGTCTTCTTGGCTGTGGTGCCATCGACATAGACCACGTCGGTCTGCTTGGCGGCGCCCAGGTCGAGACGGCTGTTGCGCAGGTCGATATTCAGCGTGCCGTCCTTGACGGTCGCCAGACGCACATCGACATAAGGCTTGGCCCCCCTCGGGAAAATCTGGACCGCATTGACGAAATAAGCGTTGCTGAAACCGGTGCCGATCGGACCTTGCGTGAATGACGAGGCGCCATACACCGGCAGCGTCTGCATATTGCCAGTGATCGGATCCTTGATGGCAACGGTGCCACTCTTGGCGCCGACCACCAATTGCTGCTTGCCGGTCACATCGGGGGCGGTGACATATCCAGGAGGAATGGCGTCAGACCACGGAATGAAATATGCAGTGGGAATTTTCTCGAAATTGATCGTGCCGGAGAGGCTGTTGGTGCCTGCGGCATTGAATTCGGTCTGGCCGGCCTTGTTGCTGTTGCCTATGCTGGTCCAGGTGCCGGAAACAGTTGTATCGACCGCCATTGCCGCGCCGCTGCCGAGAAGCGCCGCCACACCGAGGAGAACTCGTGAAACTTTGGCGCGGGTGCTGGACTTGCTGCGGCCCTTGGCGGTTTCCGGCACTGCGGCAAAAGTGCCCGTCGATTCATTCCAGATGACGCGGTGATGCTTGTTCATTACAAATCTCCCCAAAGAAAACGGATGCATGAAAGCGATGTCGTCAACACGAAAATCACCAACCCATGCAAAATCCATCTCTGACGAGATTTGGCAGCTATCTAGATCTTGAGCTCCATTTCACACTTGCGTCTTTGAAGAGCTTTGCATGGCGTCTGTAGGACATTTCTGACGACAAGGGTAGTTTGCTCGCAATGTGTAGGACAAGGTCGATTTTGCGAATCTATTTCTGCCGAATTGCAAAATAAGTCCGGCGGCGCCAGCAGCAATTAGCCCGATAGTTCGCGTCGGCCAATTGAATTAAGAAGTTGGAGTGATATTTTCTTGTCGCAATCCTGCAACGCAACCGCAACGCCAGGCAAAAAATAATTCCCGGATTCGATTTGAGGTTATTCGCCGGCCGCGGCGACCAGCGTCAAATTAATCCAATAGTTCGCGGAGGCGAATTGAATTGATGAATTTGGGTGACAGGGTCCGGCCGGGTCATGCGGCGCAACGCCGGGGCCGGGCGAGAGCCTGTTGCCGGCACCGCCTATTGCGGCTGCGCAGCGTTCATCAGCGCCCGGTACACCAGCCCGGCGCTCGCGATGTCTTCCACCGCCACGCCAACCGACTTGAAGAGCGTGATGTCGTCGGGGTGCTGGCGTCCTGGGCGGCTTCCCTCGATGACCTCGCCCAGCTCCGCGAAGATGTGGCCGGCCGCGATCACATCGCCCGACTCACGCGACGCGGCCTCGCGTGCCTCGACGTAGAGGCGGCAGCGGCCCAGCGCTTCATCGTCCAGTTCGCGCCAGTCGGGCCGCGGCGCGCCGACCGTGTTGATGTGGACGCCCGGCTTCAGCCACCGGCCCTTCAGCACCGGCGTGCGTGAGGTCGTCGCGACGACGATCACATCTGCGCCGAGCACCGCATCCTCCGCCGAACTGGCCGCGCGCACGCCATGCTCGCGCGCGAAGGCCTCGCCATGGTTGGGACTCCACACACTCACCTCCTCGAAGGGGCGGATCAGGCGCAGCGCCTCCAGATGGCTTTTCGCCTGCACGCCCGCACCCAGGATCGCCAGCGAGCGCGCGTCCTTGCGGGCCAGCAGCCGCGTGGCCACCGCTGACACGGCGGCAGTGCGCATTTCCGTGATGAGCCGCCCGTCCATCACGGCCATCGGCTCGCCGGTCTCCTGCCGGAACAGCAGGATCAGCGCGTGGTGCGTGTGCACGCCCTTGTTGTCCGGATAGAAGGTCACCAGCTTGGCGCCCAGCTGACCCGAGACGCTCGCCGGCATCGTGAAGAAGAAGCCGCCTTGCCCGGGGACGGACAGCACGTTGCGCAGCGGCTGCACGGCCCCACCGGAGGACAGTGCACGCAGGGCATCTTCCATGGCGGGGATCAACGCGTCCATCTGCAGGAGCCGGCGCACTGCATGCTCGTCGAGGAATTTCATGAGACCTTCTCACTTCAACCGAACCTCATGCCAGTATCCATGGCGCGGGGCGCTGGCCGCGTCCCCTTCTGAGGGGAGCGCGGCAAATGCTGTTTCGGCGCACCGGGCAGGGACAGATATCCGCACGGCCGCCGAATACGCCCCTGTTGAAGAAGGCCTCCTGGCCGAGGTCGAGGTTCTGAGCGACGGTCATCGTCGGCACGGCACCAGGCGGGTCTCCTGGAACACCATCGCGATGCCCTTTTGGCGTGCTTCGAGCGGCGCCTTCAGGACGCCGGTGTATTTCCCGGTGGCGCCGCGCAGTTCGAGCACGTTGTTGAACGCAATGCTTGCCGACGGAATGCCTGTGACACCGCGGTGCGCATATCCGTCATGCCGCGCCCTCCATGGCTTCGAACGGCACCCGCAGCAAGCGTCCGCTGCCCTTCGATGCGGCATACAGCGCGCCCCTGAACTCGGCCACCGCCGTGATGCCGTGATGCTGGCCATCGACCTGGCTGTGCAGTGAGCGAATCGTGCGGCCCGTCGCGTCGACGTGCAACACCAGCCCGTAGGAACGCGGCGGCGCCCAGCGTTTGAGCACGACGTCCCCGCTCTGCAGCGGCTCCAGGAAGTTGGCGCCCGAACGCAGCGCCGGCGCGATCCACAAGCTCGGCTTGACCCCCTGCAGCATGCGCTTTCGAAACGCGTCCTCGCGCAGGATGAACTCGACCAGTTGCGTGCGGCAGACGAAGCAGGTGAGCCAGAAGCCGCCCGCCTTGGCTGGCGCCATGCGCGAGGGATAGCCCGGCAGGTCCGACAGCATCGGTGTGGGCTTCGCGCCTTTCGCGCTCCCCGTGCGCACCACGCGATGCCGCCAGCTTTCGCTGAAGATGACCTCGCCATTCAACGCAAGCACACCAAAGGCGTGGTGCAGGCGGCTGGCCAGCAGTTCAGCCTGCCCGCCGCTGCCCCATCGCACCACCCGCCCGCTGCGGCCCTTCTCCATGAGATCCCGGCACCAGTCGGCCGGTGCATGCTGCGCCGAGCCATCGCTGAGCAGGATGTTGTCGCCGCTTTCGTCGAAGCACAGCGCATTGACGCCGCACAGCGGCACACCCGCGACCTCGTCAAGACCGGCCCGTTCGACCCATCCCTTGCGGCCCTGCGACATCACGCTCATGCGCTTGCCCTCCAGCGCCAGCGCTACCGCGCCGTTCTCATGCACCGCCAGCGCGGTGATGTCCGCATCCACGCGAAGCTGCTCGACCAGGCGATCGCCCTCCAGCCTGTAGAGCACCGGCCCGGCCGTCGCATACAGCGAGAACCCATCGGTCGCCAGATCGTCGATGCCCTCCAGTTCCGCCACCACCTGCGCGTTGTCCAACACCCGGTTGGGCTCGAGCGCGCCGTCCATCACCGGCACCGCGGGGGCCGCGCTACCACGGCCCGACACCCGGTCCACAAAGCGGCCCAGTGCGCCGCGCATCAGGCGGCCCTCCAGGGGCGTTGGTACTTCGAGATGTCGGCATCGGGCAGCTCGTACACGCCGATGCGCTTGTTGGAGATGCCGCCCGGGTAAAGGTGGCCCTTGTGTTCGCGCATCGAGGTGATCATCTGTTGATTCTCTCCGCCCCCAGATCCCGCAGTGTCTCCATAACCTCGCCTGCTCCGTTGAACTTCAGCACCCAGCCGGTGTTGATGTTGGGAAACAGCCATTCGTCGACAGGCAAGCGTTGCGCCATGCGCTTGCGCGACACGCTCAACGTGCGGCTGACGGACCGCTTCGACTTCAGGCTGCGCGTTGCGCGCAAGCCGTCGGCTGTGGTCGTTTCGAAAAATGCGCGATCAATGATCATTCTTGATGGACTTCTGAACCTAGAAAAAGCAGTTGACCGCGCTCAACCTTTGGAAAAGCAGCATGGAGCCTGAAACTCCTTCAACGCCGCACGCCTTTTTTCGCCCTCTCGGCCCTGACTGGGCCGCCTGGGCTCTGCAGCCCAGGCCCAGGACGCCGCCAAGTGCCCGACGCGCACCGTCCGGCTGGTCACGCCCTATCCGACGGGTGGAGGCGCGCCAGACACGATTGCCCGGGTGCTGGCCGAGAAGCCGCGCAAGTCGCGCAAGTCGGGCAAGTCGGGCAAGTCGGGCAAGTCGGGCAAGTCGGGCAAGTCGGGCAAGCCGGGCAAGTCGGGCAAGTCGGGCAAGTCGGGCAAGAGCGTGATCGTTAGGGCAGCCCGCTGGCAGGTGTGTCGGTGAAGAGGATGTGCGCTGCGCGGTGCGGGTGTCCAGCGCCGCCCTACGCGACCTGGCGCGTGCGCCCTTCCCAATACGGCTTGCGCAGATCCTTCTTCAACACCTTGCCGGTCGGATTGCGCGGCAACGCGTCGATGACATCGAAGGACTTCGGGCACTTGAAGGAGGCCAGCCGCTCGCGGCACCACGCCATCATCTGCGCGGTGTCGATCTCGGCGCCCGACCTCGCCACGATGACCGCCTTCGGCACCTCGCCCCACTTCTCGTCCGGCACGCCGATCACGGCCACGTCCTCGATCAACGGGTGCTCCACCATCACCCGCTCGATCTCGGCCGGATAGATGTTCTCGCCGCCGCTGATGATCATGTCCTTGATGCGGTCGGTGACGTAGAGGTACCCGTCCGCATCGAAGTGGCCGCCGTCGCCGGAGCGCAGCCAGCCGTCCTCCGTGATCGCCGCGGCGGTGGCCTCCGGCTTGCCCCAGTAGCCGCCCATGATCTGCTCGCTGCGCACCCAGATTTCGCCGGGCTCGCCGGCCGCCACGGGCGTGCCATCCACCGGGTCGCAGACCTTGATCTCGACGCCGTGGATCGGCTTGCCCGCCGACACCAGCCGGTGCGCCACCGCCGGGTCCGCATGGTCCGCCGCGCCCAGCACGGTCACCACCCCGCATTGCTCGGTCATGCCGTAGACCTGCTGCATCACGCCGGGGAAGATCTCATGGGTCGCGCGCATCACAGGCAGCGGCATCGGCGATGCGCCGTAGGAAAGTGTCTTCAGGGCCGAGTAGTCGCGATCCCCCGCGCCGGGCACCTTGACCATCATCGCCAGCAACGCGGGCACCAGGAAGGTGTGGGTGATCCTCTCGCGCTCCAGCATCTCCAGCACCGCCGCGGGGTCCGGCATGCGCACCATGTGGATGCGCGCGCCCTGGCCGATGACCGCGAGCGAATAGCTGGTGCCGCCGACATGGAACAACGGCATCGCGACCTGCACGATCGAGTCGAAGCCGATCGACTGGTCCACCGCCACGTTGTGCGCATGCGCGACCATGCCGCGGTGCGTAAGCATGGCGCCCTTCGGGAAGCCGGTGGTGCCGGAGGTGTAGAGCTGCACGAAGCAGTCCTCAGGCTTGGACGGATGGACGGAGGCATCAGGCTCTTGCGCGGCCAACCAAGCCTCGTATTCATCGTCGGGGCCGCCGATGCGGATCACGCGCTCGACGGTGGGCAGCTTGTCGCGCAACTGAGCGACGGCGCCCGCGAACTCTGGCCCGACGAAGAGGATGCGCGCACGCGCGTCGTTGATCACATAGGCGATCTCGGGCGGCGCCAGGCGGAAGTTGACCACCGCGTTGGCCGTGCCGACCTGCGCGCAGGCCAGCGTCAGTTCCAGGCAGGCCGGATGGTTGAGGTCCAGCACGGCGATGCGGTCGCCGGGCACGAGGCCCGCGGCGCGTTGGGCGGCCGCATTGCGCCGCACGCGCGTGGCCAGTTCAGCCCATGTCCAGTTCGATGCGCCGAAGGTGATGGCGACGGTATCGGGTCGCTCTGCTTCCCATTTGGCGAGGATGGCGGTGAAGTCTGTCGGCTTGGACATGGTGTCGGGTCTCCTGAATATTGATTTGATTTTTCCGGCGCGATGCCTGCGCCGCCCGGGATCGTAGCAACGCGACGGCGCTACTGAAGCACGCCGAGCCCCACCACCTCGAAGGCCCAGAGCCCCAGCACCACGTGCGACACCGACACACCGACAAGCCCGCCCTGCCGCGCATACAGCCACCCCCAGAACAGCCCCGCCATGAAGGCAATGCCGGCCAGTCCCGGTGACACATACAGGTGCGCCGCCGAGAAGATGATGTTGGCGCCGACGATGGCCAGCCATGTGCGCCAGCGCCCGGTCAGGAAGTGCGTCAGCGGACCCTGCACGCCGCCGCGATAGATCAGCTCCTGGAACGGCGCGAAGAATACGTAGGCCGCGGCCAGCCAAGGGTTGAATTCGCCGGGAAACACGCCGGGCGACGGCGGGAACATCTTGAACACCGGCATGCCTTCCATGCCCGGCACCCATGCGATCAGCGCCAGCTTGAGCAACACCGTGCCGGCCATCAACGGCAGCGTGAACAGCAACGCCTCGCGCACGTGGCGGCCGGCATGCTCGGTCTTCAATCCGAAGAAGCGCGCCGGGTACTTCGACACACGCACGAAGGCATAGAGGATCGCGCAGCAGACAACGATCGCGGGCACCGTGACGAACTCGCTGCGGCCGAAGGTCTCCTTGACCTCGATGGCCGTGCCCAGCACCCAGGTGTAGACGGTGTAGGCCAGCATCAGCAGCAGCGTGAAGCGCCCCATCACCGCGCGCATCTGTTCTTCCGCCAGCATGCGATCGGCAGCAGCCGCGTTGTTGACGTTGGCCAGGCGCAGTCGTTCGGCCACCAGCGCGCCAATGTCGATCAACACGGGCACCAGCGAGGGTCGCGATTCGGCCAGGTGGACGATGTCTGGCAGCGGCAGGGCCAGGGTGCGGACCGGCCCCTCAGCGCGCACGGTGGCCGAGCGCGGCACGATGTCGAACAAGGCCATCTCTCCGATCGAGTCGCCTGGCCCGACCCGGTTGATCACGTGCTCGTCGCCCTTGGCGCCGCGCTTGAGCACCTGCGCCTGGCCACGTTCGAGGATGAGCAGGTCCTGCGGCATGTCGCCCTCACGCACCAGGTCGGCGCCGTCGGCGTAGTCGACCCAGCGCGTGCTGCCGGCAAGTGCCGCCAGGTCGGCAGGGCCGCAACGCCGGAAGATGGGGCAGCGGCCCAGCAGGGCCATGGCGGCGGCGTCTTCGGGCTGGACGGGATCCATGACTGCCAAGGTTCCTAAGCCTTTTCAGCCAAGCGCGCCGGCTTGCCGGGGCAAGCGCAGCACGGCCGGGGCACACAGCAGCATCAGTCCACCGGCAAGGCCCACCGCCGCTTCGAGCCCCGAAAGCGCATCGCCGCCTCGCCCGGCCACATAGCCCATCGCGAGGCTGCCGACCAGCAGCCCGACGTCGGTCAACCAGGCCACGGCTCCCTGGGCCAGGGCCTGCGCATCCGGCGGCAACGCACGCGCGGCGGCATAGCGCAACGGCCCGCCCGACAGCAGGCCGATGCCGAAGCCCAGCGCCGCGCCGCCGACCATGAAGAAGGCCGCGTCGGGCGGTGCGGCCACGACCATCAGCACGCCCGCGAGCGCAGTGGCCATGCCGATCAGCACCATGGACCGCGCACCCATTCGGTCCAGCGAACGGATCACGAAGGCCGTGGCGCACAGGCCGCCCAGCAGCAGCGGCACCATCAGCGGCGCCGTGGACTTCATGTCCAGGCCCAGCCGGATGGCCGCCACGGAAGGCATCCACACCAGCACCGCCTGCCCCGCACCGGTGCCCAGCGCCAGCAGCGCGGTCGCATGCATCGGCCGGCTGAAGGCCAGCCACCAGGGCGCTGCGGGCCGCGCGTCGTGGGGTGACGATGCGGCCGGCAAGGGCCACGCCAGCGACAACAAGGCCAGGCAGGCGCCCAGCCCGAACGCGCTGCGCCACCCCAATTCCAGCAGCCATGGCGTGCCGATGGTGGCCGCGACGTAGCTCAGGCCGTAGGCCATCGATGTCTGGCCCAGCAACCGGCCCTGCTGTGCCGCCGGCCAGTGGACCACGATGACCGCCGCCACCAGCGGCAGCAAGGGGCCGAGCGCCAAGCCCTGCAGCGCACGCGCGAACAACACGCCGTCGGGACTGGGCAGCACGGTGGCCAGGCCGCCCGACACCACGGCCAGCAACAGGCAGGCACGCAACAGTTGCGTGGCGCCCCTGCGTCGCGCGGCCATCGCCGCCAGCGGCACCGCCAACAGCGTCGCCGCGACAAAGACCGACAGAAGCAAGGACGCCAGCTGCGCCGACGCGCCCGTGGCAGATTGCATGGCCGGCAGCACGTAGCCGATGGCGCCGGCCTCGAAGCCTGCCGTCACGGCTGCGCCCAGCAGCGCGAGCATGCGGCGGGACGCAGCATCGGTCGAAGCGGCAGGCGTCGATGTCACGGCGGCCGGCGCCGGGCGGTCGATCTTCGGTTCCAGAGGTTCCGGCATCAAATGAGTGTAGGCGCTTGCTATATGCTCGCGTCCCGTGGCACACACCATATTCAACACACCCTTGCTGGAGCCCTTGCTTCGCGCTTCGTCACGGGGCATGTTGCGCCTGCTGGGATGGCGGCTGGAGGGCGAGTTGTCGCCACGCGCGGCACGATGCGTCGTCATCGCGGCGCCGCACACCAGCAACTGGGATTTCCCTTTCACGCTCATGGCCGCCTTCGGGCTGGGCATGAACATCCGCTGGCTGGGCAAGGCCTCCCTGTTCCCCGCACCTTTCGGCTGGCTGATGCGCTGGCTGGGCGGCATTCCCGTGCACCGCGACCGTGCCAACAACCTTGTCGCGGCATCGATCCTTGCATTGACATCGGCCCCCGGCGGGCTGCAGTTGGTGGTGTCCCCCGAAGGCACGCGCAAGCACACCACGCAATGGAAGTCCGGCTTTCACCACATCGCGCGCGGGGCCGGACTGCCGATCCAGCTGTCGTACCTGGACTGGGGCGGCCGCCGCTGTGGACTCGGGCCGCTGGTCGACCCGGGCGAGGATGTCGAAGCCGACATCGCGCGGATCCGGGCCTTCTATGCGCCGTTCAAGGGGCGGAACCGGGATCAGTTCGACGCAGGGGCTTGAAGCCCGCCCTCCCCACCTACATCCGATGGTGGACGCTTCGCCGGTCTTGAGCGCGTAAAAGAGACGACTGGCCAGGAGCCTTCGCTCGCCAACTTTCGACGAGCGGTATCGAGACTGGAGTCGCCCATGGGCAATGCTTCGGAATCCGGTGCGCGCATGCATCGCGCGGTGGTGATCGGCGCGGGCGTCGGCGGGTTGTGCGCGGCTGCCGCGCTCGCCGCGCACTTCGATGAAGTCGTGGTGCTGGATCGGGACCGCCTTCCCGATGGCCCCCACAACCGTGCCGGCATACCGCAAGGGCGGCATGGGCATGCGCTGCTCACCGGCGGCTTGCGCGCAATGGAGCAGTTGCTGCCCGGCTTCGGCGAGCGGCTTTCGAGTGGTGGCGCGGTTCACTACACCGTGGGGCTGGATGGCCACATCGAGCGGCCCGGGTTCGATCCCTATCCGCGGCGCGACCTCGGATTCAGCGGCCTGTCGATGACACGCGCCCTGCTCGAATGGACCCTGCGCAGCTGCCTGCAGGCGTTGCACGGTGTCCTGTTGCGCCAGGACACACGCGTGCTGGAGATCCTGGCGTCCGACGACGGCGGGACCGTGACCGGCGTGCGTTGCGAAGCGCCCGGCGGTACCCACGCAATGCTCGACGCGGCCCTGGTGGTCGACGCATCGGGTCGCGGCACCCCCTGCCTTGCGTTGCTCGAGCGCACGGGCCAACCTGCGCCACCGGAAACCCTGATCGGCCTGGACATCGGCTACACGAGCGCGATGTTCACCAGGCCCGCGAACGCGCCGACCGACTGGAAGATCCTCATGCACATTCCACAGGCGCCGAAGAGCAGCCGTGGCGGATTCATGTTTTGCATCGAGGGCGATCGCTGGCTGGTCTCGCTCGGTGGCCGCGGCGAGGAGAAGCCGCCGGGCGACATGGACGGCTTCCTGGCGTTCACGAAGACGCTGCGCACGCCGACGATGCATGACGCCTTGCGAGATGCGCGCCCCGAAGGCGAGCCGGTCCGCATGGCATTCCCCGGCAGCGCCTGGCGACACTTCTCCCGGCTCGACCACTTTCCGCGCGGCCTGCTGCCCATCGGCGATGCGATCTGCCGCTTCAACCCGCTCTACGGTCAAGGCATGTCCGTGGTGGCGCGCGAGGCCTGCGTGTTGCGCGAGTTGTTGACCGCGGGCGGCGGCGATCCGCTCGACGGCCTCGCCGCACGCTTCCTGCCGGCCGCGGACGCGATCATCGAGACGCCGTGGGCCATGTCGGCCATGCCGGACCTGATGTATCCGCAAACCGTGGGCGAACGCCCCGCGGACCTGATGAACATCCTGCAGTACAGCGCCGCACTGACACGGCTTGGCGCCACCGATCCGGCGGTGCACAAGCTGATGTCCGAGGTACAGCACTTGCTGAAACCACGCAGTGCGTTGCGCGAGCCGGCGCTGGCCGCGCGCGTGATGGAGATGATGAAGGCCGCGGCATAGCGCGCCGCTGCCGGCATGAGCCGGACCCACCCGGGCAGGCACTCGACGACGTCTATCACGGGCAGTTCTCTGACAACGTTACGAATCGCGGCTTTTCATACTGGTTGCTCACATTTCCCGGGCAATTCATGGCACAACTCGACGAACGTTACTGGGCGCTGATGCTCTGCTGCTCGCTTGCGGCATGCGGAGGGGGTGGAGGCTCGTCCGGTGGCGTCGCATTCGCGCCGCCCGTCGCGCAGGGGGACGCAGCCGCACCGCCCGCTTCCACGGCCACGGCGTCAACCGATACCTCCAGCGCGGCCAGCCCTCCGGCAGCGCCTTCGCCGCCAGTCCCTGCGGTTCCGCCGGGCGACAATACACCCGCACCCGCGCCGCCGGCAGCAATGCCAGCTCCGCCGCCTACTGCCTCCCCACAACCACCTGCGCCGCCTGCGCCGCCTGCGCCGCCTGCGCCGCCGGCAGCAATGCCAGCGCCGCCACCTGCTGCGCCGCCTGCCGCCTCCCCACAACCACCTCCGCCGCCTGCGCCGCAGCCTCAGACCATCACCGGGCAAATCGACAGCAGCGCGCTGGCGACGGCGCAGGGCGCTGCCCTCAAGGTCTGTCTGGACCAGGATGGCGACTTCGTTTGCGGTGCGAGCGAGCCGACCGCCCAGGCCGATGCCACGGGCGGTTTTTCACTCGCCTTCGACAGCGGCATCAAGACCGAGACGCTGAATCTCATCGCCATGTTTCCTGCGGTTGGCGCGCCTGCGCAGGCCGCTTACGCACTGGCGGCACGTGCGCGCACCGGTACCGCCGTCAGCGCACTCACGACGCTGGAAGCCGCACACGCAGCCACGCCGGCCGGCTGGATGCGCATGTCGCCAACAGTGGACATCCACGACCCCGCCAACGCTGCTGCGAAGCAGATCAACCTGGCCATCCAGCCGGCGTACATGAAAGCCGTCGCGAGCCTGACGACGCGAACGGTCGATGCGCTCGCACCCCAGCCCGCCGCGATGCGCGCTGCACAGGTCGTGGAGCAGGTCCTGACGGACTACATCGATCCCCAGGGCGGCCAGCTGCTGCGCACGGTCTCACCGCGCACCGTGGCAGTCCAGACGATGGCCAGCATCAGCCCTTCGACTTGCGACGCCGGCACCGTCACGGCCATGACCATCAACACCTCCGGCGCCGCACCCATCCTCGACAAGGAAACGTATGTCGCCGGGACCGTGCAGCTTGCGGGCGGCACGGCGATGACCACCGGCATCCGGGGCCGCGGCAACAGCACCTGGGACATGCCGAAGAAGCCCTACCGTCTGAAGCTGGACACCAAGGCATCGATGCTCGGCATGCCTGCAGACAAGGACTGGGTGCTGCTGGCCAACTTCTCCGACAAGACGCTGATGCGCAACAGCGTCGCAACCTGCCTCAGCCAGATGCTGGGCTTCGACTACACGCCGCCAGAACGCTACGTCGAGCTGACGCTCAACAACGAGTACCTCGGCGTCTACCAGCTCACCGACCAGATCGAGGCCGAGGACGCACGCGTCAACATCGGCAAGGCCACCACGACGATCGACGATCCGGGCATGGCGTTCCTGCTCGAGATCGATGCACGGCTGGACGAAGACTTCTGGTTCTACAGCGCGCGCAGAGTGCCCTACACCGTCAAATCCGACGTGGTGGCGGAGCAGATGCCCAACATCAGGAACTTCATTGCCAGCCTCGAGACCGCGATGTGGTCCCCGGGCTTCAAGGACCCGGAGTCCGGCTATGGCAAGTACCTCGAGACCGATACCCTCGTCGACTACTACCTGCTCAAGCAATACATCCGCAACCACGATGCGTTCGGGAGCAGCACCTTCACCTGGCGCCCACGCGACGGCAAGCTTCACTTCGGCCCGGTGTGGGACCACGACCTCAGCGCCGGCAACATCAACTACGACGGCAGCGCGGCGACCACGGGCTGGGAGGACTACTTCCAGAGTCCCTACATCGTCCGCCTGATGCAGGACGAGCAATTCGTGCGCCACCTCAACGTGCGCTGGAAGTACCTGTCGGCGCGCCTGCCCGAGATCCAGACATTCATCGACAGCACGGCGCAAACGCTGGAGGCGCCGCAGCAGCGCAACTTCACGAAGTGGCCGATCCTCGGCAGCTATGTGTGGCCCAACGCGGTCGTCACCGGCTCCTATGCGGGGGAAGTCGCCTACCTGAAGACCTGGCTCACCAGCCGGGGGCAATGGATGAACACCCAGCTGACGGCGCAGTAGGGATCAGGACAGACACCGGGTACTCACACCCTCACGCGCGCCCGCCACTCATCGATGCACGCCAGCATCAAGGTCGTATCCGCGGGCTTGACGAAGTGCCGGTCGAAGCCCGCGTCGACCGCGGCTTGCCGGTCGCTGCGCTGGCCGTAACCGGTCAACGCTATGAGCAGCATCCCCGGGCCCTCCGGCAGCAGGCGGATGCGACGCGCCACCTCGTAGCCATCGAGCACCGGCAGGCCGATGTCGAGGATGGCGACGTGCGGCTTGAAAGCATCCAGTTCGGCCAACGCCTCCCGCCCATCGCGCGCCACGCGGACCTCGTGGCCATCCAGTTCCAGCACCGCCGCGATGGCAACGGCCGCATCGTGGTTGTCGTCCACCACCAGGATGCGCTCCGCGTTCCCACGCTCAACCGCGGTAGCCACCGCAGCCAAGGCCTCGGGCGCTTCATCGCACATCACATCCGGCAGCCGCACCTTGAATTCAGCCCCCTGGTCGAAGCCCGCGCTGAAGACCTCGATATCCCCGCCATGCAATTGCGCCAGCCGCCGCGCAAGCGTGAGCCCCACGCCCAGTCCGCCCTGCGAGCGGTCCAGCCCGCGCTTGCCCTGCGCGAACAGGTCGAAGATGCGAGGCAGCAGTTCGGGGTCGATGCCCATGCCATGGTCGACCACCGACACCACCACGTCGTCGCCATCGATGCGCGAGTGCAGCGAGATGGCGGTTTCCTCCGGGCTGTACTTCGACGCGTTGTGCAGCAGGTTGGCCACCACCTGCGTCAGCCGCGCGACGTCGCCTTGCAGCCAGACCGGGTGCGGCGGCAGGTCGACCACCAGCGCCTGCTTGCGGCTTTCGATGAGGCCGTGCACCGTCTCCACGCCTTGCGAGATCACCGCGTTCAGGTCCAGCCGCTCGCGCTTCAGCACGATCTTGCCTTGGCTGATGCGCGTGACGTCGAGCAGCTCCTCGATCAGCCGCGTCATCTGCCGAAGCTGCCGGTTGGCAATGTCGATGGCCCAGTCCACCTTCGGATGCGGCGCGGCCGAGCGGCGCACCACCTCCACCGCCATCTGGATCGGCGCCAGCGGGTTGCGCAGCTCGTGCGACATCATCGCGAGGAACTCGTCCTTGCGGCGGTTGGAATCCTGCAACTCCTCCTGCGCCGCCATGCGCTCGCGCACCTCGCGTTGCAGCACGCCGTAGAGCCTGACGTTCTCGAAGGCGCTGGCTGCGCGCGCGGCGATCTCCTCCAGCAGCATGGTGAGGTGCGCCTTCCAGGGGCTCTCGGTATCCGGCGCGACCAGGATCGCACCCAGCACACGCTCGCCCACCAGCAGCGGCACGGCGATGAAGGAATCCAGCGTCGACAGGCGGCGTGCATGCATCGACGCCAGTGCTGGCGAGCCATCGCCGGGCGCGCGCACGACGGCGCGCACCACGCGGCGCTCGCGCGAGGCGATCGCATCGGCCAGCGTGTCGCGCAGCAGCGGATCAAGGTCGGTCTCGGGCAGTCGCGAGGTGTACACACGACGTTCCGAGCCCGCCCCCAGAGGGGACGGCAAGGCCACATCGACCTGCGTCGCCGACGCCACCAACGCCTCCGACTGGCCGAAGTCCGGGTCGGTCAGTTGCACCACCGCGAACGCAGCCAGCTCGGGGATCAGCAGCTCCGCGCACTGGTTCATCGCCACCTCGGCCTGCAGCGAGCCGCTGAGCATGCGGCTGGCCCGCGCCAGGAAGGCGGAGCACCGGTCGTTCTCTTCCGCGATACGACGCGCCGCATCGGCCGCGAGCACGGCGGCCTTGCTGTCGGCCTGGCGGCGGATCTGGCGCGTCATGAGGTAGAGCGAGACGAACACGCCGACCTTGCTGCGCAGGATCTCCGGCACCACCGGCGACAGGATGTAGTCGACCGCACCGAGCGAATAGCCCTTGGCCGTCTGCACCTCGTCCGCATAGGAGGTAATGAAGATGATGGGCGTGTGCGCGGAACGCCGGTGCTTGCGGATCAGCGCCGCGGTCTCGAAGCCGTCGATGTCCGGCATGTTGACGTCGAGCAGGATCACCGCGAACTCGCGCTTGAGGATCTCGCGCAGCGCCGCGGCGCCGGACTGCACCGGCACCAGGTTCTGCCCCATCTCCTCGAGCACGGTCTGGAACACCAGCAGCTTCTCGGGAAGATCGTCGACGATCAGGATGTTCGCCTTCTCCTCCGCGCCCGACTCTGCCGCGCTGTCTTCGATCGGTGCTTCGTTCATACGGGCTACTTGCACAGCCAGCCTCGCAGCACGACCAGCAGGTGCGCCGTTTCAACCGGCTTCGACAGGTAGTCCCAGGCGCCGGCCTCGATGCATTTCTCGCGGTCGCCCTTCATCGCCTTGGCCGTCACCGCGATCAGCGGCAGGTGCTTGCCGCTCGGCAGCTTGCGCAGCTCGCGCATGGTCTGCATGCCGTCCATCTCCGGCATCATGATGTCCATCAGCACCACGTCGATGTCGGGGTCGTCCTGCACCAGCTGGATGGCGTCGCGCCCGTTCTCGGCCGAGACGACTTCCATGCCCTGCTCTTCCAGCACCGTCGCCAGCGCGAAGATGTTGCGCACGTCGTCGTCGACGATCAGGGCCTTCTTGCCCGACAGGATGCGCGAGGCATCGTTGGCGGCTTCCACCGCGATGCGCTCCTGCTGCGTCATCGAGGCCACGCCGCGGTGCAGCAGGAAGGCGGTGGCGTCGATCAGGCTTTCCAGCGTATCGGCCGTGCGCAAGGTGGAACCGTGCTGGCCATATTCCCATTGCGATGCCGAGCCGCCTTCGGATGCGCGATGCAGCAGCACCGGCAACTGGCGCGCCGCCGTGCGCGCATCGATGTATTCGGCCAGGTCATTGCGGCCGAAACCTCTCAGCAGGCCATCGGTCACGAGGCAATCGACATCGCCCCTGGCCAGTTCGTCCCGCAGGGCATCGGCCGCCTCGACCACCACCGGCCGCAGGTCGCCACTGCCCAGCGCCGCAAGGTACTTCTCACGCACCTCCGAAGGCTGCATCACGACGAGCAGCTTCTTCGCGCTCGACTGCACGAAGGCATGCAGATGCCGCAGCGCCACGTCCACCTCGTCGATCGATTGCAGCGGCTTGGCCAGGAAGCCGATGGCGCCGGAGTTGAGCGCGCGTTCGCGCGAGTCGTCGGTGGAGACCACACAGATCGGGATGTGGCGCGTGCCCAGGTCGGCCTTCAGGCGCTCCAGGATGCGCAGGCCCTGCATGTCCGGCAGGTGGATGTCGAGCGTGATGAGCGCGGGCCGGTAGTCGCGGATCAGGGCCAGCGAACCCGCGCCGGTCGGGCTCACCAGGCCCTTGAAGCCGCAGCGACGGGCCGCCTGCAGCAGCATCTTCGAGAACGGCAGGTCGTTCTCCACGATGAGCAGCACCAACTCGCCGGGCAGGATGCTCTCGCGGTCGTCGTCGGCGATGTTGATCGTGGAGAGGTCCTCGACAACATGCACGTCCGCGAGCTCGACCACTGACGTCGACAGCGACGGCTTCAGTGCACGTTGCAGCGACTCGTCCGCCAAGCTGCGCTGCGCCAGCGCGGGGTCGCTTGCCGCCGTCCGGCCCGGACGCAGGCTGCGCGACGGGCTGTAGCTTTGCGGCAGGTACAGCGTGAAGGTGCTGCCCTTGGTCGGCTCGCTGAACAGCCGGATCTCGCCGCCCAGCAGGCGCGCGAGTTCGCGGCTGATGGCCAGGCCCAGGCCCGTGCCACCGTACTTGCGCGAGGTCGAGCCGTCCGCTTGCTGGAAGGCCTCGAACACGATCTGCTGCTTGTCCGCCGAGATGCCGATGCCCGTGTCGGACACCGAGAAGGCGATCACGCTGCTGGCCCGGTTCAGCTCCTCGTTGTCGCGCGACCAGCCGTTGTCCGCGGTCGCGATGGACAACGCCACCGAGCCCTGGTGCGTGAACTTGAAGGCGTTCGACAGCAGGTTCTTGACGATCTGCTGCAGGCGCTTGACGTCGGTGACGATGGTCTCGGGCAGCATGCCCGTTGCGCGGATGTCGAAGCCGACGTGCTTGGCCTCGGCCACGTGTCGGAAACTGCGTTCCACCGAGCGTTGCAGGTCGTCGAGACGCAACTCGCTGACCTCCACCGCCACCGTGCCGGACTCGATCTTCGACAGGTCCAGGATGTCGTTGATGAGCATCAGCAGGTCGTTGCCCGACAGGTGAATGGTCTTGGCGAACTCGACCTGCTTGGTCGTGAGGTTGCCGCCGCTGTTCTTGTGCAACTGGTCCGAGAGGATCAACAAGCTGTTGAGCGGCGTGCGCAGCTCGTGCGACATATTGGCGAGGAACTCGGACTTGTACTTGGAGGTGAGCGCGAGTTGCTCGGCCTTTTCTTCCAGTGCCTGGCGGGCCTGCTCGACCTCCTGGTTCTTGCGCTCGACTTCCTGGTTCTGGTGGACGAGCAGGCGGGCCTTTTCCTGCAACTCCTCGTTGGTCTGCTGGAGTTCCTGCTGGCGGTTCTGCAGCTCTTCAGCCAGCGATTGCGACTGGGTCAACAAGTGCTCCGTCCGCATGTTGGCCGAGATGGTGTTGATCACGATGCCGATCGATTCGGTCAGCTGATCGAGGAAGGCCTGGTGCGAGGGGTTGAAGCGCTCCAGCGAGGCCAGCTCCATCACGCCGCGCACTTCGCCCTCGAAGATGATGGGCAGCACGATCACGTCCATCGCCGCGCTTTCGCTGAGGCCCGTGGCGACGCGGAAGGCGGTGCTCGGCACGTTGGTCAGCAGGATCTTGGCCTTGTCGACGGCGCATTGGCCGACGAGGCCCTGACCGAGTTCCAGTTCCTTGCCGTGCGCGTTCTGCCCGCCGGAGGCGTAGCTCGCGACCAGCTTGAGCTTTGTCGTGTTGCCGGTGCTGCCAAGCACATAGAACTCGGCCTGCTGCGCGCCGACCACAGGCGCCAGTTCGGACAGGATCAACTGACCCACTGTCAGCAAATCCTTCTGGCCCTGCAACATGCGGCTGAACTTGGCCAGGTTGGTCTTGAGCCAGTCCTGCTCGGTGTTCTTCTGCGTCGTGTCCTTGAGGTTGCGGATCATCTCGTTGATGGTGTCCTTCAACGCGGCCACCTCGCCTTGCGCCTTCACCGTGATCGAGCGCGTCAAGTCGCCCTGCGTCACGGCGGTGGCCACTTCGGCGATGGCGCGGACCTGGGTCGTGAGGTTGGCGGCGAGTTGGTTCACGTTCTCGGTGAGGCCCTTCCATGTGCCGGCCGCGCCGGGTACCTTGGCCTGGCCGCCGAGCTTGCCTTCCACGCCCACCTCGCGCGCTACGGTGGTCACCTGGTCGGCGAAGGTGGCGAGCGTGTCGGTCATGCTGTTGATGGTTTCCGCAAGGGCGGCGATCTCGCCCTTGGCTTCCACGGTGAGCTTCTGCTTGAGGTCACCGGTGGCCACGGCGGTCACCACCTTGGCGATGCCGCGCACCTGGCCCGTGAGGTTGCCGGCCATGAAGTTCACGTTCTCGGTCAGGTCCTTCCAGGTGCCCGAGACGTCGCGCACCTGCGCCTGTCCGCCGAGCCTCCCTTCCGTACCCACCTCGCGGGCCACGCGCGTCACCTCGGCGGCGAAGGAGGAGAGCTGGTCCACCATCGTGTTGATCGTGGCCTTGAGTTCCAGGATCTCGCCCTTCACGTCCACGGTGATCTGCTTGGAGAGGTCGCCTGCGGCCACGGCCTTCGTCACGTCGGCGATGTTGCGCACCTGCGAGGTGAGGTTCGACGCCATCAGGTTCACCGAGTCGGTCAGGTCCTTCCACGTGCCGGCCACCCCCTGCACATCGGCCTGGCCGCCCAGGATGCCTTCGGTGCCCACTTCGAGGGCCACGCGCGTCACTTCGGCGGCGAAGGATCGGAGCTGGTCCACCATCGTGTTGACGGTGTTCTTCAACTCGGAGATCTCGCCCTTCACGTCCACCGTGATCTTCTTGGACAAGTCACCCGCAGCCACGGCCGTCGTCACTTCCGCGATGTTCCGCACCTGCGAGGTGAGATTGCCGGCCATGAAGTTCACCGACTCGGTCAAGTCCTTCCATGTGCCGGCCACGCCCTGCACATCGGCCTGCCCGCCCAGGATGCCCTCGGTGCCCACTTCACGGGCCACGCGCGTCACTTCCGCGGCGAAGGACCGCAACTGGTCCACCATCGTGTTCACCGTCGCCTTCAGTTCCAGGATTTCGCCCTTCACGTCGACGGTCACCTTCTTGGACAGGTCACCTGCGGCCACGGCCTTCGTCACGTCGGCGATGTTGCGCACTTGCGAGGTGAGGTTCGATGCCATCGAGTTCACCGACTCGGTCAAGTCCTTCCATGTGCCGGCCACGCCCTGCACGTCGGCCTGGCCACCCAGCTTGCCTTCGCTGCCCACCTCGCGCGCCACGCGCGTCACTTCGGCTGCAAAGGAGGAGAGCTGATCGACCATCGTGTTGATCGTGTTCTTCAGCTCGGAGATTTCGCCTTTCACCTCCACGGTGATCTTTTTCGTCAAGTCGCCCGCGGCCACGGCCGTCGTCACTTCCGCGATGTTGCGCACCTGCGAAGTCAGGTTGCCGGCCATGAAGTTCACCGACTCGGTCAAGTCCTTCCACGTACCGGCCACGCCCTGCACGTCGGCCTGCCCGCCCAGCCGCCCTTCCGTGCCCACCTCGCGCGCCACCCGCGTCACTTCGGCCGCAAAGGAACGCAACTGGTCCACCATCGTGTTGATCGTGGCCTTGAGTTCCAGGATTTCGCCCTTCACCGCCACGGTGATCTTCTTGGACAAGTCGCCCGCCGCCACGGCCTTGGTCACGTCCGCGATGTTGCGCACCTGACTCGTCAAATTGCCGGCCATCGAGTTCACGGAATCGGTCAAGTCCTTCCACGTCCCGGACACGCCCTCCACTTCCGCCTGCCCGCCAAGTCGCCCTTCCGTGCCTACCTCCCGCGCCACCCGCGTCACTTCTGCGGCAAAGGACGAGAGCTGGTCCACCATCGTGTTGACCGTCGCCTTCAGCTCCAGGATTTCGCCCTTCACATCCACCGTGATCTTCTTGGACAGGTCGCCCGCCGCCACGGCCTTCGTCACGTCCGCGATGTTGCGCACCTGGGACGTGAGGTTCGACGCCATCGAGTTCACCGAGTCGGTCAGGTCCTTCCACGTGCCGGCCACGCCTTGCACATCGGCCTGCCCGCCCAGCTTGCCTTCGCTGCCCACTTCGCGCGCCACCCGCGTCACTTCCGCCGCGAAGGACCGCAGCTGGTCCACCATCGTGTTGATCGTGTTCTTGAGTTCGGAGATCTCGCCCTTCACGTCCACCGTGATCTTCTTGGAGAGGTCGCCAGCGGCCACGGCGGTCGTCACTTCTGCAATGTTGCGCACCTGCGAAGTGAGGTTGCCGGCCATGAAGTTCACCGACTCGGTCAGGTCCTTCCAGGTACCGGCCACGCCCTGCACGTCCGCCTGCCCGCCGAGCTTGCCTTCCGTACCCACCTCGCGCGCCACCCGCGTCACTTCGGCCGCGAAAGAACGCAACTGGTCCACCATCGTGTTCACGGTGTTCTTCAATTCCAGGATCTCGCCCTTCACGTCCACCGTGATCTTCTTGGACAAGTCCCCCGCCGCCACCGCCTTCGTCACGTCCGCGATGTTGCGCACCTGACTCGTCAGATTGCCGGCCATCGAGTTCACCGAGTCGGTCAAGTCCTTCCAGGTCCCCGACACGCCTTCCACCCGCGCCTGCCCGCCCAGCGACCCTTCCGTGCCCACCTCGCGCGCCACCCGCGTCACCTCCGACGCGAAGGACCGCAGCTGGTCCACCATCGTGTTGATCGTGTTCTTCAACGTGAGGAACTCGCCCTTCACGTCTACGTCGATCTTCTTGGAGAGGTCGCCTTTCGCAACGGCAGTCGTCACGTCCGCGATGTTGCGGACCTGGTCCGTCAGGTTGCCGGCCATGGAATTCACCGAGTCGGTCAGGTCTTTCCACGTCCCGGCCACGCCCTTCACCTTGGCCTGCCCGCCCAGCTTGCCCTCGGTGCCCACCTCGCGCGCCACGCGCGTGACTTCAGCGGAGAAGTCGCCAAGCTGTTCCACCATCTTGTTGATCGTCTTGGCCGTGCGCAGGAACTCGCCTTCGAGTTCGCGGCCTTCGACTTCCAGCGCCATGCTCTTGGACAGGTCGCCTTGCGCCACCGCGCCGATGACACGCGCCACCTCGGTGGTCGGATGCACCAGGTCGTCGATCAGCGCATTCACGCATTCGATCGAATCACCCCAGAAGCCACGGGTCTCGGTCAGCATGGCGCGCTGCTTGAGCTTGCCTTCCTTGCCCACCACCTTGCGCAGGCGCACCAGTTCGGCGGCGAGCGAGGCGTTCTGGTGGACCACGTCGTTGAACACCTCCGCGATGCGACCGTTGATGCCGGTCCAGTGCATCGGCAGCCGCACCTTCGCGTCCCCGATGCGCAACCTCGCCAGCGCGTCCAGCAACAGCTCGTATTCCTCCTGCGGCGCGGCCAATTGGAGCGTGTCGGGTGCATTCATGTTCGATCTTCCAGTCGATGGAGCAATGCAAACAAATTCAGCACACGCCTCGCCCCGGCGGGATGTTGCACGCGGTCACATCCTGCGCATGTAGGAGAAATTCGCCCCTTCGCGTGGCGTGCAGGCGCGCGTCGCCTTGGCGGCAGGGCGCGTCGTCCCGAACGCCCCGAAATGTCGCGGCGCAGGCACGCATTTGTGGGACAACACGCCGCTGCCAGGGCGGACAACTGCCCCTCGCAGGTCGCTTCAGGCGCTTGGCATAGGCGTTCAGTTGACTATCTGTCACACTTTAAAAGCATCGCCCGAGGAGGGTGACTGTTTGCGCACTCCAACAACTTCACAGAAGAACCCGATGACTCCAGACAACGCCGCGATCGATGCGCTCCTCAACGATTTGCACGGGGACATCACCCGCCAATGGCTGGCCGACGTGGCCGCCTCGTCGCCGATGGGTGCCAACGCGGCCGACGCCGCCGGCGAGGCGCAAAGCCTGATGGACGGACTGCGCTCGGGGCTCCGGGCCGACGCCGATCCGGCCCGCCTGGACCACGCCGGCTGGAATTCGCTGCGCGCGGCGCTGGAGGCACTGTCCCGGTCCCGCGCCGCGCAGGGCGCCAACGCGGGCGACACCAGCCACTTCGTGCTCGCGCTGAAGAAGCCCTTGTTCAGCGCGTTGCAGGAGCGCCTGGCCAAGGACCCGAAGCAGTTGTTCGACACGATCTGGACCGTCTCCAGCCTGATCGACCACATGGCGCAGTGGACGGCCACGACCTACCAGGCCACGCGTGAAAACATCATCCGGCGCCAGCAGGAAGAACTGCTCGAACTGTCCACGCCCGTCGTCAAGCTGTGGGAAGGCGTGCTGGCCGTGCCCATGATCGGCACGCTGGACAGCAACCGCACGCAGCTCGTCATGGAGTCCCTGCTGCAACGCATCGTCGAGACCGGCTCCGAGATCGCCATCATCGACATCACCGGCGTGCCGACCGTCGACACCCTCGTCGCGCAACACCTGCTGAAGACCGTGACGGCGATCCGCCTCATGGGCGCCGACTGCATCATCAGCGGCATCCGGCCGCAGATCGCGCAGACCATCGTCCACCTGGGCATCGACCTGCAGGGCATCGTCACCAAGGCATCGCTGGCGGACGCCCTGCTGCTTGCGCTGAAAAAGCTCGGCTACGTCGCAACCCGTACCAAGGCCTGAGAGAAACACGCCATGGAACGCATTCCCATTCTGAAGATGGGCAAGTGCCTGCTCGTCACCATCCAGGTCGACCTGCAGGACCAGGTGGCCCTGCAATTGCAGGACGACTTGTCCGCCACCATCGAATCCACCGGCGCCACCGGCGTGCTCATCGACATTTCCGCGCTGGAGATCGTCGACTCCTTCATCGGCCGCATGCTGGCCAGCATCTCGGGCATCGCCAGCGTGCTGGACGCGACCACGGTGGTGGTCGGCATGCAGCCCGCCGTGGCCATCACGCTGGTCGAACTCGGCCTGTCGCTCGACGGCGTCCGCACCGCGCTGAACGTGGAACGCGGCATGGCCATGCTGCGCCTGCGCGACGGGGAAGGCGACCATGACCTCGTCGACTGAGGGCGCGATGCCTTTGCGGACGGAGCATGACATCGTCATGAGCCGGCAGACCGTGCGCAAGCTGACGCAGGAGTTGAAGTTCTCGCTGGTCGACCAGACCAAGATGATCACCGCGGCCAGCGAACTCTCGCGCAACACGGTGGTGTACGGCGGCGGCGGCGAGATGCGCTGGAGCATCGTCGCCAACAGCGGCCGCGCCGGCCTGCGCCTCGCCTTCGAGGACAAGGGCCCCGGCATTCCCGACGTGGACCTGGCCCTGACCGACGGCTGGACTTCGGGCAAGGGCCTGGGCGTCGGCCTCTCGGGCAGCCGCAGGCTGGTCAATGAATTCGACCTGCGCACCGTGCCCGGCGAAGGCACCTGCGTGACCATCACCCGATGGAAATGAAAGCCATGGGGCCGCACCTGGCCATTCCGGTCATCGAGCCGACCCAGGTGGGCGAGGCACGTCGCGCCGCGGCCCGGCTGACGCTTGAAATGGGCTTCGACGAACTGTCCGCCGGTCGCGCCGCGCTGGTGGTGACCGAGCTCGGCACCAACCTCGCGAGGCATGCCAAAGACGGCATGCTGCTGCTCGGCTGCACCGCCAACGATGCGGGCGGGACGCTCGAGATCCTGTCGCTGGACCACGGCCCGGGCATCACCGACCTGCGGCAATCCCTGGCCGACGGCCACTCGACCGGAGGCAGCCCCGGCACCGGGCTGGGCGCGGTGCGCAGGCTGGCGAACGACTTCCACATCTTCTCGTTGCCCGGCAACGGCACGGCCATCGTCGCGCGCATCCATGCGAAGCCCGCGACCGCAGGCGCCTTCACCCATGGTCAAGGCCAGGGCCAGACCTTCAGCGTGGGCGGCATCTGCATCCCGGCACCGGGCGAGACGGTCTGCGGCGACAGCTGGGCCGTTCGCATGAATGGCAGCAAGGCGCGGGTCATGGTGGCCGACGGGCTCGGCCACGGTCCGCAGGCGGCCGAGGCCTCGCAGGCCGCCACGCAAGTCTTCGCCACCGCCAACGGCGCGCCGCATGCCGTGCTGGAACGCGCACACGCGCTGATGCGATCGACCCGCGGCGCCGCGGTCGCCATCGCCGAACTGGATGCAACGGCCAACTCGCTGCTGTTCGCCGGCGCCGGCAACATCGCCGGGCGCCTCCTCTCCGGCGTGGACGACCGCACGCTGATGTCGCAGCACGGCACGCTGGGCGTGCAGGTCCGCAAGCTCGCCGACGCCAGCTATCCGTGGCCCGACCATGCAATGGTCGTGCTGCACTCCGACGGCATCACCTCGCGCTGGAACATCGACGGCGCACGCGGCATCCTCCAGCAAGACCCCACGCTGATCGCCGGCTGGCTGCTGCGCAGCGGCCTGCGCGGCCGCGACGACGCGACCGTGGTGGTGATCAAGCGGGCACGGGAGCAAGGCGCATGAGTGCCGACCTGAGCGCGGCCCCGAGTGCTGTGCCGACCGGGGACCTTGCCGCCCTCACGGCTGTCACGGCCGATCAGGCGCAGCAGATCGAGGCCCTGCAAGCCGAGCTCGACGAAACCAACCGCGGCGTGCTCGCGCTCTATGCGGAACTCGACACGCAGGCCCAGCAACTGCGCCAGGCGACGGAGCTCAAGAGCCGCTTCCTCGCGTACATGAGCCATGAATTCCGCACGCCGCTGTCCACCTTCCGCAGCCTCGCGCGCCTGTTGCTCGACGAGATCGACGGGCCGCTGACACCGGAGCAGCGCCGGCAGGTGGAGTTCATCCGCACCACCGCCACCGAGTTCTCCGACATGGTCGACGACCTGCTCGACCTGGCCAAGGTCGAGGCCGGCCGCATCGACATCTCGCCCGAATGGTTCGACATGCTCGACCTGTTCTCCGCACTGCGCGGCATGTTCAAGCCGGTGCTCACCAACCCGGACGTCATGCTGATCTTCGAGGAGCCGCAGCAGTCCATCAGGCTCTTCACCGATGACAAGAAGCTGTCGCAGATCCTGCGCAACTTCATCTCCAACGCGCTCAAGTTCACCGCCGCGGGCGAGGTTCGCGTATCGGCCGCGGTGGAGCCGGACGACACCGTGACCTTCTCGGTCGCCGACAGCGGCATCGGCATTGCGCCGGAGTTCCTCTCGTCGATCTTCCACGACTACGCGCAACTCGACTCGCCCATCCAGAAGCGGCTGCGTGGCACCGGCCTCGGCCTGTCGCTGAGCAAGCGTCTTGCCGAACTGCTCGGCGGCCACGTCGGCGTGCGCAGCGAGCTTGGAAAGGGCTCCACGTTTTTCATCACACTGCCCGTGCGACTGCCCGATGCGAGGAAGCCTTCACCGGGCAACGGAAACCCGTCATGAGCGAAGACACACCCGAATTCCGGCCGATCGACCGGTCTCTGCACGAACTGCTGATCGTCGATGACGACCCGGCCAGCCGCTATGCGACGGCGCGAACCCTGCGCGCTGCCGGCTTCCGGACACGCGAGGCCGCCACCGGCGCCGAAGGCCTGCGCATGGCCGACGACAACATCTCGGCCATGGTGCTGGATGTGCACCTGCCCGACATCGACGGCTTCGAGCTGTGCCGCCGCCTGCGCTCCCGGCCGCAGACCCACCGCCTGCCCGTGCTGCACCTGACCGCCGCCTACGTCACCGACGAGGACAAGGTGCGCGGCCTGGACTCCGGCGCCGACGCCTACCTCACCCGCCCGGTGGAACCGGCGGTGCTGGTCGCGACCGTGCAGGCGCTGGTGCGCGCACGCGTCGCGGAAGAAGCGATGCGCCGCAGCGAGACCAAGTTCCGCGCCATCTATTCCCACACGCTCACCGGCATCGGCCTGCTCGACGAGGAAGGCCGCTTGATCGACGCCAACGCCGCCTTGCTGACGCTGCTGGGCCGCACCGCGGACGAGGTCAACGGCCATGCGCTGAAGGAGTTCGTCCCGCCCGAACTGGCCCCGATGGTCGACGAGTACATGCGCGGCACCATCGACACCCCGCAGCGCCGCGAGTTCCCCGCGATGCGGCCCGACGGCAGCCTGGTGCACCTGGAATGGAGCGTGTCCCCGCACATCGAGCGCAAGGTCAACATGGCGGTCGCCATCGACATCTCCGAACGCGTGATGCTGGAGGAGCAGCGCAAGCAGTTGCTCGACCGCGAACGCGCCGCGCGCGGCGAGGCCGAGCAGATCAGCCGCATGAAGGACGACCTCATCGCAGTGCTTTCACACGAGCTGCGCGCGCCGCTCAACGTCATCATGGGATGGGCCCACCTGCTGCAGAAGCGCGGCGCCAGCGAGGAGATCCTGCGCGGCCTGCGCGCCATCGAAAGCAACGGGCGCATCCAGGCCAAGCTGATCACCGACCTGCTCGACATGTCGCGGTTGAACCTGGGCAAGCTGCCGCTGATCTTCGAATCGGTCGACCCGTCGGAAGTGGTGGAAAACGTGATCGAGGCGATGCGCCCGGCCATCGACGAAAGCGCGCATGTGCTCAAGCTCGAACTCGCCCCGCCCTTCCGGCCGATCTTCGCGGACCGCGCGCGGCTGCAGCAGATCCTCTGGAACCTGATCAGCAATGCCATCAAGTTCTCCCCGCGCGGCGGCGGCATCACGGTCGGCCTGACCGAGTCCGAGGAAGGCGTGACGCTGGTCGTCTCGGACCAGGGACAGGGCATCGAGCCCCGCTTCCTGCCGATGGTGTTCGACCGCTTTGCCCAGGGCGACGCCTCCAGCAACCGGCAGCGCGGCGGCCTGGGCCTCGGCCTGGCCATCGTCAAGCAACTGGTCGAGGCGCACGGCGGCAGCGTCAGCGTGGAAAGCGCCGGCGTCGACCAGGGCACGACCTTCCGCGTGTGGCTGCCGGTGTCAGCCACCGCCCCGCCCGGCGTGGCCGGGAGCGAGGATGCGTCGCCCGATGCACAGCCCGCCGAGATGGCCTCGCTGCACGGCGTCAACCTGCTGATCGTCGACGACGATGCCGAGTCCAATGCCATGCTGCAGATGATCCTGTCGGACCGCGGCGGTCAGGTGGCGACCGCGCACAGTTGCGACGCGGCGCTGGAATTGCTCGAGATGATGACGCCCGACGTGCTGGTCAGCGACATCGGCATGCCCGGCAAGGACGGCTACACGCTGATCCGTGAGATCCGGAAGCGCGAAGAAGCCAGCGGCCACCATATGCAGGCCATCGCCCTGACCGCCTTCGCGCGCGACCGGGACCAGCACCAGGCGCTGGAGGCCGGCTTCGACGCCCACTGCGCCAAGCCGCTGCAGCCGCTCAAGCTGCTGTGGCAGATCCAGCGGGTGCTGGGCCGGCTGCCGCAGAACTCGGTGCCGGGCGCGCTGACGCCCTGATCTACACCCTGATCTGTTCAGCGAGTTCAAAGTCCTCGCTGGACAGGAACACCGGCTTGTGCGGCTCGGCGCGGTAACGTTTCAGCGCCGTGCTCTCGATCGTGGGCGCGTGGCTCACGAAGGCATCGACCAGCGAGTCGCCGCCCCCGGTCGCGCCGAAGTGATGGCGCAGCGGGTCTTCGCCGATCTCCGCGATGATGCGCGGCCCATCGCCGCCCTCGGGATAGATCGCGAACTTCACCGCCGCCGTGTCGAAACAGTAGATCGCGTCGCTCATCGCATGTCTCCGAAACTTGAAGGTGCGAGGACGTTAGTGTCCGCCAACGTCAGACTCAAATGCGGGAAGCCAACTCTTGATGTGGGCGTATTCCTACGCAAACAAACGCAAGTGTTTGCAATGAAGGCTGTCTAATTCGCGCTCACGTCAAAGTCTGCCCGGCATGCGGTACGCGATGGGCGCCGCCTCTGTGCCGCCGAGGAGCGCAGCGTTTCGCGGATAGGGCCACGTGCTGTTTGAGCGAAGCGAGTTCACGTGGACCCCGCGAAACGCGCGCACCAGAGGGAGCCCCGAAGGGGCCGGCGCAGTGAAGGCGACCAGCGCGCCTGGAATACCGGGCGACCTCGGCAGAGCCAATGAATGGAGGCCCGAAATCGCCGTCCGCACCCTTCTTCAGCGGACAGGAAACTTGCTCGCCATGACCCGCCCGATCGGCGTGATCTCGTACACCGCGGCAGAGACCTGCGTCTGGCCCGACACGGCGCGCACGGGTGCATCGATCTCGCCCTTCACCAGCCCTGCGAGCATCAGCACGCGCAATTTGTCGATCTCCTCGCCCGTGGACAGGTGGATCGGGAGCTGGGCCCGCATGAGGCGCTGTAGCAATCGGAAAGACATCCTCCAAGTCTGCGGCAGGGTCGGTCAACCTACGACGCATGCTGGTACTGCCGTGGTGACATGGTGCACACCCTGGGCAATTATTTGAGGGCGTTGCAGCGCCGGACCCTGCCCGCCGACATCGGCCAGAATCAGCCGCACCATGCATGTCCACGAAGCCGTCACCTCGCGCCGCTCCATCCGGTCCTTCCTCCCCGATCCCGTACCGCCAGAAACCATCCGCAAGGTGCTCTCGCTGGCCGCGCGCGCGCCCTCGGGCGGCAACCTGCAGCCCTGGCACATCGACGTGATGGCCGGCGAGCCGCTCGCCGCGCTCAAGGCCGAGATGCAACGGAACCTGCGCGAACGCGTGCAGGAAGCACCGGCCTACGACGTCTATCCCCCGGCACTGGGCTCCCCCTGGCGCGACCGTCGCTTCCAGGTCGGCGAGGCGATGTACGCGCGCCTGGGCATCCCGCGTGACGACAAGGCCGCGCGCCTGCGCTGGTTTGCCAACAACTTCGCATTCTTCGGCGCGCCGATGGCGCTGTTCTGCTCCATCGACCGCCGCATGGGCCCGCCACAGTGGTCGGACTGCGGCATGTTCCTGCAGACGGTCATGCTGCTGCTGCGCGAGGAAGGGCTGGACAGCTGCGCGCAGGAATGCTGGGCGATCTACCCCGAGACCATCGGCCGCACGCTGCAACTGCCGCCCGAGCGCATGCTGTTCACCGGCATGTCGATCGGCTGGGCCGACAACGCGCACCCGGTCAACGAGCTGGTCACCGACCGGGCGCCCGACCACGAGGTCGTGCGCTACATCGGCGTATAGCTTTCATATGACATCGCAATCAAGCGCAGAAAAAGGCGGAGCGCCGCAGACAGTGCTGTAGCACGGCAAGGCGATCCAACGCGGTTCTGCGTTTGATTGCGAAGTCGTATCAGGCCGGGTCGGCGAAGCGGGGCGCCCGCTTCTCCATGTTCGCCCTGACCGCCTCCGCCTGGTTGGCGCTGCCGATCAGTGCCTTCTGTTCCACCGATTCCGCCAGCAGCAAGGCTGCATCGTCCAGCTGCATCGACGCATTCAGCAAGCGCTTGCCCGCGCGAATCGCATGCGGACTCTTCGCCGCGATCTCGTGGGCCATCTGCAGCGCCTCGGCCAGCGGGTCGGCCGCGAGGCGCGTGGCAAAGCCGATGCGCAAGGCTTCTTCGCCGGAGAAGATCCGGCCGGTGTAGGTCAGCTCACGCACCACGTCCGCGCGCGCCAGTTCGCGCATCAGCACCAGGCCGGCCATGTCGGGCACCAGGCCCCACTTGATCTCCATGACCGACATCTTCGTGTCCGGCGCGACGATGCGCACGTCCGCCCCCAGCGCCACCTGCAGGCCGCCGCCGAAGGCCACGCCGTGCACCGCCGCGATCACCGGCACCGGCACCTGGCGCCACACCCAGGCCACCTGCTGCGCCGCATTGGCGATCCCATGGGTGCGCGTCACCAGGTCGGCGCCGGCCGCACCCTCGCCCAGCACCTGGCCCCCCTCGGCCTTCTGCATGCGCTCGAAGGACTGCATGTCGAGCCCGGCACAGAAAGCCTTGCCGCGGCCGGCGATGACCACGGCGCGCACGGCGGGGTCATGCCGCAGCGCCTCGCCCGCCTCGATCAGCGCGTCGAACATAGCCGGGTCCAGCGCGTTCATCTTGTCGCTGCGCACCAGTTGCAGTTCGACCACGCCATCCGCGTGGCGCGTCCATTCGATACGATCGTTCATCATCGGAGTCTCCTTTTCCCGAGTATCCGGCGTGGCACCTTCGGCGGCGATGATGGCGCGTCGCAGGGGCGACGCTCCTATGCTGCAGGGGCGACGCTCCCATGCTGGAAGG
Source organism: Variovorax rhizosphaerae (assembly GCF_037889975.1). NCBI lineage: Bacteria > Pseudomonadati > Pseudomonadota > Betaproteobacteria > Burkholderiales > Comamonadaceae > Variovorax > Variovorax rhizosphaerae. The sequence continues at coordinate 10,091 of NZ_JBBKZT010000022.1, read as the reverse complement.
GCGACGCTCCGATGCTGCAGGGGCGGCGCTCCCATGCTTCAAGAGCGACGCTCTTATCCTGCACGGCGACGCCTTCATGCTGCACCGGACGTTTGCGTGCTGCCACTCTTGCCTGACCGCTCAACATGACCCTCGACCGTCGACACCTTTTCAAGACCGGCGCCGCAGCCGCAGTGGTGGCCCTGCTGGGCGAAGGCTGCACCAGCGCCTTGCCCGCGCAAGGCACCACGCTGGGCTTCACCGGCGTACCCGCCTCGCTGACCGATGCCGTGACCGTGCCGTCCGAATACCAGCACCAGGTGCTCTACCCGTGGGGCTCACCGACAGGCATCGCAGGGGCCATGCCGCCGTTTGCACCCGATGCATCGAACAGCGCCGCCGACCAGGCCGTGCAGGCAGGCATGCACCATGACGGCATGCACTTCTTCGCGATGGGCCCGGACCGCGGCCTCCTCGTGATGAACCACGAGTACACCGACGATCAACTGCTGCACACCGACGGCACCAACCCATGGACCGCCGACAAGGTGCGCAAGTCCCTGCACGCGATGGGCGTCTCGGTCATCGAGGTCGAGCGCAAGCCCGAAGGCTGGCGCCAGGTGCTGCCGTCCCGGTATGCACGCCGCATCCACGGCAACACGCCCATGCGCATCGCCGGCCCGGCCGCAGGCACACCCCGCATGCGCACCGCCGCCAACCCGGCCGGCGACCAGGTCTTCGGTACCTTCGCCAACTGCGCGATGGGTGTCACGCCCTGGGGCACCTACCTCACCTGCGAGGAAAACTTCCAGGCCTATTTCGGCGGCCCGAAGGAGGCGGCCGTGCGTGCCACCGAGGCGCAACGGCGCTACGGCACCGTGCCGGGGTCGTCCTGGGCCGAGTACTGGCGCTTGGAGGAGCGCTTCGACCTGACGAAGCATCCCAATGAGCCGCATCGCTTCGGCTGGGTCGTCGAGATCGATCCCTTCGACCCCGAGTCGACACCCGTCAAGCGCACCGCGCTCGGCCGCAAGCACCAGGAAAGCGCCACCTGCACGCTCACGAAGGACGGCCGCGTCGCCATCTACATGGGCGACGACTCCGACTTCGAATACATCTACAAGTTCGTGAGCCGCGACAAGGTGACGCCCGGCACCGATGCCGCAGCGCGCGCCGCGAACCGCGAGGTGCTCGACCAAGGCACGCTCTACGTCGCCCGCTTCGACACCGGCGGCCGTGGCGACTGGCTGGAACTGGTGCACGGCCGCAACGCACTTGAAGCCGCGAACGGCTTTGCCAACCCCGCCGACGTGGTGGTGCATGCGCGCATGGCCGGCGACCTGGTTGGCGCCACCAGGATGGACCGTCCCGAATGGATCGCCGTGCACCCGCAAACCGGCGAGGTCTACGTGACCCTCACCGGCAACACCGACCGCGGCAAGCCGGGCAAGCCCGCGGTCGACCCGGCCAACCCGCGCGCCAACAACCGCTACGGCGGCATCCTGCGCTGGCGCGAGGACGGCGGCGATGCGGCCAGCACCACCTTTGCCTGGGACCATTTCGTGCTGGCCGGCGACCCCAGGCAGCCGGACGCCGGCGCGCGCTACCCCCAGCCGGACGACGACGTGTTCGGCAATCCCGACGGCCTGCACATTGACAGCGGCGGCCTGCTCTGGATCCAGACCGACATGGCCGGCCCGCGCATGGGCAAGGGCGCCTATGCCGCGCTCGGCAACAACACCATGCTCTGCGCCGACCCGGCCAGCGGTCGCATCAAGCGCTTCCTCACCGGCCCCAGCGGCTGCGAGATCACCGGCTGCGTCCTGACCCCCGACCGACGCACCCTGTTCGTCAACATCCAGCACCCCGGGGAAATCCGCGTGGACGGCATGCCGAACAGCGCCTGGCCCGATGGCAAACTCCCCGGCAGCGCCCGCCCGCGCTCCGCCACGGTGGTGGTCCAGCGGCGCGATGGCGGCATCGTCGGCACCTGAAAAAAGAGACCATCATGAGCATCCGCATCGTCCGCCTCGGCACCGAACGCGCACCCGGCGAGGGACTGCGCATCGGCACCGTCCGCCGTCCGCCGCGCGGCGTGCCCAAGGCCGAGTTCGCCAGCCAGAACTGGTACGACGTCTGGTATCCCAACCTCGCACCCTCCGCTGAAACGATGAAGCTCGGGCAGGAGGCGCAAACGACAGCGCAGTGGGCCGCCTTCACGCGCGCCTACAAGCGCGAGATGGCCGAAGCCGACGCCAGCCGCAGCCTTGACCTGCTCGCGGCGCTGTCGCACCAGAGCGCCATGGCCGTCGGCTGCTATTGCGAGGACGAATCCCGCTGCCATCGCTCGCTGCTGCGCGGCTTGCTGCAAGAGCGCGGCGCGGACATCGCGACCGGTTGATCGATGAGAAGCCATAGCAGGCTGTTGAAATACGTTTCGGGGTCGCGTTTGCGAGAGAAATGGCCTGATGGTAGGCGCGAGGCGAAGCGTCGTACCGCGTGTACGACCAAGCCTCGCAAGGCCCCAGCAGGCCCTTTATCTCGCAAACCCTTCGGGGCGGTGCCTTTACGGGCGATCTGCGGCGTTGCAGCGCTTGCACGGGCAGAAGCCCGTGCGGCGCACTGCGCCTTGCATCTCATCCCGCAAAGACACCGCCGCGACCCCGAAACGTATTTCAACAGCCTGCTACCCATTCTTCCCGCGATGTTCCAGCGCATCGAAGGACAGGATGTCGATCTTTCCGTACCCCAACGCGATCAGCCCCTCCCGCGCCAGGGCGTTGAGCTCGCCCGAAAGCGTCTGCCGCGTCACCCCGAGCATCATCGCCAGCGCCTCCTGCGACAGCGCCACGCGGTCCCGCGCCTCCAGCGATTGCGTCGCATCGCCCCGCGCCAGTGTGCAGAGCCGCCGTGCCACGCGGGCACGCAGGTCGCGCAGCGTGGCGTCTTCCATCAGCGCGTAGAGAAAGCGCACCCGCGCCGCCAGCAACGCCGCCATGGCATTGGCGAACGCCACGTCGCGCATCAGTTCAGCGAAAGCCTCGGGCGGCACCACCAGCATGTCGAGCGCGGTCAGCGCCGTCGCATCGTGTGTGCGCGGCGACCCATCGATCAATGAAATCTCGCCAAACCAGTTGCCGGGCTCGATGACCGAGAGGATGGCTTCGCGCCCGTCGTGCCGCAGCGTCGACGCCTTCACCATCCCCCGCACCAGCCCGTACAGGCCGGTGCCCGCGAGGGTGACCGGATCGCCCTGCCGGAACAGCATCGCCCCGCGCCGCCAGTGCGTCAGTTCGGCCGCGCCAAGCAAGGCCTCCCGCTGCGCCACCGGAATGCCGGCGAACCAGGGATTGGCGCCCATCGTGTCGCGGTGCGCAGCCGACAGGTGCAGCTTGGAACGGGAAGACATCAGCGGCGGCGTGTGGATGAACCAAGGGTTTACGCGGATATTGCATTGTCCATTTTCGGACAGTTTGCACGGCGCCCGAAGCCTACAGTCTCCGCACCCCACGCCACAGGAGACCCATCCCATGAACGCCAACACCCAGACCGAAATTCAGAAACTCGTATCCGCCGAGGAATGGCAACTGCGCGTCGACCTCGCCGCCTGCTATCGCCTCGTCGCAATGTACGGCTGGAGCGACCTGGTCTTCACGCACATCAGCGCGCGCATTCCCGGCCCCGAGCATCACTTCCTCATCAACCCCTATGGCCTGATGTTCGACGAGATCACCGCGTCGAGCCTGGTCAAGGTCGACCAGGACTGCAACAAGCTCATCGACACGCCGCACCCGGTCAACCCGGCCGGCTTCGTGATCCACAGCGCCATCCACGCCGTGCGCGAAGACGTGCAATGCGTGCTGCACACCCACACGCGCGCCGGCGTCGGCGTCAGCGCCCAGAAGGACGGCATCCTGCCGATCAGCCAGCAATCCACCTTCGTGCTGAGTTCGCTGGCCTACCACGGCTATGAAGGCGTGGCCATTCGCGACGACGAGAAAGCGCGACTGCAGGCCGACTTGGGCAGCGCCAACTACCTCATGCTGCGCAACCACGGCCTGCTGACTTGCGGCAAGACCGTGGCCGATGCCTTCCTGGCGATGTACGTCTTCGAGTCCACCTGCCAGATCCAGCTCGCGGCGCAATCCGGCGGCGCCGCGCTGACGCAGGTCGACCCGCGCATCGTCGAGGGCGTGGGCCACGCAATGAAGGTGCAGACCGACGGCCTGGGCGGCAATTTCGTCTGGCCCTCGCTGATCCGCAAGCTCGATCGCGTCGACCCCAGCTACAAGAACTGAGCCACCACGCGGGGTTCCACCAACCCGCGTTTACCCTGAGCGCTTTGTCGGTGGATTGACAGCTTGGGCTTCTAGCATTTGTCTCCAACTCAAGGAGACAAGCGCATGGGCCCCAGCATCTTCCAACTCTCTCGCCGCGCGGCACTTCTCGCCGCGGCGCTCGCCCTCGCCGGCTGCGCCGGCTTGGGCACCGGCCAGCCAAGCACCGGCAAGACGATCAACGTCATGACCTCGGGCGGTTTCACCGCGGCCTACAACGAACTCACGCCGGCCTTCGAGAAATCCACCGGCTACAAGGTGCAGACGGCCTACGGCGCGTCGATGGGCGCGGCGAGCGACTCCATCCCCAGCCGACTCGCGCGCGGCGAACCCGCCGACATCGTCATCCTCGCGCGCCCCGCCCTCGATGCATTGGTCACGCAAGGCAAGGTGATCCCCGGCAGCCAGGTCGACCTGGTGCGCTCGTCCATTGGACTCGCAGTGCGCAAGGGCACGCCCAAGCCCGATATCAGCACCGTCGACGCGCTCAAGCGCACGCTGATCGCGGCGCCGTCGATCGCCTATTCGGCCAGCGCCAGCGGCACCTACTACGAGACCGAGATGCTCAAGGACCTCGGCATCGAGGACCAGGTCAAGCCCAAGAGCAAGCGCATCCTGAGCGAGCGCGTCGGCACGGTCGTGGCGCGCGGCGATGCGGCGCTGGGACTGCAGCAGGTCAGCGAACTGCTGCCAATCGAGGGCATCGACTTCATCGGCGTGCTGCCAGCGGCGGTGCAACGCGTAACCATCTTCTCGGCCGGCGTCTCGACCAGCAGCAAGGACCCGGCGGCGGCGCGCCAGCTGATCCAGTACTTCAACAGCCCCAGCGCTGCGCCGACCATCCGCAAGACCGGGCTGGAGCCCATCGTCGCCCCCTGAAAACGCACGACGCGGGCTGCCACGCGCCGCCTTAAACTCGCCGGCTCCTTCCCCTCTGGAGCCCGCGAGAAGCAGCCCGCCGCTGCCCTTGCACTTTCCCGATGACCTTCATCACCGACCCTTCCCTCGCACGCGCCTTCGCACCCACCGGCGTGTTGCGCGCTTCCATCAACCTCGGCAATCCGATCCTCGCCAACCGCGACAAGGCAAGCGGCGAGCCCGTCGGCGTATCGATCGACCTGGCCCGCGCGTTGGGTGAGCGCCTTGGACTGGCAGTCGAACTGGTGGTGTTCGAGAAGGCCGCGCAGTCGGTCGATGCCGTACGCAACGCGAAGGCGGACATCGGCTTCTTCGCCATCGACCCGGCGCGCAGCGAGGGACTGAGCTTCACCGCGCCCTATGTGCTGATCGAGGGCTGCTACCTGGTCAAGGCGGATGCCGCGCTGAGCGACAACACGGAGGTCGATCGCGCCGGGCTGCGCGTCGGCGTCGGCACGGGCAGCGCCTACGACCTGTTCCTGACACGCGAACTTCAGCACGCAACCATCGAGCGCAGCACGCATGTGCCGGACGTGCTGACGGCATTGCTGGAAGGGCGGATCGATGTCGCGGCCGGCATCCGCACCATGCTGGACGGATGGGCGGTGCAGCATGGCGGCCTGCGCCTGCTGCCGGGTCGTTTCATGGTCATCCAGCAGGCCATGGGCGTGCCCGCCGACCGCGGTCCGGGCGCCGCATCGGCGCTTGCGGCATTCGTCGAGGAGATGAAGGCCAGCGGCTTCGTGGCGGCATCCCTGAAGCGCCACGGCATCGTGGGCGGATCGGTCGCACCGGCTGCGGGCTGAGTGTCCCGTCGGGCGGCGATCTCCGACCGCCCCTGATCGACTTCGCGATGGTCGAGTCGCCTTTGCGTGGAAGGCATACCGTCGCGTCTCATACGGCTTTGCGTTGGATCGCAGGCGAAGTCGTATCGACACCAGTGCCTGCACGCGCAGGACGGCGATGCGCCTCATGTGCAGTGGCATGAAATGCGAAATGCATGTCGCAACTCGCAAAGCGCCACATCCTTGCAGTGCCTAAAGTTGCATCAGCGATTGCGCTTCTGAAGCCCCCTTCACCACTTCCACGCACTGCGAGACAACATGAACTCCCTCGACGCCTCGATCTTTCCGGCAAACCAGCCAACGTCCATCACCAGCGCCCCCTACGGCCCCGAATGGGAGCCGGAAGGTTTCCCGAACCGGGACATCACGGTCACGAGCGAGGCCTACGTCGTGGGCTTGCTGGGACTGTTCTCCGCGGCGCACCGTGATTTGTGCCGCACGGCCCTGGCCGCGAATCGGCGCTGAGCGCCGGATCGCCAACGACCACTTATCAGAGACATTCATGGCAAACAAGATTTTTACTACCGCCGACGCGGCGCTCAAGGGCATCGTGGCCGATGGCCAGACTCTCGCCGTCGGCGGCTTCGGCGTCTGCGGCATTCCCGAGGCGCTGATCGACGCGCTGCATGACTCGGGCGTCAAGGATCTCACCTGTATCTCCAACAACGCGGGCGTCGATGGCTTCGGCCTCGGCAAGCTGCTGGAGACGCGCCAGATCAAGAAGATGGTCGCGAGTTACGTCGGCGAGAACAAGGAGTTCGAGCGCCAGTACCTGGCCGGCGAGTTGGAACTGGAATTCACGCCGCAGGGCACGCTGGCCGAAAAGCTGCGTGCGGGCGGCGCGGGCATCCCGGCCTTCTTCACCAAGACCGGCGTCGGCACGCAAGTCGCCGAAGGCAAGGAACTGCGCGAGTTCGACGGCGAAACCTACGTCATGGAACGCTCGCTGGTGCCCGACGTGGCGCTGGTCAAGGCCGACGTGGCCGACAAGTCCGGCAACCTGCGCTTCCGCCTGACGGCACGCAACTTCAACCCGGCCGCGGCGATGGCCGGCAAGGTCTGCATCGTCGAGGTCGAGAAGATCGTCGAGGTTGGCGAGATCGCACCGGACGATATCCATCTGCCAGGCGTCTATGTGCACCGCATCGTGCTCAACGCCACGCCCGAGAAGCGCATCGAGAAGCGCACCGTGAGCAACACCAAAGGAAACTGACATGCCCTGGACCCAAGACCAAATGGCCGCACGTGCGGCGCAAGAACTCGAAGACGGCTTCTACGTCAACCTCGGCATCGGCATTCCCACGCTGGTGGCGAACTTCGTCGGCGACAAGGAAGTCTGGCTGCAGAGCGAGAACGGCATGCTGGGCATCGGCCCCTTTCCGACCGAGGACCAGGTCGACGCCGACCTCATCAACGCCGGCAAGCAGACCGTGACCACGCTGCCTGGCAGCGCGATCTTCGGCAGCCACGACAGCTTCGCGATGATCCGCGGCGGCAAGATCAACCTGTCGATCCTCGGCGCGATGCAGGTCAGCGCGAAGGGTGATCTGGCCAACTGGATGATTCCCGGCAAGATGGTCAAGGGCATGGGCGGCGCGATGGACCTGGTGGCCGGCGTCAAGCGCGTGATCATCCTGATGGAGCACGTCGCGCGGAAGAAGGACGGCACCACCGACCTGAAGATCCTCGAGGCCTGCACCTTGCCGTTGACCGGCGTGGGCGTGGTCAATCGCATCATCACTGACCTGGCTGTGATGGACGTGACGCCTGAAGGCCTGAAGGTCACGGAGCTTGCGCCCGGCGTGAGTTTCGACGAACTGCAGGGCAAGACGGGCTGCAAGCTGATCCCGATCCAACGATGCGCTGAACTGGAAGGTCGCTGACCGCGATCTTTTTCGGCCCGACGGGAGTGTCGAGGCCATCGCCTACCCCGGTCTGTTGCAACGCCACGAGCGCTGGCGCAATTTGCGCGGCATGGCAGCGGTTGAGTTGAGCGTGCTCATGAGATTGCGTGCCTGCCGTCCTGGCAGATCGGATCCACTGCGAAGGCCGCCCGGCATGCCAAGCACGCTGGTCGCCTTCACTGTGCCGGCCCCTTCGGGGCTCCCCTGCGGTGCTCGCCATTCGCGGGGTCTCGCAGAACTCGCTCCGCTGGCGCTCCACTCAAACAGCTGCGAGCCCTGATCCGCAAATGACTGCGCTCCTCGGCGGCACAGAGGCGGCGACCATCGCGCTTGGCATACCGGGCTCGGGGTTTGTTCGGCGGACTTGTTCTCTTTCAGACGTAGAAATGCGACCAGTCAGCGGCTTGCGCCGGACTCAGAGCGGAGGTCCTCGTCCTCGTCCTCGTCATCGTCATCGTCACGAGCATGCGAAAGCGAAAACGCCCGGCCCACTGGAACACTTGAACGAGCAACGCGATCAACAGCATTCGCGATTGCTGTTGGTCAGAAGTGGACCCGAGTTCGGGGGTGAGGCGAAGGGGAAATCGACCACCGCATACGCCCTGAGCCCGGTATGCGGTGCGCGCCGGGCGCCGCCTCTGTGCCGCCGAAGCGCGCAGCGTTTGGCGGCTCGCGTAGCGGGGATCCGCTCACTTCGCGCAGCGAAGTTATGCGGGTACCAACAGGGCCACATGCTGTTTGAGCGAAGCGAGTTCATGTGGACCCCGCCGAACGCGCGCACTGCAGGGAAGCCCCGAAGGGGCCGGCACAGTGAAGGCGCCCGGCGCGCACCGCATGCCGGGCGGACTTCGAAGTGACAACGCTGTCTCGCAGAGCACCGCGGATGAAATCGCGCGTTTCGCGCGATGCAGGCATTGCAGCTGGCCGCACACTCTGCGGATGACCCTGCGAAATTACCGGGCCAGCGCGTCGAATGCCGCGACCACTTCGGGAGGCGCCTGGACCAGTTCGATCAACACACCCTCGCCCGCGATCGGGAATTCGTCATTCGCCTTCGGATGCAGGAAGCAGATGTCGAAGCCCGCCGCGCCCTTGCGGATGCCACCGGGGGCAAAGCGCACGCCCTTGGCGCTCAGCCATTCGACCGCCACGGGCAGGTCGTCGATCCACAGCCCGATGTGATTGAGCGGCGTGGTGTGCACCGCCGGTTTCTTGTCAGGGTCCAGCGGCTGCATCAGGTCGACTTCGACCTTGAACGGGCCGCTGCCGATCGCGCAGATGTCCTCGTCGACGTTCTCGCGTTTGCTGCGAAAGGTGCCGGTGACTTCCAGGCCGAGCATCTCGACCCAGAGCTTCTGCAACTTGACCTTGTCCGGCCCGCCAATGGCGATCTGCTGGATGCCCAGCACCTTGAATGGACGCAGGGTTGTCGTTGTCATGCGAACTCCATGATCACCTGGTCCACCGCCAGAGACTCGCCCTTGCCGGCAGAGATCGTGCCGACCACGCCGTCCTGCGAGGCGAACAGCACGTTCTCCATCTTCATCGCTTCGATCACCGCGAGCTTCTCGCCCGCCTGCACCTGCTGGCCGGGCTTCACGGCCACTTCGACCAAGAGCCCGGGCATCGGCGACATCAGGTACTTGCTCAGGTCCGGCGGCGCCTTGTAGGGCATGAGCTTCTGCAGCCGTGCACCGAGCGGCGACAGCACCATGGCCTCGATCTGCGTGCCGTTGTGCGACACGCGCAGTGCCAGCGGATTCTTGCCGGCACCACGCTCGACCTGGGCCGTGAACGGCTTGTCATTGACAACACCTTCGACACGCACGCTCCCCAGTTGCGCGGAGCTGCAGATCCTGAAAGTGGACGTTCCGACCTGCACGGCGCTGGAGCCGGTCTTGAAGTCGGTGACTGAAACCGGCGTATGGACATGCCGGCCTTCGGCGTCGAGCGTGACCACGACGAACTTCTCGCCGACCTTGACGCCATGGCCATCAAGCTGGCCGCTGATGCCCGAGGCACGGGCGCGGTAGCGGCGGTTCATGAAGGCCGCCAGCGCGACCAGGAAGTTCGGGTCGTCGTGCGGCACGTCTTCCGCATGGAAGCCC